>JBILLJ010000069.1:0-45408 GCA_044376125.1 Sandaracinaceae bacterium
ATCTCGACGACCATGTGGTAGTGATTCGAGAGGAAGGTGAACGCGATGACGCGGATGCGAGGGTGCTTCTCGCAGGCCTTGGCGAGCGCGAGCGCGATGAGCGCAATGGCCATCGGGCTCGGTCGCATGAGCATCTCGTCCCCACAGCACTTGCCGATGATCTCGTAGGCGTAGACGGCAGGTTGGTAGTGGCGGATCTGGTGTCCCATCATCGTCGAGCTCCGTGCGCGCCCACGCCTCCATGGCGTGAACGGCGTGCGGAGCCCGACCTGCAAGAACCGTCCGGCTCTCGGGCGCACGAAACGTGGAGAATTCGGCCTTCGGCTGGCGTATCGGCGGAGGCCTGGCGGCGGATTCCGCCAGTTCGGCATCAGCCTCGGTGGCGAGACGCTCTCGTGCGGGCGCGGGTCGAGCGGCTCACGAGGAGGGCGAGCACGAGCACCAGGAGTGCGAGTGGGCGAGTCGGCGTGGCGTGGTGCGAGAGCCGGCATGCGCAGCCGGGATCGGAGGGCGTCGTGCGGAGGCCTGCGTCGACGCCGTCGGGGACCGACGCGTCCGGGTCGCTGGGGCGGCCTGCGTCCACGTCCATCGCGGCCGTGCGATCCGAGAACACGATCTCCGCGAAGCTCTCGGGATCCTTGAACGCGCCGAGGCTGCGCGTGAGCTCGAGCCAGCCCTCGCGGCCCGTTCCGTCGCGCGTGATGCCGCCGTCGTCTTCGTTGACGAGCATCGAGAAGCGAAGACGCTCGCCGGTCGCGAAGGTGCTCTCGGGGATCGAAGCGCGCGGGACCGCGAGCTCGTAGCTCGTGATGCGCCCCTCGCGCCGCGCGACGCACACCACGCCCTCGCCATCGCCCGCGAAGCGCTCGGTGCCGCCGTCGCGCGCGAGGCAGCCCCACTCCTCGTCGTCGGCGTCGTAGCCGCGGCCGCCGGTGGCCGCGGGATCGAACGCGAGCTGCACCGAGTCGTCGAGGTAGAGGCGTGTGTTGGGCTCGCTCGCCACGTGGTCGGCGTCGCTCACGCGCACGGCGACATAGAGCGTGTCGCCCTCCCACCGCGCGAGCAGCTCGGCGCCGAGGTCCGAGGCGATGACCGGACCGAAGGTGCCGATCGCGGAGCCGAACCAGTCGTCCACGCCGAGCGTCACTGTGCCGTCCGCGCTCCACTCGCCGAGCTGGCCGTCCACCGTGATGGCCGTAGGGTTGCGCAGGGCGACGAGCTCGCGGCGCGCGGGATCGCCCGTCTCGGAGTCGTCGATCTGGCTGAAGCAGCCGCGATCCCGGAGATCGATGCGGCCATCGCCGTCGTCGTCGGTGCCGTTGCCGCACGCGCGCACCGGCCCTTCACCGAGGAGCGCGGGCTGCGCGTCGAGCACCTCCCGCATCGCGACGAACGCAGGCTTCTGCCGATAGTCCCCCGGCCAGCTCCGCGGGCCGCCGGGGATCGGGCGGCTCGGGCGCAAGAGGCCGAAGCCGTCGATGTCGCAGCCCGGCTGATCCACGCCGCAGTCGTAGATCTCGTAGAAGAAGGTGTTGGTCCACCAGCCCACGCTGAGCTGCAGCCCGAGCACGCCGGTCACGTAGGCGCGCTGCGCTTCTTCTTCGGCCGCGTCTCCCGCGGGCTCGGCGCGGTAGCCGGTCTCGGTGATCCACACCTCGCGCTCGATGCCGTGGAGATCGAGCACCTCGCGCAGGCTCGCGCGCGTCAGCGGCGATCGCCGTCGCTCGAGGGCATTGCGGAACGAGTCCGCGCCGCCGCTCGTCTCGAGGCCCTGGTAGATGTGGTGCGTGACGATGTCCCAGGTGCTCGCCGTGCGAGAGAGGATCGCGTCGAGCGCGACGTCGCTCTCGCCGACGTTCGCGAGCTCGGGCCCGAGCACGCGACAGTCCGCGCAAGCGGCGCGCACGGCCTCCGCGCCGGGCAGGACGATCTTGTCGATCCACGCATCGAGACCCGCTGCCTCTTCCCAGAAGCCGTCGAGGTTCGCCTCGTTCCAGAGGCCGAAGTGCGTGACGCCGAGCGGCCTCAGGCGCCGCACGATCGCGTCGACGAACGCGACCCACTCGCTCGACCCGAGGGGCTCGTCGTTGCCGCCGTAGCCGTCCGACCGCGTGCGTGAGACGCGCGGCACCCAGTCGGGCGTGTACGCGAGCGTCACGTACACGCGGAGGCCCCGCATCTGGGCGGCGCGGGCGACGCGCTCCATCTCCCCGAAGTCGAAGTCTCCGGGCCCGCGGTGGATGTCACGCCAGTTCGCATCGACACGGACCCACCGGACACCGAGGTCCACGCACGCGTCGAGCACGTCGTCGCTCGGCACGTGCGTGTTCATGCCGACCGACTCGGTGCCGAGCTGTGCTCGCGCGAGCGACGGCGCGGTGACGAGGCCGAGGAGCAGCACCGTGACGAGAACCCGCATGGGCGCACGGTAGCAGTGATCGCGATGGCGGAGCCCGCGACCGCCGCGTCGATCGAGTAAGCTCCCCGCATCGCCATCGACGTCGGGAGCCGCATTCGCGACTACGAGATCGTCGCGCGCCTCAAGGCGGGCGGCATGGCGACGCTGTTCCTCGCGCGTCGCTCGGGCGCGGCCGGCTTCTCGCGACACGTGGCGGTGAAGGTGGTCCATCCGCACCTCGCCGAGGATCCCTCGTTCATCCGGATGTTCGTGGACGAGGCGCTGCTCTCGGCGCGGATCCAGCACCCGAACGTCGTGCACGTCGAGGAGCTCGGCGAGCAGAACGGGACCTACTTCCTCGTGATGGAGTACGTGCACGGCAGCGCGCTCTCCACGATGCTCGGGGCGCTGGCGCGTCAAGACCGTCGGCTCTCGCCGGAGCTCGCGGTGAACATCGCGATGAAGGTCGCCGATGGGCTCGATGCGGCGCACGAGCTCGTGGACGAGAAGGGGCAGCGGCTCGGCGTCGTGCACCGCGACGTGAGCCCGCAGAACGTGCTGCTCTCCGCGACGGGGCACGTGAAGCTCATCGACTTCGGCATCGCCAAGGCCGCGGGCCAGGGGCGCCGCACCGAGACCGGCTCACTCAAGGGCAAGGTCCGCTACATGTCGCCCGAGCAGGCGTTCGGGCAGCCGATCGATCGCCGCACCGACATCTACGCGCTCGCCATCGTCCTCTGGGAGATGCTGACGATGCAGCGGATGTTCAAGGGCACGAACGACCTCGCGCTGCTCGACGAGGTGCGCAACCCGCACATCCTGCCGCCGAGCGCGCTCAGCCCCGAGCTGCCGCCGGCGCTCGACCGCGTGATCCTCGGTGCGCTCTCGCGCGATCGCGACCAGCGGCCGCGCACGGCCAGGGACTTCCGCAACCAGCTGCAGGAGGCGTATCCCGCGGCCGCGACGGTCGGAGAGGAGCGACTCGGTGAGGTCGTGCGCGCGGTGCTCGGTGAGCACATCGAGCTCCGGCGCCTGACGCTGCCCGACACGGTCACCGGCGTGAACGTGCGGCACCTCGAGAAGAAGAGCGATCTCGCGCGGAGCGAGATCCTCCGCACCATGACGATCAGCGCGCCCGGCGCGCGCTATGCGATCGACCACGAGGTGAGCGAGCCGCGGATCTCGGCGCCCTCGGGGCCCGGGGGCGTCGCCTTCGCGGGCGCGACACCGACCGAGGCGCGCTCGAGCACGCTTCGCTGGGTCGGCCTCGGCGTGGGCCTCGTCGTCCTCAGCTCGACGCTCACGGCGGGCATCGTCTGGGTGGCGTCGCGTCCAGCGCCCGAGCCGATCATCACGCCGCTCGCGCCGCCCTCGAGCACCGTCGGCACGCCGCCGCCCACGTCGAGCAGCGTGGCGACGACGCCGCTGCTCGACGCGGACGCGGGCGTGGCCGAGGTGGCGACGGACGTCGACGACGACGACGACGGCACGCGGCAGGCCCATCGCGGTCGCGGTCCGCGGGCCGGCCACACGACGAGCATGGCCGCCACGGCGCCGACGGAGATGGGACCGGCGGACATGGACGACGACGACGGTGTGACCCGCATTCGCGCCGGCGGCGTGCCGATCTACGACGACGAGTTCTGACGGCCGGATCACGAAGGAACCCTCGGGTTTCGCGATGGCACGCGGCTGGCCTGCTACCGTCGCACCATGCCAGCCCGTGCCGCTTCGACTTCGCCTTCCGCCCTCTCGCTCGCGCGCGGGCTCTCTGTCGTCCTCGGGCTCGCCGTGCTCGTGGTCGGCTGTGGGTCCAAGGGCGCGCTCTTCACGCCGACGCCGCGGCCAGACGCCGGCGCGGCCGATGCGTTCGTGGCGACGCTCGAGGTCGACTGCGGTCGCCCGGTCCGACGCGTCGCCGTCGGTCGCCCCGTCATCGTGCGCGCGAGCGTGGACGCGAGCGGAACGATCGTCAGCGAGGGCTGGCGCGTCGTGGAGGAGCCTTCGGGCGCGATGATGTCGGTGCCGCCGAGCGGCGCCGAGGTCGGCGTGACCGCGCCGCTCGCAGGCGACTACGTGCTCGAGTTCGAGGTGCGCGACGACGCGGGCAACGTCGGCACGTGCTCGGTGCGTCTCGAGGCGCGCGGCGGCGTCGTGGCCGTGTGCCCGCCCGAGGAGGAGTACGTCGCAGCCGCGGGTGAGCCCGTTCTCCTCGAGGGCGACGCGTTCGATCCCGCGGGCGAGGTCACCGCGTCGTGGATGCAGACGGCGGGTCCGTCGATGGCGGAGATCCGCGTGCTCGGTGGTGCCGGCGCCGTCGTCGAGGTCACGGCGTCGGTGCCGGGCCTCTACACGTACGTGCTGCGCGCGAGCAACGCGTCTGGCGAGGACATGTGCGAGGTGCGCATCCGCATCACCGCGCCTCCGGTCGTCTCGTGTGGTGGCGCGGTCGCGGCGCGCACGCGCCAGCCGGTCACGGTGAGCGCGACCGCGATGGACGACGACCTCGCGTCGGTGCGCTGGGAGATGATCTCGCGGCCGCCTTCGTCGAGCGCGACCCTCGCGCCCGTCGATCAGCTCTCGACGACCTTCACGCCCGACAGGCGCGGCGAGTACGTGCTGCGCTTCACGGCGACCGATGCCCTGGGTGAGAGCGCGAGCTGCGAGGTCACCGTGATCGCCGAGCCGACGCCGCCCGACGCGATCTGCCCCGCGACGATCGACACGCGACCGCTCGCGACGATCACGGTGGAGGGCAGTGGGGTCGACGACGGGATGATCGTCGCCTCGGGCTGGACGCTCCGCTCCGAGCCCGTCGGGGCGGCCTCCGAGCCTCCTTCGCCCGCGAATTCCGCGCGCGCGACCTTCCGACCGCTGCTCGCCGGTGAGTACACACTCGAGCTCTTCGTGCGCGACGACGACGGCAACGTCGCCACCTGCACCACGCTCGTGCGCGCGATCGCGACCGAAGGCCTGCGCGTCGAGGTGTTCTGGAACACCGACGGCACCGACATGGACACGCACCTCATGCGCCCCGACGGCGTGACGTGGTTCACCGACGACGACTGCTACTACGGCAACTGTCAGCGTGGGGGCCTCAGCTGGCCGCCGGGTGGCGCGGAGGACGACCCGTCGCTCGACATCGACGACACCGACGGCTTCGGCCCCGAGAACATCAACATCGAGAGCCCCGCCGACGGGACCTACCGCGTCGCCATCGACGCGTTCCGCGGCGCCGCGAACACGACCGTGCGCATCTACTGCGGCGGCTCGACGACGGAGCCGCGGCAGACCTTCGGACCCGTCTTCATCGACTCGAGCTCGAACGACCTCTGGCGCGTGGCCGACGTCACGATCGCGGGGGCGGGCTGCACCATCACGGATCTGCGCACGGCAGACGGTCGCCCGAACATCCAGCCGTGCGACGGCTGCAGCCGCTGATCGGACGCCGCGGGCGACCCGACGAACGGGCGGGCCGACGTGGGTGGGTCGGCGTGCCATGCTCGGAGCATGATCATCACCGACGTCGAATCGATCCGGCACATCGCGGGCCGTGCGCGTCGCGTGGCCGTGCTCGGCATCAAGACCGAGAAGCAAGCGCTGCAGCCCTCGTTCTACGTGCCCGAGCACCTCGTGCGCACGGGCGTCGAGGTCGTGCCCGTGCCGGTCTACTACCCCGAGGTGACCGAGATCCTCGGCCGTCCCGTCGTCCGCAGCCTCACCGCGATCGAGGGCCCGCTCGACATCGTGGACGTCTTCCGCCGCGCGGAGGATCTCGAGGCGCACGAAGCCGACCTGATCGCCAAGAAGCCAGCGGTCGTGTGGCTCCAGAGCGGCATCCGGCACGACGCGCTCGCCGAGCGTCTGTCGGCCGCGGGCATCGACGTGGTGCAGGACCGCTGTCTCATGGTCGAGCACCGCGCCGCGCGCGCCGCGGGGATCACGCCCTGATCGTGCGGGGCGCTCGGCCCATCGTCGTCGCGCTCGTGCTCGCCGGCTGCGGAGCCGCTGCGGGCGAGCCCGAGGTCGCGGCACGGCCTCGTCGCGAGGGCCCTTTGAGCACCCGCGACGACGTGCCGGGCGAGGCTTCCCGCGAGCCCCCCGCCGCGGTCCACCCACCTTGTGATCGCTACGAAGGACCGACGGTGATCGGCACCGTCGCCGAGCCGATCCTCGCCGAGATCTCCGGGCTCGCGGCGAGCCGGGTGCACGACGACGTCCTCTACGTCCACAACGACTCGGGCGAGCCTCACGCGCGCTTCTTCGCGATCCGCGGCAGCGGTGAGGTGCTCGCGGAGTACGCGCTCGGGCAGGAGCCGGCGTTCGATCTCGAGGAGATCGCGCTCGGGCCCGGCCGCGATGGCCGCGATGCGATCTACCTCGCCGACATCGGGGACAACGACGCGCGCGCCGGCCGTACGCCGCGCCCCTCGATTCGCGTGCTTCGTGTCGCGGAGCCGCCGCGCGCGACCTCGCGTGCTGCCGTGACCCTCGAGCCCGTCGAGCGCTTCGAGCTCCGCTATCCCTCCGATCCCGTCGATGCGGAGGCGTTCTTCGTCGAGCCTGCGAGCGGCGATCTCTACGTGCTCGGCAAGGTCGCGTCGGGCGCGGCGCCGCTCTTCGTCGCGCGCGCGCCGCTCTCTGCCGACGACGTGGAGATCCTCGAGGCCCTCGGCCCCTTCTACCCGGCGCGTGATCTCGGCGACGCGATCACGGCCTCGAGCCTCGATGCCTCGGGCACGAGACTCGCCGTGCGCACCTACCGCGACGTGCTCCTGTTCACGCGCGACGAGGCGCGTGACTGGCCCGCCGCGCTGCGTGAGGCCCCCGTGCGCCTGCCGCGCCTGCACGAGCCGCAGGGCGAGGCGATCGCGTTCCGGCCCGACGGGTCGATCGTGTCGATCACCGAGGGCGCGTCCGCACCCGTGCAGCTGCTCGTCCCACGCTGCGAGTGAGGCAGGCACACCTCTCCCCGTACCCAGCGGGGGGAGGCCTCGTGTACGTTGGGCGCGTGAGCGAGCACGGCTCTCTGCCCCCGATCGCGCTGCCGCCGCGCTACCGCGCCGGTGCGTTGATCGGCCGTGGTGCCTTCGGCGCCGTGCTCGAGGCGCACGATCTCGAGCTGCACCGGGACGTCGCGATCAAGGTCCTGCTCGGCTCCGACCCGACCGACGTCGCGCGCTTCGCGAACGAGGCCCAGATCGGCGCTGCCGTCACGCATCCGTGTCTCCTCCACATCCTCGATGCGGGTCGCTGCGCCGGCGGAGAGCACTTCGTGGTGATGGAGCGACTCGTCGGCGAGACGCTCGGTGAGCGCGTCGCGGCCAAGCGATTCCTGAGCGGCGTCGAGGCGGCGCGGATCCTCGAGGACCTCCTCGGAGCGCTGCGCGCGCTCGAGGCCCGGCGCATGGTGCACCGCGACATCAAGCCGTCGAACGTCTTCGTGGCCGAGATGCCCGGCGGCGATCGCATCACGAAGCTCATCGACTTCGGCCTCGCGAAGCTGCTCGAGCTCGGTGCCGCGCTCACGGGCCGAGGCATGATCGTGGGCTCTCCCGGCTACCTCGCGCCCGAGCGCTACCAGGGGGCCGAGGCGACGCCCGAGACCGACTTCTACGCCGTCGGCGCGACGCTCTACGAGGCGCTCACGGGCTCGCCTCCGTTCACCGGCGACACGCCGACGATCATCATGGCGCAGGTGCTCACCGCGCCCGTGCCACGGCTCGCGCCGCGCCGACCCGACCTCGATCCGGCGCTCGCCGAGCGCATCCAGGCGCTGCTCGATCGCGATCCCGCGGTGCGACGGCACGCCGCCGATGCGAGCAAGCTCGCGACGATCGAGGTGCGCCCGACCTCGCGGCCGCCGCCGCCCGACACGAAGGCGACACACCTCGACGGCATCGGCCCGGCGCTCGCTCGCGCGTTGCCTGCGGCGCCCGTCCCCACGCTCGACGTGCTCGTCGAGCCGCCGGTCCGAGCCCTCGACACGCCTCCGTCGGCGACGAGCTCGAGCGACACGATCCTCGAACTCGACGCGCAGGATCGCGAGCTCGAGTCGCTCATCGAGCGCTATCGCCTCGTGCGGCGCATCGGCGCCGGCGGCATGGGCATCGTCTACGAAGCCCGCGATCGCGCGCTCGATCGCCCCGTGGCGCTCAAGGTGCTCAAGTCGCAGGGCCCGATCAGCGACGACGCGATCGATCGACTCGAGCGAGAGGCCAGGACGGCCGCGCGGCTCGGGCACCCGAACATCGTCGCCGTGAGCGACTTCGGCAGGGTGCCGGGGCGAGGTGCCTATCTCGTCATGGAGCTTCTCGCGGGCGAGTCGCTCGCGCGCCGCCTCACGCGCAAGGGCAGGCTCCCTTCGGCCGAGGTGACCGACGTCGCGCTCCAGGTGCTCGATGCGCTCGCGACCGCGCACCGTGCCGGCGTGGTCCATCGCGACCTCAAGCCCGAGAACATCCACCTCGTGCCGCTCGCCAACGGACAGCGGCTCGCGAAGCTCCTCGACTTCGGGATCGTGAAGCTGCGCGAGGGCAGCGAGAAGCGCCTCACCGAGCGCGGCGTGATCATCGGCACCCCGCACTACATGGCGCCCGAGCAGGTCGAGCTCGAGGACGTCGACGCGCGCACGGACGTCTACGCGATGGGCGCGACGATGTACCAGATGCTCGCGGGCACGCTGCCGTACGACGCGGACACGCCACAGCGCGTCGTCGGAGCGATCCTCGAAGGACCGCCCGTGCCGCTCTCGGTGCGCGCACGCGACGTCGATCCGCGGCTCGTCGCGGTGGTGGAGCGCGCGATGGCGCGCGAGCGCACGAGGCGCTTCGACGACGCCGGCGTGATGCGTGACGCGCTGCTCGCGCTCGACGGACGTGCGCTCTCGACGATGCTCGTGCGCGAGGGGGCGCCGGCCGTCTCGCATCACGAGGCCGAGACCAAGGCGCGGGTGGTGCCGCCCATCGCGCATCCGTCCTCGGTGGCGACGGTGGCCACACCCAAGAACGCCCGACGCGTGGCGCCCGCTCATGCGACGACACCGACGCCCATGCACGACGCACGCATCGTCGGTGTCGTGGTCGTCGTCGCGATCGTCGTGGTCATCGCGGCGATCGCCACGTGGCTCGGTCGGAGCGCGGGGGTGCCGGGGGACACCACCTCGCCCCCGGCGACGAGCCCGCTCGAGACGACACCGCCCGTGTCGAGCACGCCGCCGCCGGCTCCCGCGCCGCCCGCGACGACGCCACCCTCGCCGCCGATCACGGCGCCGCCACTGCCTCAGCCGTCGATTCCGACGACGTCGATCCCCACGACCTCGCCGCCACCCACGACGTCGCCGCCGCCACGCCCTCCGCGCACCCCCCTCGCCCCGGGCCCGCGTGAGGAGCCCGAGACGCCGCCGTCGTCGATGGAGGCTCCGGGCATGGCCCCGATCCGCATCGACGACGGCTTCATCGATCCCTTCGCCGAGTGAGCGCGCGACCCGACGAGGTCGCACCGCACGCCTCGGCCCGCGCGATCCGCTCGAGGAGAACGGCGGTCAGCTCCAGGAGACGGTCGCGTCGCCGTTCGCGTCCTCGTCGAGCGTGAGCTCGGTGCGGAGGCGCTCGCGCGACGCGGCAGCCAGCGGCATCCAGCGATCGCGCTCGAGGCGGTACCAGCAGAGCGCCGCCAGCGTGACGATCTCGAGCGAGAGGCCGATCCACCCGCCGAGCGCGCCGAGCCCGAGCACTCGGCCCAGGCCCCACGCGAGCGGCGGGGTGAACACCCACGCGCAGAGCACGCCGAGCTGCGCAGGCACCTTCGCGTCGCCTGCACCGCGCAGCACGCCGCGCGCGACGGTGGCCGCGCCGTCGGCGATCTGGAAGACCGCCGCCACGTGCAGGAGCACGAGCGCCACGCCCGAGAGCTCGGGCTCTCGCGTGAAGAGCGACACGAGGTGCGGTCCCGCGAGCACGAGGCCGACCGTCCAGGCGCCCGTGTAGATCGTGGAGGCCGCGAGCGCGTTGCGCGCGACGACCTTCACGAGTCCGTCGCGGTCCGCGCCCACCGCTTGTCCCGCGAGCACCGAGCCCGCTTCCGCGAGCGCGACGGTCGGCAAGAACGAGAAGTGGATCACCTGGATCGCGATGTGGTGTGCGGCCATCTGGACCTCACCGAGCGTCGAGACGATCACGGTGAGGAGCGAGAAGCTGCCCATCTCGAGGAGGAACTGGATGCCCGTGGGCACCCCGACCTCGACGAGCTCGAGCACGTGCGAGAGGCGTGTGCCGCGCAGCGCGAAGCCCACGCGCGACTGCGCGTAGATCACCACCACGAGCTCGACCGCGTGCCCGAGCAAGGTGGCGTACGCGCTGCCGCGCACACCCCAGCCGAGCACGATCACGAAGAGGTAGTTGAACGCGATGTTCACCGCGTTGCCGAAGACCCCTGCGACCATCGGCGATCGCGTGTCGCTCTCGCCATAGCGGAGCTCTCGGATCGCGACGAACGAGAGGATCATCGGCGCGCCGAGCACGCGCAGCCGCAAGTAGGCCTGTGCCGCCTCGCCCGCCTCGTCGCTCGCGGCGAGCAGCGGCAGGTAGTGCGCGACGATCTCGCCGACGCCGATCGTGAGCACGCCGAGCACGAGGGCCACGACCAGGCCCGCGCCGAGGTACGAACCGAGATCGGTGCGCTGCCCGGCGCCGATGGCCTGCGACGCGAGGACCTTCACTCCGCGCAAGAGACCCATCGAGAAGCAGTAGAGCGCGAACGTCGCGACGCCCGCGAGGCCGACGCCGGCGAGCGCCGCGGTGCCGATGCTCGACACGAAGAGCGTGTCGACGAAGGTCATCACACCGAACGACAGGAGCGAGACGGTGATCGGCCACGCGAGATGCACGAGCTCGCGCAGGGGGCGCTCGGCCCAGGGCAGCGCGCGAGGGGTGCGCGGATCGAGAGACGAACCGGAGGACATGACGACCTCGGAAAGAAAGGGGAGAGGGGTCGGGGTGAGACGCGCCACCTCGCGAGACCGGACGACGCCGTGCGTCGTGGCGTGTCGGAGTCGGTGCGCTGGCGGCTGGCTCGGCGGGCACGTGGTCCGCCGCGCCGGGGGTAGGGTGAACGCTCAGCCCGGATCCGGCGGCTCGTCACCGCGGCGCCGGATCGGCGCGGGCGGTGCGGAGGAGCGCGAGGAGCGCGAGGAGCGCGGCACGAGCGAGTCGATCGATGTCGTGGGCTTCATGGCGCTTCCTCCTCTCTACCGACCGGAGCTAGCACGAGGCCCGAGCGCGTCGAGCGCGTCAGCCCGACCAAGTGAAGCGGTAGCGACAGTCCACGGCACGGTCGGACACGCAGCGCTCCTTGGCGAACGTGACCTCGCGCTTGCCCATGATCTCGAGCAGCGTCGCCATCATGTGCTGGTTCACGCGACACGCGATCGGATGGTGGCCACGCCAGTGCTGGGTGATCGAGATGGCCTCGTGCGGTCCGACGAGATCGATGCGCCGATCGCCCGTGTCCTGGAGGAGGCTCCAGAAGCGCTGGATGTTCCGCGCGTAGAGCTCGGGCGAGGCGATCTGCTGGATGACGAACGCGTACATCCCGCGGGCCGCGCCGCGGACGACCTCGCGCAGACCCTCGCGCAGGAGCGCGTCGCGCTGATCGGGTGGGTGCTTCGCGACCGTCGCGTCGAGCAGCAGATGCACGACGCGCGCGTCGTACCAGCGGCTCGCGAGGATGCCGAGACCGGGCTTGTCCGGATCGAGGTCCGCCTCGAGCTCGGGCGGCATGGCCCGCGCGAGCGCGCGCAAGAGCGTCGGATCGTGCTTGCGCTCGTACCAGACGACGAGCTCGCGGATCGCGGAGCCCTTGATGTGGCCGTAGGGTGCAGCGTGCACGGCAGCACCCAGCGTACGTCAGAGGGGCGGATCGATGCCCAGATCGCGCCGGAACTCGAGGCACTGCCACGAGCCGCGCTCGAATTCGCGGCAGGTCGTGCCGCGGATCTCGTAGATCGCGCACGCATTCGCCGACTGCGGCGTCCCGAGGTGCACGCACGCTCCGTCGGGGCGCGTGGCGAAGGCCATCTCTCCGAAGTGACCCGGCTGGAGCAGCTCGGTGAGATCCGCGCGACCGAGGCGCTTCCAGCGCACGAGATCCTCGGCGGGCACGAGGATGCGGCCGTCGTGACCCGTGCGGCAGCACGCGCCGCAGGTGAGGCAATCCAGCTCCTCGTGCATCGCGGGAGCATGCACGCGGGGGCTCGCACCGACCAGGCTCGACGCGGCGCGGGCGCGTGGCAGATCTCGGCCCCGTCGGAGCTGCCATGAACAAGACCCTCGCGCTCACCGTGCTCTCTGTCGCCTCTCTCGCCGCCTGCGATCCGCCGCGCAGTCGCACGGACGCGGGCACGCCTCCGATCGACGCGCTCGTCGTGCGCGACGACGCCTTCGTCGAGCCAGGCGCGGACGCCTCCATCGACGCGGGGATGATGGTGATGCCCGACGCGTTCGTGCCGCCGATGACCGACGCGGCGATGCCCGATGCGTTCGTGCCGATGGCCGACGCGTTCAGCCCGATCGATGCGTTCAGCCCGATGGCCGACGCGTTCAGCCCGGATGCGTTCGCGGCGCGCGACGCGGCCTTCGCGACGACGCCGTGCGATCAGATCGCCGCGGTCCGCGCGACCAACGGCACGCTCGCGCCGGCGTACCCCGTGCGCGGCGCCGTCGTGAGCTACGTGATGCCCGTCCTGCCCGTCGGCGCGACCGATCCGCGCGGCGTCTTCGTGCAGTGCCCCGGCGCTGCGGGCCCTGCGCTCTTCCTCGCCATCAGCCCCGACGACACCACCTCGTTCCCCACCGCGCCGCGCGTGGGCGACGTCGTCTCGTTCGACGTCACGGCCACGGCCGACACCACGACCTCGGGCGGCACCGGTGATCAGCACCGCGTCACCGGCATCACGGGCTGGAGCGTGACGGGCACGGGCGCGATCACGGCGCAGGACGTCGGCGCGGTGGCGCTCCCCGCGATGATCGACGCGTACGAGAGCGAGATCGTCTCGATGAACGCGACGCTCGCCTCCGCCTCGATGGCGGCCGGCATGGGCTTCACGTCCTTCCAGATCACGACCGCGGGCGTTCCCACCGCGACCGCGGATCAGCGCCTGCGCCTCCCGATCGACGTGGCCACGAGCCTCGGGCTCGTCGCGGGCTGCCAGGTGCGACTGACCGGTACGCCGCTCTGGCGCTTCACGACGGCCGCGCAGCCTTCCGTCTGGCAGGCCTCCGAGATCACGGTGATGAGCTGCCCCAGTGGCTGCACGCCCGCGACGCACCTCGTGATCAACGAGCTCGACTACGACCAGCCCGGCGCCGACTCGGCCGAGTACGTCGAGATCCACAACCCCACGGCCAGCCCGATCGATCTCGCCGGCATGGTGCTCGTCGCCGTGAACGGCCTCGCCGCAGGCGCGACGGAGTACGGGCGCGTGTCGCTCACCGGCCTGCTCCCGGGCAACGGCTACCTCCTCGTGACCGCGATGGGCAGCACCGTGGCCGGCGCGACGCTCTCGTTCCCGGAGGCCATGCAGAACGGCCCCGATGGCGTGCTGCTCCTGGGCCCGGGCAACGTCGTGATCGACGCGGCCATGTACGAAGGCACCATCGGCTCGGTGACGCTCGCGGGCGGCACCGTCGTGACGATCGCCGAGAGCGCCTCGGTCGGCGCCGACACCGGCGCGGGCAGCCTCGCGCGTACGCCGAACGCATGCGATCGCGACACGCCGGCCTCGGACTGGGCGAGCGGCTCGGGCACGCCGGGCGCCCCGAACTGATCGACCGGTCGCGTCAGAAGTCCAGACCGCTGCCGACGTAGAGCGCGAGCTCGTGCACGGTCGTGCGCGTCGCGTTGATCGACACGTCGGTGGCGCCGGGCTGCGTGGTGTCGAAGCGCAGCCCGCCGATCGTGCCGATGCCGAGCGCGTAGCGCAGCGCGAACGTCTGCGAGAAGACGATGGTGGGGGCCTGCTCACCCTCGGCCATGCGGTGCGGCGTGTGGAGCTCGAAGCCGAGTGAGCCTCCGAGGAAGTCCGCGCGGGTCTCGCCGTAGTTCTGGATGCGCTGGATCGGGGAGAGGTCCGTGAAGAGGCCCGCACCGATGGAGACCCCCGGATCGATCTCGTAGCGGCCACCGACGCGCACGTTGACGAGCCAGCGGCGATCGATGCCGAGCTCGGGCGAGGAGAGCTCGTGGGAGACGTCGGCGTCGACGCCGATCCAGCCGCGATCGAGGCGATACACGAGACCGACTCGGAGCTGCGTCGGCGTCACGAGATCCACGCGCGGCACGAGGCCCATGTCGTCGCCCGGCTCGAAGATCACACCCACGTCCGACGACGCGCTGATCTCCGTGAAGGTCGAGCGGCGGAGCACGCCGAGCTGCAGGGCCGGCGAGCGCAGCGAGACGCCGAGCTCCAGGTTCTCGACCATCTCCCACTGGAGGCCGACGGACACGGCGACGCCAGCGCTCTGGAGCGAGCTGAGCGCGGAGGCACCGTCGACGAAGCCGTCCGGCCCACCGCGACCTCCGAAGAACTGCGAGACGGTGCTGGCCTGGCGGTACAGGCCGAACAAGGTGGCGCCGATGCGCACGTCGGGGCTCGCGGCGTACGCGATCGACACGCCGCCGTAGTACTGCTGGACGTTCTCCTGCTGCACGAGCTGGAACGTGGTCGGCGCGCCGCCAGCGCTGTCCTCGAGGCGCACGCGATCGGTGTGACCGACGAGGCTCGGGACGAAGATGCCGAACGCGGCGACGAGCCCGGGCTCCAGCTGACGCGCCCCCGTGACCGCGGAAGGGATGCCGTTGAGCTCGTAGTAGCCGCCGTCCGCGCTCACCCCGCTCGCGGAGCTGAGCAGCTCGGGCGTCTCGGCGATGCGCAGCTGCGTCGCGCTGCCGGAGGCATCGAGCTGCGTGCGTGTGATGTGCGCGAGGCCGGCGGGGTTGAACCAGACCGCCGTGCCGTCGTCGATCACGGCCGTCACCGTGCCTCCGCTCATCGCGGCCTCGTTGCCGATCAGCACGCCCTCCTCGTTGCCCGCCCGCGCGATCGCGCTCGGTGCGGAGACGGCTCCGATCGCGGCGAGCGCGAGGCCGCGGGGGGCGAGTCGGGCGACGTCCATCACGTCGCCGTTGTACCGCGCGTCGCGTGTGTCGCTCCACACGAAGCTCGGAGCCCCGCATCGTTCCTTTCTTGACCGATCTGCTGCCTGGCCCTAGCACCGGGCGCCCGGAACGCTGCTTGCGTTGCGTGGCCCGCGACACCGTCCTTCTCTTCGGGAGGAGGGCTCGCTTCGGAGGAATCGTGAGCAAGAAGAACTTCTCCGCGCTGGGCACCATGGCCCTCGCCCTACACATCGTCGGCTTCGCCCCACTGCTCGCGTCGAGCGCAGAGGCCCAGACCACCGGCGCCTTCACCGAGACGGCCGTGGCGCCGCCGGCGCCCGACAGCGACGACACCGTCTGGAACGTCCAGCTCGGCGGCACCTTCAACTACGGCAACACGCGCAGCTTCCAGCTCGCGGGCGGCACGCACTTCCTCGTGCGCCGCGACGTGCACCTCTTCACGATGGACTTCGCGTTCACGTACGGCATCGCCTCGCTCCGCGACGCGAACGGCGCCTTCGGGGAGTGGAACGCCAACGCGCAGAACATCAACGGCAAGCTCCGCTACGACGTCTTCCTCGATCCGGACTGGTCGGTCTTCGCCGTCGTCTCCGGTCGAAACGATCCGTTCGCCGGCCTCGACTTCCGCTTCCAGGGTCAGCTCGGCATCAGCCGCAACCTCTTGCGCGAGGCCGACGGTAACCACCGCCTCTGGGTCGAGATCGGTGCCGACGTCACGTACGACGACCTCTACCCGAACCCGCTCTGCCCGACCGGCTCGACGTTGATCGTGGGCACCGACACGTGCATGCCCGCGATGGGCGATCCCGTCGCGACGCTCCCCGGCGATCGCCAGCAGTACTCGGGCCGCGCGCTCCTCGGCTACGACAACCACATGAACCGCGAGTGGCGCTACCTGACGACCGTCGAAGGTCTTGGCGGCGCGCTGATGGGCTCGGCCCGCGATCCGATGACGGGTGATCCGACGACGGTCGGCAACTTCCGCCTCAACTGGTCGAACGAGCTCGCGCTCAGCCTCGTGGACAATCTCGCGGTGAGCCTCCGCTTCAACTTCTTCTACGAGCTCGTGCCGCCGACCGGCCGCGACAACATCGACACGCAGACCATCCTGTCGCTCCAGTACACGCTGCTGTGAGTCGCGGGGCCTCCGCGTGCGCCGCGTCGCGCACGTCGGGGCCCTCGGTTCGATCTCGGAGAGGCTCGCGAGCGATCGCGGGCCTCTCTCGTTTTCGTCACGCGTCGTCGGGGTCGTCGCTCCGCGTCACACGTTTCACGAATCGGAGCCCGCGGGGCTGCTACCGTCGCGACATGCGTCGCTCGCTTCCGCTCGTGCTCGCTTCGTTCGTGACCCTGGGCTGCGGTGATCCGTCTCCCTCGCCTGTCGATGCCGCGATGCGCCAAGACGCGGGTGTCGGTGACGACGCCTTCGCGGCGATGGACGCAGGCCCGAGCGGGCCGGCCCGCGCGCTCTTCGATCTCGACGCGACCGAGACCGACTTCTTCGCCTTTCCCTTCCCCTCCGATCTGCGGCTCGAGGCCGACGGCACGCCCGACATGGCGGGGTTTCCGTCGAGCACGACGTCGATCGTCGGCGACCTGCTCGAGCTCGCCGAGACGCGGCCGCGCTGGCCGACCGTGCCCGTCGCGTTCTTCCGCTTCACTGCCCCGCTCGCGGAGCGCAGCCCGGACGATGTGATCGCCCCCGAGGCGAGCTCACCGTTCCTGCTCGTCGACGTCGACCCGAGCTCCCCCTCGCGCGGCGAGCTCGTCCCGACGATCGCGCGCACGCTGGCCTCCGATCGGTACGCAGGCGCGAGCCTCGTCGCCGTGGCCGCGGTGCCCGGCTGGGTGCTGCATCCGAACCGTCGCTACGCGTTCGTCGTGCGTCGCGACGCGATGGGCTGGGACGACGGACCGATCGAGGCCGAGCCGACGATCGCAGCGCTCTTGCGCGGCGAGACGCCGAGCGCGACGTGGGGTGCGGACGCCGCGGCGCTCTATGCCCCGCTCCGCGAGACGCTCGGCACCCTCGGCATCGCGCCCGACGACGTCGCGACGGCGACCGTCTTCACCACGGGCGACGTCGTGGCCGATCTGCGGACGATGGTCGATGGCGTGCGCGCGCGCGACGAGGTCACGATCGAGGGCCTCGCGCTCGATCCGAGCGATGGCGACGATCACGCGCGGTACTGCGAGCTGCTCGGCACCGTCTCGATGCCGCAGTTCCAGGAGGGCACGCCCGACTTCGACACCGAAGGACACTTCGTGATCGGCGCGGACGGCCTGCCCGTGGAGCAGCGACGCGAGAGCGTCCCGGTCGTCGTCACGATCCCTCGTGGCGAGATGCCCGCCTCGGGCTTCCCCGTCTACCTCTACATCCACGGCTCGGGCGGCATCGCGGCGCAGGTCGTCGATCGCGGTCCGTACGGTCGCGATGGCATCGAGGCGCGCGGTGAGGGGCCCGCGCACGAGGTCGCCCAGCACGGCATCGCCGCGGTCGGCACGGCGATGCCCCTCAGCCCCGATCGCCTCCCGGGCGCGAGCGCGATCGCCTACATCAACTTCGCGAACCTCGACGCGTTCCCCTTCACGTTCCACCAGGGCGTGATCGAACAGGCGCTCCTGCTCGACGCGATGCAGGCGCTTCGCCTCGATCCCGCGACGCTCGGTGCGTGCACGGGCGTCACGCTGCCGGCCGGCGCGACCGAGATCCGCTTCGACTTCGAGCACGTGCTCGCGGGCGGGCAGTCGATGGGCGCGATGTACGTGAACATGCTCGGCGCGATCGATCCGCGTCCGACCGCGCTCGTGCCCACCGGAGCCGGAGGCTTCTGGAGCTACATGATCCTCGAGACGGAGCTCTTGCCGAACACGCGCTCGGCGCTCGGGAGCGTGCTCCGCGTGGAGGGCGACAGCCTCTCGCACCTCCACCCCGCGATGCACCTGCTCCAGCTCGCGTGGGAGAGCGCGGACCCGATGGTCTTCATGCCGCGCATCTCGCGGCGCCCGCTCGCGGGCATCGACGCGCGCCCGATCTACGAGGTGGTGGGGGAGGGCGACAGCTACTTCCCGACGGTGCTCTACGACGCCATCGCGCTCGCGTACGGCCACCGACAGGCCGGCGAGGAAGTGTGGCCCACGATGCAGCCGCGCCTGGCGTGGGGCGGGCTCGAGGGCTTCGAGAGCTACCCCATCGCGAACAACCTCGAGAACGAGGCGGGCGCTCGCTACACCGGCGCGGTGATCCAGAGCGCGGGCGATGGCTTCAGCGACGCGCACAACGTGTTCATGCAGGTGCCCGAGGTCCGCCACCAGTGGAGCTGCTTCCTCGCGAGCGCGGTCGCGGGCACCGCGACCATCCCGGCGCCCGCCGCACCAGGCACGCCCTGCACCCGGTGATGCCCATCGACGCGCTCGGCGACTGACGTACATCGGCCGATGGCTCGGAGCCGGATGGGAGAGCGAGGTCGCGCGCCGCAGGCGCTGACGTTCCTGCTCGCGCTCACGTTCGCGCCCTCCGTCGCGTGCGAAGAGACACCACCGATCGAGCAGCTCGTCGACTACGCGCGCGACGTGCAGCCCATCCTCGCGGACCGCTGCTTCGGCTGCCACGGCCCCGACGCTTCGACACGCGCCGCGGGCCTGCGCCTCGACACGTTCGAGGACGCGACCTCGGACCGCGGCGGAGGTCGCTTCGCGATCGTGCCGCACGATCCGGACGCGAGCCTCCTCGTCACGCGGGTGGAGCAGCTCGACGCCCTGACGCGCATGCCGCCCGCCCCGGCGCTCGCGCTCACCGAGGCGCAGATCACGACGCTCCGGCGCTGGATCTCGCAAGGCGCACCGTACGGACGGCATTGGGCCTTCGAGCCCATCGCGACCCTCGAGGCGCCGGGCGGTGCGCCTCATCCCGTGGATGCGTTCGTGGCGGAACGTCTCGAGGCGCATGACCTCGCCGCCTCGCCGCGCGCCGAGCCCGCGGTGCTCTTGCGTCGGCTCTCGCTCGACGTGAGAGGTCTGCCCCCGAGCCCCGAGGAAGTGGACGCGTTCCTCGCGGATCCATCGGACGCCGCGTACGAGCGGCTCCTCGATGTGTGGCTCGCGTCCCCGGCGCACGCGGAGCGCCTCGCCAACGACTGGCTCGACTACGCGGGCTATGGCGACTCCAACGGCCTCCACGCCGACGATCCTCGTCAAGCGTGGCCATGGCGCGACTGGGTGATCGCGCGCGTCCTCGAGAACGAGCCGCTCGACGAGATGATCGTCGCGCAGCTCGCAGGAGATCTCCTGCCTGACGCGCGGCCCGAGGACGTGCTCGCCACGCACTACCTCCGCCTTCATCCGACGACGGGCGAGGGCGGCGTCGATCCCGAGGAGCGCCGCTTCCAGCACTCGCTCCACCGCGCACGCACCGTGGGCAACCAGCTCTTCGGGCTCACGGTGCACTGCGCACAGTGCCACGATCACAAGTACGACCCGATCACGCAGCGCGATCTCTACTCGCTCGTCGCGTGCTTCGATCGCGTCGCGGACCAAGGCCTGGTCACGGACGCCGCGAGCGAGGCCCCCGTGATCGCGACCACGAGCCCGCTCTGGCCCGCGCGACGCGCCGCGATCACGACCCGGATCGCCGAGCTCGATGCACGGTTGCGCGAGGACGACGTGATCGTGGCCGAGTCCGCGTGGCTCGCGACGCTCGGGCCGAGCGAGCCTCGCTTCGTCGAGCCCACCGCGCTGCGGGTGAGCACGTCGTCGGGCAGCCGGGCCCGCGTGGAGGAAGGCGGCGAGGTGCGCGTGTTCGGCGACGTGGCCGTCGGAGACACGCTCACGCTGCGCCTCGATCACGACGCGCCCGTGCGCGCGATCCGCCTGGAGCTCGGCTCGGGACGCAGCGAGTACCCGCCCTGGGCCACGGAGCTGACGGCCGAGCGCGAGGCGTACGCCGCACGCACACGCCTGCGCCTGGCGCGCGCGTTCTTCGACGATGGCACGGACGCGAGCGCGATCGTCGACGGCCTCGGCACGACGGGCGTGGAGCTCACTTCTCCGAGCGCGATCACGTTCGTGCTGGCGGAGCCCGTCGTGCTCGGCGAGGGCGAGACGCTCGTCCTGCGCTTGGACCAGCGGCGTGGTCTCGGGCGCGTGTTCGGCACCGTGCGCGTGCTCGTCTCGTCCGAGGAAGGCGCGGTGCTCTCGGCGCCGCTCCGCACCGCGGTCGCGCGCACCGAGCGCGACGACACGACGCGCGTGGCCTTGTCGCGTCTCTTCACGGAGGTGGCGGCCACGAGCCCCGTGCGTGTGCTCGCGGCGGAGCGGGCCGCGCTCGCAGCCGAGCTCGTGCGTGGAGACACCCCTGTCGCGACGCGCGTGATGCGCGACGACGACGGTGGCCGGCGCACGAGCATCCTCGTCCGCGGCCAGTGGGGGCAGCCCGGGGATCGTGTGCGCTGCGCCGTGCCCGCGGCGCTGCGGATCGATCACCCCGTCGAGATCGAGGACCGGCTCGGGCTCGCCCGCTTCGTCGTGTCCGACGACAACCCGATCACGGCCCGCGTGCTCGCCAACCACTACTTCCGCCTCGTCATGGGACAGAGCCTCGTCGCGACCCCGGAGGACTGGGGCACCCGCGGCGGCACACCCGAGCACCGCGCGCTGCTCGACTGGCTCGCGTCGTCGCTCCGCGCGCGCTGGGATCTGCGCGCGTACCTCCGCATGCTCTTGCTCAGCGAGACGTACCGACGATCCTCGCGCGTCACGCCCGAGGGCGTGCTCGCCGATCCGGACGCACGCCTGCTCTCCCGGGCGCGTCGTCGTCGTCTCGACGCAGAGGTCCTTCGAGACCAGGCGCTCGCCGCGGCAGGGCTCCTCGATGCGACAGCCGGTGGACCACCGGCGTTCGTCTCGCATCCGGACGGGCTCTACGAGGCGATGGGCGATGGCCTCGGCGCCCTGACGATCTACCCGGTCGATCGGGATCCGCGGCAGCACCACCGCCGCGCGCTCTACACGTTCTGGCGCCGCAGCGCGCCACATCCGTCGCTCAGCCTCTTCGATGCGCCGAGCCGCATGCACGCGGTCGCTGCACGCGAGGAGACCTCGACGCCGACGCAGGCGCTCGCGCTCTGGAACGATCCTCACTTCGTCGAGGCCGCGCGCGTGCTCGCTGCGCGTGCGCTCGCTGCGCATCCGGAGGACCTCGATGCCCAGATCGTCGAGATCGTCCGTCGCGTGCTCGCGCGCGTGCCGACGGACGCCGAGCTCGAGGCGCTGCGCTCGGCCCACGGGCAAGAGCGCGCCGAGCTCGAGTCGCTCGGCACCGAAGCCGCCACGATCCTCCGCGTCGGCGAGTCGGATCTCGCCACGCGCGACGTCGCCGGCGAAGCGGCGCTCGTGCTCGTCGCCCGCGCGGTGCTGAGCTCGAGCGAGTCGATCACGAGGGAATGACACGTGCGAGACCGGCGACCCACCCTCACGCTCCCCACCGTCGATCGACGCACGCTCTTGCGCGGCGGCCTCGGCGTCCTCGGCACCGCGAGCCTCGCGACCTTGCTCGGCGCACCTCGCGCGCGCGCGAGCCCGCACTTCACGCCGCGCGCGAACCGCGTGGTGCACCTCTTCATGTCGGGGGCGCCCTCACAGCTCGAGTCCTTCGACCACAAGCCCGGCCTCTCGGCGCTCGACGGCAGCGAGCTGCCGAGCTCGGTCCGTGGCGATCAGGTGCTCACGGGCATGACCGCCGAGCAAGAGCATCTGCGCGTCGTCGCGCCGCGCGTCTCGTTCCGCCAGCACGGCGAGAGCGGCGCGTGGGTGAGCGAGCTCTTCCCGAACCTCGGCGGTGTCGTCGACGAGCTCTGCATCGTGCGCTCGATGCAGACCGACGCGATCAACCACGACCCTGCGGTCACGCTCATGCAGACCGGCCACCCGCTCGCGGGCCGGCCGAGCCTCGGCTCGTGGCTCTCGTACGGGCTCGGTGCAGCGTCGGCGAGCCTGCCGACGTTCGCGGTGCTCGTGTCCCAGTCCGCCGTGCCGTTCGGTCAGCCGCTCTCGTCGCGCTACTGGGGCAGCGGCTTTCTCCCCGCGAACCACCAGGGCGTGCAGCTGCGCGGCGGGGCCGAGCCCGTGCTCTACCTCGACGAGCGCGCGGGCCTCTCGCCGACCCGCCGGGCGCGCCTGCGCGACCTGCGCGCGACGCTCGATGGCCTGCACGCCGAGGCGAGCGGCGACGCGGCCATCGATGCGCGCATCGAGACCTTCGCGCTCGCGAGCCGCATGCAGGCGGCCGTGCCCGCCGCGGTCGATCTCGCCGACGAGCCCGCGAGCACGTTCGCGCTCTACGGCGACGCGGCGCGCGTGCCGGGCACCTTCGCGTGGAGCTGCGTGATGACGCGGCGCCTGCTCGAGAACGACGTGCGCTTCGTGCAGATCTTCCACCGCGACTGGGACCACCACACGAACCTCCAGACGATGCACCCGGTGGCCGCGCGCGACGTCGATCAGGCGAGCGCGGCGCTCGTGACCGACCTCCGGCAGCGAGGCCTCCTCGACGACACGCTGGTCCTCTGGGGCGGCGAGTTCGGTCGCACCGTCTACGCGCAGGGCGAGCCGAGCACCACCGAGTACGGCCGCGATCACCACCCGCGCTGCTTCTCGCTCTGGATGGCGGGCGGCGGCGTGCGCGCGGGCCACATCCACGGCACGACCGACGACTACGGTTACAACGTCGTCGCCGACCCCGTGCACGTGCACGATCTCCACGCGACGATCCTCCACCTGCTCGGCTTCGACCACACGCGGCTCACCTACCGCGCCGAGGGGCGCGACTTCCGCCTCACCGACGTCGCGGGCCGCGTGATCGAGGCGCTCCTGGCCTGAGAGCACGTGTCACTTGGATGGATCGATGCGAGTGCCACGGGCTCGATTCGGCGGGAGGGAGGCTCTCGCCGATTCCGGTGATCGGACACCGCGCGCAGGCCCAAGGCCGAGCACGGGGAGAACCCGCGGCGAGAGGGAGGGGCTGCGGCCAGACCCTCCGGCAAGAAATGTGAGAGCGTGAGTCAATGCAAGTGACTCACGCTCTGAGTTACTGCGCGCCGTTCGGCGCGCGCTCGGGGGCTCGAGCGCCCCCGGACCCCGCCGGGTTCTCCCGTGCTCGCCTCACTTCGTGAGCTGCGCGCGTGTGCGATCGCCGGCTCGATCGTCGAAGACTCCTCCTCGCTCCTGCTCCAGGGGTGAGCTGCGCTCACCCCGCCGCAAGGCGCCCCGATCGATTCTTTCTCGGTCCCTGCGCGCGAGGACGCCGCGAGAGGGTGGCGAAAAAGAACGACCGTGCTATTCATGGGTCGTGGCCCGTGTCGTCTCCGCCCGCTCAGCCTCCGGCCGCGCCTCGTCGGCGCCGTCGGTGGCGCGCGCGCGGCGAGACGGCGCCGCCCGCGCGGGAACCAAGGGCGAAGAGACGCGCAGCGCCGTGCTCGGCGAGGCGATCACCCAGGCCAGCGTCGTGGGCCTCCGCGGCGTGACGATCGGCACGCTCGCGTCGAAGGCGGGCCTGTCCAAGAGCGGCCTGTTCGCGCACTTCAAGAGCAAGGAGTCGCTCCAGCTCGGGATCCTCGAGGAGGCGATCACGCGCTTCATCGCGCTCGTGGTCGCGCCCGCGCTCAAGGAGCCCCGGGGCAAGCCTCGCGTCGCGGCGCTGCTCACGGCATGGAAGCGCTGGGCCCGCGCGGACTTCATGCCGGGCGGTTGCCTCTTCGTGTCGGCCATCGCGGAGATCGACGACCTCGAGCCCGCCGTGCGCGCGCGCCTGGTGGAGGCGCAGCTCGACTGGGTCGACACGCTCGCGCAGGCGATCCGCATCGCGCAGGACGAGGGGCACTTCCGCAAGGAGCTCGACGCGACGCAGATGGCGTTCGAGGTGCTCTCGCTCGCGTACGGCCACCACGTGCTCGGTCGCCTGCTCCGCCGCGCCGGGGACCCCGACCCGAGCGCGAAGAGCGGCGGTGATCGCGGGCGCGCGCGCCGGGCGATCCCCTCGCCCACCGAGGTCGAGGAGCGGCTCGATCGAGCGGTCGGCCGCCTGTTCCGCGACGCGCAGGGGCGCGACGCGCGCTGACGAACCCCGCCGGGCGCCGCGCTGCGGACCATGGCGGAGAAGGAGACGCACCATGACGGCTCGAGACGGTCTTTCGCGGTCAGAAAAAAGCACGATCGTTCGGTCTGAGAAGAAGCCGCGACCCGGGCGGAAGCCGCCGTGGGCCGTCGCGCTCTCGGTGCTGGATCGCGCCTGGCCGGAGGCGGCCGCGCGTGTGTCGTTCGACCTCTTCTTGAGGCCACGGAGGTTCCCGCGCCCTGCGCGAGAGCTCGCCGCGCTCCAGGCGGCGCGCTCGATCCTCGTGCCGACCGATCGTGCGGCTCGCGGCGCACGGAGCCACGCCGGACCAGCGCCGCTCCGCGCGTGGGTGTGGGGCGACGACGGACCCGTCGTCCTGCTCGTGCACGGCTGGCAGGGCCGCGGCGCGCAGCTCGCGCCGTTCGTCGAGCCGCTCGTCGCGCGAGGCTTCCGCGTCGCGGCGTTCGACGCGCCGGCGCACGGAGACACCCCGGGCACGCACGCGTCCCTCTTCGCGTTCCGCGACGCGATCCTCGCGATGCACGCCGCGCTCGGCCCCTTCCATGCGCTCGTCTCGCACTCGATGGGCGGTGCGGCTGCGATCCTCGCCGCCAAGGAGCTCGGGGCTGGCCAGGAGGAGCACGCGGTCGCCGACCGCTACGCGCTGATCTGCCCGCCGAACGACGTGCGCGACTTCACGGCCGAGCTCACGAAGGCGCTCGGCCTCTCCGAGACCACGCGCGAGGCCGTGCACCGCCGTCTCGAGCGGACCTTCGGCGTGAAGCTCGCCGACGTCCGTGCACCGGAGATGGTGCGCGAGCGCCGCGAGCCGCTCCTCCTCGTGCACGATCGCAACGACGTGGAGGTGCCCTTCGATCGCGGCGAGGCGATCGCGGCCGCGTGGCCGGGCGCCGAGCTCGTCGCGACCGAGGGCCTCGGCCACCGCCGCATCCTCTCGGACCCGCACGTGGTCGCGCGCGTCGTCGATCACGTCGCCTCGTCGGCGCGCAGGGCGTGAGCGCGCGCACCGATCGAACGACTGGTGAATCGAATCGAGGGGAGACTGGCTCTCCGCGTCATGCCTCTCCGCTTCCCCGTCGCATTCCTCCTCGCCTCACTCGTGTCCGTCTCCGCGCGCGCGCAGGACGATGCGCGTGACGCCAACGCTGCCGTCGATGAGGAAGGAAGGGTGCAGGCGAGCGAGCCCGCGGCGGAGCCCGCACCGGTCGAGGACGAGCCACGTCTGATCGTCGGGTTCGGCGGCGCGGTGATCTTCCCGCTCGCGACACCGCACCTCGAGGCGCTCTGGCCCGGCGCCACGTTCGCCGTCGCGGCGCACGCGTCGCTCACGAAGTGGCTCATGCCCACGCTGCGCCTGCGGGGCGGCATCCTCGCCGATCAAGGCGCGTCGAACGCGTTCCCGGATCCGGGCGTCGGCACGCTGCTCCAGGGCATGGGCGGCATTCGCTTCCGCCCACGCGGCATCGCGCATCCCGAGGAGGTGCCGCGCGGGACCTGCATCTGGGCCGAGGTGGATGCCGGCATCGGCCTCTGGAACGGGCACTGGCAGCCGATCTTCGAGGCGACCATCGGCTTCGACTTCGAGGTCGGCCCGGTGGATCTCGGGCCCGTCGTGCACTTCACGCACGTCCTGCCCACACGTCCCGCGGACGGGCCCGACACGTTCCTCCTGAGCGTCGGGCTCGAGGTGCTCGTGAACGACGCCCGCGGGCCGAGCACACCACACTGAACCGAACGGCATGGCGCTCCCGCGTCGACCCACACGGGTGTGCTGCGTAGGATCGGCGCATGTCGCGTTCTCTCGTCCTCGCGCACGCGCTCTTGCTCGCGCTCTTCGGGCTCTCGATCGGCTGTGGAGGCACCGCTAACGGCGGCTCGGGTGGGGCAGGTGCCTCGTCGAGCAGCGGCGCCGAGCAGGCCTCGCCCGGACCGCGCCTCCTGCGCGTGAGCGACGCCGACACGACGATCTACCTCTTCGGCACCGTGCACCTCCTGGCGCCCTCGACGGCGTGGCGCGATGGTCGGATCGAGGCGGCGGTCGCGTCGTCGCGCGCGATCTACTTCGAGGTGCCCACCGAGGAGTCGGCGCTCGCGCCGCACGCCTCGCTCCTGCGAGAGCTCGCCATGAACCCGGCGGGCGTGACCTTGTCGTCGCTCCTTCCGCCCGCGACGCGCGATCGCGTGCAGACGGCGGCCGAGCAGATGGGCGTGCCCTTTGTGCAGCTCGAGCCGATGCGGCCGTGGATCGCGTCGATCACGCTCGCCATGGGGATGTTGATCCAGCGGGGCGCGGATCCGAACGCAGGCGTCGATCGCGATCTCGCGGCGCAGGCGGTGCGCGACGGACGCGAGGTCCGCTACCTCGAGGACATCCCCACGCAGCTCCATGCGATCGGTGATCTCCCCGTCGAGACACAGGTCGAGCTCCTCACGCAGTCCCTCGACGAGATCGAGGAGACCCCCGAGCAGTTCGAGGCGCTCGTCGCGGCCTGGCAGCGCGGGGACACGAGCTTCCTCGAGCGAGAGCTCGTGCTCGAGATGCGCGAGGAGGCTCCGCAGCTCTACGACTCGATGCTCGTGCGTCGCAACGCCGCATGGGTCGAGGTGCTCGCGGCCGTGCTCGCGAACGAGCCCGGCACCTTCTTCGTCGCCGCCGGCGCCGCCCACTTCGTCGGCCCCGACGCAGTGCAGACCGGCCTCGCCACCCGCGGCTACCACGTCGACTGACCTGGTACCTTCTCAGCGGAAGGTGCAGGTGAGGTCGTGATGGCCACGAGTTGGGCGCGTCGAGTCGAGTGGGTTCTTGGTGAGCTCCGGGCGCGTGAAGAGTTCCTCAAGGGGTGCGACCGGGCGATGATCGACGCGATGGAACGAGACGCTCGAGGGGCGCTACCTGCTTCGTATGTGGCGTTCCTCTTGGGCGCGGGCTGGGACGCTGGCGACTTCATGCGAGGTTCCGACCTCTCCATCGGAAGCCTTCCGCGTCTGCAGCGGGACTTTCGCTCTGCGACTGTGGCAGTGCATCCGCCCATCCCGCAGTCCGCCTTCGCCTTCTGTGGCCACCACGGCTACCAGTATCTCTGGTTCTATCTGGGACAGGCGGCGGATCCCGTTGCGTACTACTTCAACGACGCACGCCCCGAGTCCATCGAGTGCACGAACAAGACCTTCTCCCAGGGGTTGGTGCAGATGGTGTGTGATGAATACCGGATCGAGGCGCCGAGAGAGCTTGCGTAGTCACGCTCGATTGGGGCGAGGCGACGGCGTGCGCGTGTTCGTCTGGACTTCGAAAGTCATCCCTCTGGAGGTGGTATGGCTCACGAAGATCGCGGTTGGTTGACGAGAGTGAGTGACGCCTGCGCGCGCGTTCGGGCGCGATCGAAGAGCCCCGTCCTTGGATGCACCGATCGGGAGATCGACGAGTTGCTGGGAAGGCTCGGTCTGACTCAGGGGCTACCGGAGGCGTACCAGGCGTTCTTGGTGGAGATTGGCTCGGCGCCCGGCGACCTGCTTCGCGGCTCAGACCTGCGTTGCTCATCCCTCGAGCACCTCCAGCGCGAGTTCAAGCAAGTGCTTCTCGCAGTCGGCGGGGCGGAGGTCCCTCATGACGCGTTCGTGTACCTGGGCCATCAGGACTACGAGTTCTGCTGGTTCCGCCTGTCGGAGCGACCGGACCCCCGTGTGTACAGCTTCTCCGAGGCCCGGCCCCAAGTGCACGAACCGCTCGGTCAGACGTATTCGGAGCACTTGCGTTCCCTGGCACGGCAGTCCTTCGGCGCAGATGGCCTCGTCGAGAGTTGGTAGGGCCCAGCCGCCGGGCGGACATCGATGGGATGGCCGAGAGATCAGCTCGATCGGGGCGCCACAACGGCATCGTCGACGTGGGCCCGAAGGCCGCCGCATCTTCGCGCGACGGCAAACCTGCCCACCGCCCAGCGTGTGCGCACCGAAGCGCACTGGCCGGTCAGTGCGAGAGATGGCTGAGACGGAAGAACGCCACCCGTGCCCGTGCCGGCGCCCGTGCTTGGCGAATCAGATCGGGCACGGGCAGGGGCACGGGCTCGCCCGCTCCGCGGGCTGGCACGGGAGCGGTCTCAGGGCGGCGGGGGCGGAGCGGAGGGTGGGTGGCTGGGGGCGGGCCCCCACGTGAGGGGTGGGGGCTTGGGGGCGCGCGCCCCCTCGGGCCGGAGGGGCTCACCGCGGATCCCCTGCGAATTCGTGAGGTCGCTCCTTCATTCCCGCTGGATCCGCCCTTGCAGAAGGAGCGGTGTCCCCCGGAGTGGTTCCGGGGAGCGAGGAGAGGCAGATGACGACGGAACGAACCACCGGAAAGGCGATGCGCGCAGCCGGGGCGCTCGCGGGTGCGAGCGTGATCGCGCTGGGTGCGGTCGGATGCGGAGGCGGCGGTGGCGGCGGGAACAGCGTGGTCCCCGGCGTCGAGTCGATCGTCTTCGCGCAGCGCGCGTTCGTGCGCGGCGATGGCAGCCACGACATCAGCGGCGGCACCCGCCAGGTGATCGACTACGAGCGCTACAACCCCGGTGGTGGCGTCTTCGTGCTCAGCCCGCCCACGCCGGACGGTGATCTGCGCTCGCTGACCGACGACTACACGGGCGTCGACATCGCGGGCCTCGATCTCTCGTTCGATGCGCGCGAGGTCGTGTTCTCGATGCGCCACGACGGCGACGAGCACTACCACGTGTACATCGCGCCCGTGGATGGCTCGGCGATGCCGCGCCAGATCACGGACGGTCCGTGGAACGACCTCCGCCCGATCTTCGTGCCCGGTGGACGCGTCGCGTACATCTCCACGTACCAGTTCGGCTCGGAGCTCCCCGCGGACCAGAACCCGTTCGGTCGCCTCGGCCTGCGCCGCGACGAGTACGAGCGTGGCGCCGCGCCGCAGCTCTCGGTCGTGTCCACCGAGGGCGGCACGCCGACGGTGTGCTCGCAGAACCTCTCGCACATCGCCGAGCCCTTCCTCCTCTCGAACGGCCAGATCGGCTTCTCGCGCTGGGAGCACCTCGGGCCGCTCAACGACGTGAAGCTCTTCCGCATGAACCCGGACTGCTCGGGCATGGAGGGCATCATGGTGCGCGGTGGCCTGCCGGCGAACTCGTTCGTCCAGGCCAGCGAGCTCGACCCCGGCACCTTCGTGTCGATCGCGACGAGCCGCAGCCGCACCATCCAGTCGGGCGCGCTCTTCCACATCGACGCGCGCAACCGCACCAGCACCGCGGACGTGATCCCGATCGACGAGCAGCGCGCGATCCCCGAGTCGCTCACGCCGGCCGTGCCGACGGGCTCGGGCTCGCCTGCGAGCGGCGTCGGCCGCTACCGCAACCCGCGCGGTCTCTTTGAGGTCGACGGTGACAACCGCAGCTGGACCGGTGAGCTCCTCGTCTCGTGGTCGGACGGCGACGTCAACGACCGCAACGAGATCGCGGAGACCGCGCCGCAGTACGGCATCTACCTCTTCGACCCCGAGTCGCAGCGCCGCACGCTCGTGTTCGACAACCCGGCCACGTGGGACCTCTACGCGATTCCGGTGCAGGTGCGCCCCGAGCCGCCCGCCATCGGTCAGGGCGTGATGGGCAACCCGGCCGACATGTACTCTCGTCCGGCGATCCTCGCGGGCGCCGACGTCCGCACCACGATGCTCGAGGAGACCGTCTCGGGCGCGCAGTTCGGCGACGGCGTGAGCCTCGACGAGGCGCTCGATGCGACGACCCACGTCCGCATCATCGAGGGCTTCTCGGGTGAGATCGGTGGCGTCGGCATGTTCGGCCTCACGATGCACGAGGGCGCGGCGATCATGGGCGAGACGCCCGTGTACGCCGATGGCAGCTGGCGCGCCGAGGTGCCCGCGTACCTCCCGTACCACCTCCAGCCGATCGACCGCTTCGGCCTCGCGATCCGCAACCAGCTCCTCTGGATCCAGGCGATGCCCGGTGAGAACCGCGCGTGTGGCGGCTGCCACAGCGACCGCGCGCAGCCGATCAACCTCGCGCCGACGCTCACCGCGCAGGTGCAGCCGGCCGACCGCACGACGCTTCGTCGCGTGCTCGACCGCCAGGAGATCCCGTGGGCGGGCGCGACGACGGTCCGCAACCTCCAGGACATGCTCACCGCGAGCTGCGCGGGCTGCCACGACGGTGGCGCGAGCGACCCCTTCGCGGGCCTCTACTACGAGATCACCGTCACGCCCGAGGGCGCGACGGAGCCGCTGCCGCCCTTCCAGATCCCCTACCTCGACCTCTCGGATCGCCCGATCACCACGTACTACGAGCGTGATGTCGTGACGTACCCGGCGTCGTACGTCTCGCTCCTCATGGCCTCGGCGATGATGGGTGACATGGAGGTCGACACGACCCACCTCGGCGGCCGCGAGCCGGTGGAATGGATCCAGCCGGGCTCGGCGCGCCACAGCCGCCTCATCCAGTACATGAACGTCAACGCCTTCGACGACGCGAACGCCTGGGCCTGGTCCACGCCGTCGCACCCGGAGAACGTGGCGGGCGCTGCGCCGGTGAGCCGTGCGGACCGCATGATGCTCATCCACATGGCGGACCTCGGCGGTCAGTACTACTCGCGCTTCAACACCGAGAACGCCGGCGAGTGGTCCTCGCCGCGGTACTGAGACCCACACCCCTTCATCCATCCAGGAACACAGCCATGAAGAACATCCGAATGATGATGGTGGTGGCGGCGATGACGGCCTTCGCGGGCACGGCATCGGCGCAGGAATACGCAGAGGGCGAGGTCCGGGTGCACGACCGTGCACGCGGCGAGCTCTCGGTGGAGACGCAGGCGCCGAGCACCGAGTCGCTCCGCGAGGCGATCGCGTCGGCCGACTCGAACCCCTCGCGCTTCTCCACGATGCTCGAGTACGGCGAGCGCGTGGAGTGCTACTCGTGCGTGCCGGAGGTCCAGCGCCTCCTGCTCTCGAGCCCGAGCTCGCACGTCCGCGAGTCGGCCGCGTGGTGGCTTCGTCGCAGGCCCTTCGCCATCGGCGCCGTCATGGTGCAGATGCGTGAGGTCCTCGCGAACGACGCGTCCGACACGCGTCGCATGTACGCAGCCGAGGCGCTCGGGACGCTGATGGACGTGCACGCGGTGGAGCCGCTCACCACGGCCGTCACGAGCGACACGGCGGCGACCGTGCGTGCGGCGGCGGTGCGCAGCCTCGCGCGCCTCAACGTCGGTCGTGCGAGCCACGCGATCGCGATGGCGCTCGGCGACAGCGACACGAGCGTGCAGTCGGCGGCCCTGCAGGCCATCACCGAGATCGGTTTCTTCGACGAGGTCGAGCCGATCATGGGGCTGCTCGCGAGCACGGACGCCAGCATCCGCCGTCAGGCGGCGCGCGCGACCGGTCTCTACCAGGTGACGGCTTCGGTGCCGGTGCTCTCGGCGATGCTGATCGGCGACACCGACTGGACCGTTCGTCAGGCGGCGGCCTGGTCGCTCGGCCGCATCGGCACCGCCGAGGCGCGCACCGCGCTCCTCGATGCGGAGGCGATGCAGGACGACGATCGCGTGCTCGACGCGATCCGCATGGCGATGCGCTCCATCCGCCGCTGATGTCCCTCGTGGGGCCTGAACCCCGCTGGCGGTGATCCACACCGCGAAGGCCCCGCGCTCCTCGAGCGTGGGGCTTTCGCGTCTCGTCGTCGGACACCAACGTCGTCCTCACCCGGTGCTCCGACGCACGAATGAAGAGCAACGAGTCGATCGAACGAGGTACGTTCATGCCCATGCGAGCGCGAGTCGTTCTGGCGGTCTCCGTGACCGCGATGATGGGTGCGTGTGCGCCGGTCGAGCCTCCCGGCGGCAGCTACTACGAAGAGCGCATCGAGCCGTTCTTCTCGAACAGCTGCGTGCGACAGAACGGCCCTTGCCACGTCACGAACGAGCGCGGCGTCGCGATGGGCAACCTCGACGTGACGAGCTTCGATGCGCTCATGCGGCGACGCGACGCGCTCGAGGCGTACGGCCCGTATCCCGTGAGCCTCGTGCTCCTCAAGAGCGGCGAGCAGCGCGAGATCAGCGTCTTCTCGATGCCGTTCGACGGACCGCGCGATGCGGACCCCATGCCCGTCGCGATCCGCACCGACGTCCAGCACGCGGGCGGCCGGATCCTCGGCCTGAGCTCGGAGTCGTACAACCTGCTCTCGCAGTGGAGCCGTCAGGGGCACACGCGCACGGGCGCGCCGCCGACGACGCTCTCCGAGAACCTCGGTGAGTGCAACTCGCGTGTCTGGCACGCGCCGGGCTTCGTGCCGGGCACGGTGAACACGTCGTCGCCGCACTACGTGGTCTTCCGCGAGCAGGTCCAGCCGATGCTCGTCCGCCGCTGTGCGGGCAGCTCGTGTCACGGCAACACCGTGGCCGACCTCTTCCTCTCGTGCGGCGACAGCGCCGAGCAGCTCGAGTGGAACTACTGGGCCGCGATGGAGTTCGTCGCGCCGGGAAGCACGCGCTCGACTTCGGAGATCCTTCGCCGCCCGCTCGGCGTGCAGGTCGGTGGCTCGTTCCACGAGGGCGGAGACGTCTTCGGCTCCACCGAGGATCCCGACTACGTGACCCTCGCGAGCTGGGTCGAGAGCGCGCCCGAAGAGGCCTATCCCGAGCCGTTCCCTGCCGAGATCGCGGCCGACGGTCACGGCAGCGAGCGTGGCTTCCGCTACTTCGTGGAGCGCGTGCAGCCGACGCTCGTGCGAAGCGGCTGCACGTTCCAGAACTGCCACGGCACTGCGATGTTCCACGACCTGCGCTTGCGCGGCGGATCGAACGGCGTGTTCGGCCACCTCGCGACCGTGCGCAACTACCTCATGGCGCGCGAGATGCTCGCCGTGGACTCGACCGATCCGAACGAGAGCCGGCTCATCGCGAAGAATCTCTTCCCGCCGACCCAGGAGGTCGGTGGTGAGGGCATCCCCCACCGAGGCGGCGCGCTGTTCGAGTCGTTCCCGCCGGACATCGCGAGCCGCCGGCCGAACTTCGCGACGCCCGACGACTGCGCGATGGTGGACGCCGATGCAGGCGACCTCACGATCAGCCGCGAAGCCGATGGCTTCGTGCACCCGTACTGCGTGATGGTGCGCTGGCACCAGATCGAGCGCGAAGAGGCCGTCGCCGCGGGCCAGGTCGAGGCCGACTCGCTGCGCGGCATCGTGTACGTCGAGCGTCCGTCGGGCGCGACGGGCGGCGGTGGCCGCCCCGACGACTTCGACACCTTCCGGCCCGGTGCGCGCCTCGTGCTTCGCGATCTCGGCATCGACGCGATGGGCGAGCTCACCGCGCTCGGAGGCGAGACCGATCTCTCGGCGGGGTGCGGCCTCGGCGGGACCGCCGACATCCGCGGCCCTGCGGTCACGTGGGACGGCACGCGCGTCGGCTTCGCGGCGCGCAGCTCGGCGACGCGCGGTTACCGCCTCTACGAGGTCGGGATCGACGGCACGGGCTGCGCGGAGGTCTCGGGCCTGCCGCCGACGCCCGACGACGTGTCGGGCATCCGCGTCCACGACTTCGATCCCGCGTACTCGGCCGATGGTCGTCTCGTGTTCGCCTCGACGCGCGGCTACCTCACCGCCGAAGCCGTCGGCGTCGCAGGCCCGACGCGCACGCCTGCGCGCCTCGAGCCGAACGCGAACCTCTTCGTGCGCGAGGCTGCGGGCCTGCGCCAGCTCACCTTCCTGCTCAACCAGGAGATCCAGCCCTCGTTCATGACCGACGGTCGCCTCATCATGACGGCCGAGAAGCGCGAGACGGACTTCCACCAGCTCGCGGGCCGTCGGCAGAACCTCGATGGTGGCGACTACCACCCGCTCTTCGGTCAACGCACCAGCGTGGGCTTCGACTCGGTCACCGAGATCGTCGAGGCGATGGATCGCAACTTCGTGATGGTCGGGGCGGAGATCGATCCGAACAACGGCGTGGTCGATGGTGCCGGCCGAATCCTGATCCTCAACCGTTCGATCGGCCCCGATCAGTCGACGCCGCGCGATCCCGAAGATCGCGCCTACATCCCCTCACGCACGCTGCCCGTGACGGACGGCGTGTTCCGCTCGCCGGCACCGCTTCCGAACGGCGCGATCGTCGCGTCCTGTGCGGCCTCGGCGCCGGTCACGAACTGGGATCTCTGCGTGATCGATCCGCGTGATGGTGTCGTCACGCTGGGCGCGCTCGCGCGCCTCGTCGCGAGCGACGCGACCTCGGAGCTCGAAGCCGTGGCGGTCGTGCGCCGCGCGCCGCGCCCCATCTTCGTGTCGCGCCAGGACGAGGCGAACGGTCACACCGAGATCCGTCCTGGCAGGACGGACGCCGACATCCTCGTGACGGACTTCCCGATGCTCGCGACGCTCGTGTTCGAGAACACGCGAAACGGCCGCCCCATCACGGACGCGATCGGCGGCTTCCGCCTGCTCGAGGCGCACCCGCCCCCGGCCACGGCGACGTCGTTCGACGGCCTGGCCAACGTGGTGAGCGACTCGATGGGTCGCTTCTATGCGGAGCGCACCGATCACGGCTTCGTCTCGCTCGAGGCCGACGGCTCCGCGTTCATCCGCATCCGCGGTGGCATGGCGATGCAGCTCCTGCCGACCGATGCCGCAGGTGCGCCGCTGGTGTTCGGCGCGGACGCGCCGCTCGGCTCGAGCGGCATGCCGTTCACCGGGCAGATGATCCAGCGCGAGACGATGCAGTTCTACCCGGGTGAGAACAGCCGACAGTCCATGCCGCGCGGGTTCTTCAACGCGCTCTGTGGCGGCTGCCACGGCTCGATCTCCGGTCGCGAGATCGACGTCGCCGCCGACGTCGACATCCTCACGCGCGCCTCGCCGAACATCGACGCGATCGGGACCGATCCGGTCGATCTGCGCTGAGCCCCCAACGGTGCGCGTCACGGCGGAGGGGGAGCCTCGGGCTCGCCTTCGGCAGCGTCGGCGCCGCGCACGCCCGCGTCCACTGGCCCGGGCGGCTCGGCGACGAGGACCACACGCGGACCTCGCTGTGTGAACGCGAAGGCTCCCGCGATCCCGAGCGCGAGGAGCGCAACGAGCGCCAGCACGACGCCCACGTTCGCGAGCCGCTCGCTCCACGAAGGCGCTGCACTCGTCGTCCCAGCGCCGAGCGGGCTCGCGTCAGGGGCTCGCAACACACTCTCTGGCAAGACGCTCTCGTGTGCGGGTGGCGCGGCGAACGCGCCCAGCGAGGGGCGCCCGGACGTGAGCGTGGCCGGAGCCAGCTCGTCCTGCCTCACCATCGTGGCCTCCGCGGCGGGCTCTCTGGCCGACGCGGGCGATGGCTTCGCGGGCGTCGACCTCTGGGAAGGCGGCGCAGGTCGGGGCGGCCGTGCGGCGGCGGGAGGGCCGAGGCTCGGCGTGGTCGCGCTGCCCTCGGCCTCGACCTGCGGCCGCATCGCGGTGTCGGTTCCTCGCGCCTCGTCGATGGCCCGGAGTCGCTCGTCGCGCGTCGCGCCGAAGAGAGACTCCATCCACTCCGCCATCTCGGCCACGCCGACGGGCTCTTCGCTCCGGCCGACGAAGCGGTTGAGCTCGCGCGCCATCTCGCGCGCGGTCGCGTAGCGTTGCGCTGGCTCGCGCGCGAGGGCGCGAGCGACGATCGCCTCGAGCTCCGGCGCCAGCGTCGGACACTTCTCTCGGAGCAGAGGAGGCGTCTCTCGCTCGATCGCGAGCAGCGTGTCGACCTCGGAGGCTCGACGGAAGAGCCTCTGCCCGGTCACGAGCTCCCAGAGCACCACGCCCATGGCCCACAGATCTGCGCGGCGGTCCACGGGCTGTCGTCGTACCTGCTCCGGGGCCATGTAGGCGAGCTTGCCCTTGAGAACGCCGGAGCGCGTCTCTTCGGGGCGTCCGGACACCTTCGCGACACCGAAGTCCAGGAGGCGGACGCTGCCGTCGTAACAGGCGAAGAGGTTGTGCGGCGAGACGTCGCGGTGCACCAACCCGAGCAGCTTGCCCTGCTCGTCCCGCAGCTCGTGCGCGGCGTGCAGGCCTTCGCACGCGTCCGCGATGATGTGCGCGGCGTAGACGGAGAGCCGCGCCCGATCTCGAGGCTCGGCCCGCGCGAACACGCGCTGATGCAGCGCGACGAGCGTCTCGCCGACGATGTACTCCATCACGATGTAGTGCGTGCCCTCGGCCTCTCCGAAGTCGAACACGCGGCACACGTTGGGATGATCGATCCGCGAGGCGATGCGCGCTTCGTCGAGGAACATCTGGACGAACGCTCGATCCTTGGCGAGGTGGGCGTGCATCGACTTGATCGCCACGACCTTCTCGAAGCCGCCGGGGCCCTCGGCGCGCGCGAGGTTCACGGTGGCCATGCCACCGGACGCGATCTCGTGGCTCAGGACGTAGCGGCCCAGGCGCTTCGACGTCGAGAGCGCCTTGGGCACGGGCGCCTCCATGGGCGTGAGATCGGCGTCATCGAGCACGAGCTCGTCCGAGCCGCCGCCCTCGGCCTCCACGTGGCCCTCTGACGTGCTGGACACGACCGAAGGCTAACCGCGGACCGCGCGCACTGTCAGTGGCGTCGCGCAGCGCTCGCCCGCGCGGCGCGGCTCACCAGGCCAGGTAGACGTACGCGAAGAGGCCGAGCGTGAAGCTCGTGCCGTTCGCGAGGAGCGCGAGGGCAAGGGCGTGGCGCACGCCGAACATCGCGAGCCACGCGGCCTCTGCGACGACCGCGAAGGTCTCGGCGACGGCGATGGCCGACCAGTGGCTCGCGCCCGGCGCGATCGTGCTCACCACGTCGGGGATCACGAACCACACGAGCGGGTGCGTGATGAAGCTCGCGGCGAGCGCGAGGGCCCATCGCTCGCGCGGACGTCGATCGTGCCCGATCGCCGCCGCGTAGATCGGCGCCTCGACGACCTGCGTGAAGGCGAGCGCGAGGGCCCAGCGCACGAAGAGGGGCATCAAGCGGAGAGCTCGCGCAGGCGCGCCCCCGAGCTCGACGCCAGGGCGCCGACGATCGCGAGCTCGAGGTAGCCGTGGAAGAGGGCGCCGCGCAGGTAGCCGATGCGCGCGGCGTAGACGTCCCAGAGGGCCCAGATCGCGAGCGCGATCGCGAGCGCGGCGAAGACGAGCATCACGGGCAGGCTGCCTTCCTCGCGGAGCGCCGCGATCGACGCCCGGAAGGTGCGCGGCGTGGCGCGCGCGCGGTCTTCTTCGGGGATGACGCGGAGCCACGCGCCGTAGTGCACGCTCTGCGCGAACGCGAAGAAGAGCACGATGCGGAGCGCGAGCGGACCCGTGGCGTCGAGGACGCTGCTGCCGTCCAGACCGCGCGGTGCGAGCGAGTAGAGGTGCATGTCGAGGCTGGTCCCGAGGCCGTCACGCAGCGCGACCTCGCCCACTCCGAGGGCGATCGGGTCGATCGCGCCCGCGAAGATCGCGAGCGTCGCGATCACGAAGAGCGCAGTGGGGACGAGGTGCCAGCGGCTCGCGCGCTCGCGCGACACGAGGTGCGGCCACGCGAGGAAGAAGGCCACCGCGACGACGTTGTGCACGTGCGCCATCACCGGGCCCACGGTGCGTGGCAGCCACCACGCGAGGATCGCGAGCGAGCCACCGGCCGCGATGGCGAGGACACGACGCGCGCTCCAGGCCCGCGGCAGCGTGAGCGCCGCCCCGGCGATTGCCACGAAGCCGAGCCAACCTCGCGTGGTCACGCCGAGGAGAACGAGCGGGATCACGACCGCGATCCAGAAGGCGGGCCGCGTGTGGAGGCGCGGCCGCACGACGAGGTAGCGCACGTCGGCCGCGAGGTGCGGGACGCCGAGCACGAGCGGGCCGAGCGCGAGCAGCTCGAGCGGCGCGACGGCCGTGAGCACGAGCGCGAGCGCGATCGAGAGTGTCAGCGAGGCCGCCGCTCTCAGCTCCCGCGACCGGACGAACGGCGTCGCGGCGGGCCCCAGCAGCTGGAGCCAGCCGAGGCGCAGCCGATCGAGTCCCGAGACGAACGCGTCCATGAGCTCGATGAGCGTACACCGGCCGAGGGCTCGGGCTTTGGCCGCGGCGCGCACACCCGACGCAGGGAAGGCGGCTCGACCGTGCACGATTCCGAGGAATCGAAGGGGTGACGGTGAGACCACGCGCGTCCCGAGGGACACGAGCGCGTGTCATGATCGGGCCATGCTTCGCCTCGCCTCTGGCCTCTCGGTCCTCGCGGTGCTCGCGCTCTTCCTCGGTTGCGGCCCGCCGACGTCGATGGACGCCGGCGTGGATGCGTTCCGCGAGCCGATCGACGCCAACGCCGATGGCGAGCTCCCCGACGCAGGGAGCGTCGCGGCCGAGCGCCTCGTGATCGGCGAGGGCGAGTCCATGCTCGATCCGATCGCCGACGGCGACACGCTCCTGCTCGCGCGCGGCTGCCAGGGCAGCCAGCACGTGTGGATCTCGCTCCGCGCCGACTCGGGCTTCGACGCGCGCGGCATGACGGTGCGCCTCGATCTCTTCCGTGCACGCGATGACCTGCGCGTGTCGCTCGAGTTCCTGGTCCGTCTCTCGTTCCAGCCCGACGCGACCGGAACGAGCAGCTCGCTCCTCGGCCTCACGCTCCAGGTCCCCGACCCAGACATCGCGATCGGCGAGGAGCTCCGGCTCGAAGCGCAGATCACCGACCGCGCGGGCATGACGACGCGCACGACTCGCACGGTGCAGATCGAGTGGGGCACCGAGGTCTGTGGGTCGATGGGCGGCTGACTCGTCGCCTCCACGCCGACGCGCCGCGATCGTGATAGAGCCCGCGCGTGAGTGGTCTCATCCCCTGGTTCCGGCTCGAGGGCATCCCGATCCCGCTGCCCGAGCACCTCGACGTCTTCGGGTTCCGCGCGAGCTTCCCGCAGGACTGGTCCATCCAGCCGTTCGGTGTGCTCGTCGCCATCGGCGTGATGCTGGGGGCCTCGCTCGCCGAGCGTCGCGGCAAGGCGGTGGGCATTCACCCGAACGCAGTCGCGAGCTGCGTCGCGCACGTGCTCATCGGCGGCTTCGTGATCGGCCACATGTTCGACGCGATCGCCTACCACCCCGAGGTCGTCGCCGAGAACCCGCTCTTCCTCCTCCGCATCTGGGACGGGCTCTCGTCGTTCGGCGGCTTCCTCGGCGCGGTGACCGGCCTCGTCGTCTACCTCAAGCGCTACGGCGTCGATGGACGGGTGATCGGAGATCCGATCGCGTGGGCCTTCCCGCTCGGCTGGATGTTCGGCCGCACGGGCTGCTTCGTCGTGCACGATCACCCCGGCGCGCCCACGGACTTCTTCCTCGGCGTTCGCGACTACGAGGTGGGCGAGCCTCCCTACGTCACGCGCCATGACATGGGCCTCTACGAGATCCTCTGGTCCGCGGCCGTCATGGGGCTCTTCGTGTACCTCTCGAAGACGCCACGGAAGCGCGGCTTCTACCTCGGCCTCTTGCCCATCCTCTACGCGCCGGTTCGCTTCGGCCTCGACTTCCTGCGCGCCACGGATCTCGAGCAGGGCGACGCGCGCTACTTCGGCCTCACGCCCGGTCACTACAGCGCGATCGTGCTGCTCGCCGCAGGCGTCGCGTTCCTGCGCTGGGTACAGACCTCGCCCGAGCCGGGCGTGCCGGACTCGATCGCCTACGAAGCCGAAGAGGCGCGCCTGCAGGCCGCGACCGCGGGCGCGACGCCGACGAAGGCCGACGCACGCGAAGACGTCCCTGCGAGCGACGAGACCTCGAAGGTCGATGCCGCCAAGGGCGAGTCGTCCACGCCGGAAGAGGCCCCCGACGATCGCCGGCCGAAGAAGAAGAAGAGGGGCTGAGCGGATCGAGCAGAGAGGGGTGGCCGACGCGCTGGCTCAGCTGCTCGAGCCGCCCGAGCCACTCGAGCCGCCCGAGCCACTCGAGCCGCCCGAGCTTCCCGAGCCACTGGCGCTCGTGCCCGTGGACGGCGCGCTCGACGAGGACGTGCTCGAGCTCGAGGCGCTGCTCGACGACGAGCCCGACGACTCGGACTTGGCGCTGCCGCCTGCGGGCTTGTGGTAGAGGTCCGCGTACCAGCCACCGCCCTTGAGGATGAAGTTGCCGCCCGAGATGAGGCGCACGAGCTTCTCCTCGGAGCACTGGGGGCAGGTCGTGAGCTTGGGCTCAGTGATGCGCTGCTCGACGGTCAGCTCGTGCCCGCAGTTGTCACATCGGTACTCGTACGTCGGCATGTCGAACCTCGGAGGGCCCGGAGAGTAGGTTCGATTCCGATCCCCGCAAGCCCGCGTGCTCAGAGCGAGCCGCACCCCTCGTAGGCGTCGGCGAACGCGGGCCAGTTGCAGAGGCATCGAAACTGCGTCGGCTCGAAGCAGAACTCGATGTCGGTGAAGAAACGGCTCCCGACGCAGAGGTCCGTGGGCGTCGCACAGGGCTCTCCGGTCCACACACCAGCCCGAGGGTCCCGCACTCACCGCCGTCCGGTGGAGGAGGTGGCGCATCGTGGGCTGCGTCGCTGCCCGCATCGGAGGGTCCGCTCGCATCGTCGACCGCGTGCATCCGCGGCCTCGCCGGAAGCGCGCGTCGTCCTGCATCCCCACGGCGGCTCGCGCATACTGCGCGCCGCCATGGCCACACCGCGGAGCGCGCGGACCAGCAAGGTCCCCGAGGAGATCGAGCTCGATCTCGGGCTCGACGAGCCCGACGACGAGGCCTCGCTCAAGGCGCGCGCGGCGCAGCGGCTCGGGACCAGGCCGGAGGCGATCCCCTTCGCGGCGGTGCGCAAGCGCTCGATCGACGCGCGGCAGGGGCGCGTGAAGTTCCACGTGCTCCTCGCGCTGCGGCCCGACGAGGCCATCGATCACGCGCAGCTCGGGCTGCCCTTGCCGCGCGAGTGCGCGGGGCCCGTGCGCGCGATCGTCGTCGGCGATGGGCCCGCAGGCCTCTTCTGCGCGTACGAGCTCGCGCGCGCCGGCGTGCGCTCGATCGTGCTCGATCGCGGCAAGCGAGTTCAGCCGCGCCGCCACGATCTGAAGGGCCTGCAGCGCAAGGGCACGGTGAACCCCGACAGCAACTACTGCTTCGGCGAGGGCGGTGCGGGCACCTATTCCGACGGCAAGCTCTACACGCGCGCGCACAAGCGCGGCGACGTGCGCGACGTGATCGAGACGCTGGCGCTCCACGGCGCGCCGGAGGCGATCCTCGTCGATGCACGCCCGCACATCGGCTCGAACAAGCTCCCCAAGGTCATCACGGCGATGCGTGAGCGCCTCGAGGCGAGCGGCGTGGAGTTCCGCTTCGAGAGCAAGGTCGTGGACCTCGAGATCCGCGGGGTCGGCGGCGATCGACGGGTGTCGGGCGTGCGCCTCGCGAGCGGTGAGATCCTCGAGGCCGATCACGTCGTGCTCGCGACCGGCCACTCCGCGCGCGACGTCTTCCACTTGCTGCTCGAGCGCGGCGTCCGCCTCGAGGCCAAGGCGTTCGCGCTCGGCGTGCGCATCGAGCACCCACAGCCGCTCATCGATCGCATCCAGTACGGGCGCGACTTCGGTCACCCCAAGCTGCCCGCAGCCTACTACCGCCTCGCGCACGAGGTGGAGGGCCGCGGTGTGTTCTCGTTCTGCATGTGCCCCGGCGGCTGGATCGTGCCTGCGTCGACCGAGCCCGACGGCCTCGTCGTCAACGGCATGAGCCTCTCGCGTCGCGACTCGCCGTTCGCGAACTCGGGGCTCGTCGTCGGCGTGGAGCCGAGCGACTGGCAGGCTGCGGGCTTCTCGGGTGTGCTCGGCGGCGTGGATCTGCAGCGCGCGATCGAGGTGCGCGCGATGCACGCGGGCGGCGACGATCTCGCGGCGCCCGCGACGCGTGTGTCGGACTTCCTCGCGGGCCGCGCCTCGAGCACCGTGCCCGAGACGAGCTACCTGCCGGGCCTCGTCGCGGCCGACGTCGCCGACGTGCTCGACGGCGCGGGCGTCGTGTTCTCGAAGAAGCTCCGCGAGGCCTTGCGCGCCTTCGATCGCCGCATGCACGGCTACGCGACCGAGGAGGCCGTGCTCGTCGCGACGGAGTCCCGCACGAGCGCGCCGGTGCGCGTGCCCCGCGATCGCGAGAGCCTCGAGGCGCTCGATCTCGCGGGCCTCTACCCGGCGGGCGAGGGCGCCGGCTACGCAGGCGGCATCGTCAGCGCCGCGATGGACGGCATGCGCATCGGCCGCGCGATCGCACGCGGCGTCGGCGCGTCCTCGCCGTCCGATCAGCGCGAGTGACTCGCGATGGCGCCCCTCGAGTGAGCTGAGAGCACGTGTCACTTGGATGGATCGATGCGAGTGGCACATGCTCGAATCGGCGGGAGGGAGGCTCTCGCCGATTCACTCGGCGAGAGGGAGGGGCTGCGGCCAGACCCTCCGGCAAGAAACGTCAGAGCGTGAGTCAATGCAAGTGACTCACGCTCTGAGAGCGCCCGGGCTCTCATCGGTCCGCTCCCGACACGGCGCGCGGGAGAGCGCTTGCAGCGTGCGCATCACGGCCCCAGCACTCGCCGGTGCACGGAGCTCGATCGCAGCGCCGTCTCCTCCTTCGATCGCTCGGCACCCGCGCCCTTCGATCGGGCCTCACGGAAAGAGCGTTCCGATGATCCACGCCGAAGATCGCGTCGCCGTCCGCGGGAGCGCGAACGAGACGTTTCGCTACCTCGCAGACTTCACGCATCTCCCCGAGTGGGATCCCGGCATCGCCCGCGTGAAGCGCCTGGACAGCGGCCCGCTCGCTCGCGGGGCGCGCTTCGAGGTGGTCGCGCGCTTCGGCGGCCGCGAGGTCCCGATGACCTACGAGCTCGCCGTGTACGACGAGACCTCGCTCGTGGCCGAGCTCCGCGGCGTCGCGAGCCGAGTGCGCGCCGTCGATCGCATCCGCGTCACGCCCAAGGGCTCGGGCGCGGAGGTCCACTGGGCGGCCGACCTCGAGCTCGAGGGTGTGCTCCGCCTCACGACTCCGGTGATGCGACGGCTCTTCGCGCGCACGGCGCGAAAGGCGATGAGCGGGCTCCGCGCTCGCCTCGGCTGAGCAGCTCGGCACGCACGCGGCGCAGTCGGTGACTGCGTTTCGCTGCTCGTTCGCGACGCCCTTGGGCATGGGCCTCGAGATCTGGCGTCGTGCACGGCACTGGCCGCCCTCGCCGCGATCGGGATGCGGACGGAGGTCACGCCGGAGCTCTGCGCTGGACGGCGTGGCACGCATCGTCGCGCAAGCAGCGGCGCAGGCAACGGCGCTCGTGCGCTCAGGTCAACGAGCGCACGGGGCGAATGCCGACGGCATGGAGAAGTCCCGTCCCGGCGCGCTGACGGAACGCCGTCAGCAACATCTGCCACTCGCCGGGGTTCTGCCACTTGTACGTCGCGCCCGCGCCTCCGCGGATCACGCGGTCCTCGAAGGCTCCGACGGCAGGCGTCGGATCAGGCGGCACCGCGTAGCGATTCCGGCAGAGCTCGGCGTGCACGCCGAAGCCGACGAGACCGAAGTCGTTGGCGATCCGCGCGTGTCGATCCGGGTCGGGACCCTCGCTCCGGCCGAGCTCGCGCGAGATCCTGCCGTAGTGCTTCTCGTCGGGCACGACGTTGCCCTGGTAGGTGATCTCGCCGCTCCGCCCGCCGCGCGCGCACCACTCCCACTCGGCCTCCGTCGGCAGGCGGTAGCCATGTGTGGCGAACGCGACCTCGAGATCCTCCGGCAACGTCGAGGCGTCGCCTCCCTCGCCCACGAGCACCTCGCCCATCTCGTTCCGCCAGTCCTGGAGCGCGAAGTCGCCCATCGTGTTCTGCGCGAAGAGGCAGGGCTCCACGCGCACGCGGGTGACCGGGCGCCATGGCGATGGCTCGACGAACAGGTTGCCCCACGCAGCGTCGAACGTCGGGGTGCCGCGGTGGGGCTCGGCGAGCGCACGGAGGTGATCGCGCTCCGCGTCGGACAGGCCCATGTCGAAGGTGCCACCGGGCACGAGGACGAAGCGGAACATCCCGTCGAGGCCGCGGTAGGACGCGAGCGGGAGATCCTCGCGACGAAAGGGCTCGACGCGCTCGAGCTCGAGGCCGTGCTCGCTCGCGATCGCCCGCGCGATCTCCTCGCGACGCGCGGCCGAGGTGCTCTGCCAGGACTCGATCGTGTGGAGCTCCGAGATCGTCATCGGAGCGCGATTCTAGATCTAGATCTCGAGCACCGATTCATTCGAATCGCGGCTCTAGCCCCGCAGCCCATCGCAGCGGCCCGCGCGTGTGTCGCTCACGGCTCGCGGTGCTTCGCGAGGAGGGCCTCGAGCTCCGCCAGTCGCCGCTCGGCCGCGTCTGCGCGCTCACGCTCTCGCTCGGCGCGCTCGCGCTCTCGCTCGGCGCGCTCACGACCGAGCGGGACCGTCTGGCCATCGCGATCGATCCAGCGGAGGAACGGCCCCGGCTCCTCGTACTGATCGCCGGGACGCAGGCCGAGCGAGAGCCCGAGCACCTCGACGGGCAGGTCGCCGTTCGCGTCGGGCGCGAGCGTCACGAAGCGGCCCTCGGGCCCCATCACGTGTCCCTCGAGCACGTGCGTCATCGGGTCGTAGAGCACGTACACACGCAGCTTCCAGACGCGCTCGTAGATGCGACGCTTCTCGTTCCGATCCACCTCGGCGGTGGAGGGCGAGAGCAGCTCGATCACGACGTCGGGCAGCTTTCCGCCCTCTTCCCACGCGTACCACTTCT
>JBILLJ010000070.1:0-45334 GCA_044376125.1 Sandaracinaceae bacterium
GCCGATTCACTCGGCGAGAGGGAGGGGCTGCGGCCAGACCCTCCGGCAAGAAACGTCAGAGCGTGAGTCAATGCAAGTGACGCACGCTCTGAGACCCCGCGAGCGCGCGGTCTCGTGGGGCCAGACATGCGCAGCCCCGTTCGTGTTCCGCACGGCTTGTAACACCCCGACGGGAGCCTCGTCAGGAACGCCCTGCCCTCCGCGCGCGGGGAAGGCCCGCGGGGCGCGACGCGTAGCATCCGCGCCGCGTGGCGGTCCCGAGGTGACGCGGACATGCTCGACGCCTCATGAGCCTCGCCACGATCTGTCTCGCCATCGCGTGTGTGCTGCCCATCCTCTGCGCGGGCCTCGCGAAGCGGGGCGGCATCGCGAACCGGAGCTTCGACAACCGCGCCCCGCGCGCCTGGCTCGCGAAGCAGGAGGGCGCCGCGGCGCGCGCGAACGCCGCGCAGCAGAACTCGTGGGAGGCGCTCGCGATCTTCGGCCCTGCCGTGCTCTCGGCGCAGCTCGGTCACGCACCGCCCGAGCTCGTCGACGGCCTCGCGATCGCGTTCGTCGTCCTGCGGCTCGTGTACGTGGGCCTCTACGTCGCCGATCGCGCGAGCCTGCGCTCGATCGTCTGGACGGCGAGCCTCCTCGTGTCGCTCGGCCTCTTCTTCACGCCGCTCCTGGGCGGCTGATCGCATGGGCGAGCTCGTCCTCTTCGTCGCGACGCGGCAGAGCGAGATCCCCTCGGGGGTCGTGCGCTACGCGAGCGTCGACGGCACGGTGCCGGGCGCGGCGATCGTGTGGGATCACCACGTCACGGGTGAGCCCGTGAGCCTCGACGCGATGCCTGCGCGCGTGTCGCTCGACGGCTTCGACGGCCTCGGCACCACGCTGGCCGACACGGACGCGATCGTGGGCGCGGCGATCGCGATCCTCGGCGGCCTGGACGCGATCGACCCCGAGCGCCGCGCGATCCTGCGTTCTGCGTCGTGGTGGTGCGATCACCTGCGCGGCGCGCCGGGCGTGAGCGCGGAAGAGGACCGCCTCGGGCGAGGCCTGCACGAGCACTGCGCGCAGCACCTCGCCTCGGTGGAGCGGTCCGAGAGCTCGCGCGCGTTCGCGCAGCTCGTGCGCGAGCTCGTGGCCGCGCTGCGCGCGGGCGAGGCGTTGCCGCACCGCGACGCGAAGACCGACGCCACACCCGATCTGCGCGCGCTCGGCCGCATCACCGAGCACGGCCCCGTGGCGCTCGTGGATCTGCGAGGCCTCGGCATGCCGATCGATCCGCTGCGCGCGTACGCGCAGCACCGCTGCCCCGTGGCCGTGACCGTCGCCGATCACTCCAAGGGCGGCACGCGCTACACGGTCGGCGTGAACCCGCACGTGGAGGGCACACCGAGCGATCTCTCCATCGCGCTCGGCCGCATCGCGGGCGCGGAGCACGCGCACGGGCCACCGTGTCTGCGCGCGAGCGCGGGTCCGGGCACGGAGAACTGGGGCGGTCGCGCGACGGTGTTCGGCTCGCCGTGGAACTACGGCTCGCGCCTGGCGCCGGACGAGGTCGTCGCCCTCGTGCGGGCCGCGCTGGGTTGACTTCCCGAACGCCACCAGGCGTGATGTCTTGGAGCACGGTCGGTGCCGGACCGACCGTCGCCGCAGCACCCGTTTGTCCGACCCGCCCCACACGACGAGCCCACCAGGCTGGCTAGAGCGCCTCGGCGCGATCGCGGACCAGCCCGACGACGACGAGGCCGAGCGACAGCGGCATCGCGTGCTCGTCTACATGGGCCTCTTGATGAGCGCAGGCGGCATCGTGTGGGGCACCGCGTTCCTCGCGACGGGGCTCGTCTGGCCTGCGGTGATCCCCTACGCGTACCCCGTCGTCACCGCGCTCAACTTCCTGGTGCTCGCGCGCACCAAGCGCTTCCCGACCGCACGCCTGGTCCAGATCCTCGCGAGCCTGCTCCTGCCCTTCGGCCTCCAGTGGTCGCTCGGCGGCTTCGCTGCCAGCGGCGTGGTGATGCTCTGGTCGATGATGGCGATGATCGCCGGCACGGTGACCGCCGAGGGCAGCGGCGGCGCGCGGTGGCTCGTGCCGTTCATCGGCCTCACGACCTTCAGCGCGGTCATCGATCCACATCTGCCGCGCGAGTTCGCGAACATGACGACGGACGCGGTGCGCACGTCGTTCCTCGTCGCGAACATCACCGTGCCGACGACGTGTGTCTTCCTCCTCACGATCTACCTGCTCAACGCCCGCGAGCAGGCGACGCGGAGCCTCGTGCGCGCCAACACAGCGCTGGCGGAGGCGATGGAGCAAGCGGGCGCGGCCTCGCGCGCGAAGTCGGCGTTCGTCGCCGACATGAGCCACGAGATCCGCACGCCGCTCAACGGCGTCGTGGGCATCCTCGAGGTGCTCGAGCGCACGCCGCTCGACCACGACCAGAGCGACTACGTCCGCACGATGCGCGGCTCGGCCGACGCGCTCATGGAGATCGTGAACCAGATCCTCGACTTCTCGCGCCTCTCCGCGCGACCGGGGGCGCTCTCGCTCACCGCCGTCGATGCGCGGGCGGTGGCCGAAGACGTCGTGGCGCGGCTGGCGGTCCGTGCGCACCAGCGCGGCGTGGACGTCGGCGTCGTCTCCGACGCGCTCGATCACACCGAGGTCCTGGCCGACGCGAACGCGCTCACGCAGGTGCTGACGAACCTCGTGGGCAACGCGATCAAGTTCACTTCGCAGGGCAGCGTCACGGTGTGTCTCTCGGCCGCGGACGAGGCGCTCGTCATCGAGATCGTCGACACGGGGCCCGGCATCGCGGCGCCGATCCTCGAGACGCTCTTCGAGCCGTTCGTCACGCTCTCGCCCGAGGAGCCCTCGCGCGTCGGCAGCGCGGGCACGGGCCTGGGCCTCTCGATCGCCAAGCGCCTCACCGAGGACATGGGCGGCACGATCGCCGTGGAGAGCTCGCTCGGACACGGGAGCACGTTCCGCGTGCGGCTCGGGCTGGCGCCGCGCGCGCGCGCCGGGGCCGCTCCGCTGCCCGGCACGGCGTGGTTGATCGAGCTCGGCGCAGGCCTGCCTGCACGTGCGCTGCGCGAGCAGCTGAGCACGATCGTCGCTCGGCAGGAGGACCTCGAGATCGAAGACGCGATCGCGCGCGTGCGCGCGGGCCGAGTGCCCCAGTGGCTCGTGACAGGCGAAGGCTGCCGCCTCGAGGCGCTGCTCGGAGCGGTCGCAGAGGCGGGCCTCGCCACGCCCGTGCACGCGCTCGTGCGGCTCGGCGCGGAGCCCGGCGACGTCGTCGCGCCGCCCGCGCGCGCGCTGCGGATCCCCGCGACGCGAGAGAGGCTGCGCGCGACGCTCGAGGGAGGCGAGCGCAGCGCGCGGGCGAAGGCGCGCGCGCGACGTGCGCTCGAGGTGCTCGTCGTCGAGGACAACGCGGTCAATCGCTCCGTGCTGCGTGCGCTGCTCGATGCGCTCGGCGTCGGCGTCGAGGAGGCGATCGATGGCGAGCACGCCGTGCGCGCGACGGCGGAGCGGACATACGACCTCGTGCTGATGGACTGCCAGATGCCGCACATGGACGGCTACGAGGCGACGCGCGCGATCCGTGCGCGCGAGCAGGCCAGCGGAGAGCGGCGCGTGCCGATCCTCGCGCTCACCGCGCACGTCGGCCCCGAGCACGAGGCGCGCGCGCTCGAGGCCGGCATGGACGCGCACCTCACCAAGCCCATTCGCCTCGGCACGCTCGAGGCGGCGCTCATGCCGTATCTTTCGACGTCGATGACGCCTCCCACGGGCACCTCGCGCGCCGAGGTGCGCGCGCTCCTCGGCGCGCGAGCCCTCCCGCTCGTCGACGACGCGGGGTTCGAGGACCTGAGCGGCCTCGGTGGGCGCCCCTTCCTCGAGGAGATGCTGGCCGAGCTCGAGGGATCGCTCGCGGGCCTGCGCGGCGAGCTGGCCCGCGCGCTCGCCGCGAGCGAGCCGGATCGAAGCACCGTCGCCAAGCTCGCTCACCGCATGGCCGGTGGGTCGGTGACGATGAGCCTCGCGCGGCTCGGCGGCGAGGCGCGAGACCTCGAGGCCTGCACGCCGACGGCCCCGAACAGCGAGCTGCGTGAGCGCTTCGCGGCCATCGAGCGCCTCGCCGACGAGAGCCTCGCGGCCTTCCGCGCGCGCGTCGCGTCCTCGCCGAGCCCGGACGGCGCTTCCGGCCAGCGGGAGTAGTCTCGCGGGCGGGCGACGCCCGGCGACGTTCACGACGATCGTGCAGATCGTCCGACGCTCGCGCGACGTGACCGACGCGCAGTGGTGAACGCGACGATCGCCGACGATCGGAGACGATAGAGCGCGGCGCGCGACGCTCGATGTCGAGCGCGGAGCGACGACGTCGGCCCATGTACCGTCACGCGCTGCACGAACGCGGCGCGAGGAGGAGACGATCCATGGGACGAGCCCTGCTGGTGCTGACGGTGATCTCGCTGACGACGAGTGGATGCGGAGGCGAGGAGGCCTCACGCCAAGAGGCCGAGACGACCGACGAGACCAACGCGCCCGCGACCGGTGAAGCGACCCCGACCGAGGCCGCGGCAACCCTCGCCACGGCCACGAACGGCGAAGCCAACGCGAACGGCGAAGCCGCCGCGAACGGCGAGGCCAACGCGAACGGCGAAGCCACTGCGAACGGCGAAGCCACTGCGAACGGCGAAGCCAACGCGGTGAGTGGCGAAGCGACCGCGAACGGCGAAGGCGCGGCGCCTGCGGATGCGGTGCATGGCGAAGTGGCGCCGACCGCGACCGCGACCGGCGAGGCGGCTCCGCCCGCGAACGGCGAGGCGACCTCGCCCGGCGGAGCCAGCGCGCCAGCGTCCTGAGCGCTCACGCGAGTTGCGCTCGATGCGGGATCGCCTCGGCGCGGAGAGCTCGGCGTGGAGAGCTCGACGTGCGGGCGATCCCGTTCAGGGCGCGACCTCTTCGACGAAGCGCGTGACCTCCTCGTCGACCCACGGATCGACGAGGTTGTGGGTGCCGCCCGGCACGCGCACGAAGCGGCGTGGCCTCACGAGATCGCGCAGCCGCTCGGCTTGCGCGAACGGGACGGTCTCGTCGCGATCGCCGTGCAGCTGGAGGATCGGCGCGCGCAGCGCCGACACGCGCGAGGCGCTGTTCAGGTGGTACGCGTCGGGCACGAGGTAGGTGAGCGGCAGGCCCACGACCGCACGACCCATGTCGTGCAGCGAGGTGAACGTGGACTCGAGCACACCACCGGCGGCGTCTCGCGCGGGCCCCGCGAGCGCGACGACCGCGGCGGCACCACCGAGCGACTGGCCGTGCACGACGAGCTCGCGCGGCGAGACACGGCGCTCCTCGAGCAGATAGCGGATCGCGGCCTCGGCATCCCGCTCGATCCCCGCGGCCGTCGGGCTGCCCTCGCTCTCGCCGTAGCCGCGATACTCGGCCAGGAGCACGTCCGATCCTCGGTTCGCGAGCCACACGCCCCATCCCCAGCAGCCCGACGCGAGGCCGGCGTTGCCGTGGAAGTACACGACGGTGCGCCGGCGCGGCCCACGCGAAGGGATCAGCCAGCTGACCAGCCGAACGCCATCGCTCGTCACGTAGCTCACGCGCTCGCCGCCGGCGCGCTCCACGTCGCGCCCGACCTCGCGCGACGGATGAAACAGCATCAGCGACAGCGTGTACGAGAGCACGGCGTGGATGAGGCCGAGGAACACGACGACGCGCAAGGCCCTCCAGAGCCGCGCGCGCCGGAGCGCCCGCTCCTCCGGCGGCGTCGGGGCCAGAGAGCTCGTCGTCGCGGGCGTCGGGATCTCGGTGGCCACGTGGCGATCCTACGCGCCGCGGCGGAGCTCCATGTCGCGCATGTGCTCTCAGCGACGGAACGCGTCCGAGACCTCGGTGGGGTCGAGGTCTTCCTCACCGGAGCCGGGCACGACGTCGACGTCGACGTCCACGGGCATCGCCCGGTGCGGTGGGCGCGCGGGCATCTCGCCGCGGCGCGCCTTGGTGAACGCGACGAGCATCTGGCCCGCGTCCGCGTAGCGGTCGTCGCGATCGTGCGAGAGCGCCGTCATGATCACCTGCTCGATCTCCTTCGAGATCCGAGGCTGCCGCGTCGAAGGCGGCTCCGCGCGCGTCGTCAGGATGCGGACGATGAGCTTGTTGTAGTTCTCGGCGCGGAAGGGCGTGGTGCCCGTGATCATCTCGTAGAGCAGGACGCCCATGGCCCACACGTCGATGCGCTGATCGACGTCGTCGCCGCGCGCCTGCTCGGGCGCGAGGTAGAACGGTGTGCCCACGACCATGCCGGTCTTGGTGAGCGAGAGCGTCTCTTCGCCGATCGTCTTCGAGATGCCGAAGTCGAGCAGCTTCACGATCGTGCGGCCCTCGCGCTGCGCGAGAAAGACGTTGTCCGGCTTGAGATCGCGGTGGACGATCCCGCGCTGGTGGGCGGCGTCGAGCGCGGAGAGCACCTGATCTCCGATGACGAGCGCGTCGTCGATCGCGAGACCTCCTTCGATCTCGATGCGACCCGCGAGCGTCTGGCCCTCGAGCAGCTCCATGACCTGGAAGGGCACGCCGTTGTCGAGCGCGCCGAGGTCGTAGATCTCGACGATGTTGGGGTGCCCGAGCGAGCCCATGATGCGGGCCTCGCGGTAGAAGCGCTTCATGGAGCTGCTGCCGGCGTCGTGGCCGCGCGTCAGCATCTTGATCGCGACCTGCTTGCCGATCCGCTGGTTCTCGGCGCGGTACACCGCGCCCATCCCACCGCGACCGATCAGCTCCTTCACGAGGTACTTCGACTCGAGCAGGTGACCGACGAGCGACGGATCCGCCTCGGGCAGCGGGGTGGTGAACGCCGGCGGTGGCGGCGGCTTGGAGGGCAGCGAGAACGGCCCGCTGATCTCCGAGCTCTCGGTGGAGCGATCGGGCTTGGGCGGACGCGGCCGCGCGACGACCTCTTTGCCCGTGACGGGGCACACGCGCTCCCCCTCGAGGTGAGGGAGCCCGCAGTGCAGGCAGCGGACGAAGCGCTCGCGGCTCATCGAAGCGGCAACGGTAACGCCGCGGCTCGTCGGGGGACAAGGGCTCGGATCGGGTCCGGAACGTGTAGAGTGACGTGATGCGCGACTGCTCGAGCCTCGCAAGCCCGCGCGCCGCTGGTGTGGCGCTCGCTGCCGCCGTCGGTCTCGCCGCGTGCTCGGGCGCGCAGCGAGAGAGCCAAGGAAGCACCGACGAGACCTTCTCTGCGTGGTCGCTGCCCGGCGTGACGCTGCACCGAAGCTGTCAGCAGGCCGACGATCGCAGCTCGTGCGGCGTGTGGGGCACCGACGACGCGAGCGGCGCGCGCCTCTCGGGGATCGAGCTCTTCCAGCGCTTGCCACCCGACACGACGGCGGACGTGCTCGCCTCGCGCGCGCAGGACCTCCTGCTCGGCCGCCAAGGAAGCGAGGCGCTCGATCCCGAGTCGGCGTCCGCGAGCTCGTTCGTCGCAGAGGCCGAGCGCAGCGTGATCACCGCGCCGCGCCTCGAGGGCGACGTGCTGGTCTTCTACGTGCTCGAAGGCGAGATGCGCCCGACCGCGGTCGAGCTGCGGATCGATCGGCAGAGCGGCGCGATCGAGCGGAGGAACGCGCTCGACGTGTGGGTCTCGCGGGCGAGCGCGAGCGGACCGCCGAGCTGCGAGCCGGTCGTGCGCTGCGGCTGCGACGACGGCTGCGCCCAGGTCGAGCGCGTCGCGATGCCCGATGGGGGCGAGCGTTTTCGTCGCCTCGACGGAGGCGCTCACCCGATCCTCTACCGCGTGCCGCGATCGGGCGCGCTCGAGCCGGTGGACGAGGGCTGCGGCGAGGCCTGCCCGCCGCACGCCCCGAGCTACACGTGCACCGCGACGCCGAGCGGCTGCGTGCAAGGCCCGCCGGGTCCGCCCCCGCCGGCTCCGCCTCCGCCGGCCGTGCCCTCGAGCCCGCCCGCGTGAGGTGCCAGGCTGTGTCACGGGCCGCGCGAGCGCGACCGCCGCTTCACGCCCGCGCGGCCCGTCTCGCGCGATCGCCCGCAGAGATCGCGGCAGACGAGGCGCGGCACACACGCTGCTCTCTGCACCCCGTCTCGCGGGAGACGAGGATCGCCACACCTGGATCGGGAGGATCGAATGAACCTGTTCGTGTGCTCTGCTTGCTCGAGCTTCGTTCCGCCGGCGGCGCGCGCCTGCCCGGCCTGTGCGCGCGAGGTCACGCCTGCGATCCGCGTGGTCGGAGGCGCGCTGACGCTCGCGGGCGGCTCGCTCTTCGCGATGACGCTCTCGGCTTGCTACGGCGTCGCAGAGCCCGTGGGCCGCACCGACGCGGCCGTGCCCGGCGACACCAACGCCATGGGCCTCACGAGCACGTGCAGCGACCTCGCGGCGGATCTCGACGGTGACGGCCACTGCGGCGAGTTCGACTGCGACGAGGCGAACCCGAACGTGCACACCGGCGCCTTCGATGCGTTCGGCGACGGGGTCGACTCCGACTGCGGCGGCACCGACGCGATCGACTGATGGTCCCCGAGCTCCCGCGCACATGACGACGACGTCGAGAGAGCCTGCGATGCGGCGACGCCTCGACGTCGTCCGCAGCGCGCACCACCCACGCTACGTGGTGTGGGAGCTGACGCTGCGCTGTGATCACGCGTGCACCCACTGCGGCTCGCGAGCCGGCGTCGCGCGCGAGGTCGAGCTCACCACCGCGCAGGCGCTCGAGGTCGTCGACCAGCTCGCCGCGATGGGCACGAGAGAGGTCGTGCTCATCGGCGGCGAGGCGTACCTCCACGAGGGCTTCTTCGACGTCGTGCGCGCGCTCGCGGCGCGCGACATGTCGCCGGTCATGACGACGGGCGGGCGCGCGATCGATCTCGCGCTGGCCACCCGGATGCGCGAGGCGGGCCTCTTGCGGTGCTCGGTGAGCATCGACGGCCTCGCGGCCACGCACGACGCGATGCGCGCACGGCGCGGCAGCTTCGAGGACGGCATGCGCGCCATCGCCGCGATCGCCGAGGCGGGCATGGTCGTGCAGGCCAACACCAACTTCAATCGCCTCAACGAGAAGGATCTCGAGCCGCTCTACGAGCGCCTGCGCGACGCGGGCGTGAAGGCCTGGCAGGTGCAGCTCACCTCGCCGCTCGGGCGCGCCGCCGATCGTCCCGACATGCTGCTCCAGCCCTTCGAGCTGCTCGATCTCCTGCCGCGCCTCGCGGAGATCAAGCGACGCGGCTTCCGCGAAGGGCTGCTCGTGATGCCGGGCAACAACCTCGGCTACTTCGGCCCCGAAGAGGCCCTCTTGCGCACGCCGTTCGAGGGCGGCGCCGACCACTTCCGCGGCTGCATGGCGGGCCGCTACGTGATGGGCATCGAGTCCGACGGAGCGGTCAAGGGCTGCCCTTCCTTGCAGAGCGCGAGCTACGTCGGCGGCACGCTGCGCGAGCAGACGCTCGCCTCGATCTGGAGCGACTCGAAGGAGCTCGCCTTCACGCGCGCGCGCACCAGGGACGATCTCTGGGGCTTCTGCCGCGAGTGCCCCTACGCCGAGGTCTGCCTCGGCGGCTGCTCGTTCACCGCCCACGGCTTCTTCGGCAAGACCGGCAACAACCCCTACTGCCACTTCCGCGCGATGGAGCACCGACGTCGCGGCCTGCGCGAGCGTCTCGTCGCGACCGACGCCGCGAGCGGACTGCCCTTCGATCACGGCCTCTTCGAGCTCGTCGTCGAGCCCTTCGACGCGCCGCTGCCGGAGTTGGATCGGAGCCCCGCGAGCCTCGTGAAGATCGGCCGCAAGCCCACGCGCCTCGACCCCGAGCGCGCCTCGCGCTGAGCGGTCAGTCGCAGAGGCGAAGGCCCATGGGAGAGCCCAGGCAGCGGCCGCTGAGGCACTCCTCGTCGCGGCTGCAGAAGCGCGTCGGTCCGCGCGGCACGTCGCAGCGCGACTCGGCCGTGGGGATCGGCGGCGCGCAGAGGCCCGTCGCGCACTCCGCGTCGAACGCGCAGAGCGCACCTCGATCGAGCAGTCGCTGGCAGAGCCCACTCTCGAAGTCGCAGAAGCCGTTCGCGAGCGGGTTGCCTCCGTCGTCGGCGAGGTAGCAGCCCATCGGGTCGAAGCACGGCCTCGTGCAGAGGCCACCGCGACACTCGAGGCCGTCCGCGCACTCGTCGTCGGGGCCGGGCCCGTCGCTGCGGCAGCCGCTGCCCACGCCTCCGCGCGCGACGCACGCCGCGTCGGCATCACTCGAGGCGCAGGCGAACACGAGGCGCGCGCCGAGCGGGCCGGCGCGATCTCCGAGCGCCCGACAGGCCTGCTCGCGTGGCAGGAGGCTCACGCGCGCCGCTGCATCGCACGTCTCGGTGCACTGCCGCGCGCCCCCGCCGACGTCCGTGCAGCGACCGACGAAGCACTCCGCGTCGTCGCGGCACGGCGCGCCGTAGAAGCCGAAGTAGCAAGCGCTCTCGCTCGTGCGTGCGCCGACCGGAACGAGCGTGCCGCGATGACAGGCCATGCCCGGCGCGCACGAGACCTCGGTCGGCGAGGGATCGCAGTTGGCGAGGCAGCCGAGGCTCGAGCCGACCCAGCCGGCGGGACAGCCCGTGGCCGTCACCTCGGGCACGCACGGCAGGTTCGAGAGCCCGCGCAGCGTGGTGCTGTCGTAGGAGGCGCAGCGCAGGCCCTCACCGCAGTCCTCGTTGATCGTGCAGGTCGGCGCAGCGCCGCAGAGACCCTCGGACTCGGGCGAGGCCGCGAGCGGATAGCGCAAGCGCCCACACGAGAGGCCCGCGGGGCACGCCTCGATCGGGCTCCCGTCGCTGCCGAACGAGCACTGCACGGCGCAGGTGCCGGTGGCGGTGCAGACGCTGCCCGCCTCGCAGTCGTCCGAGCTCGCGCAACCAGGCATGCACGTGCGCTCCGGATCGCCGGCGCGCGCACCGCAGCGGAAGCCGGGCACGCACTCGTCGTCGGAGCGGCACGGCCACACCGTCTGCACCGGCGGCGTCACGGTGCACGAGGCGAGCGCGCTCGCTGCGAGCACCAGCCCCACGAAGAGGCCGTGCAGAGGCACCGCGCGCCGCGCGCTCACCACTGCGCGACCTCTCCGCGCATCGCGCGCGCTGCGGCGTCGCCACCGGGATCGGTCGCGGTCACGTCGAGCACGAGCGAGACCAGCGCAGCCACGAGGCTCGCGCCACCCACCGCGTAGAGCACGTTGGCCGCGTTGGCCTCGAGCTCGCGTGCGGCGAAGAAGGACTGGCTCTGCCGCATGTCGAGCACGTGGTCGGGCTGGCCCTGGCTCACGGCGCCGATGCCGACGGCCGTGCCGAGGATGGCCGCGCCCACGCCTGCGAGGATCATCGTCGGTGCCGAGATCGAGAGCGCCTCGGTGCGCGGCACGAGCTCGATGGAGAGCATGAGCGTCGTGCCCGGCTCGATCTCCACGTCGCGCGCGAACGGCTCGTGTCCGGCGGCGCGCGCCGAGAGCCGATGCGATCCCGGGATGAGGAAGCCGTGGCGGAACGAGCCGTCCTGTCCTGCGGCGAGCGGCTCGTCGTCGAGCGAGAGCGTCGCGCCGGCGGGCGTGGTCGAGACGACGATCGCGCCTGGCTCCACACGCTCGACGTAGAGCTCGTCCACCGAGCTCGTCAGCGCCGCGAGCAGCGCGGAGAGGCCGTCGTCCACCTCGCGCGCGACACGTCCGAGCGCCGCGCCGTTCTCCACGTCGAGCCGGTAGAGCTCGAAGCGAAAGCGCTCTTCACCGGCCGCCGCGCGCTCGAGGTGCACCGTGCCCGCGACGAGCTCCTCGACGCCGAGCTCGCGGCCCATGCGACCCAGACACGCGTCGGACTCGATGCACGCGAGCGTGCCCGCGTCGTCGCGACCGAGCGCGGCCTGGAACTCCTCCTTGCCCACGATCTGCGTGGCTCCGCGCGAGGCGATCTGCGCGATGAGGAGCTCCGTCAGCGAGTCGGCCATGTCGGGCGAGGCCTCGCCACGCGGCAAGAGCACGACACCCACGCGGCCGTGCGCCACGCGCGGCCTCTCGGCCGCGACCTCTTCGGTGACGGGCTCGGGCGCCACCTCGGCGGCCACGTCCTGCGCATACGCGCGCGCGGGCACGAGCACCCAGAGGCTCCAGAGCAGCGTGGCCACGGCACGCGAGAACGGCACGCGCGGATGGTAGCTGGTAACCTCTGCCGGCGTGCAGGAACGGCCGGAGCAGTCCGTGAGCGAGCAGTCGACCGAGTACATGCTCGGCTCGGAGGAAGCGCTCGCGGCCTCGGAGCGCTCCACGCGCGCGATCCTCGAGCTGACGCAGGCGCTCGCGAGCTCGCTCGACATGAGCGACATCCTCTACACGGTCGTCAAGCGCATCGCCGAGATCGTGAACGTCGAGCGCGTGTCCGTCGTGCTCGCGCCCGCCGGTGACGCTGGTCCCGTGGGCTACGTCGTGGCCGCCAGTGACAACCAGGGCATCACGAACCTCCGCATCGACCTCGACAAGTACCCCGAGATCCAGGAGGTCCTGCGCACGCGTGCGCCGCTCACGATCGCCGACGCCTCGACGCACCCGGTGCTCGAAGGCGTCCGCGCGGAGATGCCTCCGGACAAGCTCGGTCCGCTCACGCTCGTGCCCATCACCTGGCAGGACGAGACGATGGGTGTGCTCTTCCTGCGCAAGAAACCCGAGCGCGGACAGCTCTCGCGCCGTGAGCTCGAGTTCTGTCAGATCGCCGCCAACGCCACCGCGATCGCGCTCCGCAACGCGCGCGTGATGCAGACGCTGCGCGACCAGACGCAACAGGTCAGCTTCGCGCGCTTCGAGGCCGAGCGTCGCCTGCGCAACCTCAAGCGCTACGCGAACCTCTTCACGTCCGCGGCCGACGGGCTCGTCGCGGTCGACGCGCAGGGCCGCGTGCTCTTCGCGAACCCGCGCGCGTACGAGATCGCCGGCATCGACGAGAACGCGGTGCGCGACAAGCCCCTCGTGGCGCTCCTCGATCGCCGCGACCGCATCAAGGCGATGCGCCTCTGGAAGGGCGTCGAGCGCGGCCTCTACCCGCACGGCGTCGACCTCCGCATCACGCGCGAGGTCGAGGGTGGCAAGCCCGAGACGTTCGTCTTCTCGTGCTCGTTCTCGCCCCTCCAGGAGACCGACGGCGCCGTCCTGTTCTCCTTCCGCGACGTCACGACCGAGCGCACGATCGCGCTCGAGCTCGCCAAGACCAAGGACTTCCTCGAGTCGATCATCCGCGCGAGCGTCGACGCGATCATCGCGGCGAGCGCCACGGGCGAGATCCTCCTCTTCAACCCCGGCGCCGAGCGCATCACGGGGTGGAAGGCGAGCGAGGTCGTCGGCAAGAAGTCGGTCACGGTGCTCTATCCGGACGACGGCGCGCGCGAGGTGATGCGGATGATCCGCTCGCCGCAGTACGGCGGACCCGGCCGCCTCGAGGCGATCCGCTGGGAGGTGCTCGACCGCGATGGAAAGCGGGTGCCGGTGCAGCTCTCGGCCGCCCAGATCCGCGACGGCCAGGGGCGCCCCTCGGGCACGGTCGGCGTGTTCACCGACCTCCGAGAGAAGCTCCGCATCGAGCTGCGCCTGTCCGAGGCGCAGGAGAAGCTCGCGCACACCGAGCGCCAGGCGCTGATCGCCGAGCTCGCCGGCACGGCGGCGCACGAGCTGAACCAGCCCCTCACGAGCGTGATCGCCTACTCCGAGCTGCTCCTGCGCAAGACGCCGGAGACGGACCCGGTGCACCGCGCGGTCTCGGTCATCTCGTCCGAGGCGCATCGCATGGCCGACATCGTCCGCAAGATCGGCAAGATCACGCGGTACGAGACGAAGTCCTACGTGGGATCGCAGAAGATCCTGGACTTGGACCGCTCCACGACCGAATCATCGTCGAGCGAAGAATCCTCGAGGACGCCCGACAGTGAGCGTCCCCGATCCTCCGGAGCGAAGCAGTAGTGGCGGATCCGACGCAGAAGCCCGACAAGCGCGACTCGCGCGTGGGTGAGCCCGTCTCGGGCACCTACGAGAACCCCGGCTCACGGCCGGCGGTCGAGGCGCTGCGCGAGTCGCGTCCGGATCGCGCGTGGCCCATCCCGCAGGATCGCCCGCTGCGCGAGAGCATCTCGGCGCCGCGCCCCTCGCACCTGCCCGCGCCCGAGTGGACGCTCGATGCGGCCCTGCGCGCGGGCCACGAGCTCGAGGCCGATCTGCGCGAGAAGGCCGACGAGCCCGAGATCGCGCGTGCGTTCGTCGACGCGCTGCGCCTGGTCCTGCCCGGCGTGGAGGTGGGCGTGCGGATGTTCGCGCAGCTGCCCCGCGGCGGGGAGCTGCTGGTCTCCTGGTACGTCGCGAGCGCCGAGCTGAGCGACGCGTCCCCTCAGGCCCGCGTCGCGATCTCGCGGGCGGCGCTCCTCCGCTCGCGCGCGCTCGCCGCGCTGCTGGGCGAGGGCAACGAGCCGACCGAGTCCGGCGTCACGGTGCCGTCCGTGCGCATCGTCGAGCGCGCAGAGCCGATCGTGCGGGGCACGAGCGAGGCCATCGACGTGATCGCCGCCGACGGCGGGCAGCCGATCGCGATCGTGACGCTCGAATCGAACGACGCGGCGCGCCTGCGTCCGCTCGAGCCCGTGCTCGCGCTCTTCGCCGAGAAGCTCGGCGCCGCCATCGGGCGTCTGCGGGTGAGCCAGAACGAGGAGTTCCTGCGCCGATACCTGCAGGAGATGTTCGAGCACGCGCGCGGCCCGATCATCGCGATCGCGCCCGACCGCACGGTGCGCGCGGTGAATCGCCCCGCGCTGGCGCTCATCGAGGCCCCGCTCGAGGCCGTGCTCGGCAAGGACCTCGTCGCGATCCTGCGGAGCGAGGAGCACCGAGAGCGCGTCGGCGCGACCTTCGAGGCCGTGCTCGCCGGTCGCTCGACCGCGAGCTTCGAGCTGCGCATCACCAAGCGAGACGGCTCGATCACGCGCACGCGGTGGAACACCGCGACCATCCTCGACACCGACGGCACCGTCGGCGCGATCGTCGCGATGGGCGAAGATCTCTCGGACGTGCAGCGCCTCGAGCTGCAGATCCTCCACGCCGAGAAGCTCGCGACGCTCGGCCAGCTCGCGGCGGGTGTGCTCCACGAGCTCAACAACCCGCTGACGAGCATCACGGTCTACTCCGAGTACCTCCTCGGCAAGGGCAAGCGCGGCGGAGCGGACCCGAGTGACCTCGACAAGCTCGGCCGCATCGTCGAGAGCGCCGCGCGCATGACGAAGTTCACGCGCGACCTCGTGACCTATGCGCGCCCGAGCAGCGAGACCGCGGCGAAGGTCTCGATGATCGAGGTCCTCGAGCAGTCCCTGGGCTTCTGCGAGCACGTGCTCGACGAGGCCGGCGTGCTCGTCGAGCGCAGCTACGCGCAGGATCTGGCGCCCATCGAGGCCGTGCGCGGCCAGCTCCACCAGATCTTCGTGAACCTCATCACCAACGCGAGCCAGGCCATGGCCAACGATCCGCGCCGCGGCGCGATCGATGCGCCCCGCCCCAAGCTCTCGGTCGCCGTCGAGGGCAAGTCCGTCGAGGGGCGCCCCGACACGCTCGTCGTGCGCATCTCCGACAACGGGCCCGGCATCCCCGCCGAGAACCTCGCGCGCATCTTCGAGCCCTTCTTCACCACCAAGGGCGAGGGCAAGGGCACGGGCCTGGGGCTCTCGATCGTGCGCAACCTCGTCGAGCAGCACGGCGGAACGATCTCGGTCGAGAGCCGCACCGAGGCCGGCCGAGAGACACGCACGAGCAGCGCCGGCACCACGCTCTCGCCCAGCACGCAGAGCACCGGGACGAGCTTCGAGCTCCGGTTCCGTCTCTCGAGCTGACGGGCGTCTCTCGAGCGGACGGGCGTCTCTCGAGCGGACGGGCGCCCGCGGCCCTCACCACACGACGCGTGCTCTCACGAGCCCGGTCGCGGATCGCGGAAGTACTCGTTCGCAGGCGATTCGCGGAGGTACACGAGCGCGTCGTAGTGCTGCGCAGGGCGCATCGTGTCGAAGCCCACGTGCTGGAGCTCGTCGGTCACCGGCGTCGCGGGCGCGTGCAGATCGAGCAAGAGCGAGGGCCCGATCGCGTCGAGCGCGACCTCGAGGGCGTCGCTCGTCTCGAAACGCACGGTCTGTGGGCCCCCCAGCCAGTCGGTCCGCGCGAGCCTCGAGATCTGCCCGATCGCCACGTAGTCGAGCTCGCGATCGACGAGCGTCGCGAGGTTCTCCACGTCGCGCCACTGTGCGGTGCGCACCGCGCTCGAGTCGCGCATCACGTGCCCGTCGTGCGCGAAGAGCACGCCGCGACCGCTCGGCGGATCGAGGCGCCTCAGTGTGAGGAGCACGTCGGCCATCGCGGCGTCGCGCGGGCCGTTCACGAGCTCGCCGCGGCTCAGGTGGAAGATCGTCTCGTCGAACGCCCGCATCGACACGGCCGCGAGGCGCGCGAGCTCCACCTCGCGCTCGGAGCTCGCGAGCACGAGCTCGCTGCGGTGCGCAGCGAGGTCCGCGATCACGGCATCGGCGGCCTCGAGGCAGGCGAGGTGATCGGCCTCGGGCGTCGCGAGCGCGCCACCTTCTCCGTAGTAGCGGAGCACCGTCGGGTCGGAGAAGAACGCGAGCTCGCTCGCGTATCCCGCACCGAGACAGCGCGACATCGCCTCGGCGAGCGGCGCGCGCGCGGGCGCATGGCTCGTGTAGAAGGCGCGCAGCGCGGGCGCGTCGTCCCACGGCTGCCGGATGTCGACGCCGCGCACGTGCACGCGCTCGGCGGGGTGCTCGGCGTTCCAGGTGCAGAGCCAGCCGAGCAGCGCGGGCGTCGAGCGATCCCACCAGATCGAGTGCAGGCCCGTCGCGGCCTCCTCGGCGTCGCCCTCGCAGCTCCGTACGTAGGGCTCGGTGCGCGTCTCGATCGCCGTGCGCGGCGACTCGATCACGATCTCGCGCACACCCGCGTGCGTGACGAGCCAGCGGATCATGCGCGCGCGCATGCGGATCTGGCCGCCCGTCGTGTGCACGCTCTCTCCGATGCCCACGAGCTCGGCGTCGCCGACGATCGCGGCGAGGGGCTCGAGATCTCCGAGCTCGAAGTCGTCGTCGGGCCCGGCCAGCACGCTCACGCCGTCGCGGAGCGGCGCATCCAGCGCGATCGCGTCGGGCGCCCCCGCATCGACGGCCTGGGGCGCGTCCGCCACGAAGCCGGCGTCGGGCGTGCTCGGTGCGCCGCCACACGCGAGTGAACAGGGCGTGAGCACGAGGGCGAGCGTGAGGACGTCGATCGAGCGGCAGGTGTGCATGGGGCCTCCGGGGAGTCCCAACACACGACGCTCCGGAACGTGACCGGGAGTGTGGCTCAGCCTACGCCGGGGGCCTCGCGGCCCGTCGAGGCGACGTACTCGATGTAGCCGCCGCCGTAGAGGCGCGGGGGCAGGCGCTTGCCGTCGATCGGGCCGCTCAGCTCGAGCACGCGGTTCGAGAGCGCGCGGAGGAAGGTTCGATCGTGCGAGACGAAGAGCATGGTGCCGTCGAAGTCCCCGAGGGCCTTCACGAGCATCTCCTTGGTCTCCATGTCGAGGTGGTTCGTCGGCTCGTCGAGCACGAGGAAATTGGGCGGATCGAAGAGCATGCCCGCGAGCACCACGCGCGCCTTCTCGCCGCCGGAGAGCACGCGGCAGGGCTTGTCGTGGTCGTCGCCGGAGAAGCCGAAGGCGCCCAGCAGCGTGCGGAGCGCGCCCTTGCTCGCCTTGGGGTGCTGCCACTCGAGGGACTCGAGCACGGTGTGCGTCGGGTCGAGCACCTCCATCGCGTGCTGCGCGAAGTAGCCGAGCTTCACGCTCGCGCCGATCGTCACGGAGCCCTTGTCCGGCTGGCTCTCACCCGCGATGAGCTTGAGCAGCGTGGACTTGCCCGCGCCGTTGACGCCCATGACGCACCAGCGCTCCTTGCGCCGGACGAGGAAGTCGACGTCGTCGTAGATCACGCGCTGGCCGTAGGCCTTGTGGACGTGCTCGAGCTTGGCGACGTCGTCGCCCGAGCGCGGGGGCTTCACGAAGTCGAACTCGATCACGCTGCGGCGCTTGGGCGGCTCGACGCGCTCGATCTTCTCGAGCTTCTTCACGCGGGACTGCACCTGCGCGGCGTGGCTCGCGCGCGCCTTGAAGCGCGCGATGAAGGCCTCTTCCTTCGCGAGCATCGCCTGCTGGCGCGCGAACTGCGCTTCCTTCTGCTGCTCGGCGATCGTGCGCTGGCCGACGTAGAAGTCGTAGTTGCCCGTGTAGGTCGTGAGCTCGCCGGAGTCGATCTCGACGATCTTCGTCACGAGGCGGTTCAGGAACTCGCGGTCGTGCGAGGTCATGACGAGCGCGCCCTCGAACTGGCGGAGGAACTGCTCGAGCCAGAGGATGGACTCGATGTCGAGGTGGTTGGTCGGCTCGTCGAGCAGGAGCACGTCCGGCTTCATGAGGAGGATGCGCGCCAGCGCGACGCGCATCTTCCAGCCGCCCGAGAGCTTGCCCACGTCCGCGTCGACGACGTCGGCGTGGAAGCCGAGGCCCGCGAGGATCTCCCGCGCCTTGGCCTCGAACGCGTAGCCGCCGCGCTCGTCGAAGCGCGCCTGCACCTCGCCGAAGCGCTCGACCGTCGCCTCGATCGTGTCGGCGTGCTCGGGGTCGGCCATCTTCGCTTCGAGCTCGCGCAGCTCGTGCAGGAGGCTCGAGAGCTCGCCCGCGCCGGCCATGGCCTCTTCGACCACGGAGCGCCCCTTCATCTCGCCCACGTCCTGGCTGAAGTAGCCGATCGAGAGGCCCTTCTCGATCACCACGCTGCCCGCGTCGGCCTGATCTTCGCGGACGATGAGGCGGAAGATCGTGGACTTGCCCGAGCCGTTGGGCCCGACGAGGCCGATCTTCTCTCCTCGGAAGACGCTCATCGAGGCCTCGAGGAAGAGGATCTGCTGGCCGTGCTGCTTCGAGATCTGATCGAGGCGGATCATGCGCGGCGAGCCATATCGCCGATCGCCTCGACGCGCCCGTCTCGCTGGCGGCCGGCGAACGAATCGCGCGCGACGCCCTCCCGGCGCGAGCCCGACCCGTCAGTCGGACTCCGCGCCGAGGGCGAGCTCGCCTTCGGGCGCCTTGCCCTCGAGCTCCTCGTAGAAGCGGCGCGCGAAGAGCAGCGTCGCCTCGGTGCTGTCGGTGCTCCGCTTGCCGAGGACCTGGTCCTCCCACTCGCGCGCGCTCTCGCGCTGGGCGAGCGCGTGCACCGCCAGGCGCGCCGCGCGTGCGTCGCTCTCCTTGGTCATCTGCACGAGCGCCTCCTCGCAGCCGTGGTTGGCCAGGTGCGCGAGCGCGCGGATCGTGCGCTCGTCGGTCTTGGTGTCGCTGGTCTGTCGCGTGATCGCGCGCAGGCTCGCGTTGCCGAAGGTGCCGACGACGCGCGCCACGTCCTTCCACACCTCGCTCTGCTCTTCGCGGAGCACGTGCAGCAGCGGCACGACGGCGCGGCGCAGCTTGAGGTGACCGAGGGCGATGGCGAACGCGTGACGCACGAAGGTCTTCTTCGCCGAGAGCCCATCGATCAAGGCGTCGCCCGCCTCCTCGCCGATCTTCGCGATCGCGGGCACCACGCGCACGACCTCGTGACGCGGCATCTTGCGCACGGCCTTGCAGAGTGCCTCGACGTGCTCGGCGCCCGCGCGCTCGGCGAGCGAGATCGCCGCCGCACGTCGGTAGCGGGGGTGATCGAGCATCAGCAAGAGCTCGGGGATGCCGGCCTCCGCGATGCGCGCCGGATCGACCTCACCGCCCGGAGGCACGCTCGGCGTCGCGCCGCGCACGCGTCGGATCGCTTCGTGCGCGAGGTCGTGGGTCTCGGAGTCGAGCGCGATCTCGTTGTCGGTCGCGCTCGCGAGGAGGCGCTCCCAGTTCTCGGCGATCGCCTCCGCGGAGAGGCCCGAGCCCTCGGCCTGCGTCGTCGCGCGGAACGCCGAGATCTGTCGCGAGACGAGCTCGCCCACGTCGGTGGCCAGCCCCGTCGCGACGGCGCGCTCGGTGAGCTGCGAGGGAAGCGCGAGGCCGCTCGCGAGCGCGCGCTCGATCACGCGCGCGACGGTCGCGTCGATCGTGTCCTTCGGCACCGACGCGTAGACGATCGCGTCGTCCAGCCGCTCGGTCGTGATGGCCTCCGCGACGTCGCGGATGACCAGCCGGAGCGCGCCGGAGTCGGCCGCCCGATCGAGCGCGTCGCCGAGCAGCACGTGGCCGTCGGGCAGCGGCGTCTCGAGGTTCACCGCCCGCTCCTTCGCGTCGGGCGCGAGGCCTCCCTCGGGCCGGAGGCGGGAGCTGCGCTCGAGGATGCGCGCGACGTTGAGCTCGCGCGGCACCACCACGCGCACCTCCGCGAGTCGGTTCGTGCCGTCGTGGAGGATCACCTTCACGTCGAGCTTGCGGCGCATGGCCTCGAGGAGGAGCCGATCGGCGGCGTCGCGCGGATCGAGCGCGATGCGCGCGAGACGTGCACGCGCGGGGTCGAGCAGGGTGACGAGAACGAGCGCGCGCAGCTCCGTGGCCGCGTCGGCCGGCGGCAGCTGCACGAGGAGGTCGAGCTCGATCGGAGCGCCGAGCGTCTGCACGCGCGCCGCGTCCGTGCGCACGAAGAGCTCCACCCCTTCGCCGACCTTCCAGCCGAGCTCGCGCTCTCGCACGTCCACGGGCACGCGGTCGTCGTCGCGCGCGACCACGCTCGCGATCGCCGTGCGCGGGCCCGAGAGGTCCGCGGAGATCGCGACGCCCTCTTCGCTCGCGGTGCCGACGAGCATCGGCTCGTCGTCGTTGCGCTCGGGGACGGTGTGCAGGCCCGTCACGTCCTCGCGCGTCGAGAGCATCGCGTCGTCGACCTCCTCCTCGAGGTCCTCCTCGTCGACGAGCTCTTCGACCGCATCGTTGGGGACCTGCTCGACCACCTGCGAGTCGCGCACCTCCATCGCGTCGGGCTCTCGCAGCGCCGCTGGCGGAGCGAAGCGGCCCGAGGCGTGGCTCTTGACGCCGGGGCTCGTCGAGATCGGATCCAGGTCGTCGATCTCCTCGACGTCGTCGTCGGGGACGATCGCGGCGATCGGCGACGGCGGCGCGAGCGTCCCGCGGGGCGCAGCGGCGGCGGGCGGCGGCACGCTCGGCAGCCGCGCGGCAGGCGGTTGGGACACGGTCTTCTTTCGCGGGCTCGTGCCCTCCTCCGCGATCGGCTCCTTGGGCACGTCGGGAAGCGGCGCGACGAGCAGGCCGGCCGAGCTCTTCTCGCGCTCCGCGAGCGCGCGCTCCTTGTCGGCGAGGGCTCGCTCGCGATCGACCAGTGCCAGGAGGCGCGACTCGAGCTCGGACTCGCGCATCGCGAGGTCGCGCTGCCCGGCCTCGTTCTCCTCGGCCCGCTCGCGGATCTCGTCCTCGCGTCGCGTGATCTGCTCGGCCCGCTCACGCAGGCGCTGCTCCCGCGTGATGACCAGCTCCTCGCGCTTGGCGACGTTCTCTTCTTTCTGCGCGAGCTGACCCTCGCGACGCGCGACGGCCGCGCCCGTGGGCTCGCTGAGGATCGCGCGCAGCTGCGTGAGGCCCACGGCGACGCGCGGCTCCTGCGCGTAGCGGGGCAGCGGGCTCTCGCGGTCCTCGCCGAGGAGCGTGAGCCAACGCGTTCGCTCGGCGAGCTCGTGGTGGCGGATCGGCTCGGGCAGGTGGATCACCACGCGCCGCGCGCCCGGATCGTGGACGACCACGGCGATCGCGAGATCCTCGCCGCCTTCGGCGCGGTGCAGCGAGCCGCCCAGGAGCGCATCGCGCAGCTGTGGGTCGGTGCCCAGGTTGACGACGCGCGTGACGGCCGCGCTCTTGGCGACTCCATCGGCGGTCGTGAAATGGACGATCTCGCGCCGCGTTCGCCCAGCGCGGCCTTCGTACGTCGGCTCGTCGTGATCGGCCTTGCGCATGACACCTCGAGCGCGCGCTCTCGCGGCGCGCGGGGATCGGTAACACGGCCGTCCACCCGGACAGAAGCCCGACGGGCGTTCAGGCCCGCGGGGCCCTACGCTCGGCCGCGATGGACGAAGAGACCAAGACTTCCGCCCCGATGGCCTCGATCGACGAGCTCTCGCGCGCGTGCACCGAGTACGTGCGTCGCGCGGTCGGCATCGAGCTCGATGGCACCCCGGAGACGCTGCCGATCCTCGACCACTACCTCTCGAACCTCGGCGAGGCGGACCGAACCGACGAGATCCTCGGGCTCGTCGTGCTCGCGGCGGGCGCGTACTTCGGCGAGGTCGTGCGTCGTACGCTCGGCCACGGGCGCTGGCACCTGGAGGAGGGCGATCCGAGCGGCCACCGCCTGGAGCTCGAGCACGTGTTCCTCTTCTTCAACCCGATGGGCATGGCGCGCGAGGCCATCGCCGGCGCCGAGCAGCCCGGCTGGATGGCGCACCTCGAGGTGCTGCCGCGCGATCGCCCGCTGCTCGAGCAGTCGCTCTCGCGCATGGGCGACGTGCGTGAGGACGATTACTACCGACTGGCCGTGCGTTTCGAGGTGATCGAGCAGGTCGTGAGCGCGCTCGAAGGCGCGTCGGTCTCGCGCGACGCACAAGGCGAGCTCTTCGAGCTCTTCACCCCGGCCGTCTACGCAGCCACCGCGCGCGCCCTCCGCGGCGAAGGCTCGACGGATCCGTCCGGCAAGAACTGATCGCCCGGAGCACGAGGCTCGCCGACGCGTCCGGGCGGATCAGCTCGCCCAGCACCTCGTCCGCGTGCTCGGGCGAGGAGAAGACGGCCTTGAAGAGCGCGTCGTGCGGCGTGTGCGTCATGCCGCCCCCATCGGCACGAGCGCCTGGACGTTGCGTCGACTCGATGGTCCGAAGCGGCGCGGGTCGGGCTGGACCCTCGATCCGGTCGGCGCTCAGCCGAGCGGGTCGCTCGCGTCTTCGTGCAGCGAGACCTCGGCGACGACCTCCGCAGGGCGGTCCTTCACCTGCTGGGCGCGCACGTAGTCGACCATCACGTCGACGTACTGCTCGAACGCCGGGCAGCGGATGCCCGTGCCCGCGAGCAGCTCACGCGTGTTGCGATCGTCGTAAGCGACCTCGACGGCGAGCTGCTCGAGGAACGCGCGCGGCACGTGCGCGAGCTTCTCGAGGCCCGGCGTGCGCAGGACGGCAGTGGCCAGCTGCGTGGGGAGCGAGCCGCGGGGTGCGGGGCGACCGAGCGCCTTGGCGATGCGCTCGAACACCGCGCGCGCGGTGGCGGGCCGAGGGTCTACGAGGTGGAACGTGCGGCCGACCGATCGGGCGTCGGCCGCGATCGCGCAGCCCGCGTCGACGACGTAGTCGATGGGCACGAGGTTGAGCGGCACGTCACCACGCCCCGGCAGCGGCACACGCAGGTCGATCGGCGTGGAGAGCATGAGGAGGATGAGGAGGTAGGGCCCCTCGAGGCGATCGATCTCACCGGTCTTGGCGTCGCCGACGAGGATCGACGGCCGCAGGATCGTGACCGGCAGACCCTTCTTCATGGCCTCGCGCACGAGCGCCTCGCCCGCGAAGCGCGTCTCCTCGACGGCGTTGCGGAAGCCCGCGCGCACGAGCTCGTCCTCGCGCACGATGCCGCGGCGCGAGCCCGCGACGAGCGCGCTCGACCAGTGCACGAGCCTGTCGAAGCGCGCGCGCGAGGGATCGGCCGTGCGGCGCCGAGCGTTGTCGGCGAGCTCGAGCAGCTCGCGCACGCCGCCCACGTTGAGGCGCTCGGCAGCCGCGCGATCGACACCGAGGTACGTCGCGGCGGCGCAGTGGTGGATGCGCGTCACGTCGCGCACGAGGGCCGTGTACTCGGCGCCCGAGAGACCCATGTCGAGGGCCGTGACGTCGCCCTCCAGCACCGTGAGCCGCTTGCGTGCGTCGGGCGTGAGCGCCGCGCGCAGCTCCTCGGCGCGCTCGTGGAAGCGCGCCGGCACCACGCAGCGCACCTCGAGCTCGCGGTCTTCGGCGAGCAGCTTCTTCACGACACGCGTCGCGAGGAAGCTCGTGGGAAAGCCCGTGACGAGGACGACCATGCGGCGCGCATCATACGGCGTTCCGGCCCGCGCCGCGTGCTGCCCGTGGGACGGGCTCGCCGCTCAGGCCGCGGTCATCGAGGAGATGTCGTCCGGGGGCGTCGGCAGCTCGCGCGTGCTCATGTCGCGGAAGAAGCGCGCGAGGGTCTCGAAGGCGTGCGCGAGGGCGCGGGTGATCATGCGGGCGCGCTCCACACGTGCGGCCTCGAAGGCCTCCTCGGCGCGGCGTCGATCATAGGGGGGCATGGTGTCGTTCTCCTGCGAGGGTGAGTGGCGGTGCGGGCCAGACGGGTCGTGGTGCCGCGTAGCGCTCGTCGTCTCGCCCGCGAGAGACGACGAGGCGAGCACACGGCCCGTGATCGGGTCAGCGCGCGGACGCGGCGTCGTCCGTGCGCGGCGTGGCGTCGTGGCGCGCCTCGATCGTGCGGTCGATCTCACCGAGCGCGCCGGCGAGCTTGCCCATCGTCTGCGCGTGCGTCTCGAGCGCGAGCTTGCCCACACGAAGGCCGTACGCAGCCCACGCGCGACCGATGTCGACGGCGGCCTCGACGATGCGGCCCGCCGCCTCGACCGTGCGCTCGACGCGCGGGTCGCTCTCCACATGCGCGGCGTCGCTGGCCTCCGCGGGCGCAGCGTCGTTCGTCTCGCGCGCTCCGGCGCGGAGCGTGTTCGTGGTCTCGGTGATGGACTCGGTGGTGGTGGTCTCGTTCGTGTTCGTCATGGCGGGCTCCTGGTCGAGAGAGAGAGAGCGAGAGAGAGAGAGAGAAGAGGTTCGGGCGCGGCTCCGCCGTTCGCGTCCGCGGTGCGGCACGTCGGTCGAAGGGCTCGGGGTGCGGAGGTCGCGGCTCGCGCCGCGCGCTCACTCGCTGATCGGCAAGAGGCTGCAGCGCGGGCCGAGGAGGACACGGGGCCCTCCGTCGTCGCGCACGCCGCGACACGCTTCGGTGCCGCGAGCGAGCACGCGCCCGCACACGGTGCAGGGCGAGTCGGTGCGGAGCGTGAGGCGCTGGAAGCCGATCACGTCGTCGAGTGAAGCGTCGCTCTCGGGGCACACGGGCTCGGTGACCGCCGGCGCGGTGCGCTCCTCGCGGGGCTTGCGCTCATCGTCCGAGCGCTCGTCACGCGGACGCACGTCGCTCTTCTTGCGACCGGCCTGGCTCGCGCCCTGCCGGATCGCCTCGCGCTGCTCGGACAGCTTGGTGACGAAGCCCTTGAGCTCGTCCTCGGCGCGCACGCCCACCACCTCGACGGCCTCGATCGCGTCCTCGAGGATCGCGCGGACCACGTTCGAGACCGGCATCTTCAGGTTCGTCGCGAGGCGCTTGAGCTCGTCCTCGAGCACCGCTGGCACCCGCGTGTGGAGCACGCGCTCCTTGCGGGCAGCCTCCCGCTCGTCGCTCGCGCGATCCCGACCCGCTGCCTCGCGCTCGGAGCCCTTCGTGTCCTCGTCAGCCATGAGCGGGTTGTAACACGACGTGTGACACGCGCCACACCTATTTGTGTCACGACGTGTGACGTGTTTGTTTCGCCTGAATTTCCGTGTGTCACAGCGTGAGACGCGGTCCGGTGGACGTCGCTATCGGCTCCCTGGCACCCTTCCGCCCGTGTCGCGTGCTCAGAGCACCGAAGCGAGCAGTGCTCAGAGCACCGACGCGGGCAGTGCTCAGAGCACCGACGCGAGCAGTGCTCAGAGCACCGAAGCGAGCAGTGCTCAGAGCACCGGATCCAGCAACTGGCTGGTTCGACGCCTCACGCGGGTGACCTCGGGGGGCCGGTACATCCCGGCGCTCGATGGCCTGCGCTGGCTCGCGATGGCGCTGGTGTTCCTCCAGCACTTCCAGCTCGCGATCGTGGCGACGACCGTCGATCGCTCGGTCAGCCCCGATCCGGGCCTGCGCACGCTCTACGACCTGCGCGTCGGCGTCGAGCTCTTCTTCGTGATCAGCGGCTTCATCCTCGGCGTGCCGTTCGTGCAAGAGCGCGTGCTCGGTGAGGAGCGCGTCGATCTGCGCGCGTACTTCCTGCGCCGCCTCACGCGCATCGAGCCGCCCTACGCGATCGCGCTCGCGATCTTCACCGCGGCCTGGTTGCTCGTCGGCCGCGACCCCGCGATCACCCTGCGGCACGCGCTCGCGAGCCTCTTCTACGTGCACAACCTCGTCTACGGCGCCTTCCACCCGCAGGCCATCAACATGGTGACCTGGTCGCTCGAGATCGAGGTGCAGTTCTATCTGCTCGCGCCCCTCTTGGCGCGCGTGTTCCTCGTGAAGCGCGCTCGCACGAGACGCGTGGCGCTCGTGTCGTCCATCGTGCTCTCCGCCGTGCTCGTCGAGCTCGCGCGCAACGCGGGCCACGAGCCGCCGCTCTCGATCCTCACGCAGATCCCCTACTTCGCCGCGGGCTTTCTCCTCGCGGATCTCTACGTCGTGGACTGGAAGACCGAGCCCAGCACCTCGTGGCGCTGGGATCTCGTCGCGATCCCCGCCTGGTGCGCCCTGCCCTTCGTCGCCACCGCGCCCATCCCGATGAAGGACCTCGCGATCGCGGCCGCCCTCTTCATCGCCTTCGTCGCGTCCTTCCGCTCCGTGGGCACGCGCGCCTTCCTCGGCTGGACGCCGGTGCGCCTGCTCGGAGGCATGTGTTACTCGATCTACCTCTTCCACTACCTCCTCGTGATGTTCGGCTGGCGCTACGTCTTCGCCGCCGATCTCTTCGGGGCCTCACACGCGCACGGCGCGTACTGGATCGACACGCTCGGCTACGGCGCGCTCGTGTTCGCCCTGCTCTTCCCCGTCTTCCTCGCGTACTACCTCCTGGTCGAGCACCCCTTCATGAGCAATCGATGGTGGAAGCGCCTCATGCCCCACCCACCCCGCTGAGCGGGGCTCGGGGTCCGTGCTCACACGCATGAGCCCGCGACGTTCGGTTGTGGTTGCGCGCCGCGACCCAGCAGGCGCCGTCGCGACCGTCGTGGTGCGCGCCGCGACCCAGCAGGCGCCGTCGCGACCGTCGTGGTGCGCGCCGCGACCCAGCGGGCGCCGTGGCGACCGTCGCGTCTGCACGTGACTGGTGCGGCGCGGTGCTCGCGACTCCCCTCGAACCTGCCGGACGCTGTCGCGGACGCGTGACGGACGAGTCGCACCGTCGCGATGCTCGGCGTCCGTGCTCACACGCATGAAGAACACTGCGCGCGAGGCCTCGAGCCTCACGTGCTCGCAGACTGCGCTGCGTTCCTTCACGGGCGCCTCGGAGGTGGGCGGGGGCTCGTCCCCCGTTTCTCGCGCGCGTTCTGGAGGTAGGGCAGGAGCTCGTCCCCCGCGTCGCGCGCGTTCTGGAGGTAGGGCAGGAGCTCGTCCCCCGCGTCGCGCGCGAGCCATCGAGCCTCACCGGCGTCTTGGAGGTAGGGCGGGGGCTCGTCCCCCGCCTCGCTCAGAGACGAGCAGGCAACACGAGTCCACGGCTCGCTTCGAGAACGACGCGAAGCCACCGGCAGGGCCGAGGGGACGGACCCGCGACGCAGCGTCGTGGTGCGCGCCGTGACGCAGCGGGCACCGTGGCGACCGTCGCGTCTGCACGTGACTGGTGCGGCGCGGTGCTCGCGACTCCCCTCGCACCTGCCGGACGCTGTCGCGGACGTGTGACGGACGAACCGCACCGTCGCGGCGCTCGGCGTCCGTGCTCACACGCATGACGAACACTGCGTGCGAGCTCCAACCCGAGCCACGACGGTGAGCTGCGTGTTCGGTGTTGGGGCGAAGGCGGGGGTGGAGGGGCGAAGGCGGGGGACGAGCCCCGCCTCCATCGCTCCTTTGACTGCCACGCGAAGTCCGAGAACTGCGACCAGAGGTCCAGCCGAGACGGGGCTCTCGAGATCCGGCACCTCTCGAATGGCCGAGAAGCGAGAGTCTCCGCGACGTCCGAGGGACGCCTGAGTGGGAATCAGGGCGAGCTCCGCAGACCGAGGGCCGAGGAGGTCCGAGCATCGGACCTCCCACCCCCGCGGCGGACGATGGCTCGACGAGCCCTCGAGTCGGGAACATCGTCGGCGTCGTGAATCGTGCTCGACCCTCGCGCGTCGTTGTCCCCGTGCCTCGCATCGCGGGCCTCGCCGCCGCCCTCCTCGTCCTCGGCCTCCCCACGGGCTTCTTCGGTCCGGTGGCGGGGCCCGCGATCGCTTCTGCCCAGGAGACTCGCGAGGCGCCTCCCTCGGTCGACGCAATCCTCGCGCGCATGGCGCGCATCCCGGGCCTGCGCTGTCGCTACAGGGAGGAGAAGCGCATCGCGCTGCTCTCGAGCCCCGTCGTCAGCGAGGGCACGATCGACTACGCCCGCGGCGCCTCGGGCGCTTCGTCCGCGCGCATGGCGCGACGCACCACGCGCCCGAGCCCGCAGGTCGTGCTCATCGATCAGGGCACGCTCCGCATGAGCGACGGCCACACCACGAGCCGCATCGATCTCGCGAGCCAGCCCGTGGTGCGCTCCTTCGTCGACTCGTTCCTCACCCTCCTCGTCGGCGATCGCGCCGCGCTCGAGCGGACGTACACGCTCACGGTCGAGCCCGCCGACGGCGGCTGGGCCCTCGTCCTGCGCCCCCGCGGCGCGCCGCTCACGACCTTCCTCCGCGAGATCCGCTTCGAGGGCCGCGGCGAGTCGCTCACGCGCATGGTCATGACGGAAGTCTCCGGTGACGTGACCACGACGACGTTCTCCGACGTCGATCCGGCCCACCGCTACGCCGCGGACGAAGCGAGCCGCGCGTTCTCGCTCACGCCCTGATGGTGAGGACACGCACGTGATCCGACCCTGTGATAGCGTCGCCGCGTGACCACCTCGCGGATCGAGAAGCGCTGCCTCGACAAGGGCCTGCGCATGACCGAGCAGCGGCGGATCATCGCGCGCGTGCTCTCGGACTCCATCGACCACCCGGACGTCGAGACCGTCTACGAGCGCGCCTCGCTGATCGACAAGAAGATCGGCCTCGCCACCGTCTACCGCACGCTGCGCCTCTTCGAAGAGGCCGCGATCCTCGAGCGCCACGACTTCGGCGACGGACGCGCCCGCTACGAGGAGATGCCCGACGAGCACCACGATCACCTGATCGACGTGCAGTCCGGCAAGGTGATCGAGTTCCAGAACGACGAGATCGAGGCCCTCCAGCGCAAGATCGCCGAGCAGCACGGCTTCCGCCTCGTCGATCACCGCCTCGAGCTCTACGTCGTCCCCCTCGACCACCAAGGCGACGTCACCATCCGCCGCAGGTGAGCGCAATTCCGGGACGGTCCTGCATAATTGCAGAAACCGGGACGGTCCTGCAGAAATGCATCTGAGGGCCGAGATGGGGACGGTCCTCGATGGTTCGAGTTCGCCGCGCCGGGAGCGATCGGGCACGGGCACGCCGCACCCCGCCGCCCGGCTCCGTCGTCTCCAGCTCCGCGCAACGTGAGGGCCGTGAGGTGGGGTCGTAGCGAAGCTCAGGACGCCGCGTCCGCTTGCGGAGCGGAGCGCCCCACCCGCGGCCCGGCCTGGCTGCTATGGTCCGCCGTCACGACGTCGCTCGGGGCGCCCCGCCGAATGGTCGGCGGGGCTGAGAAGCACCCGGGAACCTGATCCGGCTCGTACCGGCGTAGGGAACGCGACTCGTCGAAGAAGGAGCCGTCATGCCCATTCACACGCTGCCGCTGCGAGGCGCGCACCATCCGTCGTCCACCCGCGCCGGCACGAGCCCCGGGAGCTTCGCCAACCCCGCCGACGTCGGCGGCCCGCGCAGCTACAGCTCCCCCGACACGCCGGGCATGCCCGCGCCGAGCGACAAGACCGCGTGGGACTTCCTGCCCGACGGCTGGACGCGCGATGCGTCCACCGGCTTCGCGATCGCACCCGCGGGCTTCGTCCCCGTCACGCAGCTCGAGCACGCGCGCCTCGGCACGATCACGCCCGAGATGCAGTACGTGGCCGACAAGGTCGAGACGCACCTCACGGCCGAGCAGGTGCGCGACGAGATCGCGGCCGGCCGCATGATCCTTCCATCGAACGTGAAGCACCGCGCGATGAAGCTCGTGCCGATGGTCATCGGCCGCGCGAGCAAGACGAAGGTGAACGCGAACCTCGGCGCGAGCCCCGTCTCGAGCGGCACGCACGAGGAGGTCGAGAAGATGGAGTGGTCGGTGCGCTGGGGCGCCGACACCGTCATGGATCTCTCGACGGGCGGCGATCTCGACGCCTGCCGCGAGGCGATCGTGAAGGCCTCGCGCGTGCCCATCGGCACCGTGCCGATCTACTCGATGATCCTCGGCCGGAAGATCGAGGACCTCACGATCGAGGTGATCCTCGAGAGCCTGCGCAAGCAGGCCGAGCAGGGCGTGGACTACTTCACGATCCACGCGGGCGTGCGCCGCGCTCACCTCCCGCTGGTCGAGAAGCGGCTCATCGGCATCGTCTCGCGCGGCGGGTCGCTGCTGGCGAAGTGGATGATCGTGCACGGCAAGGAGAGCCCGATGTACGAGCACTTCGACGCGATCTGCGACGTGATGCGCGAGTACGACGTGAGCTTCTCGCTCGGCGATGGCCTTCGCCCCGGCGGCCTGGCCGACGCGACGGACGCCGCGCAGCTCGCGGAGCTCGAGACGCTCGGCGAGCTCACGGAGCGCGCGTGGAGGAAGGGCTGTCAGGTGATGGTCGAGGGCCCTGGCCACGTCCCCTTCGATCAGATCGAGTGGAACATGAAGATGCAGCGCACGCTCTGCCACGGCGCGCCCTTCTACGTGCTCGGCCCGCTCGTGACCGACGTGTTCCCCGGCTACGACCACATCACGAGCTGCATCGGCGCGACGGCCGCCGCCTACCACGGCGCGAGCATGCTCTGTTACGTGACGCCCAAGGAGCACGTGGGCCTTCCGAAGAAGGACGACGTGAAGCAGGGCTGCATCGCCTACAAGATCGCCGCGCACGCGGCCGACGTGGCCCTGGGCATCCCCAAGAGCCGCGACTGGGACGACGACCTCACGCGCGCCCGCGCCGCGCTCAACTGGGACAAGCACTTCGAGCTCGCCTTCGACGGCGAGTACGCGCGCGCCTTGCACGACGAGGACCTCGACGTCGACACGGACTTCTGCGCGATGTGCGGCCACGACTGGTGCAGCGTGCGCATCAGCAAGGAGATCGTGGCCTTCGCGAGCGGCAAGGCCGAGGGCTTCGAGCGCGAGAAGGTGATGAAGAGCCCGGCGCTCACCGACGAGCAGCGCCGCGTCCTCGAGCAGCGCGGCAACCTCCCCCCCGCCGAGCTCCACAAGCTCGCCACCAAGACGAAGAAGGCCGTCGACGCCGAAGTCGGCAAGGGCCTCTGCCACTCCGACTTCGTCGAGCCCGAGACCGCCCAGCGCATCCAGAAAGACCGCCTCGTCCAGCTCCGCACAAAGGACGACGGCTCCGCCTCGGCAGAGTGAGCCCCTCGTGGACGAGGAGGACCGCACGCCGCTCTGGATCGACTGCGAGCGCCACCATCGACAGCGTGCGGCTGTGGTGTGCAGTCACCTCGCCAAGCCGTCGGCCGTGCGCTTGGGGTTCGTCGAGAACAGCAGTGACCCCGATGATCTCCAAGCCTGGTGCGCGACCTGCGAGGCCACGTTCCTCGCAGAAGGTGGCATGACGGACGCGTTCCGCGAGCTCCACGCGATGACGGTCGTCTGCGAGCGTTGCTACCGAGCCGCGCGCGATGCGAACGCCACGTCGGGATGAAGAGTGTTGTGCTGCTCACGCAGCATCGGAACCGCCCCGGCCAAGGGGGGCCGTGCGGTTCACGTGAGAGACGACGGTTCCCTTGGCGGAGTGAGCGAGAGAGAGACCCCAAATAGCGGACTGCCGAGGATCGAAATCCGGGGCACGCGTGGCGCGGAATGTCCGCCGGTACGGCCGCGTCCGGCCGCATGACGCGGCGGGGGACAAGCCCCCGCTCTACCTCCGTGGTGGCCTGCAGGCTGCCGTGCCTGACTTGTCGACGGCGCGGACGACGTCCTCGAGCGTCGAGTCGGTCACGACTTCTTGCGCGACTTCTTGTTCGGAGGCCCGGACCCTGCTTCGGCGGTGAGCTGCTGGGTCGCGCCGACGAGGCGATCGAAGTCACTCTCGAAGAGGCGATCCTGCACCACGCGGTACTTCTCGAACTCGCTCTCGGCGTGCGCCTTGGCCAGCTCGGCACTCACCTTGCCGGCGTCTTGTAGGATCTCGCGATCCCAGAGTCGCAAGAAGCCACTGAGTCTCTTCTCCCAGTCCTCCATGGTCATGGGGATACGACGCCTTGCCTGCATCTCGGCCATGTCGAGGTAGGCGGACACGATGCGCTGCATCTGGTCGAGCTCGGAGTCCGAGAGGTAGTTCTTGGCGATGACGACGTCGTAGCGATGGATCTTCCCGGCCGGTGCGCCTTCCCAGCTGGTCAGGCCCATGTGGTCCTTCCGATGGTCGGCTCGGTCGACGATGACCTCCGCCGCGGTCTGTCCGTGCACGGCGAAGTGCAGCTTGTTCTGGACGGCCGCGAAGAAGCGCTGGGTGGCAGCGGCCGATGAGTCGTAGTCGAGCGCGGTCGCGTAGATGTCAGTGATCTTCTGGTAGAAGCGCCGCTCGGAGAGGCGGATCTCGCGGACCTTCTCGAGCTGCCGCTCGAAGAAGTCCTCACTCAGCGCGCTGCCACCGGCCTTGAGGCGGTCGACATCCATGACCCACCCTTGGATGGTGTAGTCCTTGACGATCTGGTTCGCCCACTTCCGGAACTGCACGGCCCGATCGTTCTCGATCTTGAACCCCACAGCGATGATGGCCTGCAAGCTGTAGTGCTTGACCTGGTAGTTCTTGCCGTCGGAAGCAGTTATTAAGTATTGCTTAACAACTGCCTGCTCCTCGAGCTCGTGGTCGCTGAAGAGGCGTGTGAGGTGCTGGTTGATGGCTGCGACCGAGACGTCGTAGAGGCTGGCCATCATCTTCTGCGTCAACCAGAGATTCTCGTCCTCGTACCGCATCTCGATGGCCTGCGGCTGGTCCCCCGTCGCCGCGACGAACGTCAGGTACTCGGCCGCGGACGACCGAACGAGCGAGGGCGGCTCCTTCTTCTTGCGAGTCACATGACCTCCGAGGTGGAAGTCGTGTTCGCGATCTCGCGGAGGTCACCGCAACGCGCACCGCCTCGCTGGGAGCCATTCGCCATCAGCCTCCGTCTCGGGGGCGGACGCGTCGGTGGCGCCCGTCGATCGAGTGCGGCGATCCTATGCGTGAGCTCCGCACGACTCAACGGCTGCGTGCGGACCGTGCGCGCACGGGTGCTGATGCGTCCACGGGCAAGGTCCGGGTGCGTGAGCGCGCCGGGATCCGTGTGACGCGTGGCGTGGAGTGTCAGCGCTCGAAGGCGTCGTGCTCGCGGTAGTGGTCGACGGCGCGGACGAAGTGCTGGAGCGTCGAGTCGGGGGCGCGGCGGGCGCGGTCGAGGATCACGTCCTCGAGGTTGCCGACCTTCAAGAGCGTGCGGAGGCCGAGCTCGGTGACCACCCTCAGGCGATCACCGGCGTCGTCGAGCTCTCCATCGGGATCGAAGGCGTAGAGACGCGTCGTGAGCGGGGCGAGCTTCCAGTCTTCGGGAAAGACGTAGAAGCCGCTGATCCTCCCGAAGCTCTCGCGCGCTCGGACGCGCGCGACGACGTCCGCGAAGCTCACCTCGAGCGCTGCGCGCCGCCAGGCGTCGTAAGAGCGAGACGCCGCGAACGTGGCTGGCAATCCGCTCGCGCTCGGTCCCATCAAGAAGCGGGCTCCCCTGGGCTCGGTCAGCGCTCGCAAGAAGCTGCCGAAGCTCATGCCGGTTCGGTCGAACGCGAGCACCTTGGATGCGACCACGACGACCTCGGGCTCGCCGTCCACCGAGTGGGATGGGCTCCAGCAGAGGGTGTCGCCGTTGATCGAGAGGCCGAAGGGGACGAGCGTCAGCAGGGCCTCGGGAGAGCCATCGGGGTCGAGCTCTGCGATCTCGAGGTGCAGGGTGTGTCGGAACATCGCGCGCAGCTCCCGGGCGCGGAGCGACAAGTCATCGCCATACCCGGGAGCCCAGGGGAAAACGTGGATGAGCCCGCCGAAGAGGCCGTAGCCGAACGCACCGAGGAATGCGCGGTGGCTGGCCGGTAGCGGCAGGTCGAGGACCCCTGCGCCGTCGGGGACGACCGTGGGATGAATCTGCACGCGGGAAGGCGCGATCGTCACCCAGTCGAATGGCGTGCGTTCGGAGCTCATCGCGCGGGCCACTCTACACATGATCGGCGAGACGCCGATCCACGTGTAGCCCTTCTTGCCGGCGGCTCTGATGCAGACCCGCCCCCCGCCCGGCGAAGCCGGCTCGGGGCCCCACCCAACTCCGCTCCGCGAAACAGAATCGCGTCGACGCGGATGATCCATTGTCTCGGCGATTCTGTTTACATCCGGCACAGGCGGCTCCCCACCAGCAGCGCCTGCCTATCGCGACGAGAGCGCCACTGGGGTGCTATGCCGGGTGGGTGGAGCTCGCGTGGAGCGTCGCGTGTGCGTGGCGGATCGGTGGCGGCCAGACGCGGGACGTGGTGCGCGTGTTCGAGGACGAAGGCGTGCTCGTGTGCGCGCTCGCGAACGCGTACGACTCGGGGTTCTCGACGTGCTGGCCAGCGGGGTCGGCGCACTTGCTCGATCTCTTCGAGGCGGCCTGGCGCGCGAAGAAGGGCGCGTCACCGACGCGCCTGCGGGCCGCGTTCGGGCTCGCGGCGCGCGCCTACGTCGAGAGCGAGGTGGCGCTCGATCCGCGAGACGTCGACTTTCCGGACTCTGGAGGTGCCGGCTCGCTCCTCGTCGCTGCGATCGAGCCCAGCCGCGTCGAGCTCGCGTGGCTCGGTGCCGGGATCGCGCTCGTGCGGCGTGGAGATCAGATCCTCGCCGCGAACCGACCAGCATCGCTGCGCGCCGTTCGGCGCGCGCTCGGGGGCTCAGGCGCCCCCGGACCCCGCCGGGTTCTCCCGTGCTCGCCTCACTTCGTGAGCTGCGCGCGAGTGCGATCGCCGGCTCGATCGTCGAAGACTCCTCCTCGCTCCCGCTCCAGGGGTTTGCTCCGCAAACCCCGCCGCGAGGCGCCCCGATCACGATTCTTCCTCCATCTGCGACTCTCCGGTGCCCGAGGGTCTCGGTCACATCCTCACGCGCACGATCCAGAGGCCTGATGACGCTCCAGACGTGGTGTCGCTCGCGCTCGCGCACGGCGACGTCGTCGTGCTCTCGGCCGCGGATCGCGGGGAGCGCTGGAGAGAGGTGCTCGCACGATCGCCGATGGAGGGCGGGCCCGAGGCGCTGGCCGGCGAGCTCGCTCAGGCGCCTGGCGCCGTATCGCACGAGCCCTTCGCGGCGTGTGTCGTTGCGCGCGTGGGCGCGCGCGGATACCGGGGTTGAATGAGCAACGCCGACAAGGGGCCGATCGTCGTCACGCGGGGAGTCGCGAGTGCGGCACATCGTGCAGCGAGGCACGGGCGCACGGGCGAGGTGCTCGGCGAGGTGCTGTCCTTGATCGACGACCCGCGCTGGACGGTGGACCACGTGCGACTCGCGGCGGGGCAGCGGAGCGCGCCGGCGCACCGGCACAGTCACACGGACGAGTGCGTGCTCGTGCTCTCGGGGCGCGTGGAGCTCCGAGGACAGGAGCTGCTCGAGGCGGGGACTTCGCGCGGATCGGGCCGGGCGAAGAGACGATGCACGAGCTCGTCGCGCAGACGAGCGCGGAGCTGCTCCTCGTGCGCGTCACCGACCCGGACGACGTGACGACGTTCGGTTGATCACGACGTTCGACCGCAACAGCGCTCGAGCTTCTGCCCCGAGCCGCACGGGCACGGATCGTTGCTGCCGACACAGCGCTTGGCACACACCCGTCTCTCGCGGCGCGAACCGCGAACGGACAGCGCTCGCGACGCGAGCGAGGGGGTGGCGTCCGCCAGGGGGCCTGGCGGCGGACACGCCAGTCGGGCATTGAATTCCCTGCATTTCGAGGCCTCGAGGGCCGGCACGAGGGCTGCTCTGGGGTTCGTATGCCCAGCATGGACCACGAGCTCGTCCTCGAGCTCTTGCGACGGAGCCCGGAGATCGTCGCTCAGCTCGTGAGCGCAGTGACGGGGCTCGCCCTCGACGGTGCATCGCTCGCGCCTCGCGCCGAGACGTTCGCGCAGCTCGAGCCCACGGCGTACGTGGCCGACATGGTGCTGGAGAGCCCGAGCCTCACGCTCGTGCTCGAGTGCCAGGGCTCCCGCGACGCGCGCAAGCGGCGGAGCTGGCCGCTCTACACGGCGTCGGCTCATGCAGCGACGGGGCGGCTGACACTGCTCGTCGTGCTGGCGCTCGATCCGAAGGTCGCGGCGTGGGCGCGGCGGCCCATCGAGACATTTCACGACGGCACCTTCCGACCGATCGTGATCAGCGCGGCCGACATTCCGCGCCTGACCGATCTCGAGGCCGCCAAGGCGCGACCAGAGCTCGCGGTGCTCTCTGCGCTCGCGCACGGGCGCGAAGAGGACGCCCTGGCCGTGGGGCTCGCGGGCTGGATGGCCGCGTCTGCCGTCGCGAGCGTGGACGAAGATCGTGGCAAGCTGTACGCCGATGCCGTGCTCGCCGCGCTGACGGCGACCGATGCTCGCGCGCTGCTGGAGGTGGTGATGAAGACCGAGGGCTACCAGTACAAGAGCGAGTGGATGCGGAAGAACTTCGCCGAGGGAAAGGCCGAGGGAAAGGCCGAAGGAAAGGCCGAGGGAAAGGCCGAAGGAAAGGCCGAAGGAAGAGCTGAAGGAAAGCTCGAAGCCCTCCGCGAGGTCGTGAAGTCCCTGTGCGAGGCGCTCGGCGTGGGCTGGGACGCCTCGCGAGAGGACGTCGTCGCGAGCTTCTCCGTGGATGACCTCGAGCGCCTCGTGGTCCGCCTCGGCCGTGAGCGCCGCTGGCCCGACGACGCGTGATGCCTCGAGCCGCGAGTCGTCGACCACGACGCTCGCGAGGCCGTGCTGCTCCGCACCTCGCGCGTCCCGCGCTTCGTCGAAGAGACACACGAGCGGCCATGCACATACGGCGACGCAGGGAGGGCGTCACCTCGTGCATCGAGCACACACCCGTCTCTCTCGATCACGCGACCAAGCACGGTCACCGAGCACACAGGCGTCGCCGTTGGCGCTGAGCTCGCCGCGACAGCGCCCGGCAGGATCGAGGGGAGCTGAGAGCACACGGACCTCGCGATCGCGCGCAGACCCGACGGGGGCCACGGCGCGCATCTTCGCGGATCGTGTGCGGACGGCGGTGCCACGGCGTGGACCACGAGGTCCTCGAGCTCTTGCGACGGAGCCCGGAGATCGTCGCTCAGCTCGTGAGCGCGGTGACGGGGCTCGCGCTCGACGGTGCATCGCTCGCGCTTCGCGCCGAGACGCGACCGGAGCTCGCGGTGCTCTCTGCGCTCGCGCACGGGCGCGAAGAGCGTCGTGGCGAGCCTCTCGGTCGACGACCTCGAGCGCCTCGTGGTCCGCCTCGGCCGTGAGCGCCGCTGGCCCGACGACGCGTGACGAGAGCAGCTCGCCTGGCTGCCATCCCTCGAGCGCACGCTCCTCCCAGTCGGGCGCGGGCGCGCGCTGCGCGGCCCGCTCCGCGTAGAGATCACTGCGTCGGGGCGGGAGCCCAGGCGGTGCCGGCGGGAGCGGGGGCGGCGCGGCCCTGCTCGACCTGGACGTAGTGGTAGTACCAGCCGAGCACGCGCTGCACGTAGCGCTGCGTCTCCGCATACGGCGGCACGCCGCGGTAGCGGACGACGGCGCCCTCGCCTGCGTTGTAGCCGGCGATCGTGAGGATCAGATCGCCGCGGAAGTTGTTCGCGAGGATGCGCAGGTAGCGCGAGCCACCGAGGATGTTCTGGCGCGGATCGAACGCGTCGCGCACGCCCATGTGCGCGGCCGTGCCGGGCATGAGCTGCATGAGGCCCTGCGCGCCGGCGCGCGAGATGGCGCCGAGGTGGTAGTCGCTCTCCACGCGGATGACGGCGCGGATGAACGCCTCGGGCAGGCGATAGAGACCTGCAGCCTCGCGGATGTACGCGTCGTAGCGCGTGTAGCGATCGGGCGAGCTGTCTCGCGCTCCGCCGGTGGCGCGCGGCGCGTCGGTCGGGCGCGCAGGACGCGCACGCATGACCACCGACACACCTCGCTGACCACGGCGCGGCGGGATGTTCGTGAAGTGAACGACGCCCGACTCGTCGGTGTACGTGAAGATGTCGGCGCGCGCGCTCGGCGAGGCCAGCGGCAGGGCCACGGCCAGCACCAGCATCACGGCTGCGATCGTGCGAAACGCGCGAGACATCGGGTCGTTCGATCTGCGGATAACGTGTCGAGGATAGCGTCGTCCAGAAACCGACGCACCCAACGGGCCTGGACCGGCCGCGGCTTCCCGCACGATCACATTCCGACACGCACGGGCCCCGCGCTTCCGTGGCACCATCGAGGACGATGAGATCGACGGCGATCGTGGGTGTGGGGATGTCGATCGTGCTCGCAGCGTGCGGAGACGCGCCGCCGCCGCCCACGTCGTCGCGGCGCGACGCGGGACCACCGGCCGAGTGCCGCGGCGTGATGCCGGGCCAGGTCGTGTGTGAAGGCACGAGCGCGCTCACGTGCGACGACGGCGGGCAGATCGCGACGCGCACCGAGTGCGCGGACTCGGGGCAGCTCTGCGTGCCGGGACAGGGCTGCGTGCTCTGCACGCCGGGCTCGATCCGCTGCGATGGCGAGACCGTGCTGCGCTGCAACGCCGACGGCTCTGCGGAGAGCCGCGGCGAGACGTGCGACGCGGCGGCCGGAGAGCGCTGTAGCCCCGGCGGCTGCGCGCGCTTGTGCGAGCAGGCCGAGGCCGAGCGCAGCTACCTCGGCTGCGAGTACGTCGCGGTGACGACGGCCAACGCGGAGCTCGATTCCGTCTTCACGTTTGCGATCGTCGTGGCGAACCCGCAGCTCGTGCCCGCGATCGTGACGATCACGCGCGCGGACGGCTTCGCGCAGACGGAGATCGTGGCGCCGAGCTCGCTCGCGGTGATCAACCTGCCGTGGGTCGAGGCGCTGCGAAGGCCCGTGCTCACGAGCGGCGCGCGCGCGAGCTTCCACAGCGCGCGCGCCGAGGCCGGCAGCTACCGGATCCGCTCGGACGTGCCGGTCACCGTCCACCAGTTCAACCCGCTGAGCTACCTGGCCCTCCAGGACTGTCGCGACGGCTTCGACGCTTCGCCCGGCGACGACCAGTGCAACTCGTACACGAACGACGCGTCGCTGCTCCTTCCGGTGCACGCGCTCACGGGCAGCTACCTCGTGATGAGCCGCGCTTCGCACGTCGTCATCACACCCGATGGCGCGAGCGGCTCGCCGGGTTTCGTCGCGATCGTGAACACCGAGGACACGGACGCGACCGTCACGGTGCGCACGCGCGCGCATGTGGCTGCGAGCCCGGATGGATCGATCGAGGCGCGCGCGCCCGGCGAGGAGCTCACGCTGACGATCGCGCCCGGTGAGGTCGTCGAGCTCGTGAGCGAGATCCCCGCGAGCTGTCCGGTGCCGACGGAGCCCGATCCCGCGACCTCCGAGGTCAGCTATTGCCCGGTCGGCGCCGAGTACGACCTCACGGGAAGCGAGATCAGCTCCGATCATCGGCTCGCCGTGTTCGGTGGGCACAACTGCACCTTCGTGCCCTACGACAAGTGGGCGTGTGATCACCTCGAGGAGCAGCTCTTCCCGGCGGAGTCGCTCGGCACCTCGGCGGTCTCGCCCGTGGGCTACCAGCAGCGCTCGGAGCCGAACCTCCTGCGCGTCGTGAGCGCGAGCGACGACAACACGATCACGTTCAGCCCCATCCCCGACGACGGTGGCCCCGAGATGGTCGTGCTCGATCGCGGCGAGCTCGCGGAGGTCACCATCTCGCGGCCGACGCGCGTGACGGGCACCGCCCCGATCCTCGCGGCGCGCTTCTTCGTCGGGCAGAACTACGAGGGCCTCGGCACGGTCTCGGGCGGCGCGCCGGGCGATCCCTCGATGGGCCTGCTCGTGCCGGACGCGCAGTGGCGCAACCAGTACGTCTTCCTCGCGCCCGACACGTACTCGAGCGCGTATGTCGACGTGATCGCTGCGACGGGCGCGCGCGTCGAGCTCGACGGTCAGGTGATCGGCACGCTGCGCGACGCGATGGGCACCGGCGTCACGACCGCGACGATCCAGATCCGCCCCGGCGTGCACCGCATCAGCGCCTCGCTGCCCGTGGGCGCGCACGTCTACGGGTTCGGCAGCTACACGAGCTACCTCGCCCCCGGCGGCCTCGACCTCCGCGAGATCGCCGACCCGCTCTGACGGGATGGAAGCCTCACGCTCCGCGCCAGTCGGCGGCGGGCCGGGACGTCCACGCCCTCGCGACCGAGCATCCGCTCGGCTACCCTGGAGGGGAACGACGATGGCCAGCACGAATGATCTGACCGTGAAGATCCTGAGCGAGATCCGCGACGAGATCCGCGGAACGCGGGCAGATCTCAACGCGAAGATCGAGAAGACCAACGCGAGTCTCGAGGAGGCGAACCGGAAGGTCGATCTCCTCGCGCGTCGACAGACCGAGACCGAGGTGCGCCTCGCGACGGAAATCGTCGCGCTCGCCGGCGCGGTCGATCGCACGAACCAGCTGCTCCGTGAGCGCCTCGACGATCGCGATCGTCTCGACGACATCGATCGCCGCGTCACCGCCCTCGAGCGCGCCAAGCACTGACCGCTTCGGTCCGCCGTCAGGTGCCCAGCGCTCGGATGCCCAGCGCTCGGATGCCCAGCGCTCGGATGCCCAGCGCTCGGATGTCCAGCGCTCGGATGTCCAGCGCTCGGATGCCCAGCGCTCAGATGCCCAGCGCGGAGGCGGCTTCGGCGTCGCGGGCGACCTCGGAGAGCATGGTCGGATCGAGCTCACCCAGCCTGAGCGTGCGGCGCGCGCGGGTGAACGTGATCGCGCCGAGGGTCTGTGGGCCTGCGTGGGTGAGGTCCTGGATCTCGAAGCCCGGTGCGATCGGCAGCGTGGCGCGGACCTCGCCGAGGTCACGCAGAAACGCCGTCGGGGCGCCTGCGCTGTTGCGGCGCCAGCCTCGGGACTCGAGGAGGCCCATCAGCTTCTTCGCAGACGCGAGCGCGCCGCGCGCGACGGAGAGCGTGGTGTGGGCAGCGTCGTCCTCGCGCAGCGTGTGGACGCAACGACCGAGCTGCTCGATGGCTTGCACGATCTCGTAGTCCAGAAGGCGCTGCGCCCAGACCGCTGGCAGCGCAGGCGTGCGTGCTGGGTGTGCCAGGCGCACACGGGCCGAGGCGGGCAGCCGGACGACGCCGTCGGACGCATCGGCGTAGCTGCCATCCTCCGCGATGCGGAAGCGGATCGCGCCGTCCTCGCTCTCCCAGAGCAGCGTGCGCGCGAGCGGCCCCACGACGGGATGGCTCACGAAGAACGACTCGAACGTGGCGAGCGCGAGGGTGCGTCCCGTGACGAGCATCCGCTCGAGGCGACGCGCGATCTGGGAGAGCACGCGGGCGCGCTCCTTCGCGTCGACACCCTCGAGCTCGGGGACGGTGCGATCCTCGAGCTCGTCGACGCTGAGACCGCGCGAGGACGCTGTCTCCGCGAGCAGCTCGGCCGCACGCGCCCCGAGCTTCTGGAAGCGAGTCGTCGCGGCGATGCGCGAGAGCTGGTTCAGCGCGACATCGGTCCCGATCGCGGCGAGGCCCACGCAGGCACGCTCACACTTCGCCTGGTTCTTCGTGGACTGTTCGCGCGCGAACGACACGAGGCGCGCGTGCCCTTCGGGAGACGGCAGATGGATCACCGAGAATCCCATCCACTCGCTCCGACCCGGGGCATCGCCGAGCACCCACTGCTCGAGGAGCTCCAGCGCGAACGCGCCGAGCGAGTCCGCCTCGAGCGAGTCCGCGAGCTCACGGAGGCCGGCGTAAGGCTCTTCGGGCAGCGAGAGCGAGAGCATGTCGAGCACCGACTCGATCGCGTCGGGCCCAAGGATCTCGTCGCGATCACGCAGCCGTATCGGCGGTAGATCCTCTCGCTTCAGGATCGGTGGGCGCTTGGGGATCGCGCGCTCGAGGCGTCGCGGATCTCGCGCGAACAGTGCGTCGATGCCCGCGCGGACATGCGCGCCGTAGCTGGACGCCACTCGCTCCACGGTGTCTCGTTCGCCGCTCGTCGCGATCAGGACCAGCGCCGCCTCGGCCGACTTCTGGGCATGGCCCAGAGGCCCCACCGCGTCGGGCACGAGGCCCAGCGCTGCGACGCGCGGATGACGAAGGAGCCACGCGCGCGCCTGGTGCCGGTACTGCTTCCGATCCGTGAGCACGAGCGCCATCGCCGGTGCGATCGCGGGCGAGACGACCACGCTCGCCGTGCGCATCGCCTCCGGCCCGCCCTCCCACGCGAGGAGTGAGGGCCAGTCGCGGCGGATCCATCCGGGGAACGCCGCGACGCCGTGACGCCGCAGATACGCGAGTGACGAGCCGGACATCGAGAGGTGATACGGCCGCCCCTTGGCGTCGACACTCTCCCGATTCCACGCGGCGAGCCCCTCCTCGGCGGGCACCTCCGCGTACTCGCCGGGGCCCGACCGCGAGGGGACGTACTCGAAGTCCACCCGCGCATAGGACTTCTTCGCGACGCTGCTGCGCCAGGCCTCGAGCTCGGTGGTCGTCATGGGGCGAACACGAGAGAGATCGACTCCGGGGTCCTCCTCGAAGGTCTCGAGCAGCGCCTCGTCGAGCCGCTCGAGCTCCATGCCCGCGCGTGCAAGGCCTTCGATCACGACGACCCCCGCCTCCGGCTTCTTCGTCCACGGACGCTCGCGGAGGATGGTCGGCAGCGCGGTGTCCATCGCCACGTGCGACGTGGCGGCCTTCTCGGACTGCTTCTCGGCGATGCGACGCGCCGTGGACGCGAGCTTGGTGCCTGTGCCCGCGACCGACTCCAGCACGGAGGTGTGCTCCGGATGCTCGCGGAACCACGCGAGGATCTGCGCCGCGAGGATCGGGTGGCTCGCGAAGCGCGCGAGCACGCGCGCGGCGTCGGTGGTGCCGACGGTCGCGACTGCCTCGGCGACGCGACGCGGCTGCGTCTTGAGCACGGCGCCGTACTTGGGCTTTCGGAGCAGCTGCGCGATGCTGACCTCGAAGAGCGGCAAGAGCTCCTCGGCCGGGAGAACCGCCGCCAGATCCATGGCCGCTTCAGGAAGGGCGAACACGCCCTGCGGCGTCCCGAGGAAGCGCTTCACGATCTCCACGTCGTTCGTCGCCGTGAGCAGGAACCCGATCGGGAGGTGGCTCGCTGCGTGCGCGGGATCCGAGAGCCACGCGTCGAGGTCGAGCGCGGCCCACGGCTCGTCGGGAAACGCGTACGCGAGCTGTGACCGACCACGCAGCGACAGGGCCGCTCGCGCCGCCTCGGCGACCGCACGGCCCGCGCGATACGAGGCCTCGCTCGCGAGCACGACGGCGCTCCGGAGGTGGGCCGGGGGCGGCCGGTACATCTCCCTGGACCCCTCGATCCCGCACGCCCCGACGTGGACACGCACGGCGTCGGCGAGGCCTCGCGAGCTCGACACGAACGGAAGGAGACTCGCGTCCTGCGCGATGCGCGCGAGCTCCATGACCACGCGCTCCGCGAGCGAGAGCACTTCGATCGAGGCAGCGGCGATCGCGTCGATCGACGGCGCGGCCAGGAGCGCTCCGACCTCCTCGGAAGGACCGTCCTTCGACCAGGCGCGTGCGCGGCGTGCGAAGTCCGCGGCGCTTCCTCGCTTCGCCAGCCACGCGGCCGTGGTGGCCCAGTCGGGCGCCGTGGCCGAGCCCGGCAGGCTCCTCCGAGGCGAGCGCGGTGCCGTCGTCTTCCGCGAGGATCCCATCGCGCGAGCCTCTCACGAAGAGGCGTGATCAGCGGACGTCGAAGTCGCTGCCGAAGAGGAGGTAGAGGCCCCAGGCCTTCTCGCCGATGCCGTCGTAGGCGGTGTTGTCGGCGAGGCTGATGAAGAAGCGGAGCTCGGCGAAGGCGTCGTCGAATTCGCCGCGAACGAACGGGACCATCGAGAAGAAGCCGACGGCCGAGGGATCGGAGCCGAACGCGCCGCCCGAGCGGCCCTGGTCGTACATCGCGGCCTGCAGGCGCAGGCCCGCGGCGAGCTGGCGGATGGGGCGCACGCCGCCGAAGAGCCCGAGCTGCGCGCCGAGGCCGAGGCCCTCGAAGCCCTGGAGCACCGGCACGCCGAGGCCGAGCGCGGCCTCGCCGCCGAAGAAGAAGAAGTCCTGTCGGTACTCGCCGTCGAGGCGGAACACGATCGGCACGTAGCCGCGCGTGACGAGCCACGGGTCCCAGCCGCCGATCGGCAGCGCCGTGAACGGCACCGTGATGACCGCGATGTCGTCGTCGTTGTACGCGTTGAGCACGGGGCCCACGACGCCGACACCGCCGCGCACGCGAAGGCCGCGGAGCGGCGTCACCGCGACGCGCGCGCCGAAGTAGAGGTTGCCCGCGCGGAAATCGGTGCGCTCATTCGAGCCGACCTTCCAGATCGAGCCCACGGAGCGGAACGAGAAGTCGAACGAGAGGCTCACATCCGACGTGATCTCGAGCACGTCCGCGTTCACGTGCAGGCTCGGCACGAAGATCGTGTGTCGCTCCGCGCCGAGGAAGGTGTCGTTGCCACCGTGGTAGAAGCCGAGGTCCAGCGTGAAGCGCGAGCGCGCCGTCTCCGAGAGCTCGCCCGTGGACTGCGCCGCGGCGGGAGCCGTGACGAGGACGAGCGCGAGGGCGAAGAGCACGAGCGTGGTGCGCATGGACGCGAGCTTGATCGATCCGTCCTCGCGAGACCAACGCGCGTTCGACGCTCCGCCTCGATCTGAGCCGCGAGCGCACGACGCTCGTGGCCATGCACGATGTGGCCGTCTCGTGGGCGAGCACGGCCGCCGAGCACCTGCACCTGCCAGATCGCCGGCGCCTCTCCACGAATGCGCCCGGCAGGATCGCGGGGAGTCGCGAGCACGCCTGCCTCACGGTCGCGCGCACTCGCGACGAACGCCACGGCCTCTGCTCCAAACGACGAGCGCACACGCGACGAACGCCACGGCCT
>JBILLJ010000071.1:0-45315 GCA_044376125.1 Sandaracinaceae bacterium
AAAGTGCCGTCTTCTCGGCACGTTACGGGACTGGACGTACTCGGGATCGAACCGAGGACCTCTAGAGTGCGATTCTAGCGCTCTCCCAGCTGAGCTATACGCCCGTGAGGGCGCGGTATGTAGGCGATCGTCGGGGGGCGTGCAAGGGGGATCTTGCGTGACGCCCGAGGAGCCGCGTCCCGTGCGGCTCGGGCCGGGCCTGCGGCGGGCGCAGTCGGAGGCGCAGGGGCGCCGCGCGGCGCGGGCGGCGACCGTGGGCGAGGTCAGCGGGCGGGAACGAGGGACGCGTCACGCACGGCATGGGCTCCGTCGCAACCCTCGGCGAAGGGCTGCGGGAGCTCGAGGGGCTCGTAGCCCTGGGCGCTCACGTACACCGTGCGGTCGGCGTAGTAGCAAGGCCACGCCGCGACGTAGCGGCCGCGCGCGTCGGTGGTCCACGACGGCACGTCTTCGCCTGCACCGTCGGGTCCGTACGAGTGCGCCGACGGGTGGACCGTGGCGCCCGCGATGGGCGCGCCGGTTTGCGCGTCCGTGACCGTACCGGCGACCTCGCCGTTCGTGAGGACGCTGAAGCAGCAGCCCGAGAGGGCGAACGAGAGCGCCGTGGCGATGCCCACGAGGCCCGGAGATCGATGGCGCGTGCCCCTCGCAGACGCGTCGTCCTCGCGGAGCGCGCCCTCGAGCGCTCGGCGTGATCGCGGGGCGTCGGGAGAGGGTCGTGTCACGGGGTGAGGAGCAGGGTGGGGTGGACGAGGTGGAAGCGCGGATCGCCGGGATCTCGGTCGGCGAGGGCGCGCTCGAAGCGGAGGGCGCGGCGGTGAGCGAGGGTGTCGTGGGCGTCGCCGCGGGTCGTGAGCTCGGTGTCGCGCAGGCGCGCGTGCTCGCGCAGTCCGGGCAACGTGGACTCGTAGGGCGCGAAGGCGTCGCGCGTGGTCACCTGGCTCGTCACCACCGTGACGCGGGGGCGATCGAGCTTCGTGACGCAGGCGATCGCGAGGTGCTCGGGCACGTGGCCGCCGGTGGGGATCGCGACGAGGCCGCTCGGCAGCAGCGTGGGCTCGGTGATCTCGACCACGCCTTCGGTGCGCACGCGCGCGAGGCCTCCGCGCACGTCGGTCGCGTGATCGTGCTCGGTGCGTGCTCGCGAGAGCGCGCCCGGGCCGACGACGATGCGTGCATCCGGGAAGTACGGCGCGAGCACGGCCTCGAGCCCGTCGGTGCGTGTGGTGCCGAGCAGCTCGCGCAGCGACTGGAACGCGAGGCTCGTGAAGATCACCTCGGTGTACTTGCCGGGCGGGCCGATCGCCTCGCTCAGCGTCATCGGGAACGTCTCGCTCGTGCGGGCCTGGTGGAGCGAGCGCATGCGCTCGCCGAGCGGCGTGTGGGACCACGCGGTCGGGATGCACGGGTCGATGCAGACGAGATCCGTCTTGGTGCGGATCACCGTCGCGGTGCGCACGAGGCGCACCGGCGCGCTCGCGACGAGCGGCTGACAGGCGGCCCATGCCTCGAGCCACATCGGTGCGATCGACACGCGCGCGATCGACACGGCGGGCGCGAGATCGCGCGCCATCGTCCATGCGAGGCGCTCGCCCGCATGCACGGCCTCCGTCTCGTCGGTGAAGGTGCGCGCGCCGCGGAGGGCGCGATCGAGCGTGAGCTCGACGTCGGAGGTCGGGGTGAGCACGACGCGAACGTACTACGCCCGCGACGGCGCCTCACGCGTCCGGCGACGATGCGCGAGGCGGGGCGGGGGCGCGTCACCTCGTGCATCGAACACAAAGGCGTCTCTCGATCACGCGACCGAGCACGGTCACCGAGCACACACGCGTCGCCGTTCGCGCCGAGGTCGACGCGACAGCGCCCGGCAGGATCGAGGGGAGCTGCGAGCACAGGGACCTCGCGATCGTGCGCAGACGCGACGAGCGCCACGGCGCTGTCGCGATCGTGTGCGGTCGCGACGGGGCCACGGTGTCGTCGCGATCGTATGCAGACGCGACGGGTGCCGCGGCGTCTGCCTCCTCGCGGCGCGAACCACCTGCGTACATCGCGGGCTTCTCCCCTCGATCCTGCCGGATGCTTCGCGTGAACGTCGAAGAGGCCGCGAGCCCACGAGCGAGCACGCACGGCGCTCCAGCGTCCCGTCGTATCCGCGAGCACACGATGCGCGAGGCCACGCACCCACGGCGACGCAGGGGGGCGCGTCACCTCGTGCATCGAGCACACAGGCGTCTCTCGATCGCGCGACCGAGCACGGTCGCCGAGCACACACGCGTCGCCGTTCGCGCTGAGGTCGACGCGACAGCGTCCGGCAGGATCGAGGGGAGCTGCGAGCACAGGGACCTCGCGATCGCGCGCAGACGCGACGAGCGCCACGGCGCGTGCGTCTTCGTGCAGCGAGCCCCTCGCACCTGTCTCTCTCGATCACGCGACCAAGCACGGTCGCCGAGCACACACGCGTCGCCGTTCGCGCTGAGGTCGACGCGACAGCGCCCGGCAGGATCGAGGGGAGCTGCGAGCACAGGGACCTCGCGATCGTGCGCAAACGCGACGAGCGCCACGGCGCCGTCGCGATCGTGTGCGGTCGCGACGGGGCCACGGTGTCGTCGCGATCGTATGCAGACGCGACGGGTGCCGCGGCGTCCTCGCAATCGTGCGCAGACGCGACGGGTGCCGCGGCGTCCGCCTCCTCGCGGCGCGAACCACCTGCGTACATCGCGGGCTTCTCCCCTCGATCCTGCCGGATGCTTCGCGTGAACGTAGAAGACACCCGCGAGCCCACGATGTTCGAGACCATGCACGCTCGGCGCGCGACGAGACCTGCGAGCACACGAGCACGCACGCACGGCGCTCCAGAGACCCGCGAGCACACGAGGCTCGAGGCCACGCACGCACGGCGCTCCAGCGTCCCGTCGTCTCGCCGAAGAGACCCGCGAGCACACGATGCGCGAGGCCACGCACCCACGGCGACGCAGGGGGGCGCGTCACCTCGTGCATCGAGCACACAGGCGTCTCTCGATCACGCGACCGAGCACGGTCACCGACCACACAGGCGTCGCCGTTCGCGCCGAGGTCGACGCGACAGCGCCCGGCAGGATCGAGGGGAGCTGCGAGCACAGGGACCTCGCGATCGCGCGCAGACGCGACGAGCGCCACGGCGCGTGCGTCTTCGTGCAGCGAGCCCCTCGCATCTGTCTCTCTCGATCACGCGACCGAGCACGGTCACCGAGCACACCGGCGTAGCGGTTCGCGCCGAGGTCGACGCGACAGCGCCCGGCAGGATCGAGGGGAGCAGCGAGCACGCGGACCTCGCGATCGCGCGCAGACGCGACGAGCGCCACGGCGCGTGCGTCTTCGTGCAGCGAGCCCCTCGCATCTGTCTCTCTCGATCACGCGACCGAGCACGGTCACCGAGCACACGGGCGTCGCCGTTCGCGCCGAGGTCGACGCGACAGCGCCCGGCAGGATCGAGGGGAGCTACGAGCACAGGGACCTCGCGATCGCGCGCAGACGCGACGAGCGCCACGGCGCGTGCGTCTTCGTGCAGCGAGCCCCTCGCATGACGCCGGCTGTACTCGCGACGCGACCGATCTCGAGCGTTCGTGGCTCGCCTCGGCCGAGAGCGCCGATGGCCCGACGACGCGTGAGGCCTCGAGCCGCGAGTCGTCGACGACGCTCGCGCAGCGCCTCAACGCGTGCGGAGCGTCTCGCTCGTCGACCGCAGGCTCTCCCACGAGCGGTCGCCGCCGGCACCGACGTCGGTGGGCAGACCCTCTTGTGGCCAGCCCTTCTCGGTGAGCTGTCCGAAGGGGTCACGCACGCCGCCCCAGCCCGCGCGCTGATCGACGAGCTGTGAGTAGCCGCGCGCCTCGAGGGCGGTGAGCGCCTGCATCGAGCGGTTGCCGCTCTGGCACGAGAGCACGACCTTCGCGGCCTTGTCGGGAAAGACGCGCTCGAACGTCGCGACGAAGTCGGGGTTGAGCGCGCGTCCTCGCGCGTCGATGTGCATCCAGGGCAGGTTGAGCGCGCCCGCGGGATGACCCGCTTCGAATTCCGCGACGCTGCGCACGTCGAGCAGGCGGTAGCCCTCGTTCTCGATCAGCTCGTGCGCTTCTCGGGCGCCCACACGTCGCGGCATGCCCGTGTTGTTGCAACGATCGAGCGCGCGATCAACCGAGGCACGTCCTCGTCGATCGCTGCGCTGCACGTCGCGTCCCGCTAAGGTGCCTCCCATGGAGATCGTGCGCCCCTCGCAGTGGATCACGCAGCCCTGGCGAAACGGCGGCGGCACGACGCACGAGATCTTTCGCGAAGGTCCCTCGGACGCGTTCACGTTCCGACTCTCGATCGCCGACGTCGATCGGGCGGGCCCCTTCAGCCTCTTCTCGGGCGTGGACCGCTGGATCGCCCTCCTCGAGGGCAAGGGCTTCGCGCTCCATCGCGGCGAGCTCTCCCGCACGATCGTTCACCCCTTCGTGCCCTTCCGGTTCTCGGGCGACGACGCGATCGACTGCACGCTGCTCGACGGCCCCGTGCGCGACCTCAACGTCATGGGCGCGCGTGATCGCGTGACCCTCGACGTGAAGTCGATCCAGATGTTCGAGGCGAGTCGCTTCGAGCCGCCCGTAGGCGCGACGCGTCGCTATGCGTTCGTGCTCGGCGGCTCGCTCGTGATCGACGAGGAGCGCCTCGAGCGCCACGAGCTCGCGGTGAGCGAGGCGCGGCCGGCGCAGATCGATGGCGTCGGTGACGTGCTCCTCGTGTGGTCGATCCCGCGCGTCGGGTGACCCGTGGAGGGGCGCAGGTCCCTCGAGGTCGGCTCAGCCGCGCGGGCCCTCGCACGTGCCGAGCACGTCGAAGCATTGCCCCTCGACACAGCCCGCGCCGCACGGGCAGTCCGCGTCGGTCGCGCAGCTCGTGCGCACGCATCCATGGGCATCGCCCGCCGCACCCGCGGTGCCGCACGTCGTGCCGAGTGGGCACGCGTAGCCGGCGTCGCAGGCGTCGGCCTCGCAGTGGCCGCTCGCGGCGCACGTCCAGCCGTCCTCGCAGCCCGTCACCGAGCAGGGCGCGAGACAGAACGTGCCGAGGCCATCGCCGCTGCACGGACACGACACCTCGGCCTCTTCGCAGACGTACTGCAGGCCATCCATCGCGGGGCAGTCCGCGTCCATCGCGCAGTCGCGCGGCGGATCCATGCAGATGCCGCAGCCGGGGCGCTCGTCGGGGTTGCGACAGCGCTCGGCCGCGCCGGCGGAGCAGTCCGAATCGCCACGACACGGCGTCACGCCGAGCGGCGCGCGCGGCATGCACATGCCCGCATCGAGCGGGCCTGCATCCATCGAGCTCGCGTCCGATGCGCCCGCGTCGATCGTGCCCGCGTCGATCGTGCTCGCATCGATCGGGCCCGCGTCGTCGAGGGGCGTCCCCCCGTCGCAGCGCGCGACGATCTGCACCGTGAGGCCTCCGATGCACTCGACGGCAGTGCCGGGACAGACGCTCCCACACTGGCCAGTGAAGTCGCACGGAGTCCCCGCAGGCGCGGCCAGTGCGTCGTCGCAGTCGCTCACCGTGGTTCGCGGCGTCTCGGGGCAGCCCGTGATCGAGAGGACGAGCGAGAAGAGGCCGATCGAGATCGAGCGGGAAGTCATGCCCGTGGCGTGACGTGGATCGTTCACGTGCGCAACGAGGGGCACACCGCGAGAACGTCGTGTTCCCCGTTGACGCGCTCGCGTTTGGGCTCTCCAATCTCGCCATGAGCGAGCCCAAGCGAGTGATCAAGACCGAGGCGGAGTGGCGCGAGAAGCTGACGCCCGAACAGTTCCGCATCGCGCGGCAGGGCGGCACCGAGCGCGCCTTCACCGGCGTCTACTACGACAACCACGAGAAGGGCGTGTACCGCTGCGTCTGCTGCGACGCCGAGCTCTTCACGAGCGACACGAAGTACGACTCGGGCTCGGGCTGGCCGAGCTTCTTCGCGCCGTGGGCCAACGACCGCGTCTCGACGAAGGAAGACAGCTCGCACGGCATGCGCCGCATCGAGATCAACTGCGCGCAGTGCGATGCGCACCTCGGTCACGTCTTCGACGACGGCCCGCGCCCCACGGGCCTGCGCTACTGCGTGAACTCCGCGAGCCTGAGCTTCGAGTCGAAGAAGAAGGAGTCGCCGTGAGCGGCCCGAGCAAGAAGGCCCAGGCCACGAAGACGCGGAGCGGCGGGCCGGTGCGCGTCTATCAGTACGCCGCGTGTGGAACGTGCAAGAAGGCCCTCAAGTGGCTCGGCGCGCACGGCGTGGCCTACGAGAGCGTGCCGATCGTCGAGAGCCCGCCGAGCCTCGCCGAGCTCACCGAGCTCGTGAAGAAGAGCGGCCTTCCGGCGCGGAAGTGGATCAACACGAGCGGCGGGAGCTACCGCGCCCTGGTCCAGAGCCGCGGCAAGGAAGCCGTCGAGACGCTCGGCGAGCGCGAGCTGCTCGCGCTGCTCGCGGCCGACGGAAAGATGATCAAGCGACCCGTCGTGATCGCGGGGGACCACGTGCTCGTGGGCTTCGTCGAGGAAGCATACGAGGCGCGCTTCTCCCCCGAGGCGGGGCGATGAGCGAGAGCAAGCGCGTGGTGCTCGTCACGGGCGCGAGCGCGGGCATCGGCTTCGCGACGGCCCTCGACCTCGCGCGCCGCGGCTGCTCCCTGCGCATCGTCGGCCGCGATCCGAGCAAGACCGAGCGCGCGCGCGCGGCGATCGCGGAGATCGATCCGAGCGTCGTCGCGTTCCGCGCGGATTTCTCCTCGCTCGCGAGCGTGCGCGCGTTCGCGAACGACCTCCTCGCGCGCGACGAGCCGCTGCACGTCGTCATCCACAACGCCGGCGTGTGGCACCCCGAGCTCGCGCGCTCCAAGGACGGGCTCGAGGACACGATCGCGGTGAACCACCTCGCGCCGTTCCTGCTCACACATCTTCTTCTCCCCCGTCTGCGCGAGAGCGACGGCGATCGGCGGATCGTGCACGTGAGCTCGCGCCTGCACACCCAGGCGGGTGAGACCGCGAGCGTCCGAGGCCGCGTCGTGCACCTCGCGAACATCGCGGGCCTGCGCGTTCGTTCGCAAGGCGCGCACCTCGATCTCGACGCGCTCGATCACGACCCGCACTACCGCGGCATCGAGGCCTACGCGCGCAGCAAGCTCGCGCAGGTGGTCTTCTCGTGCGAGCTCGCGCGACGCGAGAAGACCGTGACCTCGAACGCGGTGCATCCGGGCTCGGTCGCGACGGAGGTCACGCGCAACAACGCGGTGCTCGCGCGGCTCAACGCCCTCGCGACGCCGTTCCTCAAGACGCCCGCCCAGGGCGCCGAGACGAGCGTGTACGTCGCGACCGCGCCCTCGCTCCGCGGCGTCACGGGTCGCTACTTCGCACGCTCGAAGGAGGCGCCCTACGCGAGCATCGCCGACGACCGCGAGGTCGCCGCCCGCCTCTGGCGCTGGAGCGCCGAGCGCGTCGGGCTCGACGTGTGACGGACGCCAGGGGCGGGGGAGTGAGCGATGACGTCGCGGCAGCGAGGACTCTACGAGACCCTGATCACCGAGGCGCTCGAGGCCGAGCTGGCCCGGCCTTCGGCGCTCTTCGTCGGTCAGAGCCCGCTCCATCCGGCAGAGGCCGCGGATCGCATCGCGCTCCACGTGGGCCGCGTCGTCGAGCGCGCGCTCGACGCCCTCGGAGACGACGAGCGTGTGGCCGTGGGCGCCGAGCTCGCACGCCGGCTCGTCGAGCTCGCGGCGGGCACCGCGGAGGCCGCGTCGCTCGTCGCAGAGCGACCCGTGGCGCCAGCACGCGTGCTCCGCAGCGTGAGGGCCGTGCGACCGGATGGGGAGCCCGAGCGCATCGCTGCTCCGCTCATTCCCCTGCTCGACACGACGCTGCTCACCAACGCCCCGGGCGAGCCGCGCGTGGGGAGCCAGGTGCTCGCCGAGATCGCCTCGGCCGACCGCATCGACCTCGTGATGGCCTTCGTGCGACGCAGCGGCATCCAGCCCTTGCTCGAGGCGCTGCGCGTGCACTGCGCGGCGGGTCGAGCGCTGCGCGTGCTCACCACCACGTACACGGGCTCGACCGAGCCGCAGGCGATCGAGGCGCTCCGGAGCCTCGGTGCCGAGATCCGCGTGTCCTACGACGAATCGAGCACGCGCCTTCATGCCAAGGCCTGGCTCTTCCACCGGAGCTCGGGCTTCTCGACGGCGTACATCGGCTCCTCGAACCTCACGCACTCCGCGCAGGTCAGCGGGCTCGAGTGGAACGTGCGCGTCTCGGCGGCGCGCAACGCGCCCGTGGTCGAGAAGGTCGCGGCGGTGTTCGAGAGCTACTGGAACGGCAACGACTTCGTGCCGTACGAGCGCGCCGCGCTCGTCGAGCACCTGCGGGCCCGACGTGCCGAGAAGGGCGCCGCGTGGCTCAGCCCCGTCGAGCTCCGGCCGCAGCCGTTCCAGGCGCGCATGCTCGAGGAGATCGCGCTCTCACGCCTGCGCGGACACCACAAGAACCTCCTCGTCGCCGCGACGGGCACCGGCAAGACCGTGATGGCCGTGCTCGACTACGCGCGCCTGCGCACGGTGCTGCCGCGCGCGCGCCTGCTCTTCGTCGCGCATCGCGAGGAGATCCTCACACAGAGCCTGCGGCTCTTTCGTCACGGCCTCCGCGACGCGTCCTTCGGTGAGCTCTGGGTGGGCGGGACGCGCCCCGATCGCTTCGAGCACGTCTTCGCGTCGATCCAGAGCCTCTCCGCGACGGGCCTCGAGGCGCTCGATCGCGATCACTTCGACGTGGTCATCGTGGACGAGTTCCACCACGCCACCGCCAAGACCTACGTCGCCCTCCTCGGGCACCTCCAGCCCCGCGAGCTGCTCGGTCTGACCGCGACGCCCGAGCGCGCCGATGGCCTGCCGGTGCTCGAGTGGTTCGACGGACGCATCGCGGCCGAGCTGCGGCTCTGGGATGCGATCGACCAGCAGTTCCTCGCGCCCTTCGTGTACTACGGGATCCACGACGGCCTCGACCTGCGCGAGATCCCGTGGCGCCGCGGCCGCGGCTACGACGTCGAGGGGCTCGACAAGCTCGTCACTGGCAACGACGTGCTGGCGCGCCTCGTCATCCAGCAGCTCGTCGCACGCGTCGACGAGTCTTCGATGCGAGCGCTCGGCTTCTGCGTGAGCGTCGCGCACGCGCGCTTCATGGCGCGCGTGTTCACCGAGCACGGCATCGCGTCCGTCGCGATCTGGTCCGACACCCCGGAGACCGAGAGAAAGCGAGCGCTCGCCGATCTGGCCGCGGGGCGCATTCGCGTCGTCTTCTCCGTGGACCTCTTCAACGAAGGCGTCGACGTGCGCGAGGTCGACGCCCTCCTGCTTCTCCGTCCGACCGACAGCCCGACGCTCTTCCTCCAGCAGCTCGGCCGCGGGCTCCGCAAGTCGAGCTCCAAGTCGAGCTGCACGGTGCTCGACTTCGTCGGCCATCATCGCAAGGAGTTCCGCTTCGATCGTCGCCTCGGTGCGCTCGTGCGCGGCACGCGCGCCGAGCTCGCCGCGCAGGTCGCCGGCGGCTTTCCGTTCCTGCCCGCGGGATGTCACGTCGAGCTCGATCCGGTGGCGACCCAGATCGTGCTCGAGAGCATCCGCACCGCGGTGCCGTCGCGGTGGGACGCGAAGGTGGAGGAGCTCGCGCGCCTCGCCGCGAGCTGCGGCGACGTCTCGCTCGCGAGCTTCCTCGCGGAGACCGGCCTCGAGCTCGAAGACCTCTACGTGGGCGAGCGCACGTGGTCGGATCTCTGCGAGGCGGCGAGCCAGCGTTTAGGGCTCGCGACGCTCGCGGTGGCTGAGCCCGGACCGGAAGAGCCGCGCCTTCGTCGCGCGCTCGCGCGTCTGCTCCACGTCGACGACGACGTGCGCATCGCTGGGTACCGGCGCCTCCTCGCGAGCGATGGGGTGCCCGATCCCACGCGTCTGCCGGTGCGTGAGCGACGTCTGCTCCGCATGCTCGTCGCGAGCCTCGTCGACAAGGCCGTGACGAAGGGAACGACGCTCGAGGCCGGCTGCGCGCTGCTCTGGGCACACCCCCAGGTGCGACGCGAGCTGCTCGAGCTGCTCGAGTGTCTCGAGGCGCGCGTGACCCACGTGCCGATCTCGCTCGCCGACGAGCCACACGTGCCGCTCGTGGTGCACGGCCGCTACACCCGCATCGAGATCCTCGCGGCCTTCGGCATCGGAGACGGCGCCAAGGTCGCGCCGTGGCAGACGGGTGTGTACTGGGCCGAGCCGGCGAGCGCGGATCTCTTGGCCTTCACGCTCGACAAGACGAGCGGAGGCTTCTCGCCCACGACGCGCTACCGCGACTACGCGATCAGCTCCGACCTCATCCACTGGGAGAGCCAGTCGGTGACGCGCGCCGACGGCGAGACGGGCCTCCGCTATCGGCACCACGTCTCGCGCGGCTCGAAGATCATGCTCTTCGCGCGCGAGCGCACCGACGAGCGCGCGTTCCACTTCCTCGGCCCCGCGACGTACGTGAAGCACGAGGGCGAGCTGCCGATGGCTGTTACGTGGCGCCTGCATCACGCGCTGCCCGGAGATCTCTTCGCATCGTTCGCGGCCGCCGTCGCGTGAACGATCGTCGCGTGATCGGTCGGCGCGTGATCGGTCGGCGCGTGATCGATCGTCGCGTGATCGATCGGCTCACACGCCTTCGTGTGAAGCGGTCGTTCGCGCATGGCGCACCGCGCTCATGAGGACGCGCCGCGTCGGGTCAACCACGACGCTGTGCGGCCTGCGACGTCGGCTCGTCCTCGAGGGCCTCGTCCTCGTGGACGGCTTCGACGCGAACGCGCGTGGCGGGATCGGTTCGCAGGCGGTGCTCGTCGGCGATCTTCCGGAGCGCGTGCGCGATGCCCTCGTGCGCCGCGCGGCCGTTGCGAGCGCCGCGCGCGAGCAACGCGCGCATGCCGAGGACGCCGCCGGCGAGGATGGTCGGGATCGCCCACGCGAGGTGCCAGGGCGAGACGACGCCGTGGGTCGCGAGGTCGAGCACGACCCCGGTCGCAGGCAGGCCACCGAAGAGGCCGGCCAGTGCGGGCGCTGCGATCATGGCGCCGCGGGTGCTGCGCAGATCGGTCTCGAGGCGCATGTGCGTCTTGCCGCCGGCGCTGCTGAGCGAGAAGCCCGGCGCGTGCAGCGAGCGCCCGACCTGCGACGCGCTCGCGTTGCGTCGCTCGCGCAAGAGCGACGCGATCGCCTCGTAGCCGGCCTCGTCGAGCTCGTGATCGACGTCGATCTCGGTGACGAAGTGCAGAGGCTCGCCGATGAGCACGTCGCGCTCCGGGCTCGCCGCCGCGGCGCTCGCGCGCTCCCCCCGCAGCCGCGCCGCTTCTTCCTCCGCCACCGCGAGCTTGCCCTCGAGCTCCGTCACCCGCGCGCGGAGCGTCTCGGTCTCGTCCCGGTAGTCGGCCACCCCCGCATCCTATCCCGGCGACGGAACGAAAAAGGCCGCTGGGAAGCGGCCTTTCGGAGTGCCCGGGGGCGGAATCGAACCACCGACACGGGGATTTTCAATCCCCTGCTCTACCAACTGAGCTACCCGGGCGAAGGGCGCCGAAACTAGCGGAATCGTCGGAGGTGTCAAGAACGGGATGCGACGCCGTGCATCACTCCGCGGGCCAGAGGTCGGGCTCGTCGGTGAGGCCGCGGAGGGCGCGGCGGATCGTGGCGGCACGCGTCGCGCTCGCGCGGGGGCGCGAGGGGCGCGAGACGCGGGCGGCGTCGTCGCGGGCGACGCTGGCCTCGTCGGCGCGGAGTGGCGCGGGGATCGACGCGCGCTCCTCGAGCTCGGGGGATGCGCGACGCTCGCCCTCATCGTCGTCCATGGGCGCGACGCGGACGCGCGGCAGCTGCGCGTGGGCCCGCGTCACCTCGAGCAACGCGGCCCACACGCCCTGATGGAGCTCGTTGGCGCGCTTGGCCAGGCGCCGCGCGAACGAGCGCGACGCGACCGTGCCGAGCACCATCGTGAGCATCACGACGCTGAACGACGTCGACATGCTCACGGTCTCGCGGAAGTGGTGCAGCTCGTTCCACTGCCAGACGACCAGAGGCATCGCGAGCAGCGTGCCGAGCACGGGCCCGAGCGTGACGAGCACCGGCAAGCGTCGCAGATCGGTCTCGAGGCGCAGCGAGGTGCCGTGCTCGTTCGTGGCGAGGCCGAACGCGGGCGCATCGCCGCGCTCGCCGAGGAACGCCCAGTGCGTGCGCCAGCCCTCGAGCACACCGTCGCGCTCCTTCACGAGGTGAGCGAGCCGCGCCTCGACCAATCGCTTCGCGGCCGCGAGGCCCGCGGCATCGAGCGTCACGTCGAGCGAGGTCTCGTCCACGCGGTGCACGACCTCGCCGACGAGCGAGTCGGGCTTGCGCGTCGCGGTCCCCCCGCCGCGTCCCATGAGCCGCTCCACGAGCGCCTCCGACAGCGCGAGCTTGCGCTCGAGCTCCGCCACCCTCGCCCGCAGCGCCTCGTTGTCGTCACGGTACGCCATGCATCGAGCGTAGCCGCATCTCGCAGGCGAGGACGAGAGCCCCCCAGCTCAGCGGGCGCCCAGCTCAGCGGGCCCCAGCTCAGCGGCGCCGCCAGCTCAGCGGCGCCCTCCACTCAGCGGCGGTTGCCCATGATCGTGAGGTACGCCGAGGCGAACGCGCGACCGAAGAGCTCGCGTGCGAAGCGATCGCCGTCCTCGAGCTCGGCGTGCTTGGCGGCGTAGTTCTTCCACCACGTCTTGACCTTGCCGCCGAAGAAGCCGCCCGCCGAGGCATCGCGGACCTCGGGCGCGCGCGTCGCCGGCGGTGCGCCGGCCATCGTCTCGGGGCTCATCGACGTGAGGATGCCGCGCGCGCCTTCGACCGTGCCGTTGATCAGCGCGACCTGGTGCATCGCGACGTCGGCGAAGGCGCGGTTGAGGTCGTCGAGGCGGCCCTGATCCGTCGCGGACCAGTCGAGCAGATAGGCGAGCGCGGCGCGCGCAGAGCGCAGCCCTTCGAGGCCGTTGAGGTCGCTGTTGAGGCGGATGCCCGCGTCCTGGAGGAACTGCTCGTGGCCGCTCCGCAGATCGACGAGCGCTTGCGCGAAGGCCTCGAGGATCGCGCCCACGCGCTCGAGCGCCTGGTGCGTGTCGATGAGACCGCGTGCGGCGGGCGCTTCGTCCGAGCCGAAGACGAGCCGCTTCACCCAGGCCTCGACGTCGACGTCACCGAGCTGCTCCGGGAGGATGCCCGCCTTGAGCGCGATCCGGCGGAACTCTCGCGTGCGCGCGAAGTGCGGGAGCTTCTCGCGCAGCGCCATCACCATGGCGCCCTTCTGATCGGCCGGGACGTGCTCGAGGTAGTGCTCGACGTAGCGCGTCACCTGCTCGAGCGACTGCATGTACTGCTTGTAGACGGGCTCGGTGCCCTGGACGATCTCGGCGAGGATGCGCTGGTCGGCGCTCTCGGCGCGCGGCGCCTGGAGCGCGCCCGCCTGGAACATGACCGTGCGTGCGCCCGCGATGCTCTGGTCGCCGGGCTGCGCGAGGAAGCTCGACTGCTTGCGCGTGATCGCGGCGGGCGGGACGGCCACGCGCGCGAAGCGCATCTCGAGGTGCGCGATGCGCAGGACCGAGTCTGCCGCGAGCGGCACCTCGGTGTTGCGGGCGATGCGCTGCCCGTTGAGCATCGTGCCGTTCGTCGAGCCGAGATCGATGAACACGACGAAGCCGTCGCCGAAGCGGAAGAGGCCGTGCCACTGCGAGACCACGTCCTCGTGGACGTGCAGCTCGTTGAGCTTGTTGCGCCCGATGCGGACCGGCGACGACTCGAACGCGAACACGTCGGTGGTGTTCGACTTCGTGTTGTGCAGCTTGACGACCAGGGGCAGCACGGATCTCCTCGGAGGCGTGGCGCGGAGTGAACGGCAACGGGCCACGCGCGACGCGGTCGAGCGCGGCTCGGGCCGAGCATGCCACGGCCCCCGCGCTCATCCCCAGTTTTCGCGCCCGGCAGGGCTCGAACGAGCAGGGGATGTGCAGGGGCCGGGGCTCGGTCCGGTGCGTCTCGACGCGCGCCGGCTCGGGCGCACGCCCGAGGCTTCGGTCGACGCGCCAGATGGCTTCACTCGATGCGGAATTCACCGTCGGGCGTGAGCCCGATCTGCAGCGTCGCGGGCATCTCGCTGCCGCTCATGCGCTCGAGGAGGAAGCGCGAGAGCGAGGGCATGAGCGAGGAGCGAAGGACGTGGTCGACCGTGCGTGCGCCGGTCTCCGCGCGGAGCGAGCGCTTGACGAGATCCTCCACGACCGCGTCCTCGAAGACCGTCTCGATCTTGTGGGCTGCACGGACGCGGCCCGCGATGGCCGCCAGGCGCGCCTGCGCGATGCGACGCAGCGCCTCGGCGCCCACGGGGCGGAACGGGACGATCGTCATGCGCGCGAGCAGCGCGGGCTTGAAGTGCGCGATGAGCTCGGGGCGGATCTTGTCGATGATCTCGGCGGCCGACGGCGGCGCGTCGCCCTGCTCCATCTTCACGATCGTGTCGGACGCGAGGTTGCTCGTGAGCACGAGCAGCACGTTGCGGAAGTCGATCTGGCGGCCTTCGCCGTCCGACAACATGCCCTTGTCGAACACCTGGTAGAAGAGGTTCATCACCTCGAGGTCCGCCTTCTCGCACTCGTCGAGCAGGACCACGGAGTAGGGCCGCTGGCGCACGGCCTCGGTGAGCACGCCGCCCTCGCCGTAGCCCACGTAGCCCGGGGGCGAGCCGATGAGGCGCGAGACGGTGTGCTTCTCCTGGAACTCCGTCATGTTGATCGTCGTCATGAAGCGCTCGCCGCCGTAGAGGAGGTCGGCGAGCGCGAGCGCCGTCTCCGTCTTGCCGACACCCGTCGGGCCGACGAAGAGGAGCACGCCCACGGGCGCGTTCGGGTTGCGGATGCCGCTCTTGGCCATGCGCACCGCGTCGGCGACTGCGTGGATCGCGTGCGGCTGGCCGTACACGCGACCGTCGAGGTGCGTCTCGAGCTCGAGCGCGACCTTGAGCGTGTCGGAGTTCATGCGGCCCGCGGGGATGCCGGTCCACGCCTCGACCGCCTGCGCGACCGCCTCGGCATCGACCTCGAAGTGCACGATGCGGCCCTCCGCGGGGATGTCGGGCGGCGCGATCGGCTCGCCGGGCGTCTTCTCCGCGGCCTCGGCGCGGCGCTTCACCCACGCCTCGACCTCGGCCTTCTCGCGCTCCCACTGCGTGCGCACGACCACGAGCTTGGCCTCGAGCTCCGTGATGCGCGCGCGGACCTCCGGGAGCTGCGGCGCGGCGTTCGGGTGCTCGAGCACGTCGCGCGCGAGCGCCTTCTCCTCGCGACGAAGGCTCGCGAGCTCGTCCTCGATGCCGACGACGACCTCGGGACGCGCGCGCAGCGAGGTGCGCACCCGCGCCGCGGTCATGTCGAGGAGATCGATGGCCTTGTCGGGCATCTGACGTCCGCTGATGAAGCGGTTCGAGAAGCGCGCCGCGGCGACGATCGCCTCGTCGCGGATGACGACGCCGTGCGACTTCTCGAAGATCGACGAGAGGCCGCGGAGGATCGTGACGGCCGCTTCTTCACCGGGCTCCTCGACCTTCACGGGCAGGAAGCGGCGCTCGAGCGCGGCGTCCTTCTCGAAGTACTTCTTGTACTCGGCCCACGTGGTCGCTGCGATCGTGCGCAGCTCGCCGCGCGCGAGCGCGGGCTTGAGCAGGTTGGCCGCGTCGCCGCCGCCCTGGTTGCCGCCCGCGCCGACGAGCATGTGCGCCTCGTCGATGAACAGCACGAGCGGCTTGGGCGAGGCCTTCACCTCGGTGATCACGCCGCGCAGGCGGTTCTCGAACTCGCCGCGCACGCTCGCGCCGGCCTGGAGCGCGCCGAGGTCGAGCGAGACGACCTCGATCTCCTTCAGGTGCTCGGGCACCTCGCCCGCCGCGATCGCGAGCGCGAGTCCCTCGACGAGCGCGGTCTTGCCGACGCCGGGCTCACCGACGATGACCGGGTTGTTCTTGCGGCGGCGGCTCAGGATGTCGATGACCTGACGGATCTCGCGGTGACGACCGAGGACCGGGTCGATCTTTCCTTCGCGCGCCTGCTGCGTGACGTTCGTCGTGAAGCGCGCGAGCGCCGAGTCCGCGGCCGATCCGGGCGGGCCAGCGCCGGGCACCGCGGCCGAGCCACCGCCCGCCGCAGGGCCTCCGAGCTCGGCGGCCTCGGGGCTGCCCGCGAGGATCGTCGGCAGCTCGCGCACGAGCGAGCCTGCGGGGATCGACTCGAGCTCCGTGAAGCCGTCGTCGAGGTAGCGGCCGATCTTGCGGATCACCTGCGCGAAGATCACGCCGGTGCGGATCTTGTCGTCGCCGAGCTCGAGCGAGCCGACGACCCACGCGTCTTCGACGAGCTGGAAGAGCGACTCGGAGAACGTCGGGCGACCGGTGTGGCCCGAGCGCGCGCCCCGCAGCACGCGCTCGAGGTGCACGAGCAGCGCGCGCCGATCGACCTTGTACTGCTCGAGGACGCGCGCGGGCTCGCCCTTGTCGTCGGTGAGGAGCTGGACGAGGAAGTGCTCGACCGTGATCTCGTAGTGACCTGCGCTGGCAGCGGCGCCGACGGCGCCCTCGAGCGCGCGCGTGGCGGCCTTCGTGAGCCGGCGTACCAGCGTCTTGGCTTCGACCTGCATGGAGCTCCTCTGTTTCGTACTAGTTGGATGGGGGCGAAGGCGGTGTCGGTTCGGCGTCCGCGTGATGGGGAACGGTCACGACGCGCTCCATGGTGCTGCCTGCGAGCCACGTGGTGCGACCGAGCGGCGCCGGACGCGCCGCGCTCAGCGTGAAGGCGGGCGCGGCCTTGGCCCCGACGACGAGCTGCACGTCGTACTCGACCGTCGTGCGCGTGAGCAGCTGCACCGTCTCGCGCAGGAGCGGCAGCTGATCGCCGCCCGGCAGGAAGCGCGCGTAGTTGTCGAGATCGAGCGGCCCGATGCGGACACCGAAGCGACCCGAGCGCTCGGGCGCGCGCGTGCCGATGTGCATGCTGCGGCCGAGCACGTTGTTCGCCTTGCCGAGCTGCACGCGATGCGCGGGCTCGATCTCGAGCCAGCCCGGGAGGTTCTCGACGAGATCCACCGAGGCGTGCGGACCGAGCGCCGGCCGGAGCACGTGTCGCAGCGCGGTGCGGAGCGCGCGTGCGCTGCGCGCGCGACCCACGAAGAGCGGCAGCATCCGCAGCACCGTCTCCTGCGGAAGCACCTTCGTGAACGGCGCGTCGTACGTGTCGATGCCGCCGAGCGCGAGGGCGCGCCGGCGCCAGATGCTCGGCACGCTCGCGGTCTCTTCTCGGGGCACCGTGGTGCGCGCCAGACCTCGGTAGAAGAGCGAGAGGAGGCGGTGGTGGAAGACGTCGAGGAAGTCGCGCCGGATGGAGCTGTCGCCCGAGTCGTCGAGCAGCGCCTCCACGAGGTAGCTCGGCAGGGGCGAGCTCGAGCCGGAGAGGCCGAGGAACGTCGCCTCGAGGCGGATCACGTGGCGATCGGGGCCGAGCGGGTTGGGCACGCGCTCCACACCGAGCGACTTGATGTCTCCTGCCGCGAAGCCGAGCGAGACGTCCGAGCGGAAGCGCAGCGCCTCGAGGCGCGGCGGGCCATCGAGGCCCACGCGCGCCGCGTCCGGGAAGAGCCGCTCGAGCAGGTCCACGATCGCGACGAATCGACCGCGGGTCCCCTGCTCGAGCACGGCCTTCAGTAGACGGGCTCGATCCCGCTCCTTGGCGTCCATTCGAGGGTGGCTCCTGAAGGGTGAGCGACGATCACGAGCTCGTGGAACGTGTTCACCGGCGCCTGGGAAGCGAAGAAGGCGTCGAGGGTACACCCGAACAGGTGCAGATCGCCCAGCCCTGCGAACGCGGTCTCGTCGATCTCCAACGTCGTGCGCACGCCGCGCGTCGGGATGTGGTCGAGCAGGCGCTTGGCGGCGTCCATCTTCACCGAGCGGATCGCCTCGACACGCAGCCGGTTCGCACGACCGAGCTGCACGTCGACCGCGTCGGGGAAGTTGTAGAGGCCCAGCAAGGCGCGCAGCGCCTTCGGATCCGAGAGGCTGCGCTGGTTGACCGCGACGTGCGCGATGAAGCGCCAGCCGAGCTCGGAGCCCACGGCGGGGCGGACCGGTCGGCTCACGGCGACGATGTTCTTGAACGGCGCGACGGTCGGCGAGCGCTGCGTCGGGACGTTGATGTCGCCGACGCGGAGCTCCGTCGGGAGGTTGCGGTTGGTGCAGACGAGGTCGATCGAGAGCGTCTCGTCCGGGAACTGCGGCGCGCTGTCGCGGGGCTGACCGACCGAGACGTACGTGTCGAGGCCTTCGTCGATCGGCGAGATCGCGCGACGGATCCAGTAGTACGGGCGCGCCTCGGGCTGCGCGCTCGTCGCGAACGCGTAGTAGGGCGGGTACTCGATCGGCGGCGTCTTGGGCCGGATGCCGGTCACGCTCGTGACCTGGAAGACATCGGCCGAGCGTGGGCCCAGCCCCGCCGCGCGCACGATGTGCTCGTTGCTCCCGAGCTCACGACGGATCGGCTCGGCCGTCGTCTCGAAGAGGTTCACGACCGGCACGCAGTGCAGGCGGATCGACTCCTTCTCGATGCGCTCGGGGAGCTTGGGAGGGCGGTCGAACTGGAAGAGCAGATCGAAGCTCTGACCGAGCTTGCCCGACAGCTTCTCGAGGCCGATCACGTCGAAGAAGAGCATCAACGACGGCTGGGTGAAGTACTCGAGGACGAGCTTCATGTCCTCGGGCGCGAACTCCGGCCACGGGAACACCGAGCCGCCCTCGGCCACGCTCGTGAGGCGCACGACGTCGCGGCCGAGCTCGACCTTCTGCTCACCCATCACGCAGGTGACGCTCTTGAGGTGTCGTCCGAACCAGAGGAGCAGCTGCGCGGTCTGACTCGGGCCGCCATGGAGGAAGAAGCGGAGCGAGCCGTGCGACGGCACGACGGTCGTGCCGGTCTCCGTCGTCGCGAGCGAGATGCGGATCTTCGGCGCGCTCTCGAGCGAAGGATCGAGCTGAATGCTCTGGATCGAGACGGGCAGCAGCGCGAGCTCGCGCGTCGTGCGGAACAGACAGACCGTGTCCTGGATCTCGCGTGAGCCCAGCTCGGCGCCGGCGGCGATCTTGTGCACGCCCTTGAGCGCGCGGATCGCGGGTGAGAACTCCACCACGCTCACGGCGGGCAGTGTCCTCACGTACTGCGGAAGCGTGAGCTGGCAGAGGTGCTCGACCACCTCGGGCATCGCGTCGTCGAGGCGCTCGCGGATGCGCGCCGTGAGGAAGGCGAAGCCCTCGAGCAGACGGTCGACGTCCGGATCGGCGCCGCGCTCCGCGAAGAGCCCGGCGAGCGCGGGGTTGGTGGCCGCGAATTCACGACCGAGCTCCCGCAGATAGGTCAGCTCCGCCTGATAGAAGCGACTGAACATGTCACCCGATGTCGAAGCGGCCGCCCGCCCCGAGGCTCGTGCTGAAGCGGACCGTGCGGCGCTTGTCCTCGGCGAGCCGCGCGGTGACCTCGAACTGGAGGCGCAGCGGATCTTCACCCGGCATGAAGCGAACGGTCACGTTCTTGAGCCTCGGCTCGTACTGCTGGATGGTGTCGCGGATGGACTCCTGCACCTTGGGGATGGAGGTCGGCAGGTCGTGCATGATCTCGACGAAGTCGATCACCCCGAAGTCCATCACCGAGGCCGCAGTCCCCTGGCGCGCGTTGAGCAGCGCGCGGAGGTTCTCGCCGATCGACTCGACGACGTCGATCCGGCGGTGCGATCCGAGGCGATCCAACAACCCTCTCATCGTGCCTCCGACGCGGTCCCGCTCATGCGCGGGGAGCGGCGACCTGCTGACGAAAACGGAGAGGGCGCGCGCGGTGATCCACGCACGCCCTCTCGACGAGCTTCCGAATGACTGGCAGCCGGTCAGGTCTGCTCGCGCCAGTTGTCGTGGTGCGAGGCGCCCGTGGGCTCGTAGGTCCACGTGATGTTGTGGAACACGAAGCCCACTTCCTCGGTGGGCGGACGCTCGGCCGACGCCGGATCGAAGGTGTCGGGCGACTGACGAACGATGTGCGCCACGCGACCCTCGGCGAACTCGATCGTCATGTAGTGCTCGGTCGTTCCGTCACCTGCGGGGGCCGGGCGGAAGAACTTGAAGATGCCCTGGATGACCTCGTTGTTGCAGAGCGAGCGCGCCAGGAGCGGCGAGCTCTTGTCGATGCGCTTCGTGAAGACGATCGGCTCGTAGGTTCGGCGACCCGTGGCGAGACCCGAGCCCTTCTCGCGCGCGGTCCGCACGCTGTCGCGGAAGGAGAGGCACTCGATCGAGTTCTCACGGCCGAGCGAGGTCTGCGAGCTCTCCCCCTGGATGTCTTCGCTGTTCGACTTGAGATAAAGGTGAACTGTCTCAGCCATGTCTGTGGAGCCTCCCCCGAGCTGACTTGGCTCGGTTTGGTCGGAGCTTAGGGGATCGGTCTCGGCACCGTCAACGCGTCTCGTCGGAAGCTTGCGCGTTCGAACCGTTCGGCGGCACTCTTCGCCCGGCCATGGCTGCCCACACGAAATGGTTGCGGGGAGGAAGCCTCCTCGTGCCGGCCGCTGCCGCTGCGCTCCTCGCGGGCTGCGGCTCTTCGCGGCCGAACCTGTGTCAGCTGTCGGACACGAGCCCGCTCGTCGTGGAGGCGAGCGATCGCCTCAACCCCGACGCGAACGGGCGCAGCCTCCCGACCATCGTGCGGCTCTACCAGCTGCGTGACGTCGGTGCGCTCGAACAGGCCTCGTTCCAGGAGGTCTGGCGCACGCCGGAGGAGGCGCTCGGCGAGAGCCTCATCAGCGTCGACGAGCTCACGATCTATCCCGATCAGACCATCCGGCGTGGCCTCGATCGCGACCCGGACGCGAACTACCTCGTGGGCATGGGCATCTTCCGCACGCCCGTCGGCTCGACGTGGCGCTCGGTGCTCACGCTGCCCGCACCTCGCAGCGAGTCGCAGTGCGCCGCGGCGCAGGGGCAGGCCGACGGTGAGGCAGCGGTGCCGCCGGTCGCGCACGTCACGTTCTTCATGGAAGACAACCGCATCGAGGGTGAGCTCGAGCTCGCGCCCGTCACCTCGGGTGGATGCGATCCCTCCAATCCGTTCTGCGCCGCTGCGGAGCAAGCCGCGCCCGAAGCGCCCGAAGCGCCCGCGGCTCCCGAGGCCCCGTCGGCGCCGGGTGCGCCAGCGCCTGGCAAGCACGCTGCCGAGGCACGATGAAGTCACCGCTGCGCGTCGCGTGGACCGAGGGCCTGCTCATGGCCCCGCAGCACCTCCAGCAGCACGACCGCTACCTGGAGGGCCTCGTCAATGCGCGCATCGAGGCGCTCGGTCCGCTCTGGTGGGGCGTCGCGCGCGTGGAGATCGATCGTCGCGCGCTCGCGCAGGGCCAGCTGAGCCTCGTCGAGTTCGTGGGCGTGCTCCCCGGCGGCACCGCGCTGCACCTCGGGCCTGGTGACTCGGAGCTTCCCGCGGCGCGGCCGGTCAGCTTCCCGCCGACGCAGCAGTCGCTCCGCGTGTACCTCGCGGTGCCGCGCGAGCGCGACGGCATCAACAACTACGCGGGCAAGAACGGTGGTCGCGAGCGCTTCGTGCTCGAGCATCGACCGATCGGCGACGCCGCCGGCTCGGGCACGAGCCTCGAGGTCGCGCTCGCGCGCCGCAACGTCGTCTTCCTCCTCGGCGACGAGCCGCGCGAGGACATGGAGAGCATCCCGATCGCCGAGATCTCGCGCGACGAGACGGGTGCCTTCACGCTCGTCGAGCCCTTCGTGCCGCCCGTGCTGCGGGTCGACGCGTCGTCGTTCTTGATGTCGGGCCTGCGCCGCATCCTGCGCCTCATGACGACGCGCCAGCGGAGCCTGTCGGAGTCGCGGCGCGAGCGCGACGCCTCGTCGGTCGAGTTCGTCGCGCAGGACGTGAGCCGCTACCTCCTGCTCTCGGCGATCAACGGCAACCTGCCGGTGGTGAACTATCTCGCCGAGACCGGCGATGGAACGCCGCGCGAGCTCTATCTCGTGCTCACGCAGATGGCGGGTCAGCTCGCGACGTTCTCCGCGGACTTCGATCCCCTCTCGCTGCCCAAGTACAACCACCTCGACCTGCGCGCGACGTACGAAGAGCTCTTCGCGCGCCTCACGTTCCTCCTCCAGGCCGCGATCCGCGAGCACTACGTCGCGTGGTCGCTCGACGCGCGCCAGGACGGTCTGCACTTCGCCGCGCTCGCCGACGATCGCCTCGGCACCTGCACGCGCTTCTTCCTCGCCGTGCGCGCGCCGCTGCCCGAGCAACAGATGGCCACCACGCTGCCGCGCCTCTGCAAGGTCGCGTCGTGGACCGACGTCAACGGCATCCTCGCCGCCGCCACGCCGGGCGCGCCCGTCGACGTCACCTTCCGACCTCCCGCGGAGATCGCCGTCAAGGCCGGCACGATGTACTTCGCGATCGCGACCGACAACATCTACTGGCGCAACGTGATCGCCGAGCGAAACATCGCGGTCTACCTGCCCCAGCCGTTCACGGCGTCGGCCACGCAGGTTCAGCTCTTGGGCATTCCGGGCAACAAGCCCGCCTGATCCGCACGCAGCGAGCGGGGCGCGGCTCTCCCAACACGGAGTCTCTGTGGATCGCATCAACGAGGTCACGAAAGACGTCCTGCAGGGGATCATCCAGATCCGGCAGATGGACGCCGCAGCACGCCCACAGCCCGAGGTGCTGCACCAACGGCTGCGCGTGTTCATCGAGCGCGCCATGCGCAAGGCGACCGACCTGGGCTACTCGTCGCAGGACGCGCAGGACATCGGGTATGCGCTCGTCGCGTTCGCGGACGAGGTGGCGATCTCGCGCACCGGCGAGGTCCGCGACTACTGGCTGCCGCGCACGCTCCAGCTCTCGTTCTTCAACGAGGCCAACGCGGGCGAGGGCTTCTTCCAGCGCCTCTCGACGCTCGTGGGCGACACGGCGCGCAACGACGTGCTCCGCGTGTACTACGAGTGCCTCGCGCTCGGCTTCCAGGGCAAGTACCGCGTGCGCGGCGGCGAGGTGGAGCTCGCGGCGGTGACCGATCGCGTGACGGCGGCGCTGCGCGCCGATGCGATCTCTCCGAAGCTCTCGCCCTCGGGCGCCCGGCCGCGCGACACCGGAGGCGGTGTGCGCGGCGCGCTGCCGCTCATCGCGGCGTCGATCGGCGCGGTCGTGCTCTCGCTCCTCTTGTACGCGGGCCTGAGGTTCCACTTGTCGTCGTCGGCCGCGGACCTCGCGGCGCGCATCACCACGGTCATCGGGGGCTGACATGTGGAAATACATCCTCGCAGCCATCCTCGTGACCGTGGCATGGGGCCTGTGCCTCTACCTCGGTGTGCACTGGGCCGTGCCGCTCGGCATCACGGTGCTCGTCGCGCTCGTGCTCGGTGCCGTCGTGGCGCTCGGCATGCTGCGCGCGCGTCGTGCGGCGCGTGAGCTCGAGCGCGGCCTCGCGGCGCAGGCCACCGATCAGGCCAAGAACGCGCGCCCCGATCTGCAGGCCGAGATCGCCCAGATGCAGGGCGAGTTCTCGAAGGCGGTCTCCGCGCTCAAGAGCTCCAAGCTCGGTCGCAGCGGTGTCGACGCGCTCTACGCGCTGCCCTGGTACGTGATCGTCGGTCCGCCCGGCGCCGGCAAGACCACGGCGCTGCGCGCCTCGGGCCTCGACTTCCCGATGACGTCGGGCGGCGCCAAGGGCGCGCTCCGCGGCGTCGGTGGCACGCGCAACTGCGACTGGTGGCTCTCGAACCAGGGCGTGCTCCTCGACACCGCGGGCCGCTGGCTCGAGGCGGAGGACTCGGGCGAGTGGTTCGCGTTCCTCGATCTCGTGAAGCGCTCGCGTCCGCGCAAGCCGCTCAACGGCATCATCGTCGCGGTCAGCATCGCCGAGCTCGGTGGCGCCGGAGACGCCGACATCGCGCAGGTGGCCAAGCGCTGCCGCGACCGCATCGACGAGATCCTCGGGCGCCTCCAGATGCGCCTGCCCGTCTACGTGATGTTCACCAAGTGCGACCTCGTGCCCGGCTTCGTGGAGACCTTCCGCGATCTCGGCCCGCAGGATCGCGGACAGGTGTGGGGCTACACGTCGCCGCTCGACGGCACGACGGGCCCGATCGGCGTGAACTTCCGCACCCGCTTCGACGAGCTCGCGAGCACGGTCGAGCGCTTCATGCTCCGCCGCCTCAACGAGACGCAGAAGCTCGAGGATCGCGAGCAGATCTACGCGTTCCCGCAGCAGCTCACGGTGCTCAAGGAGAACCTCGCGACCTTCCTCGAGCGCGTGTTCGAGGAGAACGTCTTCCAGGAGACGCCGATGCTGCGCGGCGTCTACTTCAACAGCGGCACGCAGGAAGGTCGCCCGATCGACCGCGTCATGCGCCGCATGGCGGAGGCCTTCGGCCTTCGCAGCGAGATCCAGCTCCCCACGACGTCGGTCGAGGCCAAGAGCTACTTCCTCCGAGACGTCTTCGCGAACGTCGTGTTCCAGGACGCCGACCTCGCGACGCGCAGCGCCGCCGAGGAGCGACGGCTCGCGCGCATCCGCTGGATCACCGCGGGCGCGATCTTCACCGTCGCGCTGCTCGTGAGCTCGTTCCCCACGTACGCGTGGTGGCAGAACCGCGAGCTCCTCAGCACCACGGGCGCGATCGTCGATCAGGTCGCGCAGGCGCGCGCCGCCGCGACCACCACGCCCATCACGATCACCGCGCTCGATCCGCTGCGCGAGCGCGCCGAGCTGTTCCGCCAGTACTCGTCCGAGGGACCGCCGGTGCTCATGCGCTTCGGCATGTACCAGGGCGAAGACATCGGCCCGAACGTGGTCGATCTCTATGGTCGCGTGCTGCGCGACGAGGTCATCGCGCCGATCGTGTCGAGCGACACCGATCGCCTCGACGAGTTCGGCCGCCGCATGGAGGCGCTCGTCGACGCGCGTCCCTCGGCGGGCGAGCACGCCGAGATGTACGACGTGCTCAAGGGCTACCTGCTCCTCACCTCGCCGACGGAGCCCTCGCAGCCGGCGCTGGGCGCTCCGCTCCAGGGGTGGCTCGCCGAGCGCATCGTCGACCGCTGGGCCACGCCCGCCGAGGGCGCGCCGCCGACCTCCGATGCCGAGCGCGCGCGCATGAGCACGCACGCGACGACGTTCGTCTCGCTCCTCTCCACGCAGCCCACGCTCGCGTTCCCGCGCGACGCGGCGCTCGTGCAGCGCACGCGCGTGGCGCTCACGCGCATCCCGCAGTCGAACCTCGTGCTCGAGCGGCTCATCGCCGAGATGGAGCCGTCTGGCTTCGGCCTCACGCTCCGCTCGCTCGTCGGTCCTTCGGTGACCGCGATGTCGAGCCGCAGCAGCGTGCGCGCGGCCTTCACGCGACGTGCGTGGGAGACGCGGGTGCGCGATCTCCTCAGCGCGCCGCCCGACTCGCTGACCGGCGAGGGCTGGGTGCTCGGCCCCGAGGCTGCGCGTCAGCAGTCCGACCAGGCAGCGCGTGACGAAGCGCTCGCGCGCCTGTCGTCCGAGTACTTCCGGCAGTACATCGAGGAGTGGCAGGAGTTCGTGCGCGGCGTGCGCGTCGCGGCGCCCAACGGCGAGGTCCAGTCGCTCACGACGCTGCAGGATCTCACGCGCGGAGAGCCGCCCCCGCTCGGCCGCTTCCTCGGGCAGGTGCACTACAACGTGCACCTCCCGTATCCGGAGCCGCCCGCCGACGAGGTGAACCCCGAGCTGCTCGAGGTCCTCGCGGACGAGGCACGGCAGCAGGTGCAGCGTCGCGCGCCGCGCAGCGGTCAGGCGCTGCGTGCCGCGGAGCGCATCCGTGGCGCGATGGGCTCGGGCGATCAGGCCGCCGAGGCCGGCGAGCAGTTGCTCATCGCCGAGGACGTCGCGAGCGCGTTCCAGGGCCTCACGGTCTTCGGCGTCGCCGCGACGCCGGCCGAGGGTCAGCAGCCGCAGCCGACCTCGCTCGACGTCTACCAGGAGCAGCTCGAGTTCGTTCGCGACGCGCTCCAGACGACGCTCGAGAACCCGGGCAACCGCGAGCCGCTCGTGGCGCACCTCCAGACCGCACGCGTCCGCATCCGCGCGCTGATCGAGGAGCAGGAGGTCGGCTGGCGCCCGCGCTTCGAGGCGCTGCTGTGGCCGCCGATCGACGGCACGAGCCTCGGCTCGACGCGCGCCGGCGCGCTCGGTGCGGGACGCGCGTGGTGCTCGGACGTCGTGCAGCCGTTCTCGCGCAACGTCGCCAACCGCTATCCCTTCAACGCCGACGGCCAGGACGTCGCGCTCGCGGACTTCACCGAGTTCTTCAAGCGCGAGGGCACGCTCTGGACGTACTACGGCGAGAACCTCGACGCGGACGTCGAGCGTCGGGGCGATGGCTTCGCGTTCACGACGCGCCTCGGTCGCGACACGGGCATCGTGTACCTGCGCACGCTGCCGACGTTCCTCCAGCGCGCGCAGGACGTGACCGCGAGCTACTTCCCGCCGGGCTCCGAGACGCCGCGCGTCGACTTCGACGTGCAGATCCACCCGAGCCCCCAGGTCGCCACGATCGAGCTGAACGTCGGCGGCATGGAGACGCCGCTCCAGTACGAGAACGGCCCCGAGCGATGGGAGCGTCTGTGGTGGCCCGGCGAGCACCCCGAGGCGGGCGCCTCCATGGAGATCCGCGGCGCCGACGGCATGATCGAGACCATCCAGCAGGAGGGCGAGTGGGGCCTCATGCACATGCTGGAGCAGGGAACCGTCGTCGAGAACGACGGGCGTGTGTTCACGGTCGAGTTCCGGCTGCGCACGCACGACGTCTCGGTCCGTCTGAGCGTGCGACCGACGCGTGGCGACAACCCCTTCTTCGGCGTGGTCGGTCGCGATCGCTCGCCGCGCCTGCTCGAGCCGGTGCGCAACACGGGCGTCGGCTTGCCGCGCGAGATCGTGGTGGGGCAGCAGCTCTGTCGGCAGTGAGCCGATGGAGCTGCTCGGATCAGGGTGATCGAGCGACGAGGCGCGTGTGAACGGAGCGTTCGGAAAGGTCCCGTCGAAGGCGGACTTCGCGCGGCTCGGCTACTCGGATGCGCACACGCGCCTCTTCGAGTCCTGGCTCGACGAAGCGGCGCTCCGGCTGCGTGAGATCGGCGCCGAGCTGCCCGACGCGCCCGTGCACTTCCTCATCCGGTTCCCGGGCGAGCCCACCATCCTCGTGGGCGCGATGCGCGCGAGCCGCGACTCGGTCGGTCGTCGCTTCCCGTTCGCGTTCTTCGAGGTGCTCGACTGGCGCACGGTGGAGCACCGCTGGTCGGGCCTGCCCTTCGCCATAGCACCTGCGCTCGAGGCGGGCGCCGAGCTCCTGCGCGAGGCCGCGCACCTCGACGTCGAGTCGATTCGCCGTCGCGTCGAGACGCTGTGGTCGCCGAGCAGCTCGGATCTCGCGCGCACGGACGAGATCTGCGGAGACGTCCTCGTCCGCACGCGCTGGGCCGAGCCGGTCGCGCGCGTGCTCGGTGACGACCGCACGCTCGAGCGCGCGGCCTACGCCTTCCGCACGCTCAAGACCGCGATGGCCCTGCCCAACGGCATCGCGGAGTGCCCGGTGCAGGTCGACGTCGACCTCTTCTTCTGGCTCGAGCTCGCGCGCCGGCTCGGCGCCACCGACGCCCTGCACGTCGTGTGGACCGAAGAGCCGACCGCTCGCGCGATCGTGGGCGTGGGCAGTCCGTCGTACTCGCTGCTCGCTGCGATCGCGGACTCGGGCCGCGAGGTGCAGCAGATCTGGCCGCTCACGACCAAGCGCCCCGTCGCGCTCGAGCAGGCCTTCGCCGCGATCGGGCCGATGCTCGAGTCGATGCGCGACACGACGATGGCCGAGCTCTTCGCCGTGCTCGGTCGCTGGGAGGAGCGATGACCGACGTCCAGGCCGCCCTCGACTCCCGCGCGGAGTCGTTCTGTCAGCCGTGCACTGCTGGTGGTGGAGCTGGCGGGGCCGGCGTCGACATCCGCTACGACCCGCAGTTCGAGGCGCTGCAGCGCGAGATCGCGAAGCTCGAAGCGCCCGAGGGCGTGCCGCCCGACTGGAAGCTCGTCGAGCGCGAGACCACGCAGCTCACGCTCGCCAAGAGCAAGGACGTGCTCGTGCTCGCGTGGCTCGCCGCCGCGATGCACGAGCGCGAAGGGCTCAAGGGCCTCGCGACGGGCGTCTGGATCCTCACGACGAACATCGAGCGGTACTGGGACGCGATGTTCCCGCCGGTCTCGCGCATCAAGGGTCGCGCGAGCGCGGTGACGTGGCTCGTGAACCGCAGCGTCACGAGGATCGAGGCCGAGACCGGGACGCCCAAGCACGACGACGTGGATCTGCTCGTCGCGAGCGTGCGTCGCGCGCAGAGCGTGCTCCCCGATCGCTTCCAGGATCATGCGCCGGGTCTTCGCCCGCTGGCCGACGCCGCCGAGCGCCTGCGGCTCTCGCTGCCGCCGCGCACCGAGCCCGCCGCACCGCCTCCGCCTGCCGCGCCCGCGCCGGCTGCGCCACCACCTGCCGCGCCTGCCGCGCCTGCCGCGCCCGCGCCCGTTGCTGCTGCGCCCGCTGCTGCCGCGCCTGCGGCTGCTGCGCCCGCTGCTGTGGCCGCTCCTGCACCGGCCTCGGAAGGACCCAGCCGCGTCGAGCTCCTCGAGGCGCGCATCGCGCCCTTCCTCGCGCCGGTCAGCGCCGCGCAGCCCGCGGGCGACGATCTCCGCTACGACCCCGAGCACGAGTGGCTGCGATCGGAGATCGCGAAGCTCGAGAACCCCGCGGGCGATCCGCCGGACTGGAAGGCGATCGAGAAGCGCGCGAGCGCGCTCGTCGAGAAGCGCTCGAAGGATCTCCTCGTCGCCTCCTACCTCGCGTGGAGCTTCGCGGTGCGCGACGGAGTCGAGGGCCTCGCGACGGGCCTGCTCCTGCTCGCGGGTCTGATGGGCGCGTTCTGGGAGCCGATCCATCCGGTGCGTGCCAAGGCGCGCACGGCGGCGCTCTCGTGGCTGCTCGGGCGCGTCGACCTCGCGTTCGCCGAGGGGTCCAAGCCGCTCGCCGGCCACGCAGACCGAGAGATGGTCTCGCGCCTCGAGCTCGCGGCGCGCGTGTTCGCGTCGATGGTGCGCGACAAGTTCGTCGACGATCCGCCGCCGACGCGCCCGCTGCTCGACAACGTCGAGCGCCTCAAGATGTCGCTGCCCGCGCCCAAGCCGGCCGCGCCGCCTCCACCGCCGCCGGTGACGGCCGCGCCAGCACCGACCGCCTCGACCTCGGCACCGGCCGCCTCGTCCTCGGCGCCCACCGCGGCTGCGCTGCCTGCCGCCGCCGCGCCCACGCTCGCAGCGGGTGCCGACGCGACGCCCTTCCTCCAGCAATCGGGGGCAGCGCTCACCGCCGCGGCCTCCACGCTGCGCAAGGCCAACGTCGGCGATCCCCTCGCGTACCGCTTGCTCCGCATCGGCCTCTATCTCGCGAACCAGGCGCCGCCGCCCGTCACGCAAGCGCCCAAGACGGGCGTGAAGCCGCCCGCACCGAACTTCCGACAGCAGCTCCAGACGCTCGCAAACAACGCGAAGTGGGCGCCGCTGCTCGACGAGGCGGAGAGCGGGCTCTCGCAGAACCGCTTCTGGCTCGATCTCCATCGCTACGTCTCCGACGCCCTCACGCAGCTCGGCCACGGGCCCGCGGCGAAGATGGTCGGCATCGAGACCGTCCACGTCCTGCGACGGATGCCGGAGCTCGCGTCGCTGCAGTTCAGCGACGGCTCGCCGTTCTGCACGCCCGAGACCGTGGAGTGGCTCGCGGGCTTCGGCGGTGGTTCTGGTGGCGGCAGCGCCGCGCCCAGCGACGACCCGGTCGAGAAGGCGATCGCCGAGGCCAAGGCCCTCGCCAGCGGTGGCAAGCGCGACGACGCGCTGCGCGCGCTCCAGTCCTCGGTGCGCACGGCCGCCGACGATCACGCGCGTTTCCGTCTGCGGCTCGCGCTCGCGCGCCTCTGTGCGCAGGGCAACGCGCCCGTCGCGCGCGGCCTGCTCGAGGGTCTGTCGCGCGAGATCGACACCCTGCACCTCGACACCTGGGACCCCAGCCTGGCGGCCGAGGCGCTGCGCGCGTACCTCGACGTCCTCCGCGAGGGGGCCAAGACGAATCCCCGCGTAGCGGAAGAATCTGCAGAGGTGTATCGTCGCCTCTGCAGAATCGACGTGCTCTTGGCGGTGGCCGCGGGTGGCTGACGCGTCGAGCGAAACGAAGCAGTCGAATGACAACGAGTCTGCTCGATCGCGAGCCGACCGAGCTGGATAGAAGGAGGAGGCAACGATGTCGAAGGAAGGATCCGTCGCGCCGCAGGAACGCGTGAACATCACCTACAAGTCGGCGACGGGCGACGCGAAGGAAGAGACGGAGCTGCCCCTCAAGATCCTCGCGCTCGGTGACTACACGGGTCGGCGCGACGAACGACCGGTCGAAGAGCGCAAGCCGATCAACGTCGACAAGGACAACTTCAACCAGGTCATGACCGAGCAGAACCTCGGCGTGGACATCAACGTCGCCGACAAGCTCTCGTCCGAGGGCGGCGGCGAGATGTCGATGTCGCTGAAGTTCAAGACGCTCAAGGACTTCGAGCCCGAAGGCATCGCCGATCAGGTGCCCGAGCTCCGACGCCTGCTCGAGCTGCGCTCCGCGCTCACCGCGCTCAAGGGGCCGCTCGGCAACATCCCGTCGTTCCGCAAGAAGATCCAGGGCATCCTCGGCGACGAGGGCGCGCGCGATCGTCTGATGAAGGAGCTCGGGCTCGCTTCCGAGTGAGTGCGCGCAGCCAGTTCGCCAGTCCGCCTAGAGAAGGCCAGTTCGCGTAGAGAAGGAGCCCCATGAGCACGGAACAACAGAAGGGCGCGGGCCTCGAGCTCGGTGAAGGATCGCTGCTCGATCAGATCCTCTCGGAGACGAAGCTCGCCCCCGGCGACGAGTCTTACGAGGTCGCCAAGCGCGGCATCGGCGCGTTCATCGCGGAGATGCTCGCCCCGAACCGTTCGGGCGAGCGCGTCGACAAGTCCGTCGTCGACCAGATGATCTCGGAGATCGACAAGCGCATCTCGGCGCAGGTCAACGAGATCCTCCACCACCCCAAGGTGCAGGCGCTCGAGTCCGCGTGGCGCGGCCTCAAGTACCTCATCGACAAGGTCGACTTCCGCGAGAACATCCGCGTGGAGGTCATGAACTGCACGAAGGAAGACCTCCTGCAGGACTTCGAGGACTCGCCCGAGGTGGTGAAGTCCGGGCTCTACCGCACGGTGTACTCGAACGAGTACGGCACCTTCGGTGGAAAGCCCTTCGGCCTCATGGTCGCGAACTACGACTTCGGCCCTGGTCCGCAGGACATGGCGCTGCTGTCGAAGGTGGCGTCGGTCGCCGCGATGGCGCACACGCCGTTCATCGCGAACGCGGCGCCGCAGATGTTCGGCACCGACAAGTTCGACGACCTCCCGAAGCTCCGCGACCTCCAGTCGATCTTCGAGGGTCCGCAGTACGCACGCTGGCAGGCCTTCCGCGAGAGCGAGGACGCCCGCTACGTCGGCCTCACCCTGCCGCGCTTCCTCCTGCGTCTGCCGTACGGCCAGAACACGATCCCCACGAAGTCGTTCGTCTACGAGGAGGACGTGGTCGGCAAGCACGACTCGTATCTCTGGGGCTCGGCCTCGATCACCTTCGCGACGCGCGTCGCCGACTCGTTCGCGAAGTACCGCTGGTGCCCGAACATCATCGGCCCGCAGTCGGGCGGTGCCGTCGAGGGCCTGCCGCTCCACCAGTACGAGGCGATGGGCGAGGTGCAGACGAAGATCCCGACCGAGATCCAGCTCACGGAGCGCCGTGAGTTCGAGCTCTCGGAGCAGGGCTTCATCGGCCTGGTCTTCCGCAAGGGCTCGAACAACGCGGCGTTCTTCTCGGCGAACTCGGCCCAGAAGCCGAAGCTCTTCGGCAACTCGCCCGAGGGCAAGGCCGCGGAGACGAACTTCCGCCTCGGCACCCAGCTGCCGTACATGTTCGTGATCACGCGCCTGTCGCACTACCTCAAGGTGCTGCAGCGCGAGCAGATCGGTTCGTGGAAGGAGCGCGCGGATCTCCAGCGCGAGCTCAACCAGTGGATCGGTCAGTACGTCGCCGACATGGAGAACCCCGCGCCCGGCGTGCGCTCGCGACGCCCGCTCCGCTCCGCGAAGATCACCGTGGAGGACGTCGAGGGACAGCCCGGCTGGTACAAGTGCGGCATCCAGGTCCGCCCGCACTTCAAGTACATGGGCGCGAGCTTCACGCTCTCGCTCGTCGGCAAGCTCGACAAGACCTGATCCCGCGCCCCACACGCGTGGGGACACACGAAGAAGGCCGGTGCGAGCGATCGCAGCGGCCTTCGTCGTTCCGTCCCCGCGTGTGATCCGACGCGTGTGATCCGACGCGTGTGATCCGACGCGTGTGATCTCACTCGTGTGATCTCACTCGTCTGGATCTCACTCGTGTGATCTCACTCGTCTGGATCTCACTCGTCTGGCGCGACCTCGAGGATGCCGCTCTGGAGCGCGCTGCGCGCGAAGCCGAGCGTGGCCTCGAGCGCTTCCTCGAAGGGCCGGTCGATGCGCCGCGCGAGCGCGTCCGCGGCCTCCTCGAGGCTCGCGCCTTGTGCGAGCACGTCGACGAGCAGCGCCACCGGCTCCGAGAGCTCGACCGGATCGCGGCCTGGCGCCTCGAGCGTCACGCGTCCCGCACGATCCGCGAGGTTCGTTCGCTGCACGAGCGACGCGCCGCGCGGCACGGACGGCGTCGCGCGCGCGAGGATCTCGCCCGCGAGCAGCGAGCGCGCGCACGACGACCTCGCCGTCGCCAGGCGCGCCGCATCGAGCGCCCCGAGCGAGGGCACGGGCTGCGTGACGCGCACGCCCGGCTCGCCCTGCCAGCCCACGACGATCACGTGGCTCATGCGCGTGATCTGCGCCGCCTCGAACGCGTCGGCGTAGCGCCGGGCCTCGTCGGTGACCGACGCGTCGATGCTCGCACGGTGCGCGAGCGCGTACGCCATCGCGAGCTCCGCGGCCGGCATTCCCGGCGCGACGAACGCGATGAAGGAGCGCGTGGGCACGTCGCGCGCGAGCTGCGCGGCCACCTCGGTGGGGGAGCCCGCGAGATCGAGCCGGAAGATCGCCTGGCCGCCCTCCGCGAGCAGCGGAACCGACTCGCGGAAGAGGCGCCAGCCCAGCTCGTCCCCGTGCGCGCCGCCGTGGAGGTAGGTGGTGGTCTCGCCCGCGGGCTCGGGCACGAACGGTGGCTGGCACAGCACACGATCGAAGCGTCGCTCGCGCACCGCTGCCGTGCCGTCGCTCGGCAGGATGGTGAGCTCGCGCGCGTTGAGCCGTGACGTGGCTGCTGCGTACTCGCACGCGCGCTCGCTCACGTCCGTCGCCACCACGCGTGCGCCTCGCCCCGCGAGCACGGCCGCGATCGAGCCCGGACCGCAGCCGAGGTCGAGCACGCTCAGCCCGTCGAGCCGCGGCGGCATGCAGCCCAGGAGCTCCGAGGTCGTCGGCCCCGGCGGGATCACTGGATCGGGCGCGACGAGCGGGTCGGACACGACGAGCACGTCTGCGAACGGCGTGATGCGCACGGCGCTCCGCAACGTGCCGCCCGCCTCGGCGACGAGGCCGCGCGCCACGAGCGAGCCCGTGAGCTCGGCACCGAGCACCTCCTCGATCTCGCTGCGCGCGAGCGCGTCGTCGTAGACGAAGAGGCGGGCCAAGCGTGCCGCGGGGCTCGCCTGTCGCGCGAGCAGGCGCAGCACCATCGGCAGACGCAAGGCGTCGTGTCGTGCGGGGAGCATGCGCTCGGCGTCGCGGAGGACGGCAGGCCCGAGCCCGCGCGCGCGCAGCAGCTCACCCAGACGCCGCCAGAGCTCCGGCTCCACCTTCGCCGGATCGAATCGAGTCGACATGCGCGCAGTGTCCCCGTCGCGCACGGCGCGTCACAAGCGCAAACGCGCGGTCTCCGTGCGCTTTCTCTTGGTCGCGCGCGACGCGCGACGCTCGTCGCGGCCCGCGTCACGAACCGAGCCGCTTACTCGACAACGGCGGATCGCGACGAATATGCTCGCGCCCCGCATGCGATCACAACGACGTGGAGGGGCGTGGCGCGCGGTGGGTCTGCTCGGCCTGAGCCTCGCGGGCCTCGGAGGCTGCGGCGGTGAAGTGCGCGAGACGCCACCACCACTCTGCACGCTCTCGCGCGAGAACGAGACCGAACAAGCCCGGCGCCGCGACCCCGACAACGAGGAGCTCGTGCGCCTCATGCTCGGCAGCGGCGCGCGCCTCGAGGGTCGCGCTCCGGAGTCCGAGTGCAGCGGCCAGCCCACGAGCGCTCACCGCTCCGAGTGCGACGCCGAGGCCGCGACCCTGCCCACGGTCGAGCTCACCGACGCCTCGATCGTCACGCGTCGCGTGACCGACGAGCGTCAGCTCGTGTGGATCATGACGCGCTCGGACGGCGTCGAGGCCGAGGGCCCCATCGCCCTCGTCGAGCGCCGCGAGCGAGGCCTCGTGGTGAAGGCGCAGGGCGTGGTCCGCGCCGATCGTGGCCGCCCGCGCTTCCGCCTCGTCTCGAACGACCGCATCCTCGTCGTCGAGTCCGAGCGCTGCCGCGACGAGAACGACCCGGCCACCTGTGAGCGCACCGCGCAGATCCTCGTGCGCAACGGCAACCGCTTCGAGCGCGAGCCCGTGCGTCACCGCGAGACCGGTCGCTGCCTCACGCCGCCCTCGGTCGCGCTCTCGCGCACCACCACGAGCACGCTCGAGAACGGCTGGGAGCGCACGTTCCTCCTCTCGGCCTCGTGGGAAGAGGGCTCGGGCGGTCTCGTGGTCCACGAGACGGTCTCCGTGCGCGATCGCGATCCGCGCGCGCCCGCCGTGCCTCCTCGCCCTTTCCGTGAGGTCTCGAGCGATCGTACCCTCACGCTCGGAAGCGGCCTCACGGGCGAAGACGTGCCTCTGCTCCAGCGCACGCTGGTGGATCTCGCCTCGGTCGCCGTGCCGCCCGAAGGAGACGATCGATGAGCGATGCCAAGGTCCGGTTCCGAATCGCAGCCGCCGTGAGCCGCGCACCTTCGGGTGCGCGTTTCGTTCTCTCGAGCGATCAGTGGGCCGAGCGCTTCCGCTCCGCGCTCGCGGAGCTGAGCGTGGAGGTGTCCGATCGCCTCGGCTCGAGCGGCAAGCGCCGCTTCGTGCTCTCGCCGCGCTCGCTCTCCGACCTCACGCTCGCGGGCGTCATCAAGGGCGACGCCACGCTGACGAAGCTCGCCGACCTCGCGAAGAAGGCCCCCAACGCCGACGCGTGGCTCCGCGAGCTCGAGTCGATCGCGGGCAGCGGCGCGCTGCTCGGCGCGTGTCGCGGCGTGCTCTCGCCGGAGACCGCCGCGCCTGCGCCGGCCGCCAAGGCCGAGGGCAGCGGAGACGCGGTCGACGCGCTCTTCGCGAAGGCCGAGGTCGCGACCGCCAAGCCGAGCACCGCCGCCGTCGACATGTTCGTGAAGGCGATGCGCCCGGGCGGCACCTCGCAGGCCGCACCGCAGAACGCGGGCCGCGCGGCGCGCGATCTCCTCGAGCGCGCGATCTTCGAGACGGCGGCCGACGTGCTCGCGGACCCGACGGTCGCGCGGCTCGAGTCCGCGTGGCGCTCGCTCCGCTGGATCGTCGAGCACACGCCGGCCGCGGCGGGCATCGCGCTCGAGATCATCGACGTCGAGCCCGCGGGCGCGTTCGCCGCGCTACAGGCCATCCCGCACGCCGAGGACTTCGAAGATCCCGATCTCTTCGTGCTCGCCGATCCGGTCGAGGCCGATCTGGCCGCGCTCGCGGCGTGGGCCGAGAACGAGAGCGCACCGTGCGTCGCCGCGGTCGGTCGCTCGCTCGCCGCCCTCGATCCCGACGCGGTGCTCCTTCGCATCGGCGTGAAGGACGTCGCCACGGTCACCGAAGAGGCGCGCGAGTGGCACACGCGCCGCGTCTCGGAGTCCTCGCGCTGGCTCAGCGTCGTCTACGGCGACGTCGTCGTGCACCAGGAAGGCGCGGGTGCCTACGAGCGCAACGTCTTCGCGAGCCCCGCGTTCGGTCTCGTCGCGATGCTCTGCGCCAGCTACACGGCCACGGGCAGCTTCGCGCGCATCGCGGGCCAGAGCGGCCAGCTGCGCGCCCCCGGCACACACACCATCAAGGGCCAGGACGTCGCGGTCCCGACGCGTCACTTCACGTCGATCCGCGCGCAGAGTGAGCTCGCCGCCATGGGCGTGCTCGCCATCGGCAGCCCGCGCAACTCCGATCGGCTCGCGCTCTCGCACGCACCGACGCACCGCGCCTCGCGCGACGCGGTGCCGCTGCCTGCACAGCTCTGGACGGGCCGCATCGTCCGCTTCGCGCAGTGGGTGCGCGGTCAGCTCCCGCCGAGCAGCGGCTCGGACGAGGCGCGCGAGATCTTCGAGCAGGCAGGCAGCATCTTCCTCTTCCCCGGCACCGGCAAAGCCGCGAAGGTCACCGCCGAGATCACGGAGAAAGACGGCAAGCGTCAGCTCCTCGTGGGCGCGCGCATGGACGGCACGCTCGCGATGGTCCCGCTCGACATCGAGTTCGCGCTCCCGCTCTGATCTTCTGAGGGTCCGTGCGGACCCTCTCCCGCGAAGCGCGGGGCCGGCCCCAGCCCCGCTTGCGTGCTTCGAGTGACGGCCGCCCACAGCTTTTCTTGGCCGCACTCTCCGCGCCGACTACGCTGGCGCACCGTGAGGGCACCCTCGAAGAGGCCGGGACGACGCACGCTCGCCATCGCGGCGGGCGGAGCGAGCGTCGTGCTCGGTCTGGCGGGCTGGGCCGGCTTCGCGCGCGCGACCGACGTGCGCGCGCCCGCGGGTGCACGGCTCACGACGCTGGACGTCTCCGGTGCGCTCGAGGGTGAGCTGTGGGGCGCGACGCGCGCGCTGGCGGATGCGTGGCTCGACACGCCGGTGACGCTGCTCGTCGGAGAGGACGCGACCGAACGAACGCGCCGTGAGCTCGGCGCGCGAGTCGACGTGGACGCGACGCTCGCGTCCGTCGCGCAGGGCGGCGAGGTGTCGCTCGTGCGCGGCGTCGATCTCGAGCGCGTGCGTGCGGCCGTGCAGTCGCTGCGTGCGGCGCACGATCGCTCTCCGATCATGCCGGGCGTGGACGAGCACGGGCGCGCGGTGCCTGGCGTCGAGGGCCGCGTGATCCCCGCGCGCGAGGCCGAGACGGCGCTCGTGCTCGCGCTCGAGAGCGAGGGCGTCGTGATCGAGCTGCCCGTGCGCGCGCTCGCGGTGCCCGAGGTGCCCACGCTGTCGGTCGCGCAGGCGACCTACACGCACGTGCTCGCCAGCCGCACGACGCGCTACTCGATGCTCGAGGACCAGTGGGGCCGCATGCGCAACATCGTCGTCTCCGCGGCGGCGATCGATGGCGCCGTGATCGCGCCCGGAGAGTCGATCTCGTTCAACCGCGTCGTCGGCGAGCGCACGATCGACCGTGGGTATCGCCCCGCCGACGAGGTCATGGACGGTCGCCTCGTCGAGGGCATCGGCGGCGGCGTCTGTCAGGTGGCCGCGACGCTGCACGCGGCTTCGTTCCTCGCGGGCCTCGACGTGCTCGAGCATCACCCGCACACGCGTGGCTCGCGCTACATCGAGGTCGGCCTCGACGCCGCCGTGGGCTGGCCCTCGCAGGATCTCGTCGTGCGCAATCCGTTCACGTTCCCGGTGCGCGTGCGCGCGCAGACCGGGCGCGGCGAGCTCACGGTCTCGCTGCTCGGCGCCGCGGAGGCGCCGGAGGTCACGTACACGACCGAGATCGTCGAGCGCATCGCGCACGGCACCGAGGAGCGCGTCGCGGGCGACGATCGCCCCGACGATCCGGGCGTCGATGGTCTGGTCGTGCGTCGCGAGCGTGTGGTCACGGTGCGCGGTGTCTCTCGTCGCGAGGTGCGCACGCTGCGCTACCCCGCGGTCGCGGCGCTCGGTGGTGGGGGAGGGGTGAGCCCATGATGGTGCTGCCGAAGCTCGATCTGCGTCGGCTCGGAGAGTCGATGTCGGCGGCGGTCCTGCGCCGCAAGCCGCGCGATCTCGACAAGACCATGGACGCGGCCGCGCTCGACGCGGCGCTCGACGACGCGCTCGCCACGATCCCCGCGTCGAGCGCGCGGGGCTCCACCCCACCGGCCGCCGCCCCACGCAGCGTCTGGTCCACGCAGGCCGCGCAGGGGCTTCCGAGCACGCCGCGCGGCGCCGTCGGCGCGAGCACGAAGAAGTCGATCCGTCAGAGTGGCCTCTGGCGCACCGCGCGCGCCGCGGCCTACGAGCGCGAGCTCGACGCGAGCCTGCCGCTCCTGCGCACCTATCTCGCCGTGCTCCTGCGCTCGCACGACCGCACCGAGCGCGCGGTGGAGATCATGCGCGAGGAGCTCGAGCAGGGAGAGAGCCGTGCGCTCGAGGCGCCGCCCGGTCCGCGGGCGCGGCTCTTCCGCCTCGCACGCCGCACCGCGCTCGCCGAAGGCGCGAACGCCACCGGCATCGAGCACGCGCCCTGGGACGCCGCGCCTCCGGGTCGTGCCGCGGGCTACGGCCGCCTGCTCGATCACGCGCGAGGTCTCGTCTCGCTCCTCGAGCTCGAGACGCTCCTGCTCACCATCGGCCTCGATCTGCCGGACGAAGAGGCCGCGTTCGTGCTCGAGCTCGACGCGCAGAAGGTCCACGAGCGACGCGAGTCGAGCCGCGCGTGGATCGCGCTCCAGCTCGAGGGCGAGCCCGCCGCGCGGGGCCTCGACGTCAGCGAGGTGATCGCCGACGCGCTCCGCGTGCTCCCGCCGCCGGACGTGCGCACGACCGCCGTGGGCCCACCGCGTCCGCTGCCCTCGGGCAGCGTGATCGCGGGCCGCTACGAGATCGAGTCGGTCGTGGGTGGTGGCGCGTTCGGTCACGTGTACCGTGCGCGCGATCGCCGCGTGCACACGCACGTCGTCGCGCTGAAGATGGCGCACCGCGCCTCGCTCACCGAGGCCGCCAAGGAAGGCGCGATGGCCGAGCTGTCGCGCATCGCGTCGGCGTTCCACCCGAGCCTCGTGCAGCTCAAGGAGCACGGCTGGCACGACGAGCGTCTGTGGTTCGCGATGCCGTTCTACGAAGGCGAGACGCTCGCGGAGCGGCTCGTGCGTGGCCCGCTCCCGATCGACGAGGCCGCCGCGCTGCTCGCGCCGATCGCCGAAGCGCTCGCCTCGCTCCACCGCGCGGGCATCCGCCACCAGGACATCAAGCCCGACAACATCTTCGTCGCAGAGCTGGACGACGAGCGAACGCTCCCCGTGCTCCTCGATCTCGGCGTCGCTGCGCGCGCCGACGATCTCGCCGTCGCGGGCACGCCCGCGTACTTCGCGCCCGAGGTCGCGCGCCGCGTGACGAGCCCCGACGATCACGTCGCGGTCGACGATCGCGCCGACGTCTTCGCGCTCGCGCTCACGTTCGCGCAGGCCATCGCGCCCGACGCGCAGGACGAAGAGGTCGATCTCGACGCCTTCCTCCGCGAGCGCGCCGCCGCCGTGCCACCGTTCGTCGACAAGCGCCTCTCGCCCGTCAAGCGCGCGCTCGTGCGCTGGGCCGCCGCGGACGCGAAGTCACGCCCCACCGCGAGCGAGCTCGCGACCGAGCTCCACGCGCTCTCGCGTCGTCAGGTCGCGCCTCGCGAACGCGCCTTCCGCAGCGTCGCGCTCGGCGCAGCCCTCACGCTCGCCGCCGTCGCGCTCGCTCTCGGTCTCGCCACGACGATGGGTGTCTCGCTCCACACGCCGGGCACGGCCCCGCACGTGAGCACGGTCGTGGCGAGCCCTCCGCCCGCGAACCTCGTCGAGCGCGCGCGCACCGTCGCGCTCGAGCAGCGCCTCGAGGCCGCGGAGTCTCGCGCCGCCGCCCTCGAAGAGCGCCTCACCGCCTGCCACTGACCATCATCGCCCGCGCTCGTGCTCCGCGGGTTGGGCCGAGAGATGGGGAGGGAATCTGCGGCTTCGACGCGGGCCGAGGGGAGGGGTCCGAGCATGAGACCGTTCCGGTCAGCCCCCGCGCAACACCCGGAACAGCTGCTCGGCCTTCGCCGCGTGGCGCGAGCGCAGGATGCGGTAGTGATCCATCGCCTCCTCCGGGCGCCCCACGCGATGCAGGGAGATCGCCAGCGCCACACGGAGATCTGCATCGTCGGGCCGGCTCACGATCGCCTGCGCGTACGCTTCGCACGCTTCTCTCTCTCGCCCCGTCGCCGCGCTCGTGTCGCCGAGCGCGCGCAGACAGTCCGGCTCCGCCACGCCCGTGCGCACCGCGAGCGCGTAGGCCTCGCGCGCCTCGCCCAGCCGCTGCTGTCGGTGCAGACACACGCCGTACACGAACGCCGCGCGCCCCTCGAGCGCCCCACGCGCGTGCGCCTTCGCGAGCTCCACGATCGCGCCGCTGTCGTCGCCCGCCATCGCGAGCGCCACGCCGAGCTCGGCGCGCGCACCACCGTCCTCGGGCGCGAGCTCCACCGCACGCGCGAACGACTGCCGCGCCTCGGCCACCTCGCCCCGTGCGCTCCGCGCTCGCCCCATCATGCGATGGAGCTCCGCGTCCTCCGCGCCCGCGGCCACGGCCCGCGCGATCGCGCCGCCCGCATCGCCCACCGCGCCCATCGACACGAACGCGCCCGTGAGCGTCGAGATCGCGTCCTTGAACGCGCCGTGGTGCGCCTGCCCCGCGCGGTGCGTCCCCTGCCGCTCGAGCGCATCGACCGCCCGCAGGAGCAGCGGGATCGCCTCTGCCGCTCGCCCCGTGCTCGCACGCACGCGCCCGAGCGCTGCGAGCACCTCGTGATCGTGAGGGGCCCGCGCCATCGCCGCCTCGAGCGGCCGCTCGGCCTGCGCGAAGCGACCGAGCTTCTCCGCCGCGCGCCCGAGCCCGCTCAGCGCATCGAGCGCCGTCGGCTCCGCCAGCAGCACCTTCTCGTAGGCCTCGGCCGCCTCGACCCACTGCCCCTCGAGCACCGCGAGTCGCCCGCGCAGACGCTGCACCTCCGCGCGCCCCGGCTCGAGCACGAGCGCACGGCGCAGCGCCACCCACGCGCGCGCACGGTTGCCCGCGCCGATCGCCGCCTCCGCTGCGCCGAGGTGCACCGCGATCGACTCGTCCCCTGCCGAGAGCGCACGATCACACCACGCGAGCGCGTCACCGAACACCCCGCGGCGCAGGAGGATCTGCGCGATCATCCACGGCGCCTCGCGCGCGGTCGCGTCGCTGGCCGCCGCCTGCGCCACGTCGCGCAAGAGGCCCATCGCGCCGTCCTCGTCGCTGCTCGCGAGCCTCGCCTTGGCGAGCGTCATCAGCGTCGCGACGCTCCGATCGCCCGCCGCCACCGCGGACTCGAGCGCCTCCCTCGCGCCGCTGCCTCCGAGCCTCGCGCGCACCGCCGCGAGCACGCGATGCGTCTCGGCGTGCTCGGGCTCGAGCTGCGCCGCGCTCGCCAGCACGCGCTCGGCCTCGCGATCCTCGTGGAGCTCCACCAGCAAGAGGCCGAGCTCTCGATGCGCGAGCGCCGACTCCTTCGTCCCCACCACGAGCTCGAGCGCACGACGGTACGACGCGACCGCCTCGTCCCGACGCTCGAGGCCCGCCTGCGCACGCGCGAGCTCGAGCCACGTCGGCGCGTCGCGCTCGTCGAGGCGCACCGCGTTGCGCAAGACGCGCATCGCCTCCTCGAGCTTGCCCTGCTTGCGGTACATCCGGCCCGCCCCGCGATGGCCCTCGACGCGCTCGGGATCCTTGCGCGCGGCCTCGCGGTACGCGTCGCTCGCCTCCGCGTCGCGCCCGCGCGCCTCCTCGATCGCCGCCACCTCGAGCCAGTCCGCCGCCGTGCCCCGACGTGATCGCGCCAGCCGCTCGTACGTCGCGAAGCCCGCGTCCGTGCGCCCCGTTCGCATGCACGCGCGTGCATAGGTCCGCGCGAGCGCCTCGTCCTCCGGGCTCGCCGCGACCGCGCGCTCGAGGAACGGCATCGCCTTCTCGTCCTGTCCGAGCGAGCTCAGCGTCGTGCCCATCGCCGACACGAGATCCGGATCGTCGGGCGCGTGCCAGAGCGCCTGCTCGAGCGCCTCGGTCGCCTCACGCGTGCGCCCGAGCGCCGTCAGCGCCGCCGCGCGCACGCGGTGCAGCGCGCCCTGATCGGGGCTCTTGGCGAGGCCACTGTCCGCGATCGCCAGCGCATCCGCGGGCCGCCCGAGCTCGAGGTCCACCGACGCGAGCTGCGCGCGCACCATCGCCACGTCGACCTTCGCGATCGGCGAGGGCCGCTCTCGCACCGCCTCTTCGATCGCCGCCGGCACGACGAACGAGAGCCGTGACTCGCCCGAGCGCGAGTCGTCCGGATCGTCCTCGATCCCGCTCGCCGTGATCAGCATGAGCGCCCGCCGGAACGCGCTGCGCGCCTCCTCGAGCTTGCCCAGGCGCGCCTTGGCGTCTCCGAGCGCGGCCTCCGCGCGCGCGCCGTAGCGATCGTCGGCCGCCGCCGCCGCCTTCGTCAGCGCGCTCTCCGCCTCCGCCACGCGCCCGAGCTCCATCAGGCTCAGGCCCAGCGCGAGCTGCTCTCGCGCCCCCACCGCGCCCACCGCGCCCGCACCGAGCGCGCCCACCGCGGCCTCGAGCGCCTCGAGCGCCTCCACCGGCCGGCCGAGCGCGAGCGCGCACTCACCCACGCCCCGCTGCGCCGCGCCCACGAGCTCGGGCTCCGCGCTCGTCACGCGCCGCAGCGCATCGAAGAGCGGCAGCGCCGCCTCGTGCTTGCCGAGCACGAGGCGCGTGTCGGCCCACCGCAGCTTCACGCCCAGGTCCGCCGGATCGATCGCCGCCGCGCGCTCGAAGCTCTGCTCCGCGAGCTCGAGCTCGTCGTCGCGCACGAAGCTCTCCGCGAGCGCCACGTGCACGATCGCCGCGCTCGGCCAGCGCGTGCGCGCGTCCTCGAGCTCCTTGCGCGAATCCCGTGCACGCGCGAGCGCGCGATACAGATCCGAGAGCTGCACCGCGCCCGCCGCCGGAAACGCCGCATCCGCACGCCGCGGCTCGAGCACCTCCACCGCCTCGCGCGTGCGCCCCCCCGCATGGAGCGCGCGCGCCCACGCCAGGGCCACGTCGTGCCGGCTCGGCGCGAGCTTGGCCGCGCGCCCGAGCGGATCGATCGCCTCCACCTCGCGCCCGATCGCCGCGAGCGTCGTGCCGAGCGCGTAGAACGCCTCGGCCTCGTCCGGCGCCAGCGCCGTCCACCGCAGAAAGCTCGCGCGCGCCTCCTCGAGCCGCTCGAGATCTCGCTCGAGCTCGCCCTGTCTCCGCGGCAGATCCGTGCGCTGCGGCGCGAGCACACCCGCCCGCGCGAGCGAGCCCACCGCGTCCGCCACGCGCCCGTCGGCCACGAGCGCCTCCGCCTCCTCACGCCGCACCTCGGCGTCCTCGGCCCCGTGCGCGATCGCCTTCGCGTAGCCCTGCACCGCCGCGCCCACACGCCCCGCAGCCATCGCCGATCGCGCGAGCGCGAGCTGCACGCGTCCGTCTCTCTCCAGCTCGGGCGAGCACGCGATCGCGCGGCTCAGCCACGTCTCGGCCGTCTCGTGCCTCGCCGCGCGGTGGCTCGCGAGCCCACCGTCGCGCAGCGCCTCCACGTCGTCCGCGCGCTCCTCGATCACCTTCGCGTACGCATCCGCCGCGCCCGCGTCATCGCCCGCGTCGCTCCGCGCCTTCGCGAGCTCGAGCCAGATCTCCGTCGCGCCCGGCTTCACCTTCACCGCCGTCGCGAACGCATTCGCCGCCTGCGACGCATCGCCCTTCTGTCGATGCAGGCCCCCGAGCGTGACGAACGCCTCGTAGTAGTCGGTCTTGAGCGTCGTGGCGCGCTGCACCGAGCTCACGGCCTCGTCGATGCGCCCCACCTGCTGGTACGCGCGCCCGAGCATGAGCCGCGTCACCGGGTTGTTGGGGTTCGCGGTGACCGACGCTCGCAGCCGCGCGATCGTCTCCTCGACGGGCTCTGTCATGCTCTCCCTCGACCGCGGACCATACCGCGCCGTGATTCTACACAGCCGCCTGGCTCCCTCGCGCACCATCTCGTAGAGTCCGCGCCACGAGGGTGGAATGACCGAGCCGAGCGGAGCAGGTGGGAGCGGTGGTCCTGGAAGCGGTGGCGGCCCCGGAGGCGGACCGCCCGATGTCGCGAGCGGCATCACGCAGGGCGTGAGCTCCGCGGCCACGGCCGCCACGGGTGCAGCCGCGCTCGAGAGCGATCCCGTCGCGGGTGCCACGCAGATGGCCACTGGTGCCGCAGGCGTCGCAGGCGCAGCCGGCGTCGAAGGCGCCGAAGAAGCAGGCCAGGTCATCGAGGCGGCCTCCACCGGCGTCTCGGCCGTGCAGGATCTCCAGCACGATCCCGTCGGAGGTCTGCTCGGTCTCGTGCAGGCCGCCGCCGCCACGGCCGGTGTCGCTGGCGCCGCACGGGAAGCCACACAGGCCGTCTCCGCCGCGGCCGGCATGGCGCAGCAGGCCTCGGGCATGATCTCCTCGCTCACCGGCTCGAGCTCCGGCAGCACACCGGCCGGCTCGAGCGCGCGCGCCTCCGCCCCGCCCGCCGCGCGCGCCTCGCGTCCTCCACCCGCGCCCGCGAGCGCCGACTCACCGCAGGCCAGCTGGCAATTCACGAGCAGCGATCGCCTCCACGTCCGCTACTCGTTCTCGAGCACCGCCGAGGGCGCCGAGGGCTGGCGCGTGCGCCGCGTGGTGCTCGAGGAGCGCATGGACCGCCCGTACGAGGCCGTCCTCGAGCTCACGAACGACGACACGAGCGCCGATCCGCTCGCCCTCCTCGGTCAGCCCGCCGTGCTGAGCATCGAGCGCCACACCACGCGGGACGTGCAGGGCGTGATCCGCCGCGTCGAGCGCGGCCAGAGCGGTCAGGGGCAGAGTGGGCGCAGCGATCGGTCGGTCTCCGCCCGCGTCTTCCTCGTGCCCGCGCTCTGGACGCTCTCTCAGTCCCGCAACACGCGCATCTTCCAGGA
>JBILLJ010000072.1:0-45082 GCA_044376125.1 Sandaracinaceae bacterium
ATCCGGGTCCCGAGCGCACGAAACGCAGGAGATTCGAGCCTCCGCTGGCGGATTGGCGGGCGCCTGGCGGCGCAATTCCGCCAGGGGGGCTCGATCACGATGCGCTCACCGCCCGGGTCCGACACCGGCGGCCTCGCGCCGCATCTGGCGCGGGCCGAGGTCCGACACCACGCGGGGCGGTGGGCGCGGGCCGAGGTCCGACACCACGCGGGGCGGTGGGCGCGGGCCGAGGTCCGACACCACGCGGGGCGGTGGAGGCGACGGTCCAGCCTACGAACTCGCCAACGACTGCCGCTCGCGACGCGACCGTGCTTGCGCGAGCCAGCCGCGCGCGAGCGCGGCGTTCGAGCTCCCCTCGCCCTCGCGGCTGACATACGAAGCAATCGCAGCTCGGTACTGCTCGAAGCAGCCGTCCCAATCGCCACGTGCCTCGGCGATCTCCGCGCGAGAGAGATGGTTGGGCGCCGGCAGCGCCTGCACGCGGAGGACGGCCTCCTCCCGCTCGACCACGCCGAGCGCGTCCTCGAAGCGCCCGAGCGCGAGATACGCGTCGCGCAACCACCCGAGGTAGTAGCGACGATCATCGCGTGCGACCGCGGTCCTCTTCGGCGCGAAGATCGCGTCGAGGCGCTCACCGGCCTCGCGCGCGACCTCGTGATCCTCCGCATCGCGCGCAGCCGACGCCAGGGCGACGAGCGGCTGGAGCACGAGCTCCTCGCGGCCGAACCGCTGCTCCACACGTGTCAGACGTGCGAGGCGCGCCGCCAGTGTCTGGCTTTGCGCACCGTGTCGGGGATCGAGCGCGGCCAGTGCGGCAGCATCAGGCGCCTTCTCCGCGTTGGCGGTGGCCACGAGGAGCCGGAGCGCTCGCAAGGTCCCGCGCGCCGCGAGCCCATCCATCTTCACACGCGCCGCGTAGAGCGCGCGCGCGAGGTCGAGCGCGGGCTCACCACGCTGGACGAGCAGACGCACGACGCGCTCGAGGTGGGCGCCTGCGATGCCGATCATCGCTGCGCGCCGGTCGGGGGAGGGCTTCTTCCTCCACGCGAGTGCGGCCAGGACGAGCGCATCGTCGTCCGCCGCGGACTCGGCCTTGCCCGCCGCGCCCTTCATCAACAGGGCCCACGCGTGGCGCGCGTGATCGTCGTGCGTCGCATCCGAGAGGAGCGACGCCGCGCGCGTGTGCTTCACCACCTCGGCGAGCGTGGGCAGATCGTCGTCGATCGATTCCTCCTCGGCGAGGAGAGCGCGCTGGCGCAGGAGCGCGGCGAGGTCCCTCTCGCGCTCGACCCGAGGCGCCGACGTCGACTTGCGCTTCATCGCCGTGATCGCCGCGTCGAGGAGCCGCGCCGCGATCGTCGGCTCATCCATCGCCAGTGCGTCGTTCACGTCGTCGTCCAGGCTCATGGCGCGAGTCTGCCATGCGACCCCGCTCACGAAGCTTCGGTCGACACGCGGGAAGCTTCTCGCGTGTCGTCCGAAGGTTCGGCGTCCCCACACACGCACCGAAGGGCCGCCCGTCGCGAGCCACCCGCGCCGACCTCGATCACCGCACACGTGCCTCTGCCGCGGCGGCGCTAAGCTCGCGGCCGCATGACGATCTCCGAAGTCCGTTCCGACTACGTCGCTGGCGCCTTCCTCGAGCCCGAGGGTGAACCGCTCGTCTCCGTGAACCCCGCCAAGGACGGCGCGACCGTCGTCTCCGCGCGGTGGTCGCCCTCGCGCGTGAGCGAGGCCGTGGCCGCCGCGAAGGCCGCGCAGCCCGCGTGGTCGCGCCTCTCGCTCGACGAGCGCTGGCAGCACCTCGTTCGCTTCCGCGCCGCGATCGAGACGAAGAAGGAGTACCTCGCGGACGCGATCGTGCAGGAGATCGGCAAGATCCGCAGCGAGGCGCGCGTCGAGATCCAGACGCTGATCGGTCGCTTCGATCTCGTGCTCGGCGCCGTGAAGAACGATCTCAAGGACGGCCAGCTCCCCGGCTTTCCCAACGAAGCGCTGCGCTGGCACCCACACGGCGTCGTCGCGGTGATCGGGCCGTTCAATTTCCCGCTCCACCTCTGCCACGCGCACGTCATCCCCGCGCTGCTGCTCGGCAACACCGTCGTGATGAAGCCGAGCGAGGTCGCCCCGCTCTGCGGCATCCGCTACGCGGAGGTCGCGCACGAAGCGGGCCTTCCGCCTGGCGTGCTCAACGTCATCCACGGCAAGGCGCAGACGGGCTCGGCGATCGTCCAGCACCCGGACGTGCACGCGCTCGCGTTCACCGGCAGCTGGCCCGTGGGGCGCCGCATCAGCGAGGCCGTGCTCGATCGCCCGGAGATGCTCGTGGCCCTCGAGATGGGCGGAAAGAACACCGCGATCGTCTGCGCAGACGCCGACGTGCGGCAGGCCGCGCACGAGCTGATCGTCGGCAGCTACCTCACGACCGGTCAGCGCTGCACCTGCACCGATCGCGTGCTCGTGCATGCCTCGCGCGCCAAGGACCTGATCGACGCGCTGATCCCGCTCGTGAAGTCGCTGCGCTTCGGCGATCCCGACGACGCGAGCGCCTTCGCCGGTCCGCTCGCGACGCTCGCCGGCCGCGACAAGCTCGAGCGCGCGATGGCCGCGTGCGAGGCCGCCGGCGCCGATGCGCCCGTGCCCGGCGCGCGCCTTCCGGGCGGCTTCTTCCGCACGGCGTCGTTCCACGTGCTGCCGCGCAACGTGCACGAGCTCCCGGGCTACACCGACGTCGAGCTCTTCGGCCCCGACCTCGGCATCGAGATCGTCGACGACGACGACGAGGCCATCGCCGCGATCAACGCCTCGCCGTACGGCTTCGCGAACAGCGTCTTCACGCCGAGCGACGGCCGCTTCGATCGCTACTACCGCGAGACGCGCGTCGGCATCCTCAACCGCAACCGCTCGACGAACCAGGCCTCGCCGCGCTTGCCCTTCGGCGGCACCGGACGCAGCGGCAACTTCCGCCCCGCAGGCAGCTTCGCCGCGCGCAACCTCGCGATCCCCGTCGCGGTGCAGTCGAACGCACCCTACGCGCTGCCCGTGTTGCCTGCGCTCCGCGCGCACCTGCCTCTGCCCGATCTCGATCGCCTCGAGGCCGCACACATCGCCGAGGAGGCCTGCGACGCCGCACGCAACGTGATCGACACCCCGCGCCCCGAGGGTCCGCACAAGCCCGCGCCCCGAGGCGCGCTCCGCCTGCCGCAGTCGACCGCGCTCGTGGAGCGCTTCGCCGCGGCCGATCGCACGGTGCGCGAGAAGAAGCTGCCCGTCTTCGATCACCTCCGCAGCCGCGGCGGCTGGTACGTGTCGATCGACGACGAGCCGCTCTCGGTGCTCGACGCGATGAGCCAGACCGCGACGATGCCCTTCGGCTTCAACGACGACGCCCTCGTGAACGCGTACGTCGAGGGCGTGTTCGGCGACACGATCCTCCGCGCGCACCCGATCACGCACGGCACCGGCAAGCACGTCGCCGATCAGTATGCCGAGGCGCTGCGCGCGCTCGTGCCGGGCCTGCCGACCGTGTGCTTCACCGCCTGCGGCGCCGAAGCGAACGAGAAGGCGTACGCGCTCTGCCGGCTGCAGAAGCCCGAGGCGACGAAGCTCCTCGCGTTCGACGGCAGCTTCCACGGCCGCACGCTGCTCTCTCTCTACGCGAGCCACTCGCCGAGCAAGCGCGTGCCCTTCGAGATCGCCGGCTACGAGGTCACGTTCGCCCCCTACCCCACGTGGACGAGCCCCGATCCGATCGGCCCGAGCGATCCGGAGGGCTGGCGCGAGCTGCTCGGCGCGGGCGACGTCGAGGGCTTTCGCGCGAAGTTCGCCGAGCACACCGACGCGCTCATCCGCGCGGAGGCGAAATCGCTCCTCTTCGTCGCCGACGCGCTCCTGGGGACGCCACGCGGCGGGGGCAGCGAAGCTGACCCCAGGAGCGGCCCACCCGTCTCGAGCGCCGGAGGCGCGGGAAGCAGGACGACCGCGTACTTCGCGGTCGTGATCGAGCCCATGCAGTCCGAAGGTGGCGATCGCTACGCGACGCCGCGCTTCCACCGCGGCCTGCGCCTGCTCACGCGCGCGCTCCACGTCTCGCTGATCATGGACGAGGTGCAGGCCGGCTTCGGCCTCGGTGGCCCCGTCACCGACGGCGATCACGGCGGCTTCGCGTGGCATCGCTCCTTCGGCCTCGTCGATCGACACGGTGAGAGCGACACGCCCGACTGCGTTCTCTTCGCCAAGCGCGCCCAGGTCGGCGTGGTGATGAGCCGCTACGCGGACCCCGAGCCCACGCAGGCCTTCACCGCCTCGCTCGTGCGCGGCCGCCTGCACGCCTCGCTCCTCGCGGAGAGCCTCGACGCGGCGCGCATCGAGGCCTTCGTGAAGGCCGAGCTGCCGACGCTCTCGCAGCGCTGGTCGCACCTGATCTCGAATCCGCGCGCGCGCGGCTACGCGCTCGCCTTCGAGCTGCCCACGCCCACGCACCTCGCGCAGTACCTGGCGGGCCGCTTCTCGCGCGGCGCGATCGTGTTCGCCGCGGGTGATCGCACGGTGCGCTATCGCCTCCAGGCGCGCATGACCGAGCGCGACCTCCGCTTCCTCTTCGCGACGATCCACCAGAGCCTCGCGTGGCTCGAGGCGCACGGCTGGGCACACGGCACCGGGACGCCCGCGCCCGAGTGGGACGACACGCCGATGCCGTCGGGCGCTGCGTCGCACGGCACGCACGCCGCGGCCAAGTGCGAGATCAAGCCCGAGCGCGTCGTCATCCGCCGCGCGCAGCGCGACGAGAAGGAGAAGATCCTCCCACAGATCCTCGCGCTCGAGGCCCGCGTGTACGAGCCCGCGCGCCGCGATCCCGAGGCGCGCCTCGCGATGGGCTTCACGCACGAGGGCGGCGTGGGCATCGTCGCCTTCGAGCGAGACGACGCCGGCGTGGAGCACCTCATCGGCTCGGCGATCGCGTGCCCGCTCGAAGAGGTGAGCGAGATGCAGGGCCCCGATCGCGACCCGCACCGCGGCCGCGGCGACTCGGCCTACACCGTCGCGCTCACGATCGACCCGCGCGCTCACGGACTGCGCCTCCACGGCCTCGGCCTCGGCACGCGCTTGAAGGAAGCGCTGCTGAAGGAGACGCGCAACGAGACGAAGGCCGATGGTTCCCCGCGCTACCGCTGGATGGTCGGCCGCAACCGCGTGGGCCTCGCCGACGCGATGAGCCGCATCAACGATCGCTTCGGCGCCTTCACGGTGTTCCGCCTCGACAAGCAGTACGAGGAGGGCGCGGGCGTCGCGCGCTACTACCGACAGCCCCTGCGCGGGCTCGCGCCCGAGAGCCTCGCGAGCACCCGCGAGCTCGTGGGCGAGACGTCGCTCGACGTATGCTCGAGCGTGGTCGCGCCGTTCGCCACGGCGCCCGCGACGCTGATCGATCTCGCGGAGAAGGGCGCGCTCGCGGGCCCTGCGGTGAACAAGCTCACGCTAGTGAACTACCTGACGCCCGCGGTCGTGCGCGCGACGGAGCACGTCGCTGCGATCGTGCCCGATCTGCCGCACGTCTTCTTCACGTCGGGCCGCGACGAGACCTTCGACAAGTCGCTCCGCATGCTGCGCTGGCACCGCAAGGAGGGTCAGATCGCGATCGGCCTCGAGGGCGGCTACGTCGGCCACACGACCGCCGCGGCGCGCTCGCTCTCCGATCCGCGCACGCACCGCCAGGGCCCTCAGCACTTCGCGTTCCCGCGCGTGCCGCATCCCGCGCTCGTCGGCGTGTCGGCCACGATCGAGGCGCTCCGCAGCACGGTCGCAGCGGCGGGCGGGCCCTCGAAGGTGCTCGGTCTCTACGTCGAGATGATCGGCGAGCGCAGTGGCCTCGTCGTCGAGCCCGCGTTCCTCGTGGCGCTCAACGCGTTCCGCGCGGAGACGAAGATCCCGATCGTGCTCGTCGAGACGGCGAGCGCGTACTGGAAGAGCGGCCGAGGCGCGTTCGCGAGCTCGGCGTTCACCCGCGCCGGCTCGCTCGAAGGCGGAGGCAGCTTCGTGCCCGACCTCCTCACGTGGTTCACGGGCGGCCAGCACGGCTACGTGCACGTGAGCGCGCCCTACTTCGTGCCCACGCCGCTCACGTTCGTCTCCACGTGGGACGGCGACGAGCTCTCGATGATCCAGGCGCAGCACCAGCTCCGCGCCGCGCGCAAGGTGGACGTCGCCTCGCTCGCAGCGAAGCTCGACGCCGCGCTCGCGCCCTTCGCCGCACAGGGCTTCACGCTGCGTGGCCAGGGCCTCCACCGCGTGATCGACGCGGGCGATCGCGCCGAGCAGCTCGTCGCCTCGCTCGCCGCCAAGGGCCTCCACACGCTCGCCCACGCCAACGGCTGCGTCCCCATCACCCCCGCGCTCGACCAGGTCGACGAGGTGGTCGCGAAGCTCGCGAGCTGACGCTCGCGTCACTCGACCTGCGGCTCGAACACGAACGGGAACGTGTAGCTCACCGATCCCCCGCTCGGACCCGGATGGAACTCGAAGGCATCGACGACTCGCACGACGCACGCACCGAGCGCGGCGCGCGGAGGCGTCAGCGTGTCCTCGACGATGCGCACGCCCTCCACCTCACCGCTCTCCAGCACCGTCATCGTCACAGCGACTCGCCCGGTGAGGGTTTGCTCCTCCTGGAGCTCGAGCTCGTAGCAGCGCTGGATCTCCGAACGCGAGCGACTGATCGCGTGAACGACCATGCCATGACCGAAGAACGGCTCATGTCGCGCCGTCCACGCATGGCGCCGAACGGCCCCGGCAGAGCGCACCTCGATGAAGCCGTCGGCTCGGTCTCCTCGCACGCGAAGCGTGACCAGCACCTCGCGGCCCCCTCCTCGGAGCACCAACACCAAGCGATCACCGATGACGCGAGCGCCATACGCCGTGAGTCGCCAGCCGCGCTCCATGGGGTGGAGAGTCGCCGTCGTGTCACGTGCGTTCGAGCCGATGCGCAGGTCCACGAACGCGTCCCCGAGATGGACGCCGGAGAACCGAGACAGGTCCACCGAGTCGCGCCCGGCACCGTCGAGGGCGACATGGACCTCCACGCGGCGGTCTCTCGCCTGCAGCCAGTGGGTGTCTCCCGGCAATGTGCCGAGCGCACGCGCGGTGAGCCTCGAGGATTCGATGCCTCGCTCCACGAGCCCCTGTCGCACGGCGGTCGCGCGACGCATGGAGAGGAGGTCGTCCTGAGCCGCCGAACCGCGCCCATCGGATCGTCCGACGATCTGTAGGTGCGCGGCAGGATGCGCTTCGAGCCAGGACGCGACCGGCCCGAGCGCGAGGAGTGCGGCGTAGTCGAGCTCGTGTGATCCCGCCGCGAATGGAAGGCGATCGACCAGCTCCTCGAGAGACACCTCTTCAGCGTCCGCGCAGCCATCGGCGTCCTCGAAGCCGTTCACGGTCTCCGGCTCTGCCGGGCAGACGTCGTGGTCATCGACGATGCGATCGCCATCGGTGTCGACGTCGGGACAACCATCGCCTGGAAAGAGCGTGGCCGGACCTTCGGCCGCGTCGGGGCAGAGGTCGAGGTCGTCGAGCAGGCGATCCCCGTCGCGGTCCTGCGCGCGCGCGGCGAGCGGCGCGAGCCAGCACAGGAAGACGATCCAGGCGAACGAGCCCCTCATCGGTCCGGAGCATACGTCGATCCAGCCACCACGATCGACGACGTGGCAGACACGCTATCCTCGTGTTCGATGGAGATGCCCGCGACCGTGCGCGTGGAGGAGCTCGGCAGCGACGCGTCGAGCTACCGCGACGCGATCGACGAGCGACGCCGCGTGCTCCACGTGCGCGGCGCGAGCCCGAAGCGCGCGTACGCGCTCCTCGGCGTGGCGACGCTCGTGTGGATCGGCGTCGTGCTCTGGGTGCGTCTGAACGAGCAGCTCGAGAGCGGGTGGTTCGTGTTCGTGGGCCTCGCGTCCTTGGCCGTGCTCGTACAGCTCGGTCCCCCGACCGTGTGGCGCGCGGTGCAGCGGGCGCGCTTCGAGCTCACGCGGCGCGAGCTCGTCGTGCGCTCGGGGGTCTTCGGTCGTCGCACGCGCGTCGAAGGCTGGAGCGCGCGGGCACCGGTCGTGATCGAGCGCATCTCGCCGTGGGGCAAGCCGGTCGTGGTCTTCGCGCGCTGGGATCTCTACGCCGAGCGTGACGATGGACGCCGCGTGCACCTTGCCACGCTCCACGACGAAGCGAGCGTCCGCTACGTCACGAACGAGCTGAGAGAGGCCTACCGCGACGCCGAGCCCGCGAGCGCGCGTCACCCCTTCGCGGTGCGCTTCGGCCCGATGCCCGAGGGCGTCACGTGCGAGGGCGACCCCGACGACCTCGCGGGCACGTGGCACCTCGAGGCGCGCTGCCCACGCGGCAGCGTCGTCACGGAGTGGATCGCGAGCGCGGGCCTCTTGGTCGGCGTGCCGGGGGGAGTGTTGGTGGTGCTCGCGCTCGGCGCGGGGCTCGTCGAGCTCGGCGCCCGCGGGCGAGACATCGGAGCAGCGATCGTGATCGTGCCCGCGGTCTTCCTCGTGATCATCGCGGTGGTGATGATCCGCGCGCTGCGCGACCAGCTGCGCTTGTCGGTGCTGCGCACTGCCGGGCGCGTCGTCGTCGAGCTCGCGCCCGCGGGTGTCGAGATCACCGCTGCGCCGTGGCCCGTGCGTCCTCTGGCGCCCCGCGAGCGCCGCGGCCCCGGTCTCGTGGGCCTGCACGTGCGCCCGCTCGATCGCGACGCGACCGAGGCCCGCGTCGATGCGTCCCACGGCGGCAAGATGCATCGACTCCACGCGCCCATGTCGACCGACGACGCCCGCTACCTCGCGAAGATCGTCGAGACCTACGAGGCCGAGCGCTCGGCGTGAACTGGCGGGCAGCCCCATCGTGGTCACGCGCTCGGATGCCCCCACGCGTGCTGGCACGGTAAGGTGAGCCCATGCACGTCGAGGTCTTCACGAATCTCTCGGAGGTCGGCCCCGCCTCGATTCGACGGTTGCGGAGGCAGGAATACGAGAAGCTCGTCGAGCTCGGTTCCTTTCGCGACGAGCACGTGGAGCTCATCCGAGGAGTGATCGTCCGCATGGCACCGCAGGGACCTCCGCACGCGAGCCCCATCGAACGGCTCAACGAGCTCCTCATCGAAGGCCTTCGTCGACGGGCACGCGTTCGCGTGCAGTCCCCGCTGAACGGCCCCGACGACTCGGTCCCCGAGCCCGACCTCGCGATCGTCCCGCGCGAGGACCATGGCCAGGCCCACCCCTCGAGCGCGCTCCTGGTGATCGAGGTCTCGAACATCTCGCGCGCCTATGACCGCGAGACGAAGGCCCCTCTCTACGCGGAGATGGGCGTGCCCGAGCTCTGGCTCGTCGACGTCCCCCGCCAGTGCGTGGAAGTTCGCACCGACCCGGACCAGGGGATCTTCCGCCGCGTCGAGACCTTCGGGATGGACGACACGCTCACGCTCCGCGCCTTTCCGGACCTGCGGATCCCCGTGCGCGCGATCTTCACGGAGACCTGACGCCACGGCGTCGTGAGCTCGACGCGCTTCCCAGGCTCGATCCTGTCCGGCATCGTTCGCGCGTGTCCGAGCCCGAAGCGCCCCCGCCTCCGAGCGCGCCTCCTTCGCGTGCGACCGCGGTGCTCGGGCGCCTCGCGCTCGTGGGCGTGAGCTCGCTGCTCGCGCTGGGTGTCGCGGAGATCGGCTACCGCGCGCGCACCGCGCGCGACGAGACGCCCGACGGCGACGACGGCGGCTGGCGCGATCGCTACCGCCACATGAACGAGACGATCTACCGCGCCTCGTCGATCGAAGGCCTCGTGTACGAGCCCACGCCGAGCTCGAGCGTCGAGATGGAGTACGGCGCGGCCGGCTTCGACGCGGCCGGCATGCGCGACGACGAGGAGCACGGGCTCGCGCCCGACCCCGCGCGCACGCGCGTCGCGATCGTGGGCGACTCGATCGTGTGGAGCGAGTTCCTCCCGGTCTGGGACTCGCTGCCCGAGCGCGTCGAGGAGGCGCTCGGGCGCGAGCGCTTCGAGGTGCTGCCCTTCGGCGTGAGCGGCTACGACACGACCCAGGAAGCGATCTGGTACGAGCACGCGGCGCGTCCGTTCCACCCCACGATCGTCGTCGTGGTGTGGTGCATGAACGACTTCGTGATCATGAGCGGCCCCTTCGAGCGCTTCGCGACGGGCCGCGATCGGGAAGAGAAGGACGCGCAGGACGCGTGGCTCGAGGAGGTCGCGCCCGTGCGTCGCGAGACGATCGACTGGGTGGGTCAGCAGCGTGAGGAGGCCGCGACGTTCCGCGTGCTCGCGCACGCACGGAACCTCTACGAGCGCTGGCGCTTCGAGCAGGCCTACGTCGACGAGTATCTCCTCGCGTTCGCCGAGCCCTCGCGCCGCGAGCGTGCGTCACGGGCCATCGCGAGGCTCGGCGCGGCGATCGCGAGCGATCAGGCGCGCGGCCTCTTCGTGATCTCCCCCGTGCTCGAGCAGTGGGATCGGTATCGCTGGCAGGACCTGCACGACTTCGTGCGCGACGAGGCCGAGCGCGCGGGCTTCACCGTGCTCGACCTGCGCGACGCGCTCGCGGGGCAGGCCCCCGAGACGCTCCGCATCGGTGGTGACAACCTCCACTACGGCCGCACCGGCACACGCACGATCGCCGCGGAGATTGCGGACGCGGTGCGCGAGCTCGAGTGACCGGCGCTCGGTGCGCGCGCGAGACCGCCTCGCGACGCTCGACATGGACGTCCTCGCCGCCGCGTGACACCTCACGCGCATGGGTCTCTTCGACATCTTCAAGCCCGCCCCGCAGGTGCTCCCCGAGCGCGTGCGCTCCATGAAGGACTTCGACGCCAAGGTGCTCGAGAGCGAGATCCCCGTGATCATCGACGTGTGGAGCGCGACGTGCGCGCCGTGCAAGAAGCTCGAGCCCATCCTCGTCGACGTCGCGACGCGCTACGCCGGCAAGGTGCGCGTCGTCGAGATTGGCACCGCCGACGCGGAGCGCGAGCTGCTCGCCGCGCTCGCGGTGCAGTCCACGCCGACGCTCATCATGTACAAGGCGGGCGAAGAGCTCGGCCGCGTCTCGGGCCTCCGCCCTTCCACCTGGTTCGATCAGATGATCGCGACCGAGATGAGCTGACGGCGCTCCGTGCTCGTCGCGCACGGAGACGGTCTCGGCTCGTCAGCGGTCACTCGGCGAGGCAGTTGTGCTCGAGCGACAGACCGCGGAGCACCGGCGCATGCTGCCCATCTGTCGACGGGTGGAGCACGACCGTCACCTGCAGGTAGGGAGCCGCAGAGCTCCAGCCCGATAGACCCGCCATGAGGAAGACGTTCGAGACGTACACGTAGGGTGGCGTCTCGTTCGTGGCCGTGAAGCGAACCACATCGCCGCTCGCGAGCGACGCGAGTGAGCGTGCAGTCCTCAGCTCGAACGTGAGGGAGGTGCCTTCGGGAAGGCTCGCGCGCCAGGAGAGCATTCCCCACAACACCGTCTCGCTGAACGGGTCACACGTTCCATCGACACTGGTGTACGTGCGCACGTACGACGCGCCATCGACGTAGTCCCATCGCTCTTCACACGGAGGCGTCTCGCACGGCACGCGGCGTCTGGGGCTCGTCGCGCCCGACACGCTCGGGTCGAACACGAGCCCGCCTGCGCCGCGCGCGTCGACGTCCCACGAGCGGATCGCATCCACGGCCCGAAAGCACTGCGGCTCACAGCTCGCACACGCGACGGGCTCGTCGCTCGAGGCCTCGATGCGCACCGCCAGCCCTGGATCGATCGGGGCACTCGGCGCCTCGGGATCGCACGTGCCCGCGAGCCCGGTGGGCGTCGAGACGCACCCGGCGACCCCGAGCCCGAGCGCGACGAGGCTCCACGCGCGTCGAGTCACACCGATATCGTGCAGGAAGTCCGCGCCTTCGGATAGAGATCGGCGGCCATGCGGACCTTCGCCGTACTCGCGATCCTCGTCTCTCTTTCCTTTCCCTCGCTCGTCCTCGCGCAGGAAGCCCCCGCGCTCGCGCCCGACGCGCAGCCCGGTCGCGCGCGCGACGTGCGATCGGCCGCGCGCGTGCTCGCCTCGGCGGGCATCGCGGGCCGCTTCGGCGAGGCGGTGTGCGGCGACGGTCGACTCGTCGAGCCGCACACCGAAGCTGGCTTCACGGGGCCGCTCGCGCGCCGAGGCGTCGGCGCCGACGCGCTCGTGATCGACACCGGAGGCCTGCTCGAGCCGCACGGCGTCGCGCGCTTCGCCGCGCGGGATCTGCCCGACACGCTCGCGGATCTCGCGGTGGGTCTGGGCTACGATGCGCTCGCCCTGGGCGAGAACGATCTCGGCGCGCCGCGCGCGCGCGTGCTCGAGGTCGTGCGCCGCTTCGCCGCGCGCGGCGTGCCCTACGTGGCCTCGAACCTCTCGTGCGACGACGAGGCCGCCGCGCTCTGCGCCTCGGTGCTCGACGCAGGCGATCCCGCCTTCCGCATGCACGTGGGCACCGAGGAGGCCGCGTTCCTCGCGATGCTCGATCCCGACGTGCTCGAGCGCGTCGCGCCCGATCGCGCGGCGGGCCTGCGCTTCACGCCGATCGACGAGGCCCTGCCGAACGCGGTTCGCGCGGCGCGCGGTGCGGGCGCGACGCTCGTCGTCACGATCCTCGATCTCACGAGCGCCGAGGCCTTCGCGCTCGCGCGCGAGCTGCCCCAAGACGCGCGGCCCGATCTCGTGCTCCTCGCGCACGAGGGCGAGGACCTCCTCTTCGCGCGCCCCGCGACCGTGATCCCCGCGATCTCCGCACCGCCGCCGGGCGGCGGCGTCGAGGTGCTGCTCGGCCGCAGCGACGCGATGACGACGGGCTTCGAGATGCTCGCCGTGCCGCTCGACGAAGAGGGCCAGCAGCCCGCGCCGGCCGTCGGCGCGTTCGTCGCCGCCGTCGGCGACGCGTATTGCCGCGAGTACGGCGCGCACCTGCCCGGTGGCCACCTCGCGCGCGAGCTGCCCGTCTCGGACGTGGCCAGTCTCTCGGCCCAGATCGTCCGCGAGTTCGCGGGCGCCGACGTCGCGTTCCTCAACGAGGGCGCGGTGCACTCGGCCTTCCATCCGGCCGATCCCGACGAGCTCTCGCGCAGCGATCTCTACATCGCGCTCGAGTACGACGAGCCGCTGCAGGTCGCCGACGTGCCGGCGAGCTGGCTGCTCGAGGCCCTCCAGCGCGCGCGCACGGCGGGCATCGCCACGCCCGGGCTCGATCACGAGGCCGACGAGCTCGCCGACGCCGAGGTCGGCGATCTGCGCATCCGCGATCGCGCGCCCGTCGACAACGCGACGTACCGCGTCGCCACGATCCGCTTCCTCGCGGCCGGCGGCGACGGCGCGCTCCCCGAGCTGCCCGAGGGCATCACGTGGCGCACCCTCGAGCACACGCTGCCCGACGGCACCATTCGCTACCACTCGCTGCGCGACGTCGTGGTCGCGGCGCTCGAGCGCGAGAGCGAGCGTGATCCGCGCGACGCGCGCGAGGACCCGAACACGCCGCCCGAGTGGGTGATCCGCGGCACGATCGACGGCGACTTCGCGGGCTCGAACGTGAACAACCCGTCGTCGTACGACGCGGCCCTGCTCGCGACGGAGACCTCGATCGCGATGGGCCTCGACGTGAACCTCGTGATCGACGCGACCGCGCCCGACTACACGTGGGAGAACCGCATCTACGGCAGCTTCCGCACGCAGTGGTCTCCCTCGACCGAGCCCGACACCGCGGGCGCCTTCGTCGAGGCCAACGATCAGATCCAGCTCCGCTCGATGGCGAGCTGGCGAGGCCTGCGACAGCACGACGGCGACGTGTGGGTGCCCGACCCGTACATCGAGGCCTTCCTCGAGACGGAGGTCACGCGCCCCGACGATCGCGACTGGCACTGGCTCCTCGTGCGTCCGACGGTCGGCGCGCGCTTCCCGCTCGCCGAGGAGCTCGACGTGAAGCTCCAGGTCGGTCTCCAGGCGCAGCCGCTCGAGCCTGGCAACGAAGCGGAGGCCGGCGCCGGTGTCCTTCTCCTCTTGAGGCCGTGGACGATCTTCGAAGCGGGCGATCGTTCGCTGACGCTCGAGGGCAACGCGGACTTCTTCTGGATCGATCTCTTCGAGGACAACCGCTGGCAGCTCCGCGGTCAGCTCGACATGGCCCTCGACCTCGCGGGCCCGCTCTCGATGACGTTCGGCGCCACGCTCTACGCGCAGCAGGATCCCGGTGGCCAGCTCGGCTTCGCGCTCACCGCGACCGCAGGCCTGCGCCTCGGCGCCGTCACCCGCGTCGTCGGCCCGTGATCACGAGCCCCCACCACGCGCTCACGTCGCGAGCGCCCGCTCGAGCTCGTTCACGAGGTGTCGCGCCTGCGCTTCGCTCGGGAGGGTCAGCAGGACCGTCGGGCGCGCCCTCACGTCGATGACGCGCACGGCGAAGCGGTTCCGGAAGCGCTGCACGTCGAGCCGAGACACGTCCGCGCGCGCGATCGTGATCGAGGGCGTCGATGCCCGCGTGCTCCACACGGTGAGCGTCGTCGCGTCGACGGCGATCACGTCGCGAGTGAAGAGCTGGTGAATGCCCCAGCCGAAGAGGAACGCACCGAAGAAGAGGAACGGGACGACGAAGAACCACATCGGCCAGGTCCTCGGCACGACGACGAGCGCGGCAGCCAAGAGCCCGAACACGGCGAAGATCAGACCACTCGTGAGGAGGGGCATCACCAGCTCCACCGTGGAGGGTCGATGCGACCACGCCGCGAGTGGCGGTGGTGCGCCCTCGACGCGCGGAGCTTCCGCGAGCGGGACGAGCTCGATGCCTGCGGGGATCGCCGCGCGAGTGCCGACGATCACCGAGCCGGGCTCGATCGTGAAGACGCGGTCGCATGCACGACAGCTCGCGTGACCCGACGCGAGATCCACCCCCGTCGCAGGAGGCCGATGGTCGCGAGGGCCGCGGCGAGAACCCACGCCACCTCCACTGGGTGTGAGAGGAGGCCGAGCCCGGCGCACATCGCCAGGGCCAGGAGGCCGCCGAGGATGCTCAGCGCCCCCTCGACCGAGGGGCGACGATGGCGCCATGTCGTGCGAGCCACGAGCGCTCGCTCGCGATAGGTGCCGTCGCTCGTCACCTCGGGGTCCTCGAAGGTCTCGGGGATCACTCGCCCTGCGGCTACGCCTCCATCACGCAACGCGAGCACGCGGTTGCAGCGAGTGCAGGCCGCCAGCCGCCGGACGAGATCGACGCGTGACGCCTCGATCGCGGTGTCACAGGACCTGCACGAAAGACCAACGGCCGGAGCGAGAACCGCGTCCACGTCCACCCTCCTCGACGAGCGACGAGAGCCTCAACCGGCGCTCGGAGGCGCTATTCCGGAGCGAGGCTCCAAGTACCGGGAGCACCGCTCGGCGGGACGCGTGATACGAAGCGCGGAACTCCATGAAGATCTACACGAAGACCGGCGACGGTGGTGAGACGGGCCTGTTCGGCGGCGAGCGCGTGAGCAAGGCGAGCTCGCGTGTCGAGGCGTACGGCGAGATCGACGAGCTCAACAGCGTGCTCGGCGTGGTGCGCACGAGCACCCTCGGCGCACTCGCCAGCGGGGGCGGGCCCGACGACTTCGACGCGCTCCTCGCGACGATCCAGTCCCGCCTCTTCGATCTCGGCGCCGAGCTCGCCAACGCCAAGGGCAAGGACCTCGGCATCCCGCTCGTGGACGACTCGGACGTCGAGGCCATGGAGCGCGCGATCGACGAGGCCGAGAAGGAGGTCGAGCCGCAGAAGACCTTCATCCTGCCCGGCGGCTCGCGCATGGCCGCGGACCTCCACGTCGCGCGCTGCGTGTGTCGACGCGCCGAGCGGAGGCTCGTGGCGCTCGGCCAGGAGACCGAGGTGCGGCCCGTGCTCGTGCGTTACGTGAATCGCCTGAGCGATCTACTCTTCACGCTCGCGCGCCTCGCGAACAGCCGCGCGGGTGTCGTGGACGTGCCGTGGGTCGGGCGCCGCAAGGCGTGAGGATCGAAGCCGATCGTTCCGATCGGGCGGGAGGACGAGATGACGAGGACTCGCTTCATCGGCGCCGTGTCGATCGCGATGGCGATCGCTGGCTGTGGTGGTGGCACGCGATGCATCGAGGGAAGCTCCGAGGGCTGCGTGTGCACCGACGGCCGCACGGGCGCACAGGTCTGCAACGCAGGCGGCACCTTCGAGGCGTGCGTATGCGGCGGACCGCAGATCGATGCGGCGCTGCCCGATGCGGCGATCGATCCGTCGGTCGACGCGGCGATGGCGGGGACGGACGCCCCCGAGTCGCGCGATGCGCCCAGCATCGACGCGGCCTCGAGCTGCACGCCCGGTGCGGCCTGCGAATGCGCGGGCGGTGCGCTCGGCTACTGCGAGGGCGCGGGCTGCGTGTGCGATCCGGGGCCCGTCCCCTGCGCGCAGGACGTGGACTGGCTCTTCCTCGTCGACACGAGCAACTCGATGGTCGAGGAGCAGATCGTGCTCGCGAACGAGATCCCGCGCCTCGTGCGCGTGCTCGCCAGCGGTGACGCGAACGACGACGGCATGCGCGACTTCACCCCCGTGCGCTCGCTCCACCTCGGCGTGGTCACGCCCGATCTCGGCGTGGGCCCTGCGGCCTCGGTGCCGACGTGCGACTCCGGCGGGGGCGACGACGGCATCCTGCAGCGCACCGGCCCGAGCTGCGCGAGCTCGCACCCGAGCGGCGTCTTCGAGTTCATGCCGGGCGGCGCCACCTCGCCCGACGCCTTCGCCGCGAGCTTCGCGTGCGTCGCACAGGCCGGCACCGGTGGCTGCGGCTTCGAGCAACAGCTCGAGGCGCCGCTGCGCGCGCTCTCGCCGAGCTCGACGACCGCGTGGACGCGGGAAGGCTACGTCCCGCCGACGTTCCGCGACGGCAGCTTCGGTCACGCGCTCGACGCGAACGCGGGCTTTCTCCGCGACGAGTCTGTGCTCGCGGTGACGTTGGTGACCGACGAGGAGGACTGCTCCACCAACGAGGTCGGGCTCTACGACCCGTCGGACTCCCGCTTCGTCGGTCCGCTCAACCTGCGCTGCACCACGTACGCCGACTCCGGGCTCCTTCCCATCTCGCGCTACATCGATGGCCTGCTCGGCCTGCGTACCCACCCGGGCCTGCTCGTGTTCTCTGCGATCACGGGCGTGCCCGACCGTGACTTCGCAACCTACGACGCGATGCTCGCGGACCCCGAGATGAGCTACCGCGTCAACGCCATGGGGACGAACGTGGAGCCCACGTGCTCGGGCGTGAGCGGCGTCGCGTTCCCCGCGCGCCGCATGGTCGAGGTGGCGCGCGATCTCGATCGCGCCGGCGTGCAGACGAGCGTGAGCTCCATCTGCGCGAGCTCCTACGAGACCGCTGTGAGCGACATCGTGCGCGCGCTGATCACCGCGCGCGGGAGCTGTTGAGCGTCAGCGCGCGTCCTTGGCGACGATCGCGAGGTCGTCCTGGCCGTGGCCGGCCTCGAGGAGCGCGTCCATGCGCGCGGCGAGGCCGGGAAGCGTCGCGAGCGGCCGCTCGTGCGCGGCCTCGATCATGAGGCGCACGTCCTTGCGGGCCATCGAGAGCTCGAAGCTCGCGCGGAAGTCGCCCTCGAGGATGCGCGCGCCGCGGCCCTTGATCACGTTGCCGACGTCGAAGTGCTGAAGGAGCTGCATCGCGTCCGCCGCGGGCACGCCGCTCTCGCTCGCGACCGAGAGCGCGTCCGCGAGCACGCCGTTGACGCCGATGATGAGCGCGTTGCCGAAGAGCTTGATCGCCGCAGGCACGCCGAGATCCTCGCCGTGCTCGAGCAGCTTGCCGGTCATCGCCGCGAGCGTGCTCCGCCAGCGCGCGACCTCGGCCGCGGGTCCGGCCACGAGCATGATCCCGTTCGCGCTCCGCGCGTTCACGGGCCCCATGAACACCGGACAGCCCAGGAGCACGCGGCCCTCGCGCGCGAAGCGTGCGCTGCGAGCGCGCGCCCCCGCGGGCGAGACCGTCGTGTGATCGATCACCGGCACGCTCGGATCGAGCGGCCCCATCGCCTCGAGCACGGCCTCGACGGCCGCGTCGTCCGAGAGGCAGAGGTGCACGCGCTCGACCCCCTCGACGCACTCGCGCGGAGTCGCGGTCGGTGTGGCGCCGTGTGCGGCGAGCGGCGCGGCCTTGCTGGCCGTCCGGTTCCACACGCGCACCGTCTCGCCGCGCTTGCACATCGCCTCGACGAAGCCCGAGCCCAAGAGCCCCGTGCCCAGCCACGCCACCTTCGCCATGTCGTTCCTCGCGATGAACAAAGAGAGGTCGCACGACCTCTCGGTGAGTAGCGCGCGTCCGTACCGCCTCGGCCGTCAACCCTGGAACGAAACCCTGGTCGCCTCAAAGGTGGGTGCTGGTATCGAACGCTTCAGGCTCCCCAGTGATGATCGCTGGTTCTGCTCACCGCGCCCGAGAGTCGCTCCCGAGGTTACAAGGTCGTTAGAGTTTCTTTTTCCAGTGGGCCTTCTCGAACCGAACAGAGGGACACGCTGAGGACAACGCTACGGGCACGCGACAGCCGACGCAAGCACGGACTCGCGTGACCTGCGCGTTCGATGGAGGCGCCCCGAGGCGCGCGCGATCCTCGTCGTTCACGTGCCCAGGCGCGTACCCGGGACCAGACGCAGGCCGTTCGCGAGCTGGCTCGCGGGCACGCGCTTCTTGCCGTCGAGCTGTGCCTCGACGATCGCGACGAGGCCCTCTCCACACGCGACCTCGAGGCCTCGCTCGCTCACGCGCACGAGCTCGCCGGGCGCGCCGTGGCGGCCCTCGCGCTCGAGCACGCGCGTGACGTGGACCTTCGCGCGCTGCCCCGCGAGGCGCGTCTCGGCGCCGGGCCACGGGTGGAGGCCTCGCGCGCGGTCGTGCACGGCCTTGGCGCTCGCGGCGAAGTCGATCACCGCGTCGGCCTTCTCGAGCATGCGCGCATAGGTGGCCTCGCCCTCCTGCGCGCGCGCAGGCAGCTCACCGCGGAGCCAGCGCAGGAGATCGCGACGCAAGAGCTCGGCGCCCATCGGCCCCAGGCGCGCGAAGAGCTCACCGCTCGTCTCGTTCTCGGCGATGGGCGTCGTGATCGACGAGATCACGGGCCCGGTGTCGAGGCCCTCGTCCATCTCCATGAGGCACACGCCCGTCTCGGCGTCGCCGCTCACGATCGACCACTGGATCGGCGCCGCGCCCCGCCAGCGAGGAAGCAACGAGGCGTGCACGTTCACGCAGCCGCGGCGGGGCGCCTCGAGCACGGCCTTGGGGAGGATGCGGCCGTACGCGACGACGACCGCGACCTCGACGTCGAGGGCCTTCCACGCCGCGGCGACCTCGGGCGGCTTGATCTTCGTCGGCTGCTCGACCGGGATGCCGAGCTCCATCGCGCGCACCTTCACCGCGGGCGGCCGCACCTCGTTGCCGCGACCGCTCGGGCGATCGGGCTGCGCGACCACGCGCACGACGTCGCACACCTCGACGACCGCATCGAGGCACGTCGCCGCGATCTCCGGTGTGCCGAAGAACATGGCGCGCGGCTTCTTGGTGCTCGAGGACGGCTCCGACATGCCGGAGCCTTAGCACCTCGACACCCGCGACGAAGAACCGGGGCCGGCGGCGCAATGCAGGACCGTCCCGGTTTCTGCAATTCTGCAGGACCGTCCCGGTTTCTGCAATTCTGCAGGACCGTCCCGGTTTCTGCGACGTCAGCTCACATGCACTCGACGCACTGGTAGCGCATCTCGAAGCGGTAGAGCGCGGGCGCCTGGGTGCGGTCGGCGCTCGAGACGAGCACGGCCGTCGCGCGGATGAAGGGCTGGAGGTTGCGCACGCCCATCGACTCGAGGAGCGTGAGCAGGTCGAGGTTGCCCGCGCCCGAGGCGGTCACGACGTACGTGGCGATGGGCGTCGCGGTCGCGAGGCCTGCGAGGCTGTTGGCGGTCTGGAACTCGAAGCGGATGCTCGTGCCGGCCGGTACGTCCGCGTTCCACTCGAAGCGGTTCCAGCTCGCGCAGGCGGTGATGGGGTCGCACGTCGCGGTCGAGTCGTAGTCGCGCCAGTAGCGGCCCTCGGGCTCGTAGACGTTGCTCGCCGCGGCCGGCACGACGATGCGCACGGGGATGCGCGAGAGGACGATCGAGCCGTCGCCGACGATCTCGATGTAGAAATTGAAGACCTGCGGTGAGGCCGTCATCATCACGGTCGTGTTGCGGAACTCGACGTTGAAGCTGACGTCGGTGCCCGGCAGACACTGCGTGAAGACCCTGCCGCCCGAGATGCCGGTGCACGAGCCGCGCGGGCCCCACGACACGGCCGTGATCGAGCGCGTGAAGCCCCAGCTGTCGCCGCTCGCACGCGCCGAGACGTCCATGCGCGAGTAGTTCGCGAGGTCGCGCACCGCGTTGACGACGGTCGAGCTCAGGCCGCTGCCGTCGCCGTTGATGCGGAACACATACGGCAAGCCGCTCGAGCCGAGCGAGCCTGTGGCGTTGCCGAGCGCGCGCGCCATGCGCTCGCCCTGGAGACAGTAGCTGTTGCTCCAGCTGCCGCAGCTCTGCACGGTGATGACGCGCATGTCGCGCGCGTTGAGCGCGTCGACCGTCTGCGTCCACGTCGGCGCGGGCACGCCGCTGTAGGGATAGCTGCCGCCCGGATCCGGTGGGCCGTTGTGGTACGGCGCGTCCGTGATGTTGATGAGGATCGGGATCGTGCCGTTGCGGAAGCACGCGTAGCCCCAGCGGCCCGCGCCGCAGCCCGAGCGGTTCGCGAGGTAGCCCGAGAAGCCTGCGCCCGTCGCGACCGCGTACATCGCCGGCAGGTTCGACTCGGGGCCATCCGCGCCGCAGTGCAGGCCCAGGCCGTTCACGCCGCTCTGCGCGCTCGAGAGCGTCGCGGTGATGTCGGTGCGATGCCCGAACACCGAGTCGCAGCCCCGCGAGCCGTAATAGCCGTACGGGTAGTCGTCGTGGAAGCCGACGCCGAACCACGCATCCGGGATGGTGCAGCGGATGGCGCCGAGGATGCCGTTGCCGCAGCCCGAGAGGAACGAGCCGCTCGTGAGGTCGGTGCGCAGGCGCGAGAGCTCACCGCCCATCGAGCCCGTCGTGTCCATGAGCACGTAGACGTCGGCCGTGCGGATCTGGGTGGAGATGGGCGCGTTGCTGATCGCGGCGGGCCCACCATACGGGAGCGTATGGTAGAAGAAGAGGTCGCCGTAGCAGGAGCCGTCGGCCGCGCGGAACGCGCCGCGACCGGGGCACTCGTCGGCGACGTCGGGCACGCCGTCACCGTCGGAGTCGGTGAGCGGCGGCGACATGCCGCCCATCCGGAGGAGGCGCGGCGTGATGCCGCCGCGGGAGGGCGAGTACTCGGTCGACGGCGTCGTGTTCACGCGACAGCCCGTCGTCGCGGCGCGGTCGGGCGTGCAGAGATCGCAGGCGCCACCGGGCGTGGGATCGCAGAGCGGATGATCGACCGCGCGGAAGCAGGTCGGGTCGCAGGGGTTGCAGGTGTCGAGCGGCGAGATGAGCGCGCCGGCCGACTCGAAGACCTGCGTCTCGACGTCGCCGCATCCGGTCCAGTGCCCGCCGTCGCAGGTCTGTGTGCCGATCTCGCAGGTGAGCGAGCCGTCGTCGCCGAGCGCGTAGCCCGGGTAGCAGGTGCGCGTCTCGCCCTCGTCCGAGCATGGACAGCCCTGCCGCGTCGGATCGCTCGCGCAGGAGACGCCCGCGTCGTCACCGAGCGCGCCCGAGGCCGCGCCGCTGCTCGACGAAGGCGCGGCGCCCGGGCTCTGGCACGCCGCGAGCGCGGCCGCCGAGAGCGCCGTGAAGATCCACCAGCGCGGCGAGGCGAGCGGGGCGGAGCGAGCAAAGGAGCGAGCGAGCATCACGTCCTCCGAGACGACCAGGCCGAAGCAATGGCTGGACCTTGCCGACACAGCACGAGATCCGTCGAAGAAACAGCCTATCGCGATCGAATCCCCGGACGCACGCCGGGGAAACCCCGCGCGCAGCGCGTGCGTGACCTGCAACCTTTTGCGTACCGAGCCCGCCCACGGCGCACGCGCAGCCCGGCGTATCCTCTCGACATGATCGACACGACCACGCTCAAGACGGTGCTGCGCCGCGCGGCCCTGCGCGTCACCGGTGCGCGGCCCTCCGCGGCCGACGGTGGGCGCCGCGCACCGACGGGCGGCGCGGTCTCGAGCTTCGGCCTCGGCCTCACAGGGCGCGAGCGGCTCGACGCGATGATGCAGGCCTCGCTCACGCACGGTCACGTCGTGCGCTTCGAGCTGCCGTGGATCACGGCGCACATGCTCACGCACCCGGATCAGATCGAGGAGGTGCTCGTGACCAAGCACCGCCTCTTCGACAAGAAGACGCGCGGCTACGACAAGCTCCGCGAGTTCCTCGGACACGGCCTCCTCACGAGCGACGGCGACTTCTGGCTGCGTCAGCGCCGCATCGCCGCGCCTGCGTTCCACAAGCGCCGCGTGGACGGCTTCGCGAGCGCCATGGCGCGCTCGACCGAGGACATGCTCGATCGCTGGGACCGCGAGCTGTCGCGCGTGCACGAGCGCGACGTGGCCGCCGAGATGATGCGCCTCACGCTGCGCATCGCGTCCCTCACGCTGCTCTCGAGCGACACCGAACGAGGCGACAGCTCGATCGCCGAGCCCATCGGCCGCGCCGTGACGACGCTCGTGCACGAGGCCAACCACCGCATCAACGAGCTCGTCACGCTGCCCGAGCACTGGCCCACGCCGCGCAACAAGAAGCTGCGCGAGGCGCGGGACACGCTCGACGGCACGGTGATGCGGATCATCGACGAGCGCCGCCGCGCGCTCTCGCGGGGCGAGGACGCCTCGCACGAGGATCTGCTGCAGATGTTCCTCGAGGCGACCGACGCCGAGACGGGCGCGCGCATGAACGACCAGCAGCTGCGCGACGAGGTCATGACGATGTTCCTCGCGGGCCACGAGACGACCGCGAACGCGCTCACGTGGGCGCTGTTCCTCCTCGGCAAGGCGCCGCACCTCGCGCGCGCGCTCCGCGACGAGAGCCGCGCCGTGCTCGGGGAACGCACGCCGAGCGCGGAAGACATCCCGAAGCTCGAGCTGGCGCGACGCGTGTTCTCGGAGTCGCTGCGTCTCTATCCGCCGGTGTGGATCGTCGGCCGCAGCACCGTCGAGGACGTGGTGCTCGGCGGCTACACGATCCCCGCGCGCACGCTGATCTTCGTGGTGCCGTGGATCACGCACCGGCACCCCGACTTCTGGCGCGACCCCGAGGGCCTCGATCCGGACCGCTTCGCCCCCGAGCGCAAGGCCGAGATGGCCTACAAGCACCAGTACATCCCGTTCGTCGCCGGCCCGCGCATGTGCATCGGCGCCGGCTTCGCGATGCACGAGGGCATCCTCGTGCTCGCGCAGATCGCGCGTCGCTTCCACGTCTCGCTCGTGCCCGGGCAGACCATCGAGCCCGAGCCCGTCGTGACGCTGCGCCCGAGGAGCGGCGTGAAGGTCGCGCTCGATCGCTGGTAGAGCGCGCGACGACGCGCGGCGGGAGGTGAGCGGCGCGTTGCACACCTTCACGGTGTGCCTCGGCGGCACACGCGCGTGAGCATCGCTTTCCGTCGATTCGAGGGGCTTCGCGCGTGGCCCGTGGATTGCCATGCGCGTCGTTCGTCATGCTCGTGACCCACCGCGCCGCGCTCGTCGCGTTCCTCGTCTTCAGCGTCTTCTCGTCCTCGGCGCAGGCCGACGAGCCGCGCTCGTACGCCGAGGCGGCGCGTCGCACCGCAGCGCGGGACCCGCGGCGCTACGGCGCCGTCAGTGTGTGGGTGGAGGCGGGCGCGCACGAGGTCTCCTCGCCCTACGGCAGCGTCTCGCCGATGGAGCGGCGCTGGCTCGCGGTCGATGCGCTCGGCGGGCGCGTCACCGTGCGCAGGCCCGGTGATGCGACCCACACGATCCGCCTCGACCTCGAGACGGACGACCTGCTCCGCACGACGACCGACGACGCGGGCACGCGTCGCGAAGGCGCCCTCGCCGCGACGCTCACGGCGATCACCGTGACGGCCGCGACGAGCGCGGTGCTCGCCGAGCTCGCGTGTGAGCCCGACGTGGGCTCGTGCGATCGACGCACGTGGATCGGCGTGCTCGGTGGGATCGCAGGGGCCCTCCAGCTCGTGGCCGGGATCCTCCTCGGCGCGCAGCCCGACGGGCTCGACGTGGAGCGCCGCCGCGGCGAGCGCGTGCGGCGCTATCACCCGCACGCGCGCGGCTTCACGGTGACGCCCGCGCTCTTCCACGGTCTGGCCGCGGGCCTCACGCTCGGCGTGATCCCTTACCTCGCCCTGTCGGCCCCGTCGTTGGGCGTGGAGGAGCCGTGGGATGCGCTCGGCCCCGGCATCGTCGCGGTCGTCGCGACACCGTTCCTCGTCGCGATGGCCGGCGAGCTCGGCGGCGGCCGCGGCCAGCTCTGGGCCGCGCTCGTGGGCTCGATCACCGGTGGTTGGCTCGGCATGGGCATCGCCCAGCTCGTGGCGGGCGCGACGGGAGACCCTTCGAACGGCGTGCCCGGACTGATCGTCGGGAGCGCGCTCTCCGCGGTCGGCGCGACGATCGGCTACGCCGTCAGCGACGCCACCGACCTCGGAGACGACGCGAGCATCTCACCGACCCTCGAGGTCAGCACGACGGGCGCGCGCTTCGGCGCAACCGGCCACTTCTGACCAAGACGCCCCGCGCGACCTCGACCTCGCGGCGGGCGGAATCGCTCGCTTGCTCGCTCCGTGCGCGGCGTCCGAAGATGCGGCGATGACGCCCGCCCCTCCGCTCGCGCCCGGCGTGGTCGTGGGCGGTCGCTATCGCGTGACGGGCGTGCTCGCGACGGGGGGCATGGGCGCGGTGTACGACGCGATCGACGAGCGACTCGATCGCGCCGTCGCGCTCAAGGTGGTCCTGCGCGAGCTCGTGGAGGATCCCGAGATCGTCGCGCGCTTCGAGCGTGAGGCGCGGGCCGCCGCGCGCCTGTCGCATCCGGGCATCGTGCAGGTGACGGACCTCGGCCGCACCGACGACGGCCTGGGCTACCTCGTGATGGAGCGCGTCGTCGGAGAGACGCTGCACGCGATCGTGAGCCGCGGGCCCCTCGCGCCGCGTCGCGCCGCGGACCTCGTGGAGCAAGCGCTCAGCGCGATCGCGGCCGCGCACGCAGCGGGGATCGTGCACCGCGATCTCAAGCCGGGGAACGTGATGATCGTGCCGCTCGGCGCGGGGCGCGAGGCCGTGAAGGTGCTCGACTTCGGCATCGCGCGCCTCTCGGAGAGCGAGGGCTACACGCGCCTCACACGCACCGGCGTGATCCTCGGCACGCCGTCGTACATGGCGCCCGAGCAGGCGCGCGGCGAGCGGGTCGATGCGCGCACCGACGTCTACGCGATGGGCGTGATCCTCTGGTACCTGCTCACCGGCAAGCGACCGTTCGGTGGGGCGGACATGGCGGCGATCGTCGAGGCGCTCCTGTCCGAGACACCGCCGCGCGCCGATGCCCTGAGGCCCGGGGTGCCACGCGCGCTCGCGACCGTCGCGGAGCGCGCGATGAAGAAGGATCCCGACGCGCGCTTCGCCTCGGCCGACGAGATGAGCCACGCGCTCGCCGCGCTGCGCGAGGCCGAGGGTGCGACCACGCAGCCGAGCGCAGCGGCGAGCGCCGAAGAGAAGACCGCGGGCACCGTCGCGGCGCGACCGCGCGCACAGGCGTCGCCCGCGAGCGCACCGAGCGCGGCGCGAGCCTCGCCCGCGACGCCGACGGCGCTCGCGCCGAGCGCGGGCACCGCACCGCTCGGCGCGTTCACGCCGAGTGCCGCGACGCCAGCGCCCACCGCGCCACTGGATCCCGCGCCTTCGCGTCGCGGCCTCTGGCTCGGCCTCGGCCTCACGAGCCTCGCGCTCGCTGCGTGCACCGTGGGCATCGCGATCGCGTCCGGCGCGTACTTCTTCACCCGCCGCGACGAGGCACCCGCACCGCTCCGGGGTCCGCAGCCCGCCCCGCCCGCGCTCGCGCCAGCAACGGCGCCGAGCACGCCACCCTCGACCTTCGCGCCCGACACCGCGACGCCCGAGGAGCGCGCGCTCGCGTGTGGTCGCGCCCTGCGGTGCTGCGAGTCGATGATGACGCAGGTGAGCGGACGCCCCACGGGCTGCGAGCTCTTCCGCGATCCGCCGCCCTACGTGCGCACCGCGCGCTGCGTCGAGCTGACGAGCACGTACCGCGCGATGATCGAGACCCGCGGCGGCGACACCTCGGCCTGCGACTGAGCGTCGGGTCGCCTACGCTCGCGCGATGCCCGAGCGAGCGCCGCGCGAGATCCGTCGAGCCCCGAATGGCCTCGTGAGCGTGCTCGACGGCGACGTCGCGCTCACACCGCGCGGTTGTGTGGCAGCCGTGGAGGTCGACGATCGCGTCTTCGCGTGGTGCGCCCCCTCGCGCCCCGATGGCCAATCTCGCTCGCGCCCTTGGGTCCTCGAGATCCATCGCGCACCGAGCGAGCCGGGCGCGGCGTGGTCGATCGAGGCCGCCTATCAGATCCGCAACTTCGATCTGATCGCGTGGTGCTGGGCGAGTCGGCTGCGGGTCCCGCGTGCGTACCGACACCGACTGGTCGTGCTCGAAGCGCGCTCCGAGGACTTCACGGACCAGGCCTACGTGGTGCTCCACGAAGACGGCCGCTTCTCCGAGGTCTCGACGAAGGAGGCCGCCGAGGCGCTGCTCACGCAGAGCGCGAGCGCGCTCGCCGAGCACGAGGGCGACTACTTCACGCGCGTGCGGTCGCCCGCGCCGCTGCTCTGGGGACGCGCACGCAGCGAGTACTTCACGATCCACGTGCCCGCGGATGCGCAAGGACCGATCGAGCCTCTGCTCGGTCCCTCGAGCGCGCCTCCTCGTCCGGCACTGCTCGGCTTCGATCCCACCGAGCCCGTCGTGCTCGCGCGCGTCGGGCCGGATCCTTCGTGGCTCTGGGGCGTCCCGGGCTTCGAGACGGTCGAGCACCTCGGCCTCGACGTCCCGCTCGTCTCGGACGCGCTCTTCGCCGCTCTTCCCGCATGGGTGCAGGCGCTCCGTGCGCACCCGAGGCTCCAGACGATCGGCCTCGGTCCGCACGGGCCTCGCGCTGCGCCGCTGCCGCTCACGCTGGTGCGTGACGCCGACGGGCGCGTGCGCGCCGTGCTCCGCTACGACGAAGCGGGCCGGCGCACGCTCGACCACGCTCTGCGCACCTACCTCGTCACGCAGACCGAGCCGGTCGTCGACGTGGTCGAGGTGCGCGGAGGAGGCCTCGACACGGGCACGTTCGCGCGCGCGAGCGAGGTGACGGCCGCACCCGAGCTGCTCGAGGCCACGCTGCGCAGCGTGGAAGCGCGCCTGGACGGCGACGTGCTCACGCTGCGCCGGCCGAGCGACCACGGCCGCGCGGATCCCTTCTCCCTCGAGGCGTTTCGTGCGTACTTCGCGCGAAACGGTAGCGGAGGGGCCCGCACGGTGCGCGCGCACCTGCGCGTCGCGCGCACCGCGGCCGAGGCCTTCTGGGACATCGTCGCAGAACACGGCGTCACCTCCCTCGAGCTCCAGAACGATGCCGGCGCGATCTTCCGGCGCGGGCCGCACGGTTGGTGCGCGAGCGACGGCGTGCTCGACGTCGAGGCCCGCTTCTTCACGCTCGCCGGCGCTCCGGAGCCACTGCCCGCGCGCGTGCGCCTCGCGCTCTCGCTGTGGCTGCACGACGAGCTGACCGAGGAGGTCCTCGGACGCGCGATCGCCTCGTGCCGCTTCCACGGTCACGACGCCACCGCCGGCACGTTCGCGATGGCGCGGCCGTGGATCTTCGAGGGTGGTGTCAGCGGGGGGCCCAAACCCGCGCACCCACGAACGGGCAAGGTCGTCTCGATCTTCGTCGCAGGTCACGGCGCTCTGCGACTCAACAAGCCCTCGTACACGAAGCGCCAGCGGCGTCTCGCGTGCGCGACGAAGAAGCCTTTCGAGATCCCCACACCACGGACCCTGGCCGCGCTCGCAGCCACGGTCTCGGGCCCCGTGTCGGAGCTCGTGCTCGAGGTGCCGAGGCTCCGGCTTCGATGGCTGCTCGCCGAGTGGGCGGAGCTGGGTGCGTCGCGCGGCTCGCTCGGGTTGTCCGCGATCGAGCGCGTGGCGCTGCGCACACCGGAGGGATCGAGCGAGCTCCGCTACGACGGAAGCGAGGTGCACGCGAGCCTCTGCCTCGAGCACCTCGCAGGCGCGGCCGCCGAGAGGACTGAGGCGATGGCCCAGCTGCCCGCGCGGGCGTTCGAGCGCCTCACGCTCGTCGGCTCGTGTGAAGCGTCGCTGATCGAGGCGGCGGCGCGGACGGCGAGACGGCTCGAGACCGTACCTTCGCGATGAACAGGCGCGGAGGCTCGCGCCCACTCCCACGTCTCGCGCTCGCGCGAACGGGCTTGCGGACGTGGCGCGGATCACGCACGCAGTCTCTGGCGTGGAGGATCGATCGCACGAGAGCACGAGCGAACGCGGGCACGGCCTGCGGACGACGACGCTGCTCGTCGTGACCTCCATGATCGGCTCGGGCGTGTTCACGACGAGCGGCCTGCTCCTCGAGGACCTGCCGCCCCTCGCCGTGATCGTCGTGTGGCTCGTCGGTGGTCTGGTCTCGCTGGCGGGCGCGTGGGTGTATGCCGAGCTCGCGGTCGCGGTGCGCGAGAGCGGCGGCGAGTACGCGCTCGTCTCGCGCTACGTGCACCCTGCGGCGGGCTTCGTCGTGGGCCTCGTGACCTTCGTCGTGGGCTTCTGCGCGCCGATCGCGGCCTGCGCGTTCGCGTTCGCGCGCTACGCGACCGCGGCGCTCTCACCGACGCTGCCCGATCCATCGGCGCCCGCGAGCGCCCTCGAGCTCGCGATCGCGCTCGTGGTGATCGTGCTCGCGTCGCTCCTTCATGCGCGCGAAGAACGGGTCGCGGGCGGCACCAACGTCGGCGTGCTCGCGCAGGACGTGCTCACCGTCGGCAAGCTCGCGCTCGTCGTCGTCGTGATCGTGCTCGGCCTCGTCGCGCTCGCGATCGATGCACCGCATGACAGCGCGCTCGCGACCTCGTCGCTCGAGGAGCTCGCGCACGCGAGCCCGCTCGCGATGGGCCTGGGCATCGTGGTGAGCTCGTTCGCCTACAGCGGCTGGAACGCCGCGGCGTACTTCGCCGGCGAGGTCCGCGCCCCGGAGCGCACCCTGCCCCGCGCGCTCGCGGGCGGCACCGTGCTCGTCACCGTCCTCTACGTGCTGGTCAACGTCGTGTTCCTCGCGGCGGCGCCGCGAGAGGTGCTGACGGGTCAGATCGTGGTCGGCCACCTCGCGGCCGAAGCGCTCTTCGGATCGACCGCCGCGCGCGCGCTCTCGGCCGTGATCGCGTTCGGTCTGCTCTCGACCGTGAGCGCCTTCGTGTGGACGGGCCTCCGCATCGTGGAGGCCATGGGCCGACACCATGCGCCGCTGGCGTTCCTCACGCGCCGGCCGATCGCGCTCACGATCCAGCTCGCGCTCTCGGTGGGCATGCTGCTCTCGGCCAGCTTCGACGTGCTCCTCGGCAGCGTCGGCTTCGCGCTCTCGGTGGCCTCGGCCCTCACCGTGCTCGCGGTCTTCGAGGTCCGACGACGCGGCGAGGCGCGCTACCGGGCCCCGCTCCACCCCCTTCCCGCACTCTTCTATCTGGCGCTGATGGTCGGCGTGGTGCTCGCGACGCTCGTCGAACGCCCGATCCTGGCGCTCGCAGGGGCTGTCCCGACCGTGCTCGGCCTCGTGGGGTATGCAGTCGTCACCCGAAAAACCAAATGAAAACGTGGTCAGCGCGTCAGGTTGGCGCGCCCGCGAGGGGATCAGGTTCGATCCCGGGGGGTCGATCTGGAGCCTGCAATCCCCGCCCATCTCTCTCTCGGACGCCGACCCGACCGAATTGAAGGAAAAACGGGCTCGATCTCCGCGGCCAAGCTCTGGCACGCTCGTCGCTATAGGAGGTCCCCAGATGCGCACCGACGAGCACAAGACGCGGAGCCCCCGAGAGACCGGCAAGTCCGAGTCTCGCGAAGGCGGCCTCTTCGGCTTCGTCTCCCACAACGCGCCGTTCCTCGGTCGTGCGACCCAGGGCGCTGCGTTCGTCGAGTACGTGATCCTCCTCTGCCTCGTGGTGGTCGGAGGCTCGACGGCGCTCTACTCGCTCGGCCTTCCGCTCGTGCGGATGGCGCGGTTCTCCCAGTTCGTGCTGGGTCTGCCTATCCCCTGAAGGCAGCCCGGAGACGAACCGGGGCAAGTTCGAGGCTGGTCGCAACCGTAGGATCAAAAGGAGAAACACCATGGAGAAGCTGAGCACCAAGAAGTCGCGTCGCGTTCGTGAGCTCCTCGCCGACACGCAGGGTCTCTCCACGGTCGAGTACGTGATCATCCTCTGCCTCATCGCCGTCGTGTGCTTCGCCGTCTGGCAGCGCTTCGGCAACATGATCAAGGGCAAGATCGACGGTTCGACGAACACGCTCGACGCGATGCCCACGTCGTGATGAAGCGCTCGCGTGGCGGTCGGTCTCGAACGAGATCGATCGCCGCGAGCGAGAGCGCGTCGTGAGCGAGATCCTGCTCAACGGAGGCCCGAGCCCCCAGCTTGCACCCTGGGTGCTCGGGCTTGCGCTCGTTCTGGCGGCCACGTCGGCGATCACCGACTACCGCACCGGGCACATCCCGAACTGGATCACGATCCCGCCGTTGCTCCTGGGGCCCATCCTGCACGGGCTCTTCGATGGTGCAGAGGCCGCGCTCGCCTCGCTGGTCGCGATGGTGATCTGCGGCGCCGTCCCGGTGCTGATGTTCTGGCGACAGGGCATGCACGGCGGCGACACCAAGCTCTTCCTGGCGATCGCCGCGCTCTGCGGCACGTCCGTCGGCCTCGAGTCCCAGCTGCTCACGTTCATCGTGGCGGCGATCTACGCGATGGGACGGCTGGCGTGGGAGGGCAAGCTCTTTGCGACCCTCGGTCGCACGTTCTACCTGGGCCTCAATCCGATCCTCCCCAAGGCGTGGCGCAAGGCGCCGAGCCCCGAGCTGATGCAGAAGCTCCGTCTGGGAGGTGCGATCTTCGCAGGCTTGTTCCTCGTGGTGGTCGGCCGTTACCAGAACATGTTGTTCCCCGGCCTGGCCTGACCTGACCGTCCCCGGGCCCGACGTGGTCCCGACGTTCGAGGATTGATCTCCGGAGCCGCCTCGGGCTCCATCGTGGATGGAGGCGCGCATGAGCCGACACGATCGAAAGCACCCGGCCGATGGAGCTCGATCGCTGGTGAACGACACCGGTGGTGCCGTCTACGTCGAGTTCATCCTCTCGTTCATCCCGCTGCTCTTCATGTTCCTGGGCATCATCCAGATGGCGATGCTCTACGCCGCGTCCCTCGCGGTGCAGCACGCGGCGGTGACCGCGACGCGCGCGGCCGCGGTGGTCCTCGACGACGATCCGGATCGCTACGACAGCCAGGATCGCCTGACCGTGACGGGCGCCGAGAGCGGCGGCTCCGACGAGGAGGGCGCGCTCGGTGGGCTCTTCGGTGGTGGCGGTGGTGGCGGCGGCAGCCTCGGCGGTGGCTCGAGCGGCAGCGCGCGCTTCTCCACGATCCGCTACGCCGCGATGGTCCCGCTCATGACGGTGACGCCGCCCCCGGAGGCCTTCTTCCCGATGGGCCGACGCGCGAGCCTCGCGACCGACATCGGCTTCAACGCGCCCGAGACGCGCGCCGCGATGGCGCTCTGGTACTCGCGCGGGATGATGAACATCACCTTCCCGCGCGAGGTGCGCGGCAGCTCGTTCCGCGATCGCTGGTCGCGCCCGGACGACAACGGCGACAGCGGCCAGGTCACCGCGCGCGTCACGTTCCTCTACATGTGCGGCGTGCCGATCGTGAACCGCATCATGTGCGAGGACGGCCTCTCGCTGATGATGGGCAGCGGCGCGCCGGGCCTGGCGGAGTCGCTCGCGATCTACGGACGCGACGGCACCATCGACATGAACGAGCTGCAGTCGCTGCGCGATCAGCAGGATCGCTCGTCGGGTCACTTCGATCGCTGGGAGGACGAGATGAACGAGATCTCGGACGGCCCCGGCTTCGGCACGGCGGTGGCCATCTACGGCGTGACGTTCGCGACGATGGGCGGTGGCGCGCGCTTCCGACCGCTGCAGGCCGAAGCGACGCTCCCCGTGCAGGCGGCGAACTACTGCTACCGCAGCGGCGGTGGCGGCGACTGCTGGACCCAGCGCTGAACGTCTCGCCCCGAGCGTCGCTCCGCGCCCGTGCGCCCTCGCGCACGGGCGCTTCGCGTTTCGGGGCGTCGCGTCGTGGGGGGCGCGCGATGCGTGAGCCCCTCCCGCACGCGGGGTGGAGTCGGCGCGCGCGCGGCGCCACCGAGGTGCCGCGGGGTTCGGCCTTCCTTCGCGCGGCGTCGATCGGATAGGCTCGTGGGCCATGAAGTCCAAGGCCTTGCTCGTCGCCATCGCAGCGGCCGTCGTCGGGCTGGTGTTGGTGGTGTTCTACATGCAGTCCTTCGAGGCCGAGGCCTCGGGCGGTGAGCCGACGGTGATCCTCGTGGCGCGGCAGAACATCGCGCTGGGTGATCAGATCGATCCCGCGGCCATGCTGGCCGAGCGCGTGATCCCCGCGGCCTACGTCGAGAACCGCCACGTGCGTGCCTCCGAGGTCGAGCGCATCCGCGGCATCCGCGTGGTGGGTGGCGTGCGCGCGGGCGAGGCCCTGCTCTGGACCGACCTCGCGACGATGAGCGACAGCGCGCGTGATCTCTCGAGCCTCGTGCGCAGCGGCATGCGCGCGATCACGATCCAGGCAGACCAGTCGGCGACCTTCGGTGGCCTCGTGCGCCCCGGCGATCGTGTCGACGTTCTCCTCACGCTCGATCGCCCCGTGCTCAACGGCGAGCCCGAGCGCGTGACCGTGCCGCTGCTCCAGAGCCTCATCGTGCTCGCCGCCGGACAGGACACGGGCATGATCCAGCGCGCCTCGCAGCAGACCGCGCCCGGCCGCGCGCAGCCGATGCAGAACGTGACGCTCTCGGCGACGGTCGAGCAGGCGCAGATGATCGCGTTCGCCACGCAGCGCGGGCGCCTCACGCTCGTGCTCCGCAACCCCGACGACATCCCCGTCACCGAAGGCCTGGGTGAGACGACGACCGAGGACCTCGTGACGATCGAGCGCCGCGAGCGGATCCAGAAGACGCGGCCGCGGCCGCAGCAGCCGACGGGACCGAGCGGTCCGGTCCGCATCCAGTGAGCGGATCGGGCTCGGGTCGGGATCGAGCGAGTGGGCCCATCGCGTCGCGCGGGCCAGAAGAAAGAACGGAAGGACCAGGAATGCGCATCGAAGAAGGACTCGAGGCAGGCTGGATGGGTCGCACCGAGATCGCTCGGTCGAAGCGACCGCGCGCGATCGCGCTGGCAAGCCTCCTCGCGCTCGGCGCACCCCTCGCCGCGACCGCGCTCGCGCCGCAGATGGTCGAGGCGCAGCGTCGCTCCGAGGCGCGCCCGCTCGAGCTCACCGTGGGTGAGTCGGAGGCGATCCAGAACGACGGCGTCTCGACGTTCACCAACGGCGACGACACCGTCGCGCAGATCGACTACGACGAGAACACGGGCAACTTCCTCGTGCGCGCGCGGCGCGCCGGTGAGACCGAGCTGCTCCTCATCTACGAAGACGGCCGACAGGTCCGCTACCGCATCACGGTGCGCCAGCGCGTGCAGGCCGCGGCCGGCATGGAGGTCCTCGCGCGCGACGACATCCGCCTCGACCTCTACTTCGTCGAGCTGCGCGAGAGCTACTCGCACCAGATCGGCATCAGCTATCCGACCTCGCTCCCGCCCACGGGCGGTGGCTTCCGGGGCGAGATGGACTTCGATCTCGTGACCGCGACGCTCACGCGCGCGACGGCCTCGATCACCGACGCGCTCCTGCCGCGCCTCGATCTCGCGCAGACCGCGGGCTGGGCGCGCCTCCTGCGCCAGGCCGTGCTCGTCACGGTGAACGGCGAGGCCGCATCGATCGACGCGGGCGGCGAGATCAACATCGTCGTCACGGCGGGCCTCCAGACGCAGCTCCGCACGATCCGCTTCGGCACCATCATCGAGATGACGCCGCGCTACGACTCGGGCTCGGGCCGCGTGGAGGTCGCCATCCGCGCCGACGTCTCGGAGCTCACGCCGCCCGTCACGGGCAACGTGCCGGGCCGCAGCCGCACGGAGGTGCGCACGCTCGTGAACCTCGAGCTGGGCCAGTCGATCATGCTCGGTGGCCTCACGAGCCGCAGCACGCAGCAGTCGCAGGCGGGCCTTCCGGGCCTGAGCCAGATCCCCATCCTCGGTGTCCTCTTCGGCTCGAACCAGCGCCGCGAGGACGCGCAGGAGAACTTCGTCTTCGTGGTCCCCACGGTGACGCAGGCGGTCGGCCGCGCCCAGCAGGACCGCATCCGCGAGGCGCTGCGCGTCTACGAGTCCTTCGGCTCGATCGGCGGCAGCGGCCTCGGCGACATCGAGCTCGTCGAGCCCTCGCCCCCTGGCTACGAATGAGCGCGGACCTGCGGCGCACCGCAGGCACACGATCGACGAGCTGCCACTGATCACGAATCCGCGCGGAGGTCCGACGACACGATGGCGCTGAGCCTTTCCATCGAGCTGCAGGACGGGACGGTCGAGAGCCTGACGGTCGACGTGGCCGGTCCCGTCACCATCGGTCGCGATCCGACCTGCCACGTCGTCTTGCCCTCGCCGGACGTGTCGCGTCGACACCTCAGCATCGAGCCGCTGCCGACGGGCCTCTTCGTCGTGACCGACAGCTCGGCCAACGGCACGATGGTCGGCAACCAGCGCGTGCGTCAGCAGGGCGTGCAGGTGCCCGCCGGCGTGCCGATGCGCGTGGGGCCCTACATCGTGAGGCCGGTGCTCGGGCCGGGGCAGGTCGCGCAAGCGCAGGCGCCGGGCTTCGCGCCGCAGCAGCAAGGCTTCGCGCCGCAACAACAAGGCTATCCCCCGCAACAACAAGGCTATCCGCCGCAGCAGCAAGGCTTCGGCGCGCCCCCGCAAGGCTTCGGCGCGCCTCCGCAGGGCTACGCGCCGGGGCAGCATCCGCAGGGACAGCTCGGCTCGACGCAGGCGGGCGTCACGCAGGGCGTGCCAGCGGGGCCGCCGAAGGGTCCGCCGCGCGCGCCCGCGCCGCCGGGCATGCCGCAGCCGCCGGGCGCGAACACGACGGGCGCCGGCTACCGGGAGGCGCAGCCGGCCGCACCCGCCAAGCCCGTCGCGAGCGACAATCCGTACGACCAGTCCGGCACCGCGATGGTGCCGGTGGAGATGCGCAAGCGCACCCACCGGCTGCTGCTCGAGAACCTCGATCTCGCGTCGCTCGACCGCAACAAGATGGACGACAAGGTGATGCGGCCCAAGGTGCGCGCCGCGCTCCGCCGCATCGTCACCGAGCTCGCGGGCGAGCTGCCGCAGGGCACCGATCACGCGGCGCTGATCGACGAGATCACCGACGAGGCCCTGGGCCTCGGCCCGCTCGAGCGCCTCATCGCCGACGAGCTCGTCAGCGAGATCATGGTCGTCGACCCGTACACGATCTACGTCGAGCGCCGCGGCAAGATCGGCAAGACGGCGCTGCGCTTCACCGACGACGAGGCCGTGCGCGCCGTCATCGAGCGCATCGTCACGCCGCTCGGCCGCCGCATCGACGAGTCCACGCCGCTCGTGGACGCGCGCCTCAAGGACGGCTCCCGCGTGAACGCGATCATCAAGCCCCTGGCCATCAAGGGCTCGTGCATCACGATCCGCAAGTTCGCCAAGACACCGCTCACGCTGCAGAACCTCGTGGGCTTCGGCGCGATGACCGACCAGATGGCGAAGTTCCTCACCCGCGCGGTGAGGGCGCGCAAGAACACGGTCATCTCGGGCGGCACCGGCTCGGGCAAGACGACGCTGCTCAACGTGCTGAGCTCCTCGATCCCCGAGGACGAGCGCATCGTGACGATCGAGGACGCGGCCGAGCTGCAGCTCAAGCAGCCCCACGTGGTCTCGCTCGAGACGCGGCCCGCGAACATGGAAGGCCGAGGCGAGTACACGATCCGCGACCTCGTGAAGAACGCGCTCCGCATGCGCCCCGACCGCATCATCGTCGGCGAGTGCCGCGGCGGCGAGGCGCTCGACATGATGCAGGCGATGAACACGGGCCACGAGGGCTCGATGACGACCACGCACGCGAACAGCCCGCGCGAGGCCGTCTCGCGGCTCGAGACGCTCGCGCTGATGAGCGGCCTCGACCTGCCGGTGCGCGCGATCCGCGAGCAGCTCGCGAACGCGGTGAACCTCATCCTCCAGCAGACGCGCTTCTCGGACGGCAGCCGCCGTGTGACGAGCATCTCGGAGGTGGTCGGCCTCGACGACGACGGTGAGGTCGAGATCCACGAGATCTTCGCGTTCCACCGCACGGGCACGGGCCCCAACGGCAAGGTCCTGGGCGAGCACCGCGCCTCGGGCTACCTCCCTTCCTTCGTCGACGACTTCATCGTGCAGGGCCTCGTCACCGACGGCGACTTCATCTGAGGGCGGCATGAGCGCGACGGCATCCACCTATCTGATGGGCTACCTGGGCGCAGCGCTGCTCGTGCTGGGCGCGACGACGGCGGGCTATCTGCTGTTCACCGACCGCGAGAGCATGCCGCGCAAGTACTGGTCGCAGTACGAAGCGCTGCTCGAGGCGGAGGTGCGCTTCCAGCTCTGGAAGACGACGGGCGCCTACATCGCGCGCGTGCAGCTCGCGGTGGTGATCGCGCTGTTCGTCGTCTGCTTCTTCATGGGCGAGCCGCTGCTCTGGCTCACGCTGCCGGTCGCGATCTTCGGACCGTGGGCGCACATCCAGCGCGAGCACGCCAAGCGCATCGAGGCGATCGAGATCCTCCTCGACAGCTGGCTCCTCCTGCTCGCGAACGCGCTCAAGGCCTCGCCCTCGCTCGGTGAGTCGATCTCGAACAGCGCCAAGCTCATCCGGCCGCCGTTCAGCGAGGAGGTCGACCTCGTCATCAAGGAGATGAAGCTCGGCACGCCGCTCGACGCGGCGATCCTCAACATGTCGGCGCGCCTCAAGAGCCGCGTCGTGTCGAGCTCGCTCGCGACGATCCTCGTCGGTCGCCAGACCGGCGGCGATCTGCCGAACATCCTCGAGCAGTCGGCCTCGACGCTGCGCGAGATGCAGCGACTCGAGGGTGTCGTGCGCACCAAGACGGCCGAGGGACGCATGCAGGCGTTCGTGCTCGGCGCGATCCCGTTCATCCTGCTGGCGGTCCTCCACCAGATGGACCCGACCTACCTCGTGCCCCTGTTCGAGACGACGACGGGCAACGTCGTCCTCATCATCGCCGTGATGCTGTGGTTCAGCGCCATCATCATGGCCCGCCGCATCCTGACGGTAGACATCTGAGGTGACGCATGTCAGTTCGGCTTCGATCAGCATGGGGCGCCACGCGGCGGGGTTGCGCAGCAACCCCTGGAGCGGCGCGGGCAGGCGAGCGCAGCGAGACAACGCGCGGGGGGTTGGTGGGGGGCTCGGCCCCACGCCCTCGCGCCCGAAGGGCGCTGTGAGATGAGCAGCACGCTGTACGCCTGGATCGCGATGGGGATGATCGCCTCGGGCATCTTCATCGGTGTCTTCACGCTGGGCTCGAGCAAGCCGCAGGAGCAGCCGCACTTCGGCACCAAGGGCCTTCGTCGACAGCGCGCGATGGAGGAGGCCGGGCTCTTCGCGGCCTTCGAGCCGCTCGTGCGCCTGGTCGCGAGCTGGATCGCGTACCTGCCGCTCGTGGAGCAGCGACGTCAGGTCGACGAGCTGCTCAAGCACGCGGGGGACTACCTCGGCCTCACCGCGAACGAGTTCTATGCGCTCTCGTTCCTCGGCTTCCTCGGCATGGGTGGCCTGGGCCTGGCGCTGCTGAACTTCGGGCAGATGCCGCCCATCCTGTTCGTCGTCTTCGGCGCGATCGGCGCGGCGATGCCGTACTTCCAGGTCACGGGCGAGCGCGATCGCCGCTTCAAGGAAGTGAACCGCGGTCTGCCGCCGGCGATCGATCTCGCCTCGCTCTGCATGGGCGCGGGCCTCGATTTCCCCGGCTCCATCAAGCAGATCGTCGACAAGACGCCGAACAAGGAAGACTCGCTCGTCGAGGAGTTCTCGCGCGTCCTGCAGGAGCTCGATCTCGGCAAGACGCGCCGCCAGGCGCTCGAGAACTTCGCCGACCGCGCGCCCACCGAGGCCGTGCGCGACTTCGTCGGCGCCGTCGTCCAGGCCGAGGAGAAGGGCAACCCCCTGGGCGAGGTGCTCCGCATCCAGGCGAGCATGCTGCGCATGCGCCGCAGCGTCATGGCCGAGGAGGCCGCGGCCAAGGCCGCCGTCATGCTCATCGGCCCGCTCATGCTGATCTTCGGAGCGATCATGCTCTGCCTGATGGGCCCATTCGTCATCTCGACCGCGCAGTCGGGAATGTTCTGAGGGAGCGAGCATGGAAGCCTTCGTCGAGATCATTCGTGAGGACGGCTCGCTCGAGCGGACGAGGATCGAGGGTGATCAGATCACCGTCGGTCGCTCGCCCACCGCGGGCATCCCGCTGCCCGATCTGCGGGACCTCGAGCCCGAGCACCTGCTCATCGCGCCGCGCGGCGAGGGCTGCTGGGTCGCGTGCAACCAGGAGGCGCGGCAGCAGGCGAAGGTCGGCGGTCAGCCGTTCCAGCACGGCATGGTCGCGTGGGGCACGGAGATCGAGCTCGCGGGCATCAAGATCCGCGTCACCGACAAGCTGCCCAAGGAGGTCAAGGGCGAGAAGCAGAGCTCGCCGATCGTCCTGCTCGGTGGCGTCGCGACCGTGCTGATCCTCCTCTGGAGCCTCGGCGGTGATCAGGGGCCCGGCCTCGAGACGCGTCCGCCCGCCGAGCCCGTGCAGCTCTTCGCTGCGCAGGAGACGTGTCCGACGAGCGGCTCGGCCGTGCTGCGGCAGGCCGACCTCTTCGCCGAGATCGCCCTCGCCAAGAGCGAGCGCTATCCGTTCGATCCCTCCGACGGCGTCGAGTCGGTGCGTCTCTATCGCCGCTCGCAGGCCTGCTACGCCGCAGCCGGCGTGGCGGACGCGGCCGCGCAGATGGGCGCCGAAGGCGACTTCATGCAGCGGCGCGTGGAGGAGGACTACTCCGCGCACCGCCTGCGCCTCGAGCGCGCGCTCACGCACCAGCGCCTCGAGGACGCGCTCTTCGAGACGCAGGCGCTGCTCGCGATCCTGCGCCGCGAGTACGACGAAGCGAACACCGCACCGCCCTACATCCAGTGGCTCATCCGCACCAAGCGTCACCTCGAGCTGCTCGTCGCGCCGGGCGCACGCGCCGCGGCCGCCTCGTGAACTCATGAAGAAGACCCCGAGAGCCGGCCTGCGCGAGGCGACACGCGCACCACGTCCCAACACCCTCGTGCTCGCGCTCGTGCTCGGCCTGGGCGGTTGTGGAGGCGCGAGCGTCGAGGTGCAGACGAGCTCGGCGGCGACCACGAGCGATCCCCTCAACGACGTCGAGCCGTCCGAGCTCTTCCGGCGCGGCGTGGTGCTCGCGCAGCACGGAGACTTCGTGCGCGCCGAGCAGTACCTCCTGGCCGCGCGCAACCGCGGCTTCGACGAAGGACGCGTCATCCCGCCGCTCATGGAGGTGTGTGTGCGTGCCTCGCGCCTCTCGGCCGCGATCGGCTACGCCGAGCCCTACCTCGAGAGCCACCCGAGCGACTGGCCGCTGCGCGTGCTCGTGGGCAGCATCCACCTGGGCCTGGGCCACCTCGGGGAGGCGCGCCGCCACCTCGAGACCGCAGCGCGAGACGGACGCGTGGCCGCGGAGGCCGAGGGCCGCCCCGAGCCGGCCGAGGCCCACTACCTCCTCGGCATCGTGATGCGCGAGCAGGCCGAGATCGTCGAGGCCCGCACGCACTTCGCGCGCTACGCGGAGCTCGACCCGAACGGCACGCACGCCGAAGAGGTCCGCGCGATCCTCGCGGAGCCCGAGCCGCGCCAGGCCACGCCGGTGCCGCCGCCGACGCGACCGAGCTCGGTGCCCGTGCGACTTCCCAACGCCGCGCCCTCGAGCGCGACGGAGACCTCGACGGCGCCGACCGACGCCACCTCGCGTGGAGGCGACTCGTGATCCCCAAAGACGTCTTCGACCAGACGCTCCTCAAGTTCTTCGACCCGATCCGACCCTTCCTCGACGACCCGACGGTCAGCGAGGTGATGATCAACGGGCCGAACCAGATCTACATCGAGCGCAAGGGCAAGCTGACGCTGACGCAGGCGCAGTTCGCCTCGAAGGAGGCGCTCGTGTCGGCGCTGCGCAACCTCGCGCAGTACGTCGGCAAGCACATCGACGAGAACCGTCCGATCCTCGAGGGTCGCCTGCCCGACGGCAGCCGCGTCGAGGCGGTGCTGCCGCCCGCGGCGCCCGATGGTCCCTGCGTCGCGATCCGCCGCTTCTTCCGCGAGACGCTGACGATCGAGAAGCTCATCTCGTTCGGGAGCTTCACGCACGAGGCGGGCGAGTTCCTGCGCAACGTCGTCGCGGTGAAGGAGAACACCGTCGTCGCCGGCGGCACGGGCTCGGGCAAGACCTCGATGCTCAACGCGCTCTCGGGCTTCATCACGCACGAGGACCGCATCGTCGTCATCGAGGACAACCGCGAGGTGCAGCTGCAGCAGCCGCACATCGTGCAGCTCGAGGCGCGCCCGCCCGACGCGCGCGGCAAGGGCGAGGTGTCGATCCGCTCGCTCTTCAAGGCCACGCTGCGCATGCGCCCCGACCGCATCGTCGTCGGCGAGATCCGCAGCGGCGAGGCGCTCGATCTCGTGCAGGCGATGACCTCGGGTCACGGCGGCTGCATGTGCACCGTGCACGCGACGTATCCGACGGACACGCTGAACCGCCTCGAGACGATGTGCCTGATGAGCGACATCGAGATCCCGCTCTCGGCCCTGCGCGCACAGCTCGCCTCCGCCGTCGACATCATCGTGCAGACGGCGCGCCTTCGCGACGGCTCGCGCTGCGTCACGCACATCACCGAGGTGTGCGGCTACGACCCGGCCGTCGGTTATCACCTCGAGGACGTGTTCATCCGCCGCTACCACGGCGAGGACGAGAAGGGCCGCGTCATCTCGACGTTCGAGCCGACGGGCTACATCCCGCACTGCACCGAGACCATCAAAGGCTACGGCCTCGACATCCCGCACATCATCTACCACGCAGCCCAGCAGCGCGCGGCGCAGGGCCTGCCCCCGCTCGGCGGCCCCCGGCCCGCGGGCGGCGGCCACGGCGGACATTGAGCGGTCTCGAGGGCCCCCGCCACGGCGACGCAAGTGGTTCCCGATCGTGCGGGATGCTGGCAAGCTCGGCCTCGAGCGACGCAGTGACGAGAGTGGAGTGATGAGAGTCGGTGAGCGGATGAGGTCGATCGCATGAGCTGGGCACGCGCCACGTTGCGTCGCGGCACCTCGAGCGGTTCGGTCTGGCAGGTCGATGCGAACTACCCGCAGGCACGCGTGGTCGTCGGCAGCGCCGCGACCGCGGGCTGGGTGGTCGCCGGGCAGGGCATCGCGCCCTACCACGTCGAGCTCTACTGGGACGGCAACGGGCTCTACGTCTGCGACCCGCAGGGCATGGGCGACGTGCGCCTCGATGGCCGCCCCGTGCACGCGTGGGTGCAGGTGCAGGGTCGTGGTCAGCTCGTGTTCGGTCAGGCGATCCTCGAGCTCGAGACGGCCGTGGCCGAGGCCACCGCGATGGTGCGCGACCCCGGCACGGCGCCGCGCATCTCGCTCGTCGGAGAGTCGACGCGCGTGCAGGACGCGGAGATCGAGAACGAGCGCACGCGCGTGGCGAGCTCGCTCGAGGAGATCCCGCCGTCCAAGGCGCAGGTGTCCAAGCGTCCGCCCGCGCCTCCGGGACGCGTGCCCGCGCACTCGGTGCCGCCCCCGCCGCCACCGCCGCGCGCACCCACGCCGCCTCCGCCCGCGCCCCCGGCGCCTCCCGCCGGCGCAGAGCGCCCTCGCCTCGGAGGGGCGCCGCAAGCAGGTCGAGCGCCAGCCAAGACGCTCGTCGCGGGTGAGGAGCTCGCGCCGATCGGCGGTGAAGCGACGCGCATGGTTGACACCGATGCGCTCGCGGCTCCCAGCGGCTGCGGAGGGCCACCGCAAGGCTTCGGAGGGCCGCCCCAGCCGGGCTTCGGAGCACCGCAGCAAGGCTTCGGAGCACCGCAACAAGGCTTCGGAGCACCGCAACAAGGCTTCGGAGCACCACAACAAGGCTTCGGAGCACCACAGCCAGGCTTCGGAGCACCGCAGCCAGGCTTCGGCGCGCCGCAGCCAGGCTTCGGTGGTCCTGCGGCGCCTGCGCCCGCCTTCGGCGGTGCGTCGGGCGTGCAGGTCGACAGCTCGCTCCAGGCGCCTGCCACCACCTCGCCGGCGATCGCGTCGCCGGGCTCACCCTCGGCGGGCGGCGCGACGAGCGCACCGACGGGCGGCTTCGTGGCGCCGCCGGCCTTCGACGCGAACGCGAACGTCAAGAAGGACGACGGCTCGGTCCCGCGCCGCACGCGGCTCCTCATCATGCTCTTCGCAGCCGTCGTGATCGCGTGGCTCATGATGCCGACGCCCGAAGAAGAAGAGGCCGCCGAGCGCGCAGCGCACCCGCCGCCGCCGACCGCGACGGTCATCCCGCCGGGCGTCGACGGAGGCGTCGATGCGGGACCGCCGCAGTACGCGAACCCCAGCACGTTCGTGCCGGTGCTCACCACCGAGACGGCCGATGGCGGGCTCGCGCGCACGCCGGACTCGATCGCCGCGCAGCTCGTGAACGATGGCCACCTCGAGGACGCGCTCGTGCAGTACGAAGCGCTGCGCACCGCCCACCCCGAGCGCCCGGAATACGGCGTGATGTGCGAGGTGCTCCGCCGCCAGCTCATGAGCCGCTGCGTGAACGGCCAGCGCTGGAACGGTCAGCCCTGCGCGCCGTGAGAGCCCACGCGTCGGTGGCCCCGGACGAAGCCGTCCGCTCAGGCGAGCCTGAAGGCCGAGGTTGTCGCGGCCCGATTCGAGGCGGAGGTCGTTTCGTCTCTCTCAGCCGAGGCGGAGGAAGCCCTGCTCGAGGAAGCGCGACAGCTCCGCCACGAGCCGCTCTCGCTGCGCGGGGCCGAGCGCGGACTCGTCGCTCGTCGAGCGCAGGACGGCCTCCTTGAGGGCGCCGATCGCGAACGTGGCGAGCAGATCGGTGTCGCCGGGCGCGACCACGCCGAGGGTCTGACCGTCCGAGAGGGCCCGCGCGAGGATCGCGAGGACCCGCACGTGCATGAGGACGACGGCGTCGGTGAACGCGGTGTCGAGGCCCGAGCTCGGGCCGAGCACCATGCGCGTGAGCGCCGGATCCTCCGCGAGCACGGCGATCGTCGCGCGGATGTTGTGACCCACCTGTGCGCGCAGGTCGGCGCGCTCGTCCACGCGCACGATGGCAGCCTCGATGCGTGAGACCAGACCATCGACGAGCTCGGCGAAGATCGCGCGCTTGTCCTTGAAGTAGAGGTAGTAGGTGCCCTTGGCCACCCCCGCGCGCTGGGCGATCTCGTCGATCTTCGCGTGGTGGTAGCCCTGCTCGACGAGCACGTCGCGCGCGGCCCGGAGCAGGGCCGATCGCTTGTCTCGCTCTCGCGTGCGCGTCGTCATGAGGGCGATGTGGTGCCCGACCGGAGCCTGGGCTACAAGGGGAGACCGGCCACTCGGCCGGTTCTGGAGAGCGACTACGCATGGCCGACCTCGAGCGTGAGATCAAGGAGCTGATCGTCGAAGCGCTGATGCTCGATGACGTGACGCCGGAGAGCATCGACTCCGCGGCGCCCCTGTTCGTCGAGGGTCTGGGCCTCGACTCGATCGACGCCCTCGAGCTCGCGATGGCGATCGACAAGAAGTTCGGCGTGCGCATCCGCGCCGACGACGAGGGCAACAAGGCGATCTTCGCGAACGTGAAGAACCTCGCCGCCTACGTCGCGCAGCACCGCGGCGCGTGAGCACGGATCCGAGCGCGCGCGAGACGGCCGCGCGACCGAGCCGTCTCGGCCTCGTGCTCGGCATCGTGAACGGAACGCTCGTCGGCCTCTATCCCGTCGCGGTGTGGATCGGCCTGTCGTACCTCGGCACGCGCGCCGTGGGCCTGCTCGTGATCGCGTTCGTGGTGCCGATGCTCGCCATCCGCCTCCGCAACGCGGATCGAGCGTCGTTCTGGGCGATCCTGCGGATCCCGCTCGCGATCCTCGCGCTCGTGGGCCTGGGCGTGGCGCTCGACGACCCGCGCTACGTGCTGGCGATGCCGGTGCTGATCAACGCGGTGTTGCTCGTCACCTTCGGGGCCACCCTCGCGCCCGGCGCGATGCCGATGATCGAGCGCTTCGCCCGCATGCAGGACCCGGCGCTCGACGCGCCCAAGGCCGCGCACTGCCGTCAGTTCACCTGGGTGTGGTGCGCCTTCTTCGTGCTCAACGGCACGACCGCCGGCGTGCTCGCGCTCACCGCGCCGCTGTCGGTGTGGGCCACGTACACGGGCCTCGTCGCGTACGGCCTCATGGGCCTGCTCTTCTCGATCGAGTACGTCGTGCGCAAGGCGCGCTTCCGCGAGTACGGCCCCTGGCCGCACGACCGCGCCCTCGCGAAGCTCTTCCCGCCGCGCGACTGAGCTGAGATCGGAGCGACGCACACGTCCGCGGAGGGTGGCGTCGTGATTCTCGACAGGTGCCGTCGAGGAAACGTTTGAAAAACCGAACACGGCGTCTACTCTCGTGGGGTGCTGCGAGACCTCACGAC
>JBILLJ010000300.1:0-4233 GCA_044376125.1 Sandaracinaceae bacterium
CAGCTGGCGGGCTGGCGGCGGCCTGGCGGCGGATGAAGCCAGGCACAGCATCACGAGCCCCGAGCCCGAGTGGCGCCCCCACAGTGATCGAGGCACACGCCTCGGTCTCTCCTCTGGCCCGGACGATGGAACCGCTGGCGATCGACACGACCCAAGCGCTTCGAGATCACGCCCGCCGACAAGCCCTCGCGTGCGAGACCGAGCGCATGCCCGATGCCCGTACCGAGAAGGAGAGCCCGGTTCCACCGTGGCGTCGGCGTCATGCGGGGCATCGGTCCGAGCGCTCGAGGGGACATCGGTCGGGACGTCGAGGGAGGCGTCCATCGACGAGCCGTCCTCGCCCGCGTCGAGCCCCGGGCTGACGGCGTCGATGCGCGCGGCTGCATCCGCGGCCGGGCTCGCGTCCCCCGTCGTCGCGGGGGCGTCGGCGCACCCGGATCCCAGAACGGCACACACCATCCATCGAGCGATGCGCAGGGTTTTCATCGACCGACGAGTGTACGCAGCGCGGTGGCGAAGAGACCATCGGCCAAGCGCGTGAAGCGGCAGCCCGCGGGCGGTGGGGCCGGGGATCGCGTGGAGCGCCCCACGTGTCGCGGGCGCCCGTGCCCCGGGCGGCGTTGACTCCGTTTGCGCCAGGAGGCGACTCTCGGGTCGTGGACGACATCTTCTCCTTCTTCGACCGCGCCGACGCCGACGCCGAGGCCCTCGCACCCGCTGTCCGAACCGTCCTCGATCCGGCCGCGGAGCCTTCTGCACGGGCGGCGGCGGTCGCCGAGATCCGCGCGTCCGGGACATCGTTCGAGGCTGCGCTCCGCACGATCTGTGATGACGATGCGGATCGACTCGAGGTCGCGCGCGCCGTCTTCGAGAGCGCGCTCTCCGAGCGCGGCGCCTCCGATCTCGAGAGCGTGGCGTGCTTCGCCGTCGAGACGGCGGGGAGGGTCATCCGGAACAACGTGATCGTCGCGGACGTGCCCTGGTACGACACCGGCATCGAGCTCGCGCAGGCGCGCGGCGCGGTGGTCGTCCACAACACCATCCTCGAGCTGCCGGGGGCGACGGGCTCCTTCTCGTCCATCGACACGCGCTTCGACAACGCGATCACGACCGTGCGGAACAACCTCACGCGGCGGATCACGGTGCGGAGCGGGACGTCGATCGCGGACCACAACCTCGAGTCGATCGACCCATCGCTCTTCGTCGATGCTGCGGGCGGGGATCTCCACCTCGCGGCTTCGGCGTCCGCGGCGATCGATCAGGGCGTCCCCGTCGCGGAGGCGACGAGCGACCTCGACGGGGAGCCGCGCGACGACGGCGCCCCGGACCTCGGCGCGGACGAGCGCTGAATCGCGGTTCAGTGCGCGGGCGTCGCGTCGTCGGGCAGGCGCCGGCGGACGCTCACACGTGCCGAGGCGCGCGCCGCGTCCGTCCGCGGGGAGGTCGTGAGGGCGCCGCCGAGCTGCCGCGCGAGCGCGTGGATCAGCTGCACGCCGAGTGAGCCGTGCGGGACGGGGAGGGCGAAGCCGGGGCCGTCGTCTAGGACGCACAGCTCGAAGCCCTCGTCGCGCAGCGTGAACGCGATCTCGAGGGCGCAGCCCCCATCGGGCGATCGCCCGTGCTTGATCGCGTTCGTGACCAGCTCGTTCAGGATGAGCCCGCAGGGCACCGCGTCCTCGAGGGACACGCGCACCGGCGCGAGCCGGAACGTGATCGCGCAGCGCGGGTCGAGCGAGCCTTGCAGGTGATGCGCGAGCGAGCGCGTGTACGCGTCGAGCGGGACGCTGCCGAGCTCGTCTCCGCCGTAGAGCACCTGGTGCACGAGCGACATCGCGCGGACGCGGTCCGAGCACTCGACGAGCGCCTCGCGCGCGGCGGTGTCCGTGAGCCGATCGGCCTGCATGTTCACGAGGCTCGAGACGATCTGCAGGTTGTTCTTCACGCGGTGGTGGACCTCGCGGAGGAGCGTGTCCTTCTCGGCGAGCGAGCCGCGCAGCGCCGCCTCGAGGCGCAGGCGCTCGCGCAGATCGCGCAGCACGAGGAGCGCCGTCTTCGTACCGCCGTGGAGGTCGGCGTCGAGCAGCGAGACGGCCGTCTCCGTGGGGATCGCCTCGCCGCGGGCATCGACGATCGTCCGCTCGATCCAGGTCGCCGGTGCCCCCGCGGGCTCGTCCCCGTCGAAGACCGCGGCGTGTCGCGGATCGAGCCCCGCGAACCCCTCGAAGATCGCGGCGAGCGAGGTCGGTGTCGAGCCGAGCAAGGCGCGCGCACGCTCGTTCGCCGCGAGCACCGCGCCGTCCGCGTCGATGACGAGCGTGGGATCGGGCGACCGCTCGAACAGCGCCTCGAACCGACGCTGCGCGCGCGAGCGCTCGACGAACTCCGCGTAGAGCTCTGCGAGCCGCTCGACCATCGCGGGGAGCGCCTGTGTCGCGAGGTAGCGCGAGGAGGTGCCCACCTCGATGACGCCGATGACGCCGTGCGGCGCCGCGATGGGCGCCGCGACGAGGGCGTGCACGCCGAGGGCGTCGGCGTGGGCCTGCGCGTCTCCGAGCGCGGCCTCCCAGCGCGTCGCGTCGCCCTCGTCGCGCAGCACGGCCTGCGTGCGTGCGGTGTCGCGCGTGCGCTCCGCGAAGTGCGCGGGCGGCGCCGGTGCGACCTCGTCGCGGTGACGTGCGTGTTGCGCGACGAGCGCGAGGCCCTGGCCGGGGGCGTTCGTCGTGCGCCAGACGCGGGCGCCGACGATGTCGAGCTCCCCCGCGAGCTCGCGGACGATCAGCTGCGAGGCCTCCTCATCGCTCGAGGTCGCGAGCAGCCGCTCGGCGACGCGCCGCGCGACGTGGTGCTGCGTGACCTCGAACATCACGGCGAGGACGCGCAGCACGCGCCCCGCCTCGTCGCGCTGCGGGCAGAGCACCATGCGGAAGCGGATCTGCTTGCCGGATGCGCCCCAGTCGATGGCGGCGAGCTGCAGGTCGATCGCGAACTCGCGCGTGTGGACGACCTCTCCCGCGTAGGCGCGGCGGTAGAGGTCCACCATGCCCGTCACGACGGAGAACGGATCCGTGAGGATGTTGAAGCGCCCCACGGCGATCTCGGCGGAGGGCAGCCCCGTGAACTCCACCATCGCGCGGTTGAGCCACAGCGCGACGCCCTCGTGGTCGTAGAGCTCGAGGCCGACCGGGACGTGCTCGAGCGCGGCGTAGAGGAAGTCGCGCTCCGCGCGCGTCGCGGCGAGCTCGCGCTCGAGGTGCGCGATCCGCGCGCGCAGGGCCTCTTCCGTGGGGCGGGCAGCGTCGCGCGCGTCGCCGTCGCCTCCGCTGCGGGGCGCGTCGTGCGGAGGGGTCGTCATCGCGGGGCATCAGACCCGGGCGGCACCACAGCGTCAAGGAGGACCGGGGCGCGCAGGGCGCGCGCACGGCACGCCACGTGCTCAGTGAGGCGACGCATGACCCACTGGCACACGCTGGCACGCCTCTCATTCGTGATCCTCTCCCTCTCGGTCGGCGCCTGCAGCGCGACGCACACCGCGCTGGACGCCGCGCTGCCCGACGCCGCTCCGGTCGACGGCGACGTCCCCGACGCCGGGCCGCGAGATGTCTGCGATCCCGAGGACGCGCGCCGCGACCCGTGTCCCGCGGCGCTGTGTGACGGCCCTTCGCGCTGGCACTGGGACGGCGAGGCGTGCGTCGAGCTCGACTGCGGGGCGTGTGTCGGCGCGGACTGCGCGACCACCGGGGTCGACAGCCTCGCCGAGTGCGAGGAGGCGCATGCCGCGTGCAAGCCGCAGCGCTGCCGCGCGACCGGCGGCGAGTGGGCGTGGTGGGCCGAGGCGTGCGGCGACTACCGCTGCGGCCTCCCGCCTCCGCAGGTCTGCCTGGTCGGCGCCCCCGCCTGCAACTGCGGCAGCGGTCGCAGCTACGACGCCGACGCGGGCTGCGTCGCCGATCCGATGTGCGCCCTCGTCGATCCGCTCCCGCCCGACGTGCTCTGCGCGCGCACGGGCGGCACCTGGGCGGCCACATGCTGCAGCTCGGTGTGCGGCGTGGCGTGCGAGCTCGACTGCGCGGCGATGGCCTGCAGCTGCGGCCCGCTCGAGATCTTCGGAGCGTAGTCCGGATAAACGGCGCCTCGGTTGCCCGATCTGAACGTCGGCGTCTCCATGAACCACCCGTTCGATGGTCTCGGAGGCGCTCATCGAGGTCGAGCGGGGGTCGCGGCCGGGGCGGGAGA
>JBILLJ010000337.1:0-2986 GCA_044376125.1 Sandaracinaceae bacterium
CGGCACGGTCTGGTTCTCTGCGCCAACCCTGTCGAGGCCGACGCGCGCGGACGACCCTACTCCGCTTGCTGTCACGGCTCCAGCCCCAGAAGACATCCGTGGGCGGTTCGCGTCTCGTGCGCCCACCACATCCGCGTGATCGTGGACCACCACGCGGGACGCCTGGTGTGGGCGGGCGAGGGCCGCACCGAGACCACGATCGCCCGACTCTTCGACGAGTTGGGGCCGACGTGCGCGGCCGAGGTCGCGCTCGTGACGATGGACATGTCGGCGAACCAAACAGAATCGCGGAGACAATGGATCATCCGCGTCGAGGCGATTCTGTTTCGCGGAGCGGAGTTGGGTGGGGGCCCCGAGCCGGCTTCGCCGGGCTGCGGGCGGGTCTGCATCAGGCCCGCCGGCAAAAGGCTACGCATGGTTCGGCGTCTCGCCGATCCATGCGTAGTTACCAACCGATTGGTCGCCGGGAGCGCGGACCGCCCGTCATCGCTCGGGGCATCCAGCCCTCGTCGTCGATCCCGCGCGACGGCGCCTGTGGGTCAGGGCAGCGCCCAGAGCGAGCGGAGGAAGCGGGGGCTGGCGTGCGGGGAGCACCGCGCAGGCGCAGCCGCGCGCGCCGGGCATCGGGCGTCGGCGGGGACAGACCCGTCCATGGGAGATGCGTCGAGGCCTGCGGCGTCGAGCGAAGGCAGGAGGCCCGCGTCGGCGTCGGTTCCGGCGATGCTCTGACCTGCGTACTTGAGCGGAAGCACGCTCCACCCACGGTCGTGTCCGCGGGACACCAAGCGTCTCTCGGGCTGTCGACCCACAGCGTGCGACGAGCCACAACGCGATGACCTGCGCCTCCAGAGCGTCACCGCCATCGTCGAGCCCGACGTGCTCGAGGCCGAAGAGAAGTTCCTCGACCGCTGGGAGTCGAACGACGTGGCGGCATCGACGACGACCGCCACATCGGGAGAGAGAACTGCGTCCCCGGCTCCGCGATGCCCAACTCGGTTCGCGCCCCACAGGAACTCACGAGCAGCGCAGCGGAGGAGACGATCCCAACCAGAGGCGTGTCCGCCGCGCACGGCATCTCAGGGGCGCGTGCTGCTGCACACCAACGTGGTTCCCTCGGAGTCCACGTGCTCGACGCAGTAGGGGCGAGACGGGGCACAGTCGGCGTCGGTCTCACACTGGACGAATCCACACTCGGGGTCGGAAGCCGGCCTGCAGAACCGCCGGTATGCGGGGGGAGGCGTTCCGCCCTCGCCGCAACAGAGCTCATCGACCCCGCAGTCTGACCGTTCGTCGCAGGCGAACACCAGGTAGCAGCCGCTCGCCGCTTCGAGTGACTCGACGCACCAAGCTGCTCTGCAGTTCTCCCCCATGGGGCCCGTGTAGCCGCTCAGCGCGCAGCAAACGGGCGTGTCCCCTGAACGCAGTTCTCTTCCGCAGCTGATCTCGTCCGGACCCGGTGTGGCCCATGGGCCACACCAGACTCCTCCGTCCGGAGGACCAGCGTCGTGAATCGGTGCGTCCGCAGACCAGACGTCTGCCGTCGCGGTGTCAGCGGGGACCGCAGCGTCCTCGGGTGTCGAGGTCTGACAGCCGGCAAGTGCGCTTGCGGCGACGAACAGCCCCACATGACCAAGTTGATGGTTGGAGCGCATCGGAAGTCGCAGCCCAGGAAGTCGATCGCTCCATCGCAGTCGCGATCCTCGTAGTCGCACTCTGTGGAGGGGGTGGCGCCGGGGTGGATGCGTTGGCGGGTGTCGTCGCAGTCCACCTGACAAGCGTACCCGTCGCCATCGTCGTCCTGCTCACAGCAGTCGGCGCCATCGCAGTTGTTGTCCACGCCATCGCAGGAGACCTCGGCGGCGAGGTGGGACCTGGTCGGATCGGAGTCGTCGCAGTCGGAGTCTTCGGGCTCGCGGTCCCCGTCGCGATCGCAAGGGTCGAGACCGTCGCAGTCCTGATCGATCCCGTCGCAGATCAACTCCAACCCGTGCATCGAGATGGCGGGATCCTCCGGGGCACAGTCCGTGGAGTCCGGGTCGCCGTCGCGATCCACGTCCGGCGGGCCGCAGTCGTCCACGCCGTTGCAGTTCTCGTCCACGCCATTGCAAGGCGCGTCGTTTCGCCAGTGAGAGCGGTAGTAGTCGTGATCGTCGCAGTCCAACGAAGCAGGGGAGCGATCGCCGTCTTGGTCGTCGGGAGTAGGACGGATGCAGCCGAACGCGTCGGAAACTCGACAATCGTCGGACTGGCCGGCATCGGGCTCGGGCACGGGCACGGGAGGCGTCGCGACGATCTGGCCAGAGTCGTCCGCAACCTCCAGTGCGTCCGGATTCTCGTTCGCCGCGGCCCCGCACCCATGGGCCACGACGCACGAGAGGAGCATGCCCGCGAGGCAGGTTCGAGCCTTCATGAACATCTCCTCACCACACCGACCGGCGTGAGGACCACAGCCCAGTCTGAGTGACACGGCCGCCCGACCTGCTGCTCGCCTGGCCCAGGCTGCGGGACGGGCGAGCGGAGATCAACCGGGATCACGCACACGGCACACGACCGCGAGAGGCGCAGCCCCATCGACTCGGAAGTCGCGGGTAGCCCCCTCCTCGCTCGGTCCATCCAGCCCTCGTCGTGATCCCGCGCGACGGCGCCTGTGCGCGAGACCCGAGAGGGTCAGGGCAGCGCCCAGAGCGAGCGGAGGAAGCGGGGGGCGGCGTGCGGGGAGCACCGCGCAGGCGCAGCTCGGTGTGCGTGACGTGGGGCCGACGGGCGCTGCGTCGGCGGGGACAGACCCATCCATGGGAGAGGCGTCGAGGCCTCTGGCGTCGAGCGAAGGCAGGAGGCCCGCGTCGGCGTCGAGCGCGACGCCTGCATCGAGCTCCGCGCCGCGGCCGAGATCCACGAGGGTCTCGGGCCACTGCATCGCGCACACGGAGTCGCTCGGCAGGCCACACACGCGCGGCCCGACGATGTCGCGGTAGCGCAGCACGGG
>JBILLJ010000301.1:0-4180 GCA_044376125.1 Sandaracinaceae bacterium
CTCACCAAGGGAGCTGGGGTGTTCGGAATTCAGTTGGTGGTGCGAGGTCCTGCCAGCCGCGAGAAGTCCCAGTACGACCTCCCGCTCGAGAACACGTCGGCGGGTCTCGTGGCGCGGGCCTGCCTCCGCATGATTGAGTCAGCAATCGCCCGCATTGCTGGAAGCGGCGCGACTGGCGATTGGTACATCGATCTCATGGAGCAGTGCCTTGGTCAAGTCGGGCCAGCCGGGGCCGACCAGGCTCTCACCACGGCAATCGATGAGCTTCGACTCTTGGCCGGTGGTGCTCAGGGTCACGGCGAGCGCGAGGACCCCTGAACATGCCAGTCGGGACATGGCGAAGCTCGTGAAGGTGATGGTGCGCGAGACGGACCGCGCGGGGCTCTCGTTCTACTTCCCGTGGGTTGACGATCTGCGCGCATACCGCAGCTCCTTGCAGAGACCCTACTACATAACCTATTGACTAACAGTGATCGCCATGAAGGCCTCGAAGAAAACTGCGGACGGGGAGTGTCGTGCGCTGAGGAAGAGATGGACGACGGACGCGATCGGCTCTGTCACGTCTCTGCTGGGTGCGGGCTCGGTTGGAGCGCCCGCGATCGTTCGCGCAGAGTCGGCCTCCGGCGCAATCGGTCGTGTCGCGCACGGCAACGAGACCTATCTCGACCTGCGGGGGTGGGACTTCACGGGTTTGTCCCATGCACGATTCGAGAGGGTCGATATCTCATGCGCGACCATGTCACGCCACGGAAACTTCGGCTGGGACGCGACCTTCGATCAGTGTCTCGCTCGCAACCTCACGTTGCGTGCTCCATCGGTGTTCGGGGATTGGCGTCGGTGCGACTTGTCGGGCGCAGTTCTCGACAAGGTCGATGCGGCGCGCGCTTCGTTCGCCAAGTCTGATTTTTCTCGGACTACCTTGAAGAGTTGTGTGTTCGTGGACTGCTCGTTCGAGGACTGTGTCTTCGACCATGCGAGTTGGACTCGTGGACGGATGAGCAACTGCTCCTTCACTCGCACCGCGTTTCGCGGCTCGAGAATGGACTCGTTGGAGGTGTCATCTTGCACCTTCATCGACTGCACTTTCGAGGGTCTGGAGGGCAGTTCGCGCGCTGCGGCGAACACCTACAGCGGCTGTCTCGCACCCACGGCTCTTGCGGAGCGAGACGCGCTGGACGAGATTGCCACTGGCGAGTACCGCAGACTTCTCGGCGGTTACGTTCGCGATGTGCGGGCGCCCCCGGCCGTCGGCGAGTCGGTGTTAGCGCAAGTCGAAGAACTGCGAGACCCAACGGTCGCGTCTCGCCTACTGCTGGCCTGGTTGAGAGTCCACGGCGGACTTCCAATCGTCAGGCTGGCTTCCGCCCAGGAGAACTCCAAGCAGGGCGACTGGCAGGTCGGCGACGAGTATCTTCTGTTCCCACTTGACCACCTTCTACGCGCCGCACAGCCAACGCCACTCTCAGGCCCGCCGCCTCGACTGAACGGGGTTGTTCGCTACTCCCGTGATGCGAGCCTTCTGCGGGCTGCAACGTGCTGGTCTGCCGCCGGCTCGCGCTCGGGCGCGATACTGGTTGAAGACAACGGCCGGTGCAGAGTGTACCTTCACTGGGTCGAACTCGAAAAGGAATCCGGGAAGGAGCAGCGATGGCGCGCGATCACGCTTGGGTGCTCCGTGGCACCATTCGATCCCCACAACTCTTCTTGGTTGACGGCGAACCTGGAATCCGACGGGTGGGAACGTCGGGAGTACCGCAGGGCCCCCGAGGGCGTGTCGATTACCACCACGGACTCGCTTGGCCCGGCCCGGCCGGACCTGTTGGTGCGATTCCCGACCTAAGTGGACTCCGTGCTCACGCCAAAGCGTCAGTCGGTCAGAGACCTCCTCATTCGGTGCTCGTGTCGCGATGAGCCGTGATGGCCTGGGACAACCCCGCGAGATGTTCTTCGGCGCCGCGGACGGCTTCAAGGAAGCCGACGTCCGCTTCGATCGCGACGGCCTCGGGCTCGAGTCACGCCGTGCGTTCAAGAACGGCATCGAGGTCGAGTGGAGCCGCGACGTCGCAGGCCGGCCGACGGCTCGTCGCACCTTCAAGAGGTCTCTCGCCGCCGCCGCCATGGGCTTCGCCGTGGGCATGCTCGCCACGCCATCGTTCGCGCAGCCTCAGCGCGAGGAGGTCGATGCGCGCGTCTATCAGTGGCGGGGCGAGGACCAGATCGCGGGCATCGTCGACGCCGCTTCGGGCCCGAAGTTCTACGACCACGACGGCCGTGGCCGCCTCGTCCGCGAGCGTCGCCCCGACGCCGTGGTCGAGCGAGCGATGGATGCGGTCGGCAACGTCTACCGCAGTCGCACGGGCACCGACCGTCGCTACGGCCCCGGCGGCCGCCTCGAGATGGCCGACGGCGTCCGCTACGAGCACGACGAAGACGGCAACCAGACCCTGAAGTCAGGCCCCGACGGCGACTGGCACTATCGCTGGAACGGCCACGGCATGCTCCGCGAGGTCGAGCGCCCCGACGGTGTTCGCGTCGCCTTCGACTACGACCCCTTCGCGAGGCGTACCGCCAAGCGCACGCTCTCCGCGGCGGGCGCCGTGGACCAAGAGGTCCAGTTCGTCTGGGACGGCCACAACGTCATCCACGAGCTCGACAGCGAGCGGGGCTTGGTCAGCTGGCAATGGGAACCCGAGAGCTTCACCCCCATCGCCAAGGAGCACGCCGGCCGCCGCTGGACGATCGCCAGCGACCACCTCGGCACCCCCACCGAGATGTACGACGAAGTCGGCCAGCTCGCCTGGAAGATGCAGCTCGACGTCTATGGCGTTCCACGCTTCGACGCGGGCACCGCAGAGGACTGCCCCTGGCGCTGGCCCGGACAGTACGAGGATGGCGCGACGGGGCTGTTCTACAATCGCCTGCGCCACTATGCCGCAAGCGTCGGCGAGTACTGCAGCGCGGACCCCCTTGGCCTTGCCGGAGGCCTTCGATCTCACGCCTACCCGAGCGACACAGTGTCGGCCGTCGACCCCCTCGGCTTGATAAGCACTGCGCCCGGAGTCTACCGAGTCTTCTTCGAGGCAACCCTCGACAGGTCGTTGTTCCTCGAGAGTGACTCGGTACATTTTCGCGAAAGCAATCGGCAGCTTGCGAGCGCGATGCGAAATGACCCCAGCCTCCGCGCGACCTTGGAGGCCGCCTATCCGTCGACGGTCGGACTCGCCGAGAGGGGTCTTCGCGACGGCATGCCTATCGCGCCGCGCCAGCGCGGTGCAATACCGACCGACGCGCCGGCGGGCCTCACCTGGCACCACCACCCCGAGGTTCCGGGTCTCATGCAGCTCGTTGATTCGAGCGACCACAACACGCGCTTTCCCGACTACCACCCCGATGGCGTTGGTGGCCGAAATCGTTGGGGCGGAGGCACCAGTTGTCGATGACGCAGGATTCGCGATGAAACACGAGTTTGGCAATGTCTTGCACCTCTACAATGCAGTCCACCAGGGATTCGATCCTCGGCTTCACGAGGGTTCGTTCGCGAACCTGAGTCGGTGGACGAACTCGCCACACGACACACCCATCCTGTTCTGGGACGAGGACGACATCTACGACGAGGATGACGTTGACTACCCTCCTATTGAAAATGACGACGAGACGCTCCCACGGGTCGCGGTGCTTTCTGGCGTGCAGTACTTCCTGCTAGGCGGAGTGATCCACAGCGTCTTCGAGGTCTTCGATCGACAACAGCGCGAGGCTTCGCTTGATGCACTCGTTGACGCCATAAACCACTATCGTGAATATGACTCATTCCAACCTGATCCGTAGCGCGGATCTCCGTGCAGGAGCCTGCTGGTGTTCCGGCATTGCACGGCCCCGTGTAGAGACCTGCCTGTGCTCCGGCGTTGCATTTGCGCGCCCCACGTGAATGCCGACGAAAACAGGGGGGCACTCCACTCGTTCGCAGGGAGGTTCGTCGCAGACACCGCAGCTCGTCCGGCGGTTGGCTTCGAGTCGGCGGGCGCGGGCTTCGCGAGAGGCGTCCTCGAGAGCCGGGCGGGCAGCTCCGTGCAGAGACCTGGCTGTGCTCCGGCGTTGCATTCGCGCGCCCCTCGAGAATGCCGACGAGATCGCGGGGCGCAGTGTGTCATGGGTCCACTCGTTCGCAGGGAGGTTCGTCGCA
>JBILLJ010000186.1:0-14903 GCA_044376125.1 Sandaracinaceae bacterium
CCCGATGGCCTGGCGACCGACGTCGCGAAGGCGATCACCGAGTTCAAGGCACAGCTCCCATCGCCGGACGCACCCGCCGTCGCGTTCATCGGGCGGGCCGGCGCGCTCTATCCTTTCTTCCGCACATCGGCGCTCCTTCGGCACATCGACGGCCACACGGGCGACGTGCCTGTCGTGCTGCTCTATCCAGGCGAGCGACGCGGTCTGTCGGCGCTGTCGTTCATGGGGGAGCTCACGCCCGACCGCGACTACCGACCTCGAATCTACCCCTGAGCCGCTCTCCGCCCCGACGCAAGAGCGTGGGGCCCCAGCCCCGCTTGCCTCTCTCTGGACCTGGATCACTGCCGATGACCGACACCACGCAGCTCCACGAGATCTTCGCGGCCGATGTCACGCGAGACATCCCGCCGGTCGTCTACTTCTTCCAGCAGAGCTCCGAGAAGCTCGCCGACGAGGTGCGCGAGTACATCGTCACCGGCGGCTACCCCGAGTCGGACCCTCGGCACCAGCGGACGCGGGAGGGCATCCACGAGCAATTCGTGCGGTTGCTGCGCGCGATTCATGCCGAGCGCACCAAGCCGGGCGGGCCGGACCTCCCCGCGTCCTGGATCTCGGGCTTCTACGGCTCCGGCAAGTCGAGCTTCGCGAAGCTCCTGGGGCTCTCGCTCGACGGACGCACACTGCCCGACGGGGCGCGCCTGAGCGACGCGCTCCTCGCGCGAGACCAGTCGCCGCGCGCCGCCGAGCTCCGCACCGCGTGGGACACCCTCGTCGAGAACATCCTGCCGATCGGCGTCGTCTTCGACATCGGCAGCTCCGCGCGCGACGACGAACACATCCACGCGGTCATCGTCCGCGAGCTGCAGAAGCGACTCGGCTACTGCCCCGAGAGCGAGGACGTCGCCGAGTACGAGCTCAAGCTCGAGCGTGACGGCGAGTACGAGGCGTTCCTCGGCCACGCGCAGAAGACGCTCGGCGCGCCGTGGGACGCGATGAAGACGAAAGCCCAGGCGGGCGATCATTTCTCGCACGTCCTCTCCGTCCTGAACCCCGTGCGCTACCCGGAGCCCACGAGCTGGTACGACTCGCACGCTGGCAACCGCAAGGGTCGAGGTCTCTCGGTGCAGGACGCCATCGAGCTGATCGACGACATGCTCGCGATCCGCGCCGACGACAAGACGCTGTTCCTCGTCGTCGACGAGGTGAGCCAGTACGTCCACGACAACGAAGACCGGATGCTGAAGCTCCAGTCGTTCGTCTCGGCGCTCGGCGAGCGCCTCAAGGGTCGCGTGTGGCTGCTCGTGACGGGCCAGCAGAAGCTCGACGAGGCGGCCGAGTCGACGAACCTCGGCAAGCTCAAGGACCGCTTCCCGCCGCGCCTGCGTGTGCACCTCTCGCCGACGAACATCCGAGACGTCGTACACCGCCGCCTTTTGGCCAAGAAGCCGGAGAAGGAGCGCGTCCTCGAGGACCTCTTCGAGAAGCATCGCGCGGCGCTCTCTCTCCAAGCATACAAGTGCGAGGGACTGACCCCCGGCGACTTCGTCGAGGTGTACCCGATGCTGCCGGGGCACATCGACCTCGTCCTCCAGATCACGACCAACCTACGCGCGCGCTCGTCGCGCATGCAGGGCGACACGCACGCGATCCGAGGCCTGCTCCAGCTCCTGGGCGAGGTGTTCCGTCAGCGTGGCTTCACCGCGCGTCCGGTCGGCGTTCTCTTGAACATCGACGACATCTACGAGGTGCTGCACACCGCCCTCGACTCGGACGTGCAAGCCACGCTTCACCACGTCTTCGCGCACTGCGAGGAGAAGAACGACAAGGTGGCGGCGGAGGCCGCGCGTGCCGTCGCGATGCTCGAGCTCGTGCAGGACCGGATGCCCACGACCGCGGAGCTCGTCGCCCAGTGTCTCTATCGCACGCTCGGTGAGGCGCCGCGCTTCACGGAGCTGAGCCAGGCGCTCGATCGTCTGCGTTCGGCGAACCTGCTGAGCTTCTCGGAGAAGCAGGGGTACCGCATCCAGAGCTCGGCAGGCCAGGAGTGGGCGAAGGAGCGTGGAGACATCGCCGCGGGCACCGAGCGGATCTCGGAAGTGCTGCAGAACGCGATGGAGGAGGCGCTCGCCGAGGTCGATCGCCCGCGCATCGGAACCCGCCCCTTCGACTATCTCCCGGTCTACTCCGACAAGGCCGTGCAGGAACAGTTGATCGGCAAGCGCGTGCGTGACGACGCGGTCGTGCCGCTCGATCTCCGCGTCGTCGCTTCCGCCGACGATCGGCGCCCCGAGGCATGGGTCAGGAGGAGCGGCGAGGACAAGCACCGCGACACCATCGTGTGGGTCACCGCGGATGTCGGGCGCGCCGAGGACCTCGCGCGTCTGCTCGTGAAGTCGCGTGGGATGGTGCTCCGCTACTCGGCGCGTCGGGAGTCGCTGTCGGCGGAGAAGCAGCGCCTCCTGCTCGAGGAGCAGGCCCTGGCCGAGGAGCAGGAGACGAAGGTGCGGGACGCCCTCGCCGACTCGTTCCACGCCGGAACGGTCTACTTCCGTGGACAGACGCTGCTGCCCCGCGAGGCGGGTGGTTCGTTCGCGACGGCGCTCCACGGCATCGCGAGCAAGGTCGTGAGCTCCCTCTACCCGCACTTCGAGGACCTCGCGATCACCGAGACCGAGCTGGCGCAGCTCCTCGAGAAGGACCTCCACGGACCGTCTCCGAAGTTCCTCGACAAAGGGCTCGGGATCGTCGCGCTGGACGCGGGGAAGTACGAGGCCCGCTGCGACGGTGCCGTTCCGCAGCGCGTGCTCGCGCAGATCCAGAAGGAGAACGGTGTGGGCGGCGACCGACTGCTCAAGACCTTCTTGGCGCCGCCGTACGGCTATGCGCCCGACGTGGTGAAGGCCTGCGTGGCTGGTCTGCTCCGCGCAGGCAAGGTGCGAATCACGCCCCCTGGTGGCCAGGAGATCACATCGGTTCGAGACCCCGGAGTGCGTGAGGTCTTCAGGAAGGACCGGGACTTCAAGCAGGCCGACCTCGCTCCGCACGCGGAGGAGATCAACGCTCGCGACCGCGTGGCCATCTGTCAGCTCTTCAAGTCGGCGCTCCAGATCGAGATCGATCGCGAGAACGACCAGATCGCCGACAAGGTCTTCGAGCGCTTCCCGCGTGAGCGGGAGCGGCTGCGGGAGCTCGAGACACGCTTCGAGCGCCTGCCGGGTAGACCGCCGCTTCCGCCGGAGCTCGTCAAGCTCGGGCGTGCGCTCGAGGAGTCGCGTGCGTCGCTCCACGTCGGAAAGACGGTCGCCGCAGTGAAGAAGAATCTCGTCGCGCTTCGTGACGGCTTCGAGAAGCTGAGCATCCTCTCCACAGACCTGACCGAGGCGGCCATCGAGCTGGTTCGCGACGCTGCCAGCGCTCGGGACCACGAGCTCGCGCAGCTCGCGGCGATCGGCGCGGACGCGGATCTCGCGGCGGAGCGCGCGCTCCTCGAGGCGCGCCTCGGAAGCGATCGCCCGTGGCGTGACGTCGCCGACCTCGGCGCTTCGGTGAAGCGCATTCGGGAGGCGTACGCTGCGCGTCGCAAAGCGATCCTCGGCGCGGAGGAGCGGGCCTCGGAGGCGGCGCGTGCGGAGGTGAAGGCCCGAGAGGGGTTCGCGAAGCTCGACGCCGACCAGTCGCACCGGGTGCTCCGGCCCATCGCCGAGGCCGCGTTCGACACGACGGAAGCGGCCATCGCGCCCGACCTGGCAACGCTCGAGGCCAGCTTCCTTCGCAGGTTGGACGCAGCGCGCGAAGAGGCCAATCGCCGGCTCGAGGCCGAGCTCGAGAAGATGGAGCGCGTGGAGTTCGTGCGCGTGGCCCTGGAGCTCCGGGGCCGGGAGCTCAGCACGGAGGCGCACCTGGCCGCGCTCCTCCGCGAGATCGAGGACCGACTCCGCGTCGAGATCGCGCAAGGCCGGCGCGTTCGTCTGACTTGAACGAGGGCGCGTGCAGGCGACGATCCAGAGGAGTGTCCCGCAGCCGGTCGCTGCGCCCGAGGCGCTGGTCGGTTTCGACGTCGAGGCCGTGCGTGTTCCGAGTGAGCGATCGTTTGCGTCGCGTGTTGCCCAGCACCCGCAGTTCGCGATGCTCGCGTCCCGGCTCATCCCTGGCGATCCGAAGGAGATCCGCCGCAGGTTGATGGCGCAGAGCCTTCGGCTCAGTGATTCGATGGCACCGGATGCCTACCGCGCGGCGAGGAGCGCGCAGCGGGTGCTCGGAGTCGCAGGTGAGATCGAGATCTTCCAGCGAAGCGGCGCCGAGAATGCTGCCATCCACCTGGTCGATACCCCGATCCTGCTGGAGGTTCAGGGACCGATTCTCTCCCTGCTCGACGAGGCCACGCTGCTCGGGGTCTTCGGACACGAACTCGGACACTATCTCGCGCACGGCCCCCGAAGCCCGCTGCGCGCGCCCCTGTCACTCACCTCCGTGCTGGGGAGAGCAGAACTGGACAGACCGCTCGAAGAGTCACTCTCGCGTCTCAGCATGGCGGCCGAGCTCACGGCGGACCGGATCGGTCTACTGGTCTGCCAGGACCTCCACACGATGCTGCGCCTGGAGATGGTGACCCTGACGGGGCTGTCGAGCGGTGCCCTCACCTGGGACACCGAGGCCTACCTCGCGCAGAGCCGTGATCTCATGGAAGCGGAGCTGGCCCAAGGCGGAGGGTTCTTTGGCCGCACCCACCCCGAGCACAACCTACGGTCCTACGCGCTCTGGCTGTTCAGCCAGACGACCACGTTCCGTCGCCTGACCGGCCGAGGGCCTGGGACACGAGAGCTGGCGGAGGTCGACGGGATCCTCGCGCGCTTCTTCGGTGACGCGGAGGCGCCAGCCTCCTCCGATCTCGTGCTCGACTACTCACGCCTCGGGGAACCTCCGCGCGAGCTCCACGAGTGCGCCCTCGCTGCGGCGGTGATCGTCGCTCATGCCGACGAGGAGGTGAGGGAGGACGAGGTCAGTGCCATCGAGCGAATCTTCGCACCGTTGGTGCCTGATTGGCGGCAATACCTCGACTTCGAGGTCGCGCTCGAGCGCTTCCACGAACTCGCACCGGTGCTCGCCGCCGCCGGGCCGGACTTGGTTCGCAGCCTGTTCCAGCTTCTGGTTCACGTCATGGGTGCCGATGACGAGGTCGACGCTCGAGAGGTTCAGGTGATCCTCACCATCGGGCGGGCGATGGGAGCGGAGACACGTTTCAGGCAGTGGCTGGCCTCGACCCTCGCGGCGCTCAAGGTCCCGCTCCGCTTGGACGAGGCTGCGCCTCGAGACCTCCCACTGCCCGCGCGGCGCGACGAGGTGGCGGACGCGTTCGAGACCTATCTGCGGAGCGTCTCGCGGCGCGGCGAGTCAGAGACAACGCTTCGTAGGCTCCTGCGACTCGTGGGCTCTGGGCTGCCGGCGACGACCGTCGCCCCGCCGCCGGGGCTCGAGCGGCTTGATCAGCGCAGGCTGCGCGAGCTCATCGAAGTGAGCATTGATTTGCAGCCATTCTCTGCGTTGTGGGGTGCTTCCAGCCCGTTTCGCTCTCCTCAGGGCTCTGCGCCGCGGCGAAGCTTCGCGAGCCTCGACGGCAGAGGGGTTCGGGAGGTCGCGCAGCAACTCGAGGCCTGCCTCTCGGCAGCGTCGGAATACGAGGCGGTCGCGGCGAGCTCTCCCGTGGACCCGGAACATGTGGAAGGTGCGCGGGGTGCCCTCGCCCATGCGATCCATGCGCGTGCGGCTCGAACCGAACCGTCTGACCACGAGGTGTTTCGTAGCCTCCTACCTGCGGCCGCGGAGGCGCCCGAGCGACTTGCTTCTACCGACGCCGTGCGTGCCGCGTGGGAGTCATCGAGCGCTGCCATCACCAAGCTCCGTGAGCCGATCCAGCTCGAGGCCTCCGGCGAGATGGTCGCGGCCCTCTCGGTGCTGCGTCGATGGTCGCGGACGTGGGTCCGCTTCTTCGTGATTGGTTGGTGGCTCGCGCGCTTCGCCCTCCGACGTGAGCTTGCCCGCGCCTGGCCTGATCGAGCGGGAGAGGAGCTCACTCCCGCGTTCCTCGACGACCTCGCGGATCGGATTGCCGCGAGCCGGGGCTGGCGTGCGCTCGCGGCTGCGTTCGACGGCCTCGCGGTTCGCCACCTGCTTCCGAGCTCATCAGACGCGCTCGAGCCGACGGTTCGCCGCCTCGTGCGGATCGGGCCAGCGGTACGAGACCTGGCCCAGACACGGAGCGAGCTCAGGCGAGCAGCTGCGTGGCCGAGTGACTTCGTCACCCCTGACGGCGACCTGAACCGCTGGGAGCAGGCACTCGACGCACGCGTGCGCCTCCTCGATGTGCGTGACGCGCTGGCTCGCGCGGCCGTCCCCGTCCAGCAGGCGTTTCCATGGGTCGGGGTCCTCCCGTCAGCCTCGACGCTTGCCGCCCTGCTCGCGGCGTGGACTCAGGCTGGTCCTCGAGTCGTCGAGATGGACGCCCTTCTGGGGCGCGCATCGGAACTGCTCCCGACCGCACCGGTCTTGCTCGACGCTCTCGCAGCGGCGCACCCGAGCTCCGACGCGGCCGCCTGGCGGTCGGCCACGACGTCCGCTTGGGCAACGGCGTGGCTCGTCCGACTCGAGCGCGAGTCGGGTCTCGCCAGCCTCGGGACCGCAGCCGACGACCGCGAGGTGGACCGCGCCGCGACCCGCCTCGCTGAGCTCGAAGAGGAGCTGCGCGAGTTCGAGATCGAACGGACGCTGCATCAGGTGGACGATGCCGAGTTGCTGCGGACCGCCGTCGCTGAGAAGCACCAGCGCCGGACACCAGCACAGAAGATTCGCGAAGAGCTGCTGAAGGAGACGCGCAAGAAGCGTCGGCTCATGCCTCTGAGGAGCTTCGTTCGGCGCTTCGCCCCGTCCGGCCTCCTCGGTGTGCTTCCTGTGTGGCTCTTGTCGCCCGAGACGATGGCCATCCTCTTCCCGCGACAGCCGCTGTTCGACCTCGTGGTGTTCGACGAGGCGTCGCAGTGCACCGTGGAGGCCGGGCTGCCGGTGCTCCTTCGTGCCAAGCGTGTGGTGATCGCAGGCGACGAGAAGCAGATGCCACCGTCGTCCTACTTCGCGCTCGGCACAGGTGACGGCGACGACGCGAGCCCGGAGGACGAGTCGCGGCGCGAGATCCAAGACATCCTCGGATCGGAGTCGCTGTTGACGCTGGCCCGCACGCGATGCGCGCACGCCGGCCTCGCCTGGCACTACCGGTGCCGTCACGAGGCGCTCATCGCGTTCTCCAACCACGCGCTCTACGGCGGGGGGCTGTTGACCATTCCCGCCACAGCGAGCCGAGACTCGAGAAGCCCGCTGCGCTGGGTATCGGTGGCGGACGGCACCTACGACGCCGGCGAGAACAAACGAGAGGCGGAGAGGGTCGTCGACGTCGTTCACGAGCTTCTACAGCGATCGCCCCGCCCGAGCATCGGCGTGATCACGTTCAACCTGCGGCAGCGGAAGGCGGTGCTGGATGCCATCGAGACGCGCTGCGCGAGGGACGACGACTTCCTGGGCCGCTGGTCCGAGGCGTCCACGCACGAGTCGATGGACGAGCGCCCGTTCGTCAAGAACCTCGAGCAGGTTCAGGGCGACGAGCGGGATGTCATCGTGTTCTCCCTGGGTCATGCCCCGCAGGAGCGCCGCAAGAAGGGCAGCGGGAGCCTGGAGCGTTACGTCCCGGCTCGCTTCGGACCCCTTGGGCAGCGAGGCGGCGAGCGGCGCTTGAACGTCGCGATCTCACGCGCGAAGAGCGAGTGCACGGTCGTTGCGTCCTTCGAGCCTCAGCACCTCACGGTCGCGACCTCGAAGAACGAAGGCCCCAAGCTCTTCAAGCAGTTCCTCGAGTTCGCTCACCACATGCATCATGGGCGACGCCTCGAGGCCTCGCGCATCCTCGACCTCGTGCGCGACAGTGCTCGGGCTCGGACCGAGCAACGCGTGCGCCTCCCGATCGACGGTTACCTTCCGCTCGCGTCGCAACTCAGCCTCGCGCTGGAGGAGGCTCGCATCCCGCACGAGGTCGACGTCGGCGCCTCCACGTTCAGGGTGCCGGTTGCGGTGCTCGACCCTCGTGACCCCGCTCGATACGCGCTCGCGATCTTGCTCGACGACGGTACGAGCACCAGCAGCGCATTCGACCAGCACGTTCATCGTCGCGCAGTCCTGGGGACCCGCGGGTGGAAGGTGATCTCGATCACTGCCGCGAGCTGGTATCGGCGGCCAGCGTCGATCCTCGCCGAGATCGAAGCGGCGGTGCCGGGGGCGCGCGGAGCCCTCGACTCCTCTCTGTACGCAGAGCACCGGAGCGGGAGGAGGCGGGTGTCGGCAGAGCCACCGCCGCCGCCATCATCGCCGACGACGAAGCCGGAAGCGCCCGCTGCCGCGGAGGCTGTTCCTCCGTGGGCTGCGGTGATCGAAGACCGTTTGTTCCAGCGTGCCTTGCTCCACCTCCACCGACACGGGTCTCTCGGGGAGGCCGAGCTCACGAATCTCGTGGGGGGCCCGCGCAGGGCCCGACAGTTCGCCCGCGAGCTGGAGGGATTGCGCGAGCGTCTCCCGTTCAGGGTCGAGGCGCAGGACCTCAACGGGTCGAAAGTGTACCGAGTGGCGGGAGCGACATGATGGCGACACGGCGACCGACGAACCCTGTCCTCTTCGTCAACATCGGTTGGGCAGACCGCTACGACGGGACCAATGAGGACGGCACGTCCCGGTGCGGCATCGGCCACGGCGTCGTGTCAGCGGAACGGATCGACGTCGTCTTCGCGGCGCGTCGTCCCCCAGCGAAGGCGACGCGGAGCGGTCGATGCGAACGCACGCGACCCGTCGAGCAGTACGCAATCCTGCGCAATTGCACGCAATGGCACGCAATCGGTATGCGAAGCAGGCACACGCGCTTTCGTGGGCTCTCGGGCGGTTGCCGCGATCGGCACTGCGATCGGCATTGCGTAGCGAGGGTGCGCGATGCGTCGTCGACTCGGGGAGCTGACCGATGAGCGCTACGCCCAGCCTCGACGGGCAGACCAAGGAGACCCTCCGCAAGACCGTCTACGCCCTGCGTACGCGCCTGCTCGAGGACCTGCATGCAGCGACCGAGGGCGAGTACCGGCTCTCGGTCAGGGTGGAGCAGTCGGGTCTCCGCGAAGCGCCGCGGATGCGTCGTACGCGCCTCGAGGCGTGGCTCGACGAGCAGGTCCGGAGCGTCGAGGCCAAGGAGCGCAAGGAGGCTCGGGAGCGCTTCCGCGCGCAGGCGGAGAAGGAGGCGGCGTACACGCTCCTTCATCGGCTCGTGGTCGTGCGGCAGCTCGAGGCCCACGGCCTGCTCAAGCCCGCGGTCCTCGCGGGGTGCGCCAAGGGCTGGCGCAACAGCCAGGCGCTGCGCGAGCTCACCGAGCACGCGCCCGAGCTCGCGTCGGACGAGACCGAGGGCTTCCGCTTCCTCCTCGACCTCATCTTCGCGGAGCTCGCGCTCGATCTGCCGGGCCTCTTCGGCGACGTCGGCGTCACCTCGCTCATCCCGATCCCCGCGCCGACGCTGCGGGCCATCGTCGAGGCGCTCGCGAGCGAGGAGCTCGAGGGCGCGTGGGCCGACGACACCACGCTCGGCTGGGTCTACCAGTACTGGAACGATCCCGATCGCGAGGCGCTCGACGACAAGATCGCGCGGCGCGAGAAGATTCAGCCGCACGAGATCGCGTCCAAGACGCAGATGTTCACCGAGCGGTACATGGTCGAGTGGCTGCTCCAGAACAGCCTCGGCCTGACGTGGCTGGCCGTCTGCAAGAAGAACGGCTGGACGCCCGAGGCAACGAGCACCCTCGCCGAGCTCGAGGCGCGACGCGTCGAGTGGCGCGCCAAGCGCGAGAGAGGCGAGGTCGCGCTCGACGCGCTCATGCCCATCCACCGCGCCGGCCCGGACGGCGAGCTCGAAGCGCACTGGAAGTACTACGTCCCTCAGCCGATCCCCGACGAGCTGGTGGCCAAGGCGCCATCGTCGATCCGGGACGTGAAGCTCCTCGACCCCGCATGTGGCAGCGGGCACTTCCTGGTCATCGCCTTCGACCAGCTCGCGGCGCTCTACCGCGAGGAGGCGCGTCACCGTGGCGAGGTGCAGGAGGAGCGCTGGGGCGCGCGAGAGATCGTCTCGTCCATCCTCGAGAACAACCTCTTCGGCATCGACATCGACCCGCGCGCCGTGCAGGTCGCGGCCGCGGCGCTCTACCTCAAGGCGCGCTCGCGCGAGCCCGGCGTCCGCCTTCGCCAGCTCAACCTCGTCGCGCCGGTGTTCCGGCTCGGCAAGCTCCCCAAGGACGATCCGGCTGTCGTGAGCCTCCGCGCGGACCTCGAGCGCGAGGCAGGCATTCCTCCGGCGGTCACGGAGAAGCTCTTGGCCGCGCTCGCGGGCGTGGACCACCTGGGCTCGCTGCTCCGCGTGAGCGGTGAGGTCGATCAGGCCCTGCGCGAGGTGGAGAAGCAGGCGCGGAGCACGGACGCGACGCAGGGGAAGCTGTTCCCTGCCGACGGCGTGTCGCGCTTCGCGCCGCAGCAGGTGAAGCTCGGCCTCGAGGGTGCCAGTCGCGACGAGGTGCGCGGTGCGATCCTCGATCGGCTCGAGCGCTTCCTCGAGGCGCACACGAGCGCCGAGGACCTCGGCCTCCGCCTCGACGGCGAGCAGCTCGCCGCGGGCGTGCGCTTCGTCCGCATGGCGAAGGAGGACACTTACGACATCGTGGTGGGCAACCCGCCGTACCAGGGCCTGAGCAAGACGGAGCAGTTCGGCTACGTGGCGACGACCTACCCGCGCGGCAAGGCCGACCTCTACGCCGCGTTCCTCGAGCGAGGCCTGCAGCTCGTCCGACCCGGCGGCGTCTCCGCAATGGTGACGATGAACGGCTGGATGTTCCTCGGCCAGTACCGCGAGATACGGAGGGCGATCCTTCATCAGCATCATGTGAGCGCGCTGGTGGACCTGATGTGGTGCGCGTTCGAGAGTATGCGGCACGCAACCGTCGCGATGGCGGTGATCGTCCGGGGTGAATCGGAGGGCGAAGCGCCTGCCCTCACCCCGACCCCGCGCGATGAGAGGGAAGAGTCGAACGCAGCTCTCGCCCGCAAGCGCGCCGCGGTCCTCGCCCAGGTCGGCCGCCACGACTTCGACCCACGCAGCTTCGCGGTCATCGACGGCGAGCCCATCGTCTACTGGTGGACCAAGGAGTTCCTGAAGGAGTACGCGGAAGCGCCGAAGCTGGGGGAGGTGAGTCCTGCCCGAGCGACACAGGGGCTCTACAACAACGCCCGATTCACGCGGTGCTGGCACGAGGTGCACCTTCCGTGCGTTGGCGACGAACCGCGACTGGCGCGTTGGGTCCCGTTCACGAACGGGGCCGACGGAGCAGCCTGGATTGAGCCCCTGCGCTTGATTGCCCGCTGGGCGCCTGGTGGGATGGACCCGAAGGTATTCGTTTCAGGCCGAGTTGGGGCGGACCTGTATCGGTTCGCCAACGAGCAGTATTTCTTCCGGGCCAATGGCATCGCGTTCTCGATGATCGGTGCGCAATTCCGCGCGCGCGCTGCAGTCCACTGCGGGATCTTCGGCGACATGGGACGGTCGGTGTTCAGCGACACGCCGGCCACAGTGCTGTGCCTGCTCAACGCCACGTTGAGTCGAGAAGTCATGGGTTCGCTCAACCCAAGCGTGCACTTCACGGTGGGGGACCTAAACCGGGTTCCGGTTCGGCCCGTCCCGCTCGCAGCGGAAGTGGTTGGGCGCCTCAAGGCTGCGTTCTTCGAGGGGGAGTGCGGTCGGGAGGCATCGCATGATTACTTGGGCCCCGGTTCCTCCGCCTGGACCTACGCCCAGGACTGGGCGCAGCGGGCGGTCGATCGGCCCGCGGGGGCGCCGCTGCCTCCGTACGAGCCGGTCTACGAGCCGCCCGCGCCGGTCGCGTTCGTGTCGTTCGCGCTCGGCGTCGCGATGGGCCGCTTCGGTGGCAACGGCGAAGGCATCCTCGACGTCGCGCCGGCCTCCGCGCTGCCGAGCGGCATCCTCTTCGTGTCCGCGGCCGAGAGTGACAGCCTCGATCATCCGGCCTGTGCACCGCTGCACGCGGCGTGGGCCGAGCATGGCAGTGCGGTCGAGCAGGGTGCCAGTCTGCGGGACTACCTCGCGCGCTCGTTCTTCGCCTACCACAAGGGGCTGTACGAGAACCGGCCGATCTACTTCCCGCTCTCCTCCAGCAAGAAGAGCTTCGTCGCCTACGTGTCCATCCATCGGTGGACGGACAGCACGCTCAGCGTGCTGCTCGCCGATCACCTCCTCCCCACCAAGAAGCGCCTCGAGGGCGAGGTCGCCGATCTCGCGGAGGCCCGCACCGGTAGCGACAAGAAGCGCGCGCGTGAGGCCGAGCGCCGCTACGCCCAGCTCGGCAAGTGGCGCGAGGAGCTCGACGACTTCATCGCCCTCGTGAAGGAGTGCGCCGAGAGGGGCGCGCCGCCCGTGGACGCTGTGTCTGCTGGGCGCGCGGAGGGCCGCGCGACGTGCCCGAAGCGCGAGGTCGACGCCCCCTTCGCCATGGACCTCGACGACGGCGTGATGGTCAACAGCGCCGCGCTCTGGCCGCTCCTCGAGCCGCAGTGGAAGGACCCGAAGAAGTGGTGGAAGGAGCTCGCCTCCGCGCCGCCCGCGGGCTCCAAGGTCAAGGCCAAGGACTACGACTGGGCCCACCTTGCCAAGCGCTACTGGCCCACCCGCGTCGACGCGAAGTGTCAGATCGACCCCAGCCTCGGCGTCGCCCACGGCTGCTTCTGGAAGTACCACCCCGCCAAGGCCTACGCGTGGGAGCTGCGCCTCCAGCACGAGCTGGAGGACCCGAAGTTCACCATCGACGAGCCCGGCAGCGACGCCGCGAGAGCGGCGTTCCTGCGCGACCACGCGGAGCAGGCGCGCGAGATCGAGGAGAAGGAAGCGAAGCGTCGGGCGCGCAAGGGTGGCGGCGAGGAGGAGGCGCAGCAGTCGCTGGGCGTCGATGGCGACGAGAGCGACGACGAGGAGGCGGACGCGTGAGCACGAAGCGAAGGGCTGACCTCGCAAAGCGTGAGACGCGTAGGCTGACGGTCGCGACGTCGGGCACCGTCGCAAAGCGCGGAGGCACGAATGCCCTCGCGACCGAGCTGGGTCGCTGGATCGAGGAGGCGCGCGGGCAGGCGGCGGTCGCGGTCAACGCGGCGCTCACGACGCTCTACTGGCGCATCGGGCACAGGGTGCGCACCGAGGTGCTCGGGAGCACGCGGGCCGGGTACGGTGAGCGGATTGTCGCCGCAGTGGGGCGACAATTGGAGGCGCGCCACGGGCGCGGCTTCGGCGAGAAGAACCTGCGCCGCATGATGCAGTTCGCCGAGGCGTTCCCCGACGTCGAGATTGTCGCCGCACTGCGGCGACAATTGGGCTGGTCGCACTTCAAGCTGCTGATCCCCATGAAAGATGGGCTGAAGCGCGACTTCTACGCGGAGATGTGTCGGGTCGAGGGCTGGTCCACGCGCCAGCTCGCCGAGAAGATCGATGGCATGCTCTTCGAGCGCACCGCGCTCTCGAAGAAGCCAGAGGCGCTCGTCCGCAAGGAGCTCAACGCGCTGCGCGAGAAGGGTGAGGTCAGCCCCGCGCTCGTGTTCCAGGACCCCTACGTGCTCGACTTCCTCGAGCTCGAGGACACCTACAGCGAGAAGGACCTCGAGTCCGCCATCCTCCGCGAGATCGAGCGCTTCCTCCTCGAGCTCGGGACCGGTTTCGCGTTCGTCGAGCGGCAGAAGCGCATCGTCCTCGACGGCCACGACTACTACATCGACCTCCTCTTCTTCCATCGCCGCATGCGGCGACTCGTCGTGATCGAGCTGAAGATCGGCGAGTTCAAGCCCGCGGATGCCGGGCAAGTGGAGCTCTATCTCCGCTGGCTCGAGCGCCACGACCAGCAGCCAGGCGAGGAAAAGCCGCTCGGCATCATCCTCTGCGCTGGCAAGCACATGGAGACCGCGCACTACCTGGACCTCGACGCGCGCGGCATACACGTTGCCGAGTACGTGACCGAGCTGCCGTCACGCGAGGTGCTCGTCGAGCGGCTCCACCGCGCCATCGCTGCGGCTCGCGAGCGGCTGGTGGCAGGCGAGATCGCGACAGTGTCGGCCTCGCCAGCCTCGTCGAGGGCGGCCTCGCCGAGGGCGACGCGCACGAGGAAGCGATGACGACGACGACGACGAGAGGCCCCCTGGAGCGTGCGCTCCTCGACGACGTCGAGACGGAGCTGCGCGAGCACGGGGTGGTGTTCTGGCTGGACAAGCACGGGCACTACACCGGGCTCGTCGCTCGCCTCGCGGAGGCGAGCGCTCGCGGAGAGATCACGTACCCCGTGATCCCCATGCGAGGCAGCTACCTCGAGACGATGCTCGCGCTCGAGCCGTACGGCAGCGAGCTCAAGGTGGACCGGCTCCTCGTGCACATGCCGGGACACGACGAGGCCAGTGTGAAGCGCACGCCACTCCTCGAGCTCTACGAGATCGGGACCCGCTACCGGAAGGCGCTCTCGACGCTCGTGGAGCAGGCGGCCACGGGCCTCCTGACGCCCGCCGAGGTGAAGGAGCTCGCCACTCGCGACGACCTCACCCTCGAGCTGGCAGAGGCGACGCTCGCGTCGAAGCTCGCGGGCGCGAACGACGATCTCGACGCGTCGCTGGAGCACCTCGAGCCCCTCCAGGTCGTGGAGAACGTCATCGCCCTCGGAGGTGTCGCCGCGAAGGCCAAGACACCCACGGCCTTCGCATCGCTGCGCGCCTACCTCCATCGTCACACGGGGTTCGAG
>JBILLJ010000003.1:0-151005 GCA_044376125.1 Sandaracinaceae bacterium
GGGCTCCTGTCGGACCGGTTCAGCCCCAACCTACTTTCGATCGCCGCGCGGCTCGCCACGCGCACATCGTTCGCGGACGTTCGTCTGCTGCTCAGCTGGTTTGTGCCGACGCCGCCATCGACCGAGGTGATCGAATCGACGGTGTTGGGCTACGGGCGGCACACGCAGCAGTGGTTCCAGAGCGCGCCCGCGCCAACCGACGACGGCGATGTGCTCGTGATCCAGATCGACAGCAAAGGCGTGCCGACGGCCACCGAGACCGAGCTCGCACGACGCCGCGGCAAACGAAAGCGCCGCAAGGTTGCCCCGTCGCCACGGCATCGCGGTCGCGCTGCGCGAGGCGGCCTCACGCTCAAGCCGCGCCGCAAGAAGGGCGACAAGTCCAAGAACGCGAAGATGGGAACGATGGTCGTGATGTACACGCTGCGCCGCGAGGGCAAGCTGCTGCTCGGGCCCATCAACAAGCGCTACTACGCGTCCTTCGCGCAGTCCGGCCACGCCGTCGAAGTGGCACGACGCGAAGCGACCAAGCGCGGCTTCCCGCCGGGGACGCAGCGCACGGTGCAGGTGCTCACCGACGGCGACCGGCATCTCGAGGTCTGGATCAAGCGCCTGTTCCCGGAAGCGATTCACACGATCGACGTGATGCACGTCGTCGAGAAGCTCTGGGACGCGGGCAGCTCGATCCATCGGGAGGGCTCGCCCGAGTGCGCCGCGTGGGTCCAGGCCCAGAAGGCGCGGCTGTACGGCGGCAAGGCCGCCGCGATCGTGACCGAACTCGCGGAGCGACTCGCTGCGGTCTCGCCCACGGGCCCGGGCAACAAGTACCGCCGCGAGAAGCTCTTCGAGATCCACCGCTATCTCGCATCCCGCACTGCGGCGATGGACTACCGCGCGCTACGTCGCGCGGACCTGGAGCTGGGTACCGGCCCCGTGGAAGGGGCAATCAAGAACCTCATGTACCGCCGGATGGACCACGGGGGGATGAGGTGGATCAAGGAGCGCGCCGAAGCAGTGCTGCAGCTGCGGTGCATCGACGCCAACGGCGACTGGACTGCGTTCACGGACAACGTCCACGCCGACGCCCGTCTGCGGTCGTCCACGGGTGCAGAGCGCGTCCGGCTTCAGCAGCGCACCGCAGCCGAGTTGCCCCAGATGAACAAGGCGGCGTGACGCGGTGCGATCTGCACCCGAGTGAATCGGCGAGAGCCTCCCTCCCGCCGAATCGAGCCCGTGGCATTCGCATCGATCAATCCGAGTGCCACGGGCTCTCAGAACGACCGAGAAGGGTCGGACCCTTCGCTGCAAGCCTTCCCGAACGATCCCGAAGGGTCGGAGCGTCCGCCGAGCGAGTCATGGAAGCGTCCCGCAGGGTCGGGCCGCTGGAGTCGGGCGAGGGGCGGCTGGCGCGAGTGACGTGCGCGCGGGCAGGGCCTACAGTCGCCCCGGTGAGCGACGAGCGGCCCAACGAGCGCGAGGCAGAGAGGCGCAAGGCAGAGGCGGAGGGAACGGCCAAGACGCCGACGCGGCGACGCGGGCGCGGCCGGGGACGGCGCGGCCTGAGCCGCGGCCAGATGAGCAAGGTGCTCGATCGGCTCGGGCGCGGCGCGCAGAACGCGGCGGAGCTCATGCGCATGGGGCGCCTCTCGGCGCCGTACCGCGCGCCCTTCGACGTCGCGCGCGAGGAGCGCACCTACCGCCTGCGGCACTACGGGGCGATGGAGGGCGCGCGACGCGCGAAGCCGATCGACGCGGCGCTGCGGCCCGTGCTCCTCGTGCCGCCCCTCATGGTGGCCTCCGAGGTCTACGACATCAGCCCCGAGCTCTCGTCGGTGCAGATGCTCCTCGACGCAGGCCTCGACGTCTGGCTCACCGACTTCGGCGCGCCCGAGCGCGAAGCGGGCGGCATGGAGCGCACGCTCGACGATCACGTGCGCGGCGTCTCGGACTGCATCGACGAGATCGTGCGCGCGACGGGCAAGCCCGTGCACCTCGCCGGCTACTCGCAGGGCGGCATGTTCTGTTACCAGGTCGCCGCGTTCCGCGAGTCGAGGGACATCGCGTCGCTCGTGACCTTCGGCAGCCCCGTCGACATCCGGCAGAACCTGCCCGTGAGCTCGCGCGCGGCCGAGCGCGTGATCGACCTCGCGCGCAGCGCGGCGGCGCGCCCGCTCGAGGCGATCGAGGGCCTGCCGGGCTTCCTCACCGCGACCGGCTTCAAGCTGCTCTCGGTGCGCAAGGAGGTCCAGCAGGTCGTGGACTTCGTCGCGAGCCTCCACGACCGCGAGAAGCTCGAGCAGCGCGAGAGCCGCCGGCGCTTCCTCGCGGGCGAGGGCTTCGTCGCGTGGCCCGGGCCCGCGTTCCGGAAGTTCGTCGACGAGTTCATCGTCGGCAACCGCATGGCGTCGGGCGGCTTCGTGATCGAGGGGCGCACCGTGACCCTCGCCGACGTGCGCTGCCCGATCCTCTACTTCGTCGGCACCAAGGACGAGATCGCGCGCGCGCCTTCGGTGCGCTCGATCGAGCAGGCCGCGCCCCAGGCCGACACCTACGAGGTCGACGTGCGCGCGGGCCACTTCGGCATCGTCGTGGGCTCGACCGCCGTGCGCGTCACGTGGCCGACCGTGATCGAGTGGGTGCGGTGGCTCGACGCCGAGGGCCCGCTGCCCGAGGCGCTCGAGGAGGACGACGACACGCCGGCGCGCAGCCTCGACGACGTCGACGAGGACGACCTCGACGCGGTGCCGATGAACGTCGAGCTCTTCTACGACGTCGCCACCAGCGCGATCGACGCGATGACCAAGCGCGTGGGCCACTACAGCAGGGAGATCGGCGATCTCGTCGACAACCTGCGCTGGCAGGTGCCGCGGCTCAACAAGCTCCGCTCGGTCGAGCCCGACACGCGCATCGGCCTCGGCCTCGCGCTCGCCGAGCAGGCCGCCGCGATCCCCGACAACACCTTCTTCCTCTGGAAGGGCAGGGCGTTCAGCTACCGCGACGCCGATCGCCGGGTGACCGCGATCGTGCACGGCCTCTTCCACGCGGGCGTCCGGCCCGGCGACAAGGTCGGCGTGCTGATGGAGCCGCGGCCGAGCTACCTCTCGATCGTCGCGGCGCTCAACCGCATGGGCGCGGTCGCGGTGCTCCTCAGCCCCGAGAGCTCGCGCGTCTCGCTCGCGGAGGCCGCGCGCCTCTCGGGCATGCAGCACCTCGTGTGCGATCCCGACAACGCCGCGCTCGCGCGCAACGGCTACACGGGCCCCGTGCTCGCGCTCGGTGGTGGTCCGCCCGGCACCGACGGTCGCCCGAGCCTGCCCGAGGGCGTGATCGACATGGAGGCGATCGATCCCGCGGCCGTCGTGCTCCCGGAGGGCTTCCGCCCCGACGACGCGCGCGCGGCGGACCTCGCGATGATCATCTTCACCGCGGGGCGCCGCTCCGCTGGTGGCAACGAGCTCGCGCGGCCCGCGCGGATCACCAACCGCCGCTGGGCGTTCTCGGCCCTCGGTGCGGCCGCGGGCTGCGCGCTCACCTCGCACGACACCGTGTACTGCTGCCTGCCGCTCCACCACGCGGCGGGCATGCTCGTCGCGGTGGGCGGTGCGCTCGTCGGTGGCTCGCGCCTGGCGGTCGGAGAGCGCTTCGAGCGCGAGCGCTTCGTGCAGGAGGTCCACCGCTACGGCGCGAGCGTCGTGTTCTACGCGGGCGAGCTCCTCCGGCCGCTCGTCGATGCGCCGCGCTCACCGCTCGACGAGGCGGTGCCCATTCGCCTCTTCGCGGGCTCGGGCATGCGCGCGGATCTCTGGCAGAAGCTGCGCGATCGCTACCCGCGCGCGAAGGTGCTCGAGTTCTACGCGTCGACCGAGGGCAACGCGGTGCTCGCGAACACGCGGGGCAAGAAGCTCGGTGCGCTCGGCAAGCCGCTGCCCGGCAGCGCGGATCTCGCGCTCGTCGCGTGGGACTTCGAGAAGCACTTCGCGGGCAGAGAGCGAGACGCCCTGCGCCGCGACGAGCGAGGCACGATCATGCTCGCAGGCGCGGACGAGCCCGGCGCGCTCGTGGCGCGCATCGATCCGTCGCACCCGATGGCGTCGTTCGATGGCTACGAAGGCGACGCCGAGGGCGGCCACAAGGTGCTCCGCGGCGTCGTCGAGCCGGGCGATGCGTGGTTCGTCACCGGCGATCTCCTGCGCCGCGACGCCGATGGCGACTTCTGGTTCGTCGATCGCATCGTCGACGTCGTCGCCCGCGACGGACAGCCCGTGTTCACGCATGGCGTCGAGGACGCGCTCCTCGAGATCCCTTCGATTCGCTCGTCGGCCGTCGTCGGGATCGAGTGGCGCGGCAAGAGCGTGCTGGCGGCGATGGTCTCGGGGCGGCCGCCGACCGATCTCGATCTGCTCAGCCGCGAGATCGCGGACGTGCTCCCGCCCGCGAAGCGGCCGGAGCTGATCCGCTGGGTGGAAGCGCTGCCTCTCACCGATGGTTTCCGACCGCGCAAGACCACCATCCGAGAGGAGCTCGCGCGCGCACCGTCCGACGGCCGCACGTTCGTCCTCGACGGTGCCCGCTATCGCATGACGTGATCGCGGCCTCGATCGCCTGACGCGCGAGCCCGGCTCGTCGCCCCACGGTGTCCCTCCATGAGCCTGCTCGATCGCTTCGGCCGCTTCTTCGACGATGCCCTGCTCCCCGACGACGTGCGGGGGGCCGTGGAGCGCGCCGAGAAGCTCCTCGCGGAGGGCCACGCGAGAGAGGCCGAGGCGGCGTTCCGCCGCGTGCTCGATGCACGCCCGCAGCTCGGTCGCGCGCTCCTCGGCTGGGGCCGCGCGCTCCTCGAGACGGGCGACCTCACGGGCGCGCGCGTCGCGCTCGCGGAGGCGCAGAAGGTCGCGCCGGACGACCCGCGCATCGCCGTGCTCTCCGCGCGCCTCGCGCTCGAGGCTGGTGAGCTCGGCGCCGCGCTCTCGGCGGCGCGCGAGGCCACGCGTCGGCTCGCGTCCGAGGGAGGGCGACCCTTCGCCGAGGCGTGCGCGCTGCGCGCGAGCGTCGAGTCGCGCCGCGGTCGGCCCGATCGTGCGGCGCGCGAGCTGCGCAAGGCCGTCGCGGCGGCACCCGACGACGTGACCTTCCGCGTGGCGCTCGTCGTCGCGTTCGCCGACGCGTGGGAGCGCGCTTCGGCGCTGCGTGCGGCGCGCGAGCTCTCGGTGGAGAAGGTCGACGAGACCTCGTCGCTCGAGATCGGGCTCGCGCTCTCTCGCCTGCGCGAGGCCGCAGCGGCGCTGCCCTGGCTCGAGAAGGCGGCGGCGCGCGGCGAGGCCTCGGCGCTCGGCGCGCTCGCGCGACACGCGCTCGCGGAGGGCGCGATCGATCGCGCGGAGGGCCACGCCCGCATGGCGGTCGCGCGTGGAGGCGGGGCGCGGGCGCTCGCGCTCCTGGCCGACGTGCTCGTCTCGGAGGCGGACGCGAGCGCGCCGGCCGACGCGGCGGTGCGCACGCGCCGCGAGAACGAGGCCTCCGAGGCGCTCCTCACGGCGGCGACGGCGACGGGCGACCCGGAGATCTTCGTGCGCGCCACGCGCTTCGTGCCGCTGCGGCTCTCGGCCGGGCCCGAGGGACCGCGGCAGATCGATCGCGTCGCGGACGCCGCCGACCGTGCGGTGCCGGGCCTCGCGAGCACCCGGGCGCTGCGCGCGTGGTCGCTGCTCCTTCGTGGTCAGCACGAGGCCGCGCGACCCTTGCTCGTCGAGCCGCTCACCGAGCCGCGCTCGCTCCTCGCTGCGGCGCGCCTGGCGCTCGTCGACCGCACGCCGGGCCTCACGCTCGCGCTCCTCGATCGCGTGGAGCGCGACGGCGCGGCGAGCCCGAGCCGTGGTGATGCGCTCCTGGCGGCCGAGCTGCGCCGCGATGCGCTGCGCGCGCTCTGGCGTGGGCCCGAGGGCGAGGTCGATCTCGCGGCGGCGATCGATGGCGTCGTCTCGTTCGCGAAGGAGCGCGGCCTCGCCGAGGGCGAGCGCCGCGGCCTCGCGCTCCGCGACGAGCTGGATCGACCGCTCCTTCTGGCGATCCTCGGCGAGTTCAACGCAGGCAAGAGCACGCTCGTCAACGCGTTCCTCGGTGCCGACGTGGCGCCCACCGGGATCCTGCCGACGACGGCCACGCTCAACGTGCTCCGCGGCGGCGCCGAGAAGCTCGTGCGCGTGGTCCGAAAGGACGGCACGACGCGCGAGGGAGAGCACGCGGCGCTGCGCGGCCTGCTCGCGGAGGCCGAGGCCGAGGGCGCGATCGTGGATCGCGTCGAGATCACGCTTCCGTCCGAGCTGCTCGAGCGCGTGTGGATCCTCGACACGCCCGGCTCGAACGCGCCCAACCCGGAGCACGAGGCGCTCGCGCAGGAGGCGCTGCGGCGCGCGGACGTCGCGCTCTGGGTCTTCGACGCGGGGCAGGCGGGCAAGGCCACCGAGGGCCGCATCCTCGCGGGCATCCGCGCGAGCAAGCGCGAGGTGATCGCGGCGCTCAACAAGACCGATCGGCTCAAGTCCGAAGAGCTCGCCCGCGTGATGGGCACGCTCGTCGAGACGATGCCCGAGCTCGGCGGACAGCCGGTCCCGCTCTCCGCCAAGGCCGCGCTCAAGGCGCGCCTCGCGGGCGACGACGAGGCCTACCGCGCGAGCGGCTTCGCGACCTTGCTCGAGCGCCTCGAGCGCGACGTCTTCGCGCGCGCTCGGCCCCTCAAGCGGCGCGCGTGCGCCGGCAGGCTCTTCGCGCTCCTCGACGACGCGCTGTCCACCGAGCCCGAGGCGGTGGCCGCGCACCGTCGCACGGCCGACGAGGCACGCGCGGCGGCCAAGGCGCTGCGCGACATCGGTGGGCGCTGGAGCGTGGAGGTCGACCGCGCCCTCGACGAGATGGACTCGGGGCAGAGCACGGCGATCGTGGAGGCCGCGCGCGAGGTGCTCTCGTTCGTGCGCCCGCGGACGGGCCGCTTCGGCACGCACGACGCCGACCCGGAGGATCGCGCGTTCCTCACCGAGCTCCTCGTCGGCCGCTTCGAGCAGCTGAGCGATCGCGTCGCGACGCGCACGGCCGCGGCCCTGGCCGAGCGGCTCCTCGCCGCGACGAGCCCGCCCAAGGACACGTCCGGCTGGGCGAGCCTCGTGCGCTCGCGCGTCGAGGCCGCCGTCGGCGCGCCCTTCGCGCACTTCGCGGGCTACCAGGCGGGCCTGCTCGAGGCGGGCGCCGTGCGCCGCTTCTTCGACGAGGTGCTGCCGACGCTCACGCTCTCGGAGGCCCCGGTCGCGGACGCGCTGGCGGGGCTCCGCGCCTCCCCGCGCGATGTCCTTCGTCCGCAGCTCGAGACGAGCCTCGAGGCCCTCCTCGAGGGGCTCGGCCGCGAGCTCGATGCCCGCGCCTCCGGGGCTGCCCGCGACGAGGCGGCGCTCCGGACGCGCACCTACGATCCGCTGCGCGCGCTCCGTGACGTCCTGTCGGAGCTGGTGACGTGAGCGAGATCGTGCTCACGCGGAGGTTCTTGATTCCTTCGGTCGCGCGCGCGGGGTATCCTCTGCTCGTTGGCGCTGGCACCCGAGGTGCATAGTAGTCCGGTGTGATCGGAAGCCAGGGCCGGCCCCTGGTGCGGACGAGCCGCCGCGACGCAAGGAAGAGCGCCCCGAGATTCGATGGAGATCAAGCAACAGCTCAGGCAGTCCCAGCAGCTCGTGATGACGCCGCAGCTGCAGCAGGCCATCAAGCTGCTGCAGATGTCGCGGCTGGAGCTCGTGGACATGGTCCGCGAGGAGCTGATGGAGAACCCGGTCCTCGAGGACCAGGCCGAGATCGGCGAAGTGAGCCCGCGGGTGGCCGAGGTCCCGCAGCCGTCGCAGCAGGAGTCGCGCTCCATCGAGCAGGCGGTCGCGCTCGACGATCGTGCGAGCGAGAAGTCCGTCGCGGGCGAGGAGAAGAAGGTCGAGGAGATCGACTGGGAGCGCTACCTCGAGAACCACGCGATGCAGGCGCCGCTGCCCTCGAGCGGGCGCATGTCCGACGAGGACCTGCCGGGCGTCGAGGCCACGCTCAGCAAGCGCGAGGATCTCGCGGAGCACATCGCCTGGCAGGTGCGGCTCTCCGATCTGACGGAGAACGAGCTCGCGTTCGCCGCGCTCGTGGTCGGCAACCTCGACGAGAACGGCTACCTCAAGCTCGAGGACACACCGCTCGAGGAGGTCGTCCCCAAGCTCGCCGCCGAAGCCGAGATGGACCCCGAGGACGCCGAAGAGGTCCTCAAGATCATCCAGCGCATGGATCCGGTCGGCGTGGCGTCTCGCGATCTGCGCGAGTGCCTCATGGTCCAGGCGGACGTGCAGGGGCTCGACCCCCTCGTGCTCGCGGTGCTCGACAAGCACCTGCCCAACCTCGAGAAGAAGAACTACGCGGCGATCGCCCGCGACCTCAAGGTGGAGGTCGAGGAGATCTACGACGTCGCGCAGGCCATCGCCGAGCTCGAGCCCCGCCCCGGGCGCGACTACGTGAGCGAGGAGCCGCGCTACATCGTCCCCGACGTCTACGTCTCCAAGGTGGGCGAGAGCTACGTCGTCAGCGCGAACGACGACGGGATGCCGCGCCTCAAGATCAGCGGTTTCTACCGCGCCGCGATGGCCGGCGACCCGAAGGCCAAGGAGTACATCCAGACCAAGCTCCGCTCGGCGCAGTGGCTGATCCGCTCCATCGATCAGCGCCGCAAGACCATCGTCCGCGTGACCGAGTGCATCGTCGACAAGCAGAAGGACTTCTTCGACTACGGCATCGAGCACCTCAAGCCGATGATCCTGCGTGACGTGGCCGAGGCCGTCGGCATGCACGAGAGCACCATCTCGCGCGTGACCTCGAACAAGTACGTCGCGACCCCGCGCGGCGTGCTCGAGCTCAAGTTCTTCTTCAACTCCGCGATTCGCCGCGAGTCCCAGGAGGACATCGCGTCCGAGAGCGTCAAGCAGGCCATCAAGAAGATCATCGGAGAGGAGGATCCCCGGAATCCCCACAGCGATCAGAAGATCGTCGAGATCCTCGCGCAGGGCGACATCATCATCGCGCGAAGGACCGTGGCGAAGTATCGCGAGATGCTCGGAATCCTGAGCTCCGCGCAGCGCAAGAAGTATTTCTGAACTGTTTTCCCTTGTGCCGTCCGGAAGGGCGCGCGCACCTCGAGGGTCTCGTCACCGCGTGCGCGGTCACGTCCCCGAGCACGTGAGGAGGTTGTCATGGAGGTCTCGTTCACGTTCCGCAACGTCGAGTCGTCGGAGGCCGTCAAGAACTACGCGAGGGAGAAGCTCACCCGCCTCCAGAAGTACGTTCGCAGCCCCCTGCGCTCCGACGTGATCTTCTCGCACGAGCGGCACCTGCACCGCGTCGAGGTGGTGGTCGGTGGCGATGGTCACCGCTACACCGGCACGCACGAGTCGGGTGACATGTACGCGTCGATCGATCTCGTCTTCGACAAGATCAACCGGCAGCTGCGGGACCAGAACGACATCGCCGCCACGGATCGCCGCAAGCACAACGGTGGCGTGACGCAGATGAGCGGCAAGAACGGTGGCGGCAACGAATTCTGAGCGACGAAGCGGCTCGATGCGACTCCAGGAGATCCTCGACGTCGACCGCATCGACGCCGACTTCACGGCCGACAGCAAGACCGCGGCCCTGTCCGCCCTCGCGCAATTGCTGAGCGAGGGCGCGGCAGGCGCGGGCGTGCACGCGTCCACCGACGACGTGCGTCGCGTGCTCGAGGCGCGTGAGGCGCTCCAGAGCACTGGCGTCGGCAGCGGCGTCGCGATCCCGCACGGCCGGCTCGGGGGCCTCGATCGCTTCGTCGGTGCGCTCGCCATCCACCACGGCGGCGTGGAGTTCGAGGCGATCGATGGTCAGCCGGTCTCGATCCTGTTCGCGGTGATCGGGCCCGAGCGGGCCGCGGGCGAGCACCTCAAGTGTCTCGCCCGCATCGGTCGGTTGCTCCGCGACGACGGCGTGCGTGCGCGCCTGCAGGGAGCCAAGAGCGCCGAGGATGCGTTGTCCATCGTGCGTGAGGTCGATGGTTGAGCGAAGGGCACGCGTGGCCGCCCCGGCTCCGCGTGCCAGAGGCTGGGCGCTCTCAGCGCTGACCCTCGGTCTCGTCTCGGCGTGTGGCACGAGCACGCGCGCCGTGCGTTCGGACGAGGAGGCTTCGTCGGAGCCCGAGCGCGCCGCACCTGCGCCCGAGCCGCGCGGGTGGCGGGCGGACGAGGGCCGACCGGACGAGGCGGCGAGCGCTGCCTCCCTCCCCGCCGAGCCGCCCTCGACCGCGAGGCGGAGCTGCCCGAGCGCGGCGCCCGCGCGCGAGGTGCCGCTGTCTCGGCCCGGCGCGGCGATCGACGTCGCGGGCCGGACCTTCCTCTACGCGTGGCACCGCGACGGCCTCGAGGAGCCGCGGGTGGTCCTCGTGTCGCTCGACGCGCGTGGCGAGCTCGCGGAGACGCCGCTCGAGGCGGGCTTCGCGCACCCGACCGTGATCGGTGCGGCGGCCGAGGGGCTCGTCTCGCTCTGGATGCCCCCCGGGAGCACGCCGCGCATGCAGCGAGTGCGTGCGAGCGCCGCGGGCGTCGCGGCGGAACCCTCCGTCGCGGTCGCGATGGGCGCGGGCTGGCCGAGCGCGATCGCGAGCAGCGCCTCGAGCGTGCTCGTCCTTCATCGACCTGCAACGCCGACCGGCTCGGCGGGCCCCAACGAGCTCCTCGTCTTGGATCCCTCCGGTCGCGTCGTTCGTGACGAGCCCGGCACGAGCGTGGCGGACATGGCGTGCGTCGCAGATCGCTGCGCCGTCGCGCGCCTCACGAGCGGCGGGTTCGAGGTCGCCCTCGTCGCGGCCGACGGCTCGGAGGAGGGCGCCGTGCGCGCGCCCGTTCACCGGCAGTGTCGCGAGCTCGAGCGGCTCGAGGTGGACGGCTCCGTGCTCTGGCTGGTGCGTGCGGATCCGTCCTTCGCGGTCGCGCTCGTCCGTGGCGTCGGCCTCGTCGAGGTCGACACGGCCGCGCTGCCGAGCGAGTCGGGCTGCGGCGAGACGCTCTACGCGTTCGATCACGCGCCCTGGCCTGCGCTCTCGACGGGCTACCGGAGCGATCGCGCGATCTACGCGTGGGATCCCGAGGGCCGTCGGATCGTGGCGCTCGGCACGCTCGCAGCGGACGCGCGGGAGAGGCACACGAGCCGTGCGTTCGTCGATGGCGCGATCGAGATCGCCTTCGACGCGAGCAGCGGCATGATGCACTCGCCCACGGAGGAAGACGGGACCCGCCGCTACTTCGAGCACCACTCGTTCGAGGGCGGCGAGGTCGCGCTCTGGCGCCGCGAGCACGGCACGTGGGCGCGCAGCGACGCTCGCTCGCTCGTGCTCGCGAACGTGGAGGGCACGATGAGCCACGGCTACGCACCTCAGGTGCTGCGCAACGGCCCGTACGCGGCGGTCGCGCTGCTCTCCGAGGGCGGCGACACGGGCTGGATCCAGCCCTACCTCGGGCCCTGCGACAGCAGCCGCGCCAGCGTCGGTCCGAGGTAGCGACGCGGAACACCGCCGTGACCCGTCCGGGCCCGCAGGAGCACCACGCGGCCCGGGGCGATGTCCTCCTCGCCGGCGCCATCGCCCGAGACGAGGCGCGCGCCGAGACGGCGCCGGTAGTGCTGCTCGAGCTCGCGCGCGCGACGTGCCGGCGTGCCCGAGCCCGTGTGGAACGCGATCAACGTGTGCTGCGGGTCGTCCGCGGCCCAGCCGCCGAAGGTGCCGACGCCGGAGTACATCGCGTCGAAGAGCACGACGTGTCGGAGCAGCTCGCCGAGCCCACCGTGCCGCATCACGGCGATCGTCGCTTCGAAGCCGGCGGAGTGCGCGGTCACGGTCACGCTCCGCACCCGAGGCGGCGCGACGCCTCGCTCGCGCGCGACGCTCGCGACGCTCGCCTCGATCAGGCGCCGCGCGGCGCCGTCGCGCGCGAGCCGGCCGGGCGAGCCGTCGCGTCGATCGAAGGCGAGCTGGGGCAGGAGGAGCCAGCTCGGGACACCTGCGCTCGCGTGGGCGCCGAGGAGATCCCAGCCCTCTTGGGGCCTCGCGCCCGCGCGACACGGTGTGGGCCCGCGGCGCGCGAGCACCTCGACGCAGCCGTCGTAGCCGTGCAGGTGCAAGACCACGTCGATCTCCGTGGCGGCCGAGAGCGGTGCCTGGACCACGAGCTGCGGGGCGCCTTCGACCGGGGGGTAGGGCGCATCGGCGAGCCCATCGAGGCGGCTGCTCGCGAGCTCGAGCGCAGGCGCGTCCTGCGCCTCGACGGCGAGCGCCACGAGCAGCGCGAAGGAGGTGAGGGTGGCGGCCGCGCCGACGCGCGTCACGCGCTCACGACGCGCAGGAGCCCCTCGAGCCGCTGCAGCTGGAAGCGCTGCGCCGGCCCGAGCTCTTCGGCCTTCTGCGAGAGGCGAGAGAGGTAGCGGCGCACCGCGCCCACGTTCGTGTACTTCGTGCGCCGGACGACCTCGTGGAGCTTCTCGATGTCGGGGGCGCTCATGAGCACGCCCGTGGCCGCATGGATCTCGAAGGTCCAGTCGAGCCACGTCGGCTTCTTCGTGCCGTCCGCGATGCGGAGCGCGAACGACGTCGCCTCCGCGAGCGTGGTGGCCGAGAGCGTCTCGCCGCGCTGCGCGCGCGCGAGCAGATCCACGAACATGCGCGAGAGCACGCGCTCGGCTTCGTCGAAGCGGCCGAGCGCCACGGCCTTGAGCGCCAGGCCGCCGAGCAGCGAGCCGACCGCCGTGGGCTCCTCGTCGAGCGGCTGCGTGAGCGTGTTGACGTCCAGGCTCTGCCCGCCGACGAGGGTCTGGTGGTTGCGGTTCGACGCCACGGCGCCGCACTTGGGGCAGCGCTGCTGGACGGGCACCGCGAGCGTGCCGCACGAGTCGCACCGCACCGCGTTCTCGTCACCGAGCTCGACGACGACGAGGTCGTGCGCGCCCACCGTGACGCGGTCCAGGTGGACGAGGCGACGCTGCCCCTCGACCTTCAGGCCGTTCACGAGCACGCCGTTGCGGCTGCCGAGATCCTCCACCCAGAGCGCATCGCCGCGCTGCTCGATGGACGCGTGACGACGCGACACGAGGGCGTCGTCGAGCGCGAGGCTGCACGCCGAGCTGCGTCCGATCACGAAGGCGCCCGGCGGAAGCTCGAGATCGGAGCCCTGGTACCGAAGACGAAAGCGAGGCACGTCTCCCCGAGCGTGCCACAAGGTCCGGAGCGGTGGCACGTTCCGGGCAGCCGGAAGGCGAGCGCGTGAACGGCCGGTCCGCTCTGCTACACACGCGCCGATGTCGTCCTTCGGCTCGACGGTCGAACAGGTCTGGCTCTACGGAGCCGTGCCTGCGCTCACGCTGGCGGGGCTCGTGCTCCTCGTGCTCCTGCGCCTGCCCACGTTCACGCGGCTGCCCGAGGCGTTCCGCGCCGTTCGAGCACCCTCGACGGGGGGGCCCGCACCCGCGGCGTCGGTGTTCCTCGCAGCGGCTGCGTCGCTGGGCGCGGGCGCAGCCGTGGGCGGCGCGACCGCGGTGGCGCTCGGTGGCGCGGGCGCCCTGGCGTGGCTCTGGCTCTTCGGCCTCGTCCTGGCCCCGCTCCGGATGGCCGACGTGCTCCTGGCGCGCACGAGCCCTCCGGGGCGCGCGGCCGGCGAGCCGCCCGGCACGCTCGTCGGTCGCCTCGAGGCGGACGCGAGCCCGGCTGTGCGCGCGCTCGGTGTGCTCTCGCTCGCGGCGCTCGGGCTCGGCGCGACCGTCGGGGTGATGGGCGTGCACGGCGAGGCCGTGCGAGACGCCGCCGAGGCGGCCCTTCCCGGGAGCGGCTTCGGTGTCGGCCTCGGCGTGGCGGTGGTCGCCGGCGGGCTCGCGTGGCTCGGCCGAGACAAGCCGTGGATGGGCTGGCTCGCGGGCGTCGCCGTCGTCGCGCTCTTGCTCCTCGGCTTCATCGCGTGCCTCGCCGACCTGGGCCGCGCCTTCGGTGGGGCCGTGCGTGCGATCGACGATGCGCTCCACGGCGCGGCCGCCGCGGGCGCCTTCTCGGGCGCGCTGGCGTCGGAGATCGCGTTCGCGGCGCTGACGCACGTGCTGCCGCCGATGGCCCTCACCCTCGGCACCGACGGCGCCCTGCACGCCGACGCCCGCGGAGGCACCAAGGCGATCGCGGCGAGCGCGCTGCTCTCGACGTTCGTTCACGTCGTCGTGGCGACCGCAGTGGGGCTCTCGCTGCTCGCCACCGGCGCGTTCTCGCGACGCATCGAGGGTGAGCGGCGGCTCTCCGAGACCGTCTTCGTCGACGCGGCCTTCGACACCGCGAGCCAGCGGCTCGAGGACGAGCGCCAGTGGACCGGCTATCTCCGCGTGGTCGAGGGCCGCGCACAGGCCGAGCCCCTCGAGGGAGCGACCGAGCGCGGCATGATCGACGACACGCACTTCGTCGGGCCCGATGGCGAGCCGGGTGACTTCGCGCTCCGCATCCGGCGCGGGCGCGCAGTGATGATGCTGGTGCCCGACGACGCAGGCGCGCTCGAGCGTGCCGAGCCGCAGCAGATGGATCGCGTCCGGGTGACCGGCCGGATGCTCCCGCGAGGCGGCGGCCTCGTCGCGGGATCGATGGCGCGCATCGGCGGTGACGTGACGGTGCGCCTCGCGCTGGCGATGCTGCTCGTGCTCTGCGCCGTGGGTGCGGCCGCGATCGGGCTCGCGCTCGGACGAGCGTCCCGGTCTCGCCTCGGTGAGCAGGGCGCGCGTGTGGTCTCACTGCTCCCCGCGCTCGCGCTCGCAGTCGCGGCGCTCCTGGGCCGCGGTGGGCCGACGGACCCCTCGCTCTACACGCTGGGCCTCCTGGGCGCCGCGGTCGCCGCGATCGTCGCTGCGGTCGCGATCCTCGCGAAGTCCATCGAGGTCTCCCGCCTCTGATCGGCCCGCCTCTGATCGGCCCCGCGCGCCTCGTCAGCTCGAGGCGCGCGGTCGCTCCGGGTCGCGACGCGGAAGCGACACGACGAAGCGCGCGCCGGGGGCATGGCGCGCGTCGTAGCGGACGTCGCCTCCATGCGCCTCGGCCACGCTGCGGACGATGGCGAGGCCCAGGCCCGTTCCGCCCTCGGCCGCTGCGGTCGTGAAGAACCGCTCGAAGAGCCGAGCGCGCAGCGGCTCGGGCACCCCCGCGCCGTGATCCTCCACCGACAGGACGAGGCGTCCGGCGTCGCTCGACGCGCGCACCAGGACCTCCTCCCCCACCGGCCCGTGTCGGAGCGCGTTCTCGACGAGGTTGAGCACGGCGCGCTCGAGGTCCGTCTCGCGTCCGCGGAGGTGGCCCGCACGCCCGAGGACGCGCACCGGCTGCTCCTCGGTGCTCGTGCGCGAGACGATCCTCGCGAGGAGCGCGTCCACGTCGACGTCGACGAAGGGCTCGCGAGAGGCGTCGATGCGCGAGAGCTCGAGCAGGCGCGACACGAGCCTGTCGAGGCGCTCGGCGTCGAGCTCGATGTTGCGGAGGAAGCGCTCGCGTGCAGCCGGGTCGAGGTCGGCGCCGTCACGCAGGATCTCGGCCGCGCCGCGGATCGAGGTGAGCGGGCTCTTGAGCTCGTGCGCGACGTCCGCCGTGAACTCCGTGATGTAGCGGAGCCGTGCGCGCAGGGTCCGCCAGAGCGTCGAGAGCGCCACCGAGACCTCGCGGATCTCGCCCGTGCCGACGATCGGCAGCTCGGCGTCCTCTGCCCCGCCCGAGGCGCCCAGCGCACGGGTCGCGCGCGCGAGCCTGCCCAGCGGCAGCGTGATGGAGAGCGCGAGCGCGCCCGTCACGAGGAGCGTGAGCACGAGCGCGAGCGCCATGAGCTTGGTGAGGCTGCGCCGGATGCGGAACAGCTCCATGAGCACGGGCTGCGTCGAGCGCGTCACGTAGACGACCGCGACGACGCGACCCTCGCGCCGCACCGGCTCGCTCACGAAGAGGAGAACGGACGGCGCTTCCTCGCGCACGCGGGTGTACGACGAAGGTCGGCCCGCGAGGGCCTCCGCGATCTCGCGGCGCTCGGGCAGCGGTGGCCAGGGCGCCAGGACCTCGTTGCCGAGGCGCACGCGCCCCGAGAGGGGCTCGCCGAGCGAGTAGACCGAGCGCGGGATCACGGTGGGCGCGGGTGGCTCGGGGCCCTCGGGAGGTCCGTCGGCGTGAGAGTCGGCGCGGACGCGCGCGTCGCGGTCGAGCACACGAACGCGGGTGCGCGTGACGATCGCGGCGCTCGCGAGCACGTCGCGGAGCCGCCCGAGCTCGGCGCCGTCGACCTCGTCGGTCTCGGCCAGCGCGCGAGAGAGCGGCGCGTCGCGCTCCACCAGCGCACGGACGAGCACGGCCTGATCGCGCATGTCTCGCTCGAGCGCGTCGAGCAGCTGTCGCTCGTGGATGCGCGCGAACTCGAGGCCCGCGAACGGCACGAGCAGCACGAGCACGTTCACGAGCAGGAGGCGCAGCCGGACGCTGCCCACGATCCGTCGCGCCAGGGCCGTCGACCGCTCGATCACGGCGCGTCGTCGTCGCGGGGCGCGCCGGCCGGTGCCTGTGGGTCGTAGGCGCGATAGCCCACGCCGTGCACGGTCGCGATGGGATCGACGCCGAACGGTCGGAGCTTCGCGCGCACGCGCCGCACGTGCGTGTCGATCGTGCGCTCGGTGACGAGGTTGTCGTACGCGTAGGCACGCTTCATCAGCTGGTGTCGCGAGAGCACGATGCCCGGACGCTCGACGAGCGAGGCGAGCAGGCCCAGCTCCGTCGGCGTCAGCGCGACGAGCTCGCCGGGGCCGTCGTCACCACGCCGCCGGACGCGCACCTCGTGACGCTCCAGATCGATGCTGATCGCGCCGTGCTCGAGGCGGACGCGTCGGTCGGCGTCTTCCTTGTCGCCGCCGTCGGTCCGGCGGAGCACCGCCTTGACGCGCGCGACGAGCTCGCGCGGCGAGAAGGGCTTGGTCACGTAGTCGTCGCCGCCGAGCTCGAGGCCGAGGATGCGATCGATCTCGTCGCCACGCGCCGAGAGGAAGAGCACGGGCGTCGGGTGCGTGCGGCGGATCTCCTTGCAGAGCTCGAGGCCGTCGCCGTCCGGCAGCATCACGTCGAGCACGATGAGATCGTAGGTGCGCTGCGCGAGCACGCTCCGCGCCTCGCGCACGTCCTGCACGCCGCGCACGCGGAAGCCCTCTCGCTCGAGCGCGTACTGCACGACCTCGCGGATGCGCGCCTCGTCGTCCACGACGAGCACGTGCCGCGGCTCGCCAGAGGCGGTGGCGCGGGCTCGCGCTTCGCTCACCGCACCTGCTCCGCGCTCGTCGTCACCCGGACTTCGTCCTCTCGTGCGATCACCGCGCCGAGCCCTTCGACGCGCGACCACACCTCTCGGACGATACCAGACACGTCCGCCTCCGAGCTGCCCGCGAAGCGCGCGAGCACGAGCTGCGATCGCAGCGCCTCGAGCAGCTCGGCCAGCTCGGCGAGCTCTCGGCGCTGGTCGGCGAGCAGGCGCGCGAGCCGCTCGGCGTTGCGGGCGCGGAGCGCACTGGTGGCGGCGCCGAGCTCGGGCGCGCGTGCTCCCTGATCCGCGAGCGCGGCCTCGAGCGCCGCGATGCGGTCGCGCGCGCGCGCGACGTCCTCGGCGATGCGTGTCGCCATCGCCTCCGAGAAGACCGCGTCCATCGAGGCCTCCCGGCTCGCGGCGCGCGCGGCCTCGATCGCCTGATCGAGCGCATCGGGCACGGCGGCGCGCGGCCTCGCGCGTGTCGCGCCGTCGATCACGAACGGAGCCCAGAGCGGCCAGAGCAAGGTCGCGAGAGCGACCGAGCTCGCACGGCCCGCGCGCTCGCGCGCTCGCCAGGCGCTCGCTCCGAACCACGCGCCGATGGCGAGGTAGACGGCGACGCCGAGGGCCCAGCTCATCGCGAGCGCTCCGTGGTGGGTAGCGGTGCCTCCGGCGCGTCGTAGACACCGCGCACAGAACGCGTGGAGGTGCCGATGCTCTCGAAGAACGTCCCTTCGGCGGCACGCACGATCACGAGGTCTTCCGTGCGTGGCCGGAGGAGGTAGGGGCGGCCCATCCAGCTCGCCTGCGCGAGCACCGCGAGGAAGACGCACGCGCAGGCCAGGCCGCTCGCGATGCCGGACGCGGTCGCGCCGAGCGCGCGCACCACGAGGCTCGCGCCGACGAGCCCGCCGAGCGCCACGACGGTCACGGCCCCGAGCACGCTGCCGTGGTAGCCGAGCCCGAAGTCCATCGCGAGCCAGAGCGGCGGAGCGAGCGCCGCGAGGACCAGCGCCGCGCGCGCGGTCGCGGCGAGGGCCAGCGCCACCACGGTGCGGAACGTCCAGCGCACGCCGAGCGTGTTCGCGAGCGCATGGAACGCGGGCGAGCACACGGCGAGCGTGAGGAAGAGGACGAGCGGGAGCTTGAGGGCGGCCAGCGGGATCTGCGCGCCCCCGCGGAACGAGCCGAGCACGCCGCCGAGCACGCCGGCGCCGATCACGATCGCGCCGAGCGAGGTGCGAGCCAGGGCCGCGAGCTCGCGCTCCTCCACGCAGCGCGCCGCGACCTCGTTCGGATCGCGCAGGAGCGTCACCCAGTCGGGCGCGCTCATCGCGCCACCTCCGCGCCGCGCGGCATCGCCGCGAGATCCACGCCGACGCTCGCCCAGACACGCTGGCCCAGGGCCGCGCTGAAGACCGCGAAGATCGCGACCAGCACGACGCGCTCCACGCGCGTTGCCTGCGCACGAGACGACACGAAGAGGGCGTGTCCCATGCGCGCGAGGCCGATGGTGCCGGCGGCCGCGATCGCCACCGTGGTGATCAGCCACCGCACGCCCGGCTCGTGAGTGCCGACGAGGTAGAGGACCGTCGCCGGCGCGAAGCCGCCGAGGAGCAGGCCCGTCGTCGCAATGCCGTGCACCGCGGCGCGCGCCGCGTCGCGCGCGTCGAGCTCCGAGCGAGCGAGCACGAGCCCGATCACCACGGACGGCACGCCCACCGAGCCCACGAGCGCCAGCATCGCGGGCAGACCGAGGCTCGCAGTCCACGCACCCGTGACCACCGCGACGCCCAGCCCGAAGGCCCACGACAGCGCGAGCCCGAGCAGCAGTCGCTGACCCGTCGCGACGTCGCTCCCGTCGATCTCGAGCATCCCACGCGCCCAACCCGTGCCCCACGTCGCGCGATCGCCCGCGTCGACTTCGTCGTCCAGCTGCATCGTTCACCTCCGGCCTCCGTGAGTGCCAGCGCGACGAGGCGTGGCCGTGGGCGGGACGCGGAGGCTTGGCGGAGGAGTCGTGGCAGAACGATGGCGACGATCAGAGCGACGCAGTCGAGCGGAGGAACGTCATCGCCTCGTTCTCGTCGCTCGTGATGATCTCCTGCACGACGCTGTCGGACTCCATCGAGGTGCGCTTCTGCTGGAGCGCGATGGTCGGGCTGTCGACGAGCACCGCGCGTCGCTGGAACGTCGGCATCGCGGCGCTCGCGCGCTTGACATCGGTGAAGAGGTTCGCGGCCTCTCGATCGAGCGGCGAGAGGCCGCGCAGATCCGCGAGCACGCCGAAGCTCAAGCCACCGGTCGCCGCGAGCGCTTGCGCGTGCGCCCGCATGATCTGACGCAGGTGTGCCGAAGTGACCTGGGCCTTGAGTCTCAGGGTCAGGATCTGAGTCGTCGGATCGAACTCCACGAACCACATCGGCGTCGCGCAATCGTAGAGGAATTCCACCGTGCGGCGCGAGCCGAATGCGCGCCGTCTCGAGACGAGCACGCGAGGTGCGCGACGCGTCGCGCGCATGTGGCCGCGCGCAGCGCGGGACGGAACGCGAACGGCCTCGCAGGAGGCGAGGCCGTTCGAGCGGAGCGTCGTCGTCGTGCTCAGCGACTCGTGATCACTGACACGCGGTGGGCACCGCGACGCCGATCGCGCCGAGGCCCGTGCGGTAGCCGTCGATCGCCGACTGACAGCCGGGCTCGGCTGCGGGGCCCGCGGCCGCCGCCTGGTTGTACGTCGCGCAGGTCTGTCGGACCTGCTCCATCGAGCCCGCCATCGCCTGCGCGGCGATGTTGCCCTGCGCGTTGGTGATCGCGTCGACGTAGGCCGTGCAGCACTCCGCCGCGCGCCCACACACGCCGCCACCACCCGCCGCCGGTGCGCCGCCGCCCGCCGCCGGTGCGCCGCCGCCTGCTGCCGCCTGCTGCGCAGCCTGCTGCTGCTGCGCCGCCTGCTGGAGCGCCTCGGCCTGCGCCTGCTGGGCCGCCTCGTTGAGGCCCGCCGCCGCGCACGAGTTGCACGCGTAGCAGCCGCCCCAGAGGAGGCAGCTGAGGAGGAACATCACGCCGCAGCCGATGCCGATGTACTTGCCCCACGGCGTGCCGCCGCCCGCGTCACCGCCGCCCATCGCCGCCGCAGCGGGAGGGGCCGCGCCGAAGCCGCCGCCCGCAGGCGCGCCGAAGCCGCCGCCCGCCGGCGCTCCGCCCGCAGGCGCGCCGAAGCCGCCGCCCGGGGGAGGTCCACCCGCAGGCGCGCCGAAGCCGCCGCCCGGGGGAGGTCCGCCCGCAGGCGCGCCGAAGCCGCCACCCGCCGGGGGAGGTGCACCGAATCCGCCACCCGCAGGCTCGGGGGGGGCAGCGCCGAACCCACCGCCGGCCGGAGGGCCGGGCGGCGCGCCGAATCCACCACCGCCCGCCGGGGGCGGCGCGCCGAATCCGCCGCCGCCCGAAGGCGGAGGCGCGCCGAAGCCCGCCGGCGCGGGCGTGTTGCCCATCGCCGGCGGCGGGCCGCCGAAGTTGGCGGGCGGGGGACCCGCCGGCGGCGGGCCACCGAAGCCAGCGTCGGGGGCGCCCGGCGGAGGAGTCATCGGGCCGAGCATCGTCGCCTGGAAGGCCATGTTCTTCGGGGGCTCGGCCGCCGGCGGCGGTCCCGCCATCGGAGGTCCCGGCGGTGCGCCAGGAGGCGCGCCAGGCTTCGGAGGAGCACCGCCCGCGGCCGTGGGGCCCGACATCATCATCGTGCCCTTGAACTTCGAGGCAGCGGTCTTGGGCTTGAGCGCCGTCCCGCAGGCGACGCACTGGGTGGCGGTGTCGGTGTTCGGCTTTCCGCAGTTCGGACAGAAGACGGTCACGTGTGTGCCTCCAGCCAGGGCAGTTCCGGGTGAGCTCCCCACGAAGGGCGTGGCGAGACGCGATCCTTCCGATCGCATGACACCACGACGGACGACCTGACGCGCCGGATGCTAGTCGGGGAGATCTGCGAATTCAATCGGAACCCGCGATCGCTTCGTGACCTCGCGCCGGCCCGCAGGTGCGAGCATGCGGGCGCCCCGTCGAGCCGCGGTCACCCGCGAAACCGCAAGCCCCGGCGTGTCTTGACACTCACGCAGGCGCGGCCTAGCGTCCGGCCGCCTTCGCGCCCGCCGAGCCCGCTCGCGGTCGTGATCGCGGCCCCGGCCGAGCGCTCCGTTCCTCGCGGGACGCTCTGCCGATCCACTGCTCGGCCTCGAGCAGTCCCGGCGGCCGCGAGCGACGCTCGAGGGCACCTCACGACGGCGGAGAACGACCGACCCATGACGACCCAGGCTCACTCCCACGCGCCACTGACCCTCACGCCGGAGCAAGAGCGTCGCATCGACGAGATCCTCGGCCGCTACCCCACGCGCCGCGCGGCGTGCATCCCGCTCCTGCACGTGTGTCAGGAGTCGGTGGGCTGGGTCTCGCCCGAGGTGATCGCCTTCGTGGCGCAGCGTCTCGGGATGTCGACCAGCGAGGTCCAGGGCGTCGTGACCTTCTACACGATGTACCACCAGGCCCCCGTCGGGAAGCACGTGCTCTGGGTGTGCCGCACGCTCTCGTGCGACCTGCGCGGCGGCAAGACGATTCAGGAGCACGCGGAGAAGCGCCTCGGTTGTCACGCGGGCGAGACCACCAAGGACGGCACCTGGACGCTCAAGAAGGCCGAGTGCCTCGCGGCGTGCGGCTACGCGCCGATGGTCCAGATCGACGACCGCTTCTACGAGAACCTCACGCCCGAGAAGCTCGACGCGCTGATGGACCGCATCGAGAAGGGCGAGATGCCCGCGCAGGAAGAGACCGCCTGGACGCCCAACGCGAGCTCCACCTGAGCCGCTCCGAACCCTCGTCGCGAGCACGTCGACGACGCTGAGCTGATGGTTTCGTTCGCGCCTCCCCGGCGCGAACCGCGGATCCGAGGACACGCGAACGCATGCCCGACTACAAGAACATCCTCTCCAACCGCTACACGCTCGCGCAGAGCTGGACGCTCGCCGTCGCAGAGCGCGCGGGCGCGTACGGCCCGGCCCGCAAGGCGCTCGGCACGATGACGCCCGAGCAGATCAAGAACGAGGTGAAGGCAGCGAACATCCGCGGTCGCGGTGGCGCTGGCTTCCCCGCGGGCATGAAGTGGGGCTTCCTCAACCCCAAGCCGGGGCAGGACGTCTACCTCGTCATCAACGCGGACGAGGGCGAGCCCGGGACCTTCAAGGATCGCACGATCATGGAGAAGGACCCGCATCGCCTCATCGAGGGATGCATCATCGCGATGTACGCGATCGGCGCGCACAAGACGTACATCTACGTGCGCTGCGAGCTCGTGCTCTCGATCCAGCGCCTCGAGGCCGCCGTGAAGGAAGCGCAGGCCAAGGGCTACCTGGGCGCGCGACCGTTCGGCAAGGACCACCCGATGGACATCGTCATCCATCCGGGCGCGGGCGCGTACATCTGCGGCGAGGAGACCTCGCTCCTCAACTCGCTCGAAGGCCAGCGCGGTGAGCCGCGCCTCAAGCCGCCGTTCCCGGCGGTGAAGGGCGCCTTCGGCATGCCGACGATCGTGAACAACGTCGAGACGATCTCGTCGGTGCCCGACGTGGTGGCAATGGGCGGCGAGCCCTGGTCGAACCTCTCGCTCCTTCCGCCGGAGATGAAGGACGGTGGCACGCGCCTCTACGGCGTGAGCGGCCACGTCGTGCGCCCCGGCGTCTTCGAGGCGCCCGTCGGCATCACGCTGCGCGAGCTCATCTACGACTTCGGCGGCGGCATGCTCCACAAGGACCGCCCGCTCAAGGGCGTGATTCCGGGTGGATCGAGCACGCCGGTCCTGCGCGCGGAGGACAAGGTCCACGCGCCCGATCCGAAGAGCCCGATGAACAAGTGGCACGGCAAGAGCCACCTCGACGTGCCGCTGGGTGTCGACACGATGCGCAACATCGGGACGATGCTCGGCACGTGCTGCGCCATCGTCATGGACTCCTCGGTCAACATGGTCGAGGCCTCGCGCAACCTGATGAAGTTCTACCACCACGAGTCGTGCGGTCAGTGCACGCCGTGCCGTGAAGGAACGGGCTGGCTCGAGGACACGCTCAACAAGCTCGCGTCCGGTCGCGGCAAGGCGAGCGACGTCGACCTCCTCGTCGACATCTCGAACAACATGATGGGCAACACCATCTGCGCCCTCGCGGACGGCACGGCGATGCCGATGCTCGCCTTCGTCCGCAAGTACCGGAAGGAATTCCTCGAGGCGGCGGAGAAGGGCCTCGGGCCCTCGCACCGCCTCGACGAGGCCGTGCGCGCAGCGCTCGTCGGCGCAGCGCGCGCGAGCGGACATGCCGCGCACGACGTGGGAGGTGCCGCGTGATGAGCTTCGGTGGTCAGCTGCTCTTCGCGATCGCGGGCTTCGTGGCGGTGCTCGCCGCGGTCCTCACGGTCACGCAGAAGAGCCCGCTCCGAGCGGCCGTCGCGCTGCTCGTTCACGTCATCTCGCTCGCGGGCCTGTACCTGACGCTGCACGCGCACCTGCTCGCGGCGATCCAGATGCTGGTCTACGCCGGCGCGGTCGTCGTCCTCTTCGTCTTCGTCATCATGCTCATCGGCCCCGGCGCGATGGACGTGAAGCCCGACCAGCGTGGCCTCATGGTCAAGATCGTCGGCGGTGCGCTCGTGCTCATGGTCGCGGGTGTGCTCGGCGCGCAGGTGGGCCACGCCACGGGCGTGTTCCCGGGCCTTCCGGGCTGCGGCGAGGGCGAGGCGATGACGCAGGCCGGCGAGTGCGGTCAGTTCGGCGGCGTCGATGCGCTCGCGAACGCCATCTACGTCGGCGCCGCGATCCCGTTCGAGCTCGTGTCGGTGCTGCTGCTCGTCGCGATCGTCGGCGCCATCGCCGTCGCGCGCGGTCACACCGACGCGGAGAAGAAGGCGAAGGACCCGGTCGAGCTCGATCCGCGTCCCCGCTCCGCCGACCCCAACGCGACCGATCCGTCGGGCATCACGCCCGCCGAGTGACGACGACGAGGAGAACGCCATGGTCACCGGTCTCGGCACATACCTCACCCTCTCGGCGCTGCTGTTCGGCATCGGCGCCGCGGGCTTCCTCGCCCGCCGCAACCTCCTGCTCCAGCTGATGAGCATCGAGATCATGTTGAACTCGGTGAACCTCGCGCTGGTGGCGATCAACCGCGCGCACCCCGCGTCGCACGCAGGTCAGGTCTTCGCGTTCTTCGTGATCGCGGTGGCCGCGGCCGAGGCGTCGGTCGGGCTCGCGATCCTGATCAGCGTCTACCGCCTCAAGAAGTCGGTCGAGAGCGACCGCGCAGACCTCCTGAAAGGCTGACGAATGGAAGGCCTCAACGAGTACGTCCAGGCCGGCGAGCTGTTGCCGTGGATCATCCTGCTGCCGCTCCTCGGCGCAGTGATCAACGGCATCTTCGCCAAGGGCGCGGACAAGTCCCTCATCACCGGCGTGTCCGTCGGCTCGGTGTTCCTCTCGTTCCTGCTCGCGCTGTTCTGCTTCGGCAAGCTGCTCGGCGCGGACGGCGCGGAGGAGCACGTCGACACGGTCTACGAGTGGTTCCGCATCGGCGCCCCCGGCGGCTTCGGCGGCACCTTCGAGATCCCGGTGCGCGTCCGCTTCGTCATGGATCACCTCTCCGGGATCATGACGGTGATGGTCACGGGCATCGCCTCGCTCATCCACCTGTACTCCACGGGGTACATGGGCGAGGACCCCGGCTACCGCAGGTTCATGACCTACCTGAACCTGTTCACGGCCTCGATGCTCGTGCTCGTGCTGGCCTCGAACGTCCCGTTGATGTTCGTCGGCTGGGAGGGCGTCGGCCTCTGCAGCTACCTGCTCATCGGCTTCTGGTGGGAGAACCCCGCGTACGCCGCGGCCGGCCGCAAGGCCTTCGTGGTGAACCGCATCGGTGACTTCGGCGTGCTCATCGGCACGTTCCTCATCATCTCGACGGTCCACACGTTCGAGTTCTCCGAGATCAACAGCGCCGCTGCCGAGCTCGCGGCGACGCCGATGTCGGTGGGCGGTGGTCCGCTCGGCATCAGCATCGCCACGGGCGCCGCGCTCTTCCTGTTCCTCGGCTGCACCGGCAAGAGCGCGCAGCTGCCGCTCTACGTGTGGCTGCCGGACGCCATGGCCGGCCCGACGCCCGTCTCCGCGCTCATCCACGCCGCGACGATGGTGACCGCGGGCGTGTACCTCACGTGCCGCCTCTCGCCGGTCTTCATCCACAGCGAGGGCGCGATGATCACGATCGCGCTCGTCGGCGCGGCGACGGCCTTCGTCGCGGCCTCGATCGGTCTCGTGCAGAACCAGATGAAGAAGATCCTGGCCTACTCCACGGTGAGCCAGCTCGGCTTCATGTTCGCCGCGGTCGGCGTCGGTGCGTTCAGCGCGGGCTTCTTCCACGTCTTCACGCACGCGTTCTTCAAGGCCTGCCTCTTCCTCGGCGCGGGCTCGGTGATGCACGCGGTCCACGCGCACGGTGATGCCGACATCCGCTACCTCGGCAACATGCGGAAGTACATGCCGCGCACGCACGCGACCTTCCTCGTCTCGTGCCTCGCGATCGCTGGCTTCCCGCTCACGAGCGGCTTCTTCAGCAAGGACGAGATCCTGCTCGGCGCGCTCGACTCGACGCATCACCTGCCGGCGTGGGTCGGCTGGACCGTCTTCTCCGTGCTCGCCGTGAGCGCGTTCATGACGGCCTTCTACATGTTCCGCCTCTACTTCCGGACCTTCTGGGGCGAGTTCAAGGGCGGACATCCGCCCGCGGAAGGCGAGGGCGCGCACGACGACCACGGTGAGGGTCACGAGCACGCCGAGCCGCACGAGTCGGAGGACGCGATCACGCTCCCGCTCCTCGTGCTGGCGGTGGGCGCGCTGCTCGTCGGCTTCCTCGGTCTGCCGCACTGGGTGCCGGGCCTCGGCGAGTACTCGTGGTGGGGCCACTGGCTCAACGGCCATGGTGAGCACCTCGGCCCCGTCTCCGCCTGGACGCATCTCTATCCGATCGCCGAAGGCGAAGAGCACGGCCTGGGCTTCGGCCCCATCGCCATGGCCGTCGGCACGCTCGTCGGTCTCGGCGGCATCGGCCTCGCCTACGCCTGGTACTTCCAGGGCGACGGCAAGGTCCCCGCGGGCCTGCGCGCGCAGATGCCCGGCCTCCACTCGTTCCTCATGGACAAGTGGCGCGTCGACGAGCTCTACGACTTCCTCTTCATCGGTCCCTTCAAGTGGATCGCCGTCGTCGCCGCGAACATCGATCGCATCGCCGTCGATGGCCTCCTGACGAAGGTCCCGGGCCTCGTGGCCAAGGGTGTCGGCGCGCTCGTCTCGCGCGCGCAGACCGGCGCGATCTACGTGTACACCACGGGCTTCGCGGCAGGCGCCTTCGGCCTCGTCTGGTTCTTCACGTACCCGCACGTCGAGCTCGAGGTCACGGCGCCCGACACGGGCACGACCTTCGAGATGTCGGCGAGCGAGGGCCCGGGCTACGAGTACCGCTGGGACTTCGACTCGGACGGCGAGCCGGACTCGGAGTGGAGCGCCGAGGCGAGCACGAGCCACACGTACGAGGACGACGCCTTCTTCGGCCTCGTGCTCGTGATCGAGCAGCCCGACGTCGGCGACGAGCTCGAGATGCCGATCGGCGAGGACCTGGTCGTCGACCTCGAGGAGGAGACGGTCGCGCTTCCGGTCGATCAGCTGTCGATCGACTGGATCGACCGCGCGCGCATCCCCGAGGCGGGCGTGGCGGTGACGCCGACCGCGCGTCTCGAGATCAGCGAGGAGCACGGCGCCGAGGTCGTGATCGTCCCCGGCTCGGCCGCGCTCAGTGTCCCCGGTCAGCCCGCGTCGGACGAGCCCGTCGAGGAGATTCGCCTCCGCACCGGCGACACCGCCCGCATCGGCCTCAGCACGATCCGCGTCGCGGCCCGCGCACGCGTGACGCTCGAGGTCAGGAACCTGTTCGGTAACCACGCGCGCGCCGCCGAGGATGTCGTCGTCGCGCTGCCGACTCCCCTCGAGCACGTCGCCACCCTGGAAGCGGCGTCCGTGGGAGGTGCACGATGAGCCACTCGCACGACACGCATTCCGCACCGCCGGTGACCGTCAGCCCGGCCGAGGCGCGCGTCGAGATCGTCCTCGCGATCCTCGTCGCTGCCATCTTCCTGGAGCTGCCGATCCACGCGCCCGCAGCGCCGGCCAACCTGCTCTCGCTGCTGCTCGCGGTGCCGATGCTCGGCGCGATCGCGGTGCTGTTCATCCCGCGCCAGTGGACGGCGATCATCCGCCGTTTCTCGCTCGCGGTGATGGTGATCGAGCTCTGGATCTCGGCGTGGCTCTTCCACGGCGACTACTCGGGCTCGGCGTACCAGTTCACGCAGGACGTCGAGTGGATCCCCGCGCTGGGCATCCGCTACTCGGTGGGCGTCGACGGCATCTCGTACTGGCTCGTGCTCCTCACGACCGTGCTGACGCCGATCTCGCTCTACGTGTCGTTCAACTCCATCACGACGAAGATCAAGGAGTACGCGTTCGCGTTCCTCCTCCTCGAGGTCGGGATGGTCGGAGCGTTCGTCTCGCTCGACCTCTTCCTCTTCTACGTGTTCTGGGAGCTGATGCTCGTGCCGATGTACCTGATCATCGGCATCTGGGGCGGCAAGGACCGCATCTACGCGGCCCTCAAGTTCTTCATCTACACGATGGTCGGCAGCCTCCTCATGCTGGTCGCCATCCTGTACGTGGTCGCGCAGTACCACGCGCTCTCGGGCGAGTACTCGTTCGCGCTCGCGGACCTGCTGCGGCTCCAGCTCTCGCAGGACGAGCAGCTCTGGCTCTTCGCGGCGTTCGCGCTCGCGTTCGCCATCAAGGTGCCGATGTTCCCGCTCCACACGTGGTTGCCCGATGCCCACGTGCAGGCGCCCACCGGGGGCTCGGTGATCCTGGCGGCGGTCCTCCTGAAGCTCGGTGGCTACGGCTTCCTCCGCTTCGCGATGCCGCTCTTCCCGTACGCGAGCCACTACCTCGGCCCGACCCTCGCGGTCTTCGCGGTCATCGGCATCATCTACGGCGCGGCCTGCGCGTGGGTGCAGCGCGACGTGAAGAAGCTGGTCGCGTACTCCTCGGTCAGCCACCTCGGCTTCGTCATGCTGGGCATCTTCTCGATCACGCGCGGCGGCATCGAGGGCGCGGTGCTCCAGATGATCGCGCACGGCGTCTCGACCGGCGCGCTCTTCATCCTGGTCGGCGTGATCTACGACCGTCGCCACACGCGTGACCTCGCCGACTTCGGCGGTCTCGCGAAGGCGATGCCGATCTACACGACGCTCTTCGTGATCGTGACGATGAGCTCGGTGGGCCTGCCGGGCACCAACGGCTTCATCGGTGAGTTCATGATCCTGAGCGGCGCGTTCGTCTCCGAGGAGCTCAGCGTGTGGGAGCGCGTGTTCGCGTTCTTCGCAGCGACGGGCGTGATCCTCGCCGCCGTCTACATGCTGCACGCGGTGCTCAAGATGTTCTGGGGCCCGCTGACCAACAAGGCCAACATGGGCCTGGCCGACATCAACCACCGCGAGGCCATCGCGCTCGCGCCGCTGGTCTTCCTGATCTTCTGGATGGGCGTGTTCCCGAGCTCGATGCTCGACACGATGCGCCCGAGCGTCGCGCACTTCATCGCGCAGTACGACGAGGGCTGGCGCGAGGCGTACTCGGCCGACGCGACGCGCCTTCGTCCCGCCCCGGGCGCCGAGGGTGAGGACGCGGACGCCGAGGGCGACGAGGAGGCCGACGAGGCCGAGGGCGGCGCGGCCGCCGCGGCGGAGCGTCCCGCTGCCGACCATGCCCTGGCGCTGGCGGGAGGTGCGCGATGACCGCTCTGTGCCTCCTTGCCCGAGGGGCCGTGCGGCCCCTCCCCCGTGTGCGGGGCCCCCTCCCGCTCCACTCGCTCCGCTCGTGCTCCGCGTGGGGCCCCAGCCCCACTTGGGCTGTTCGATCGCGGAGGTGCGCGATGACCGCTCTGTTCGTGTGCGAGGCCCCCTCCCGCTCCACTCGCTCCGCTCGTGCTCCGCGTGTGGCCCCAGCCCCACTTGGGCTGTTCGATCGCGGAGGTGTGCGATGACCGCTCTGTTCGGTGACTGGGCTGCCTTGCTGCCCCTCCTCGTGCTCGCGATGGCGGGCATGGCGATGCTCTTCGTCGACGCGTTCGTGAAGGAGAACGCGCAGCTCGGCCTCTTCGCCGCCGTCATCCTCGGTGGCACGGCGATGGTCTCGGTGGGCCTCTGGGACGAGCAGGTGACCGCAGCGACGCCCGCGCTGCTCGGCGGTTACCTCGCTTCCGATCGGCTCGCGCTGTTCGCCGACGTCTCCATGTGCCTCGGGGCCGCGCTCGCGTGTCTGCTCGCGGGCGGCTACCTGCGTGAGCACAAGCTCGAGCGCGGCGAGTTCTACGTGCTCGTGGTGTGGGCGACGCTCGGCGGCATGGCGCTCGTGCGCGCCACCGACCTGCTCTCGCTCTTCGTCTCGCTCGAGGCGCTCTCGCTCGGCGTGTACTGCCTCGTCGCGTTCCGCCGCCACTCGCCGAAGTCGGCCGAGGGCGCGATGAAGTACTTCCTCCTCGGCAGCTTCGCGTCGGCGATCCTGCTCTTCGGCATGGCGCTGCTGTACGGCGCCACCGTGCACACGGACTTCGCCGGCATGGCGGAGGCCTTCCGCACGGGCGAGACGGGCGATGGTCCGCTCGATCTCCGCCTCGGCATCCTCGGCATGGCCCTCGTGCTGATCGGCCTCGCGTTCAAGGTGAGCGCGGTGCCGTTCCACATGTGGACGCCCGACGCCTACGAAGGCGCGGTCACGCCGGCCACGACCTACATGGCCGTGGTGGTGAAGGCCGCGACCGTGATCGTCATCGTGCGCGTGTTCTTCGGTGTCTTCGGCACCGAGATGCTCGCGGGCACTGCGTCGGGCTGGCCGACGGCCGTGTTCTGGCTCGCGGCGATCACGCTCGTCGTCGGCAACGTGGCCGCGCTCGTGCAGAAGAACGTGAAGCGCATGCTCGCGTACTCCTCGATCGCGCACGCGGGCTTCCTCCTCGTGGGCATCGCGGCCGCGGCGCGCTTCGACGAAGGACGCCTCACGACGGAGGCCGTCTCGAGCGTGCTCTTCTACGTGCTCGCCTACACGGTCTCGAACGTGCTCGCGTTCGGCAGCCTCATCGCGGTCGGAAGCCGCGGCAAGGAGGCCGTGAGCTACGAGGACCTCGCGGGTGTGGGACGCCGTCATCCGTGGATCGGGATCCCGTTCACGCTCGGCATCCTCTCGCTGATGGGCTTCCCCCCGACGGCGGGCTTCTTCGGGAAGTACTGGGTGCTCGAGTCCGCGGTGAACGCGGGCGGCGACATGACGTACCTCGCGATCCTCGCGGTGCTCATGAGCGCGGTGGGCGCCTACTACTACCTCAAGGTGCTCGTGTTCCTGTTCATGAAGCAGCCCGAGCAGGGCGCGCCCGTCGCGGTGCCGATGCGCTCGGGGTACGTGGTCGCGGCCCTCGTGCTCTCCGCGTACTTCGTGATGCGGATGGGCCTGGCGCCGACCGCGTACCTCGAGCTCGCGCAGGGCGCGAGCTACCAACTCGCAGGCCTCCCGGATCCGAATGCGGCGGAGCCGAACGCCGAGGCCGGGGAGACCGAGGTCGCAGCCGCGCCGGCGGAGTGACGGAGTGACGAGAGGGGCCACGCTGCCCCGCCGAATGGAAACCGCCGTGCCCGCGATCGACACACGCATCATGATCGCGGGCATGCGCGTTCCGTCCGTCTTCTCGATCGCCGGCCTCCGCGCACCTCGCCTCGGCGCGGTCGGGTCCATGCTCGCGACCGGATCGACCCTCGTGGCGGCCAGCTCGATGCTGGTGCTCGTCGGGTGCAGTGGCGGCGATCAGCCCGAAGCGACGAGCGGCGAGACTTCTCCGCCGCCCGAGACCGCGACCGAAGCACCGGTCGTGGCCGATGTGATCCCGATGGGCACCGTCGAAGGCGTGGTGCGGCTCGCGCCGGGCGCGGCGCTGCCAAACTACGACACCAACCCGATGATCAGCGCAGGCGCGTCGGCGGCGATGCCGAGCGACTGTCCGCCGCCCAACGAGAGCGATCGGCAGCCGGTTCAGATCAGCTCGAGCGGCGGCCTCACGAACCTCGTCATCGTGGCGACCGGTGATCCGGAGCACTGGCCCGACACCGCCGGACCGCGCACGCGCACCGCGCGCATCGAGCGCTGTCGCCTCGAGCCACGCACGCTCGTCGCGGAGCGTGGCGACACGATCCACTTCGAGACCGAGCTGAACTTCCCGTTCTTCCCCGATCTCGGCACGGGCTTCTCGCGCGCGCTCCTGCCGACGGATCCCCTCGACCTCGTGCTCGATCAGGGTGGCGTGCGGACCATCGGCTGCGCGTTCGCGAACGCGTGTGGCCGCATGGAGGTCGTCACGATCTATCACCCGGTCTTCGCGGTGAGCGACGCCGAGGGCCGCTTCCGCATGACGAACGTCCCGGCCGACCAGGACATCCGCGTCACCGCGTGGCACCCGCTCTTCCAGGAGATCGCGGGCACGACGCGCGTCGAGCCTGGCCAGACCGTCCAGCTCGAGCTCGTCATCCAGCCCATCGCCTCCGCCGCGCCCGCGCCGCCTCCCGAGCCCACCACCCCCCGCGATCCCCTCGAAGGCGACATCCCCGAGTAACCGGGCCCGTCGTCACACCTCGCGGGGGACGTGGCCCCGTGAGGCCGATGCGTCTGTCGATGTGAGCGCGCGGCTCAGGCGTCGAACATGCCGAGCGCCCAGCGCAGCGTGTTGCGGTCGATGTTGTGGCCGCTGTGCGCGATCACGACCTTCTTGCCGCGGAGCTCCGCGCGCATCTTGAAGGCCGCTGCGTAGGCTGCCGCGGCCGCGCCTTCGGCCACGTTGTGCGTGCCTTCGAGGGCGTACTTCACGGCCTCCTGCATCTCGTCCTCGGTGACGCGCACGATGCCGTCGAGCGGGTGGGCCTTGAGGATCTCGAACGGCAGCTCGAACGCGTAGCGAGTCGCGAGGCCGTCGGCGAACGTGTCGGCGCGGTCGATGTGCTCGAGCGAGCCGTGCTCGAGCGAGCGCGCGAGGGCGTCCGCACGCTCCGCCTGCACGCCGTAGATCTTCATGCCGGGTCGCATCGTGCGCAGCGCGACGACCGTGCCGCTCACGAGCGAGCCGCCGCCGATCGGGACGAAGATCGCGTCCGCATCCGGGAGATCCTCGGCGATCTCCATCGCGTACGTGCCGACACCCGCGATGAGCAGCGGCTCGTTCGCGGGGTGCACGAGGCGCAAGAGCTCGTTGCGCGCGCGGGCCTCGGCCTCTTCGCGCGCATCGTCGAAGTCACGGCCGTGCTCGATCACCTCGGCCCCGAGCGACTGCATGATCGCGTTCTTCTCGGGGTTGTTGTGCTTGGGCACGTAGATCACCGCGCGCGAGCCGAACGTGCGCGCTGCCCACGCGAGCGAGAGCCCGTGGTTGCCGCGCGTGGCCGTGATCACGCCGCGCGCGCGCTGGCTGTCGGTGAGGTTCGCGAAGAGGTTCACGCCACCGCGCACCTTGAAGGCGCCGATCGGCAGGTGGTTCTCGTGCTTCACGAACGCGTCGAAGCCCCAGCGCGACGACAGGAGCGGATAGCGATAGAGCGGCGTGCGCGGCAGCCAGCGATGCACGAGCGGCCATGCGCGGAGGACGTCCTGGAAGGTGACCATCGGGCCCGCGATGGTACCCGAGCGGCGCGTCGTCGCGGGCGTCGCGCGCAGTGGAGCGCGGCTCTTGCGGTCCGCGCGGGGCCGTGCAATACCGGAGCCGTTCTACCCAGCTCCGTTCGAACCCGCGCTCTCGCGGGCTTGGGCGTAGCAGCCGGAGGCAGACTGGACACGCACCGCGGCCTCACGCCGCGGCCGACGTGGTGGACCTGACAGGCAGGTCACCGGTTTCGCCGAGCCGGGCCGTGACGAGGGTGTCGCGGCGCTGGCCTCCGGGGATCGTCGCGCGCCACGAGCCCTCTTCCGGGGCCCCGCGCGCCTCTACGGACAGCGATCGCATGCCCGACACATCGCTCGAGGATCTGGAGCCCGAGTCGCTCGACGCCGAGGACGGCATCGACGAAGAAGAAGACGCCGACGACGCCGACGAAGGCTCGGCCGAGGACGCGCCGGCACGCGCGCCCGATCCGAGCCGGATCGCGCAGCACGTCGGAAGGTTCTCCGATCGCGCGGTGCAGCGCGTCGTCGGTGGCAACGCGTTCCTCCGCGGTCGCCAGTACGCGCGTCGCGGCGACGTCCGCGACATCGCGACCGAAGAGAGCGAGGCGTGGGGCCGCATCCAGGTCAAGACCGACCTGTACGAGCCCCGCATCATCCTCCAGGACGACAACACGATCCGCTCTGCGTGCACGTGCCCGGGCTTTCGCGGGCCGACGGGGCACTGCAAGCACGTCGCCGCGCTCCTGGTCGCGCTGCGCGATCGCGAGCGCCCACCGCGTCCGCGCCTGCCCGACGGCACGCCCGCGGCGGCGCCGCCGCCCGATGCGAAGACGTTCGTCACGACGCCCGCCGCCAAGACCGGCCAGGAGCTGACGAGCGCGGGCCCGCAGACCGTGTCGGTGGGCGGCAAGCGCCGTCGTTCGCGACGCCGCCGTCGCGGCGAAGAGCTGCTCGGCTCCGCGCCGATCGCGCCGCCGCCGCCGACCGAGACGCGTCTCTTCGACGCGTGGCTCCCGACGCCGGAAGAAGAGCGCAAGCCCTTCGACATCGAGTTCCGCATGCAGGTGCGACCGGCGTCGTTGACGATCACGCCCGTCGTCGCCGGCACCCGCACCGGCGTGCCGATCCTCGACTCGCTCTCGACGTTCCAGGGCATCCCCACGGCGCTGCGCCCGGTGATGCGTCTGCTCGCGCGACACGCCGGCCGCGGCGCACCGACGATGGCCGAGGTCCGCGGCGAGGACGCGGCCGAGCTCCTGGGGCTCCTCAAGGGACACCGCGTCCTGCTCGAGCCCGCGTCGATGGAGCTCCGCTTCTCCGACGAGCCGCTGCGCCCGCGCCTCGAGCTCGATCAAGCCAACGGCAAGACCTGCCGCGTGCGCGTGGTCTTCGAGAGCAAGAACGGCATCCGACGCTTCCCGCTCTCGCAGGGCGCGTGGTTCGAGGGCACGCCGAGCTGGCAGCTCGACACGACCGAGGGCATCGCGCGCCCGATCGCCGACGTCATCACGCCGTCGTGGCTCTCGCGCCTCTATCGGTCGCCTGCCCTCGTCTATCCGATGTCGGATCTGCCGCGCATGCTCACCGAGCTCGTGCCACGCGTGGCTGCGCTGCTCGGCGCCGAGCTGCCCGACATCTCGCAGGTCGCCGACATCGTCGACGAGCAGCCGCGCCTTCGCCTGCAGACCGACGGCGACATCCTCGAGGCCCGCGCGAAGCTGCACGTCGTCTACGGCGAGCAGGTCTTCCTCGTGCCGCCGGGGCAATTCCCTTCGCCGCTCGCGTTCCTTCCGCCGCGCGATCCCTCGGGTCGGCCGCGCGTCGTGCGTCGCGACGTCGGCGCCGAGATGGCGGCGGTGCAGCTGCTCATGAACCAGGGCTTCGTCGTCGACGAGACGCGAGAAGGCCTCCGCACCGAAGGTGACTCGGCGGTCGCGTTCTGGACGCAGGGCATCACGCAGCTGCCGGCGGACTGGGAGAAGCTCGTCCCGAGCAACCTCCGCGCGGTGAAGGTGCGCGACTCGAGCGTCACGGCCGCGGTGCGCGTCGGCAGCGGCGTCGACTGGCTCTCGCTCGACGTGGCGTTCTCCGCGGACGGTCTGGCCGTCGACGAGGACGAGCTCCGCGGCGCGCTCGAGAAGGGGCGCAAGCTCGTGAAGCTCGCGGACGGCTCGTGGGCGCCGGTGCGCGCCGACGAGGTCGCCGAGGTGCTCGAGCGCATGGCCGAGATCGTCGCGGGCCAGAACGGCGCGAAGATCCCGCTGTCGCAGGCGGGCAGGGTGCAGGAGCTCTTGCGCCTCGTGGGCAACCACTCGGTCTCGCCGCAGGCCAAGGAGCTCTTCGGCAAGCTCGAGGACGTCGCCGAGATCGAGCAGATCGCCAAGCCGCGCAACCTCAAGGTCGCGCAGTTCCGCGACTACCAGAAGCGAGGCTTCAGCTGGCTCGTGTTCCTCCACAACGTGGGCACGGGCGGCATCCTCGCCGACGACATGGGTCTCGGTAAGACCCTGCAGACCATCGCGCTCCTGCTCTGGCTCAAGAGCAAGTCCAAGTCGCACGCGCCCACGCTCGTCGTCGCGCCGACGTCGGTCGTGCCGAACTGGGCGCGCGAGATCGAGAAGTTCGCGCCCTCGCTCTCCACGCTCCTCTGGCACGGCGCGGACCGACACGAGCAGCGCAGCGAGCTCGAAGAGGTCGACGTCGTCATCACGAGCTACGCGCTCCTTCGTCGCGACGAGGAGCTGCTCAGCGAGATCGGCTTCCGCTACCTCATCCTCGACGAGGCGCAGCACATCAAGAACCCGCTCTCGGCCACGGCGCGCGCCGCCAAGCGGGTGAAGAGCGAGCGTCGCCTCGCGCTCACGGGCACGCCGATCGAGAACCGCCTGAGCGAGATCTGGTCGATCATGGACTTCGCGTCGCCGGGCCTGCTCGGCTCGCTCAAGACGTTCGAGGAGCGCTACGCGCGACCGATCGATCGCGGCGACGAGGAGACGATGCGACGGCTGCGCACGATCGTGCGCCCGCTCGTCATGCGCCGCACCAAGAGCGAGGTCGCGCCCGAGCTGCCTGCGAAGATCGAGCAGGAGATCGTGGTGCCGCTCGCGGAGGAGCAGAACAAGCTCTACAAGCAGATGCTCGGTCAGCTGCGCGCGAGCGTGCTCTCGGAGGTCGAGAAGCAGGGCGTGCAGAAGGCGCAGATCCAGATCCTCGCGGCGCTCACGCGCCTGCGCCAGGCCGCCTGCGATCCGCGCCTCACCAAGCTCAACGGCGAGTGGAACGACGACACGAGCGGCAAGCTCTCGGCCCTGCGCGAGATCCTGAGCGAGGCCGTCGCCGGCGGTCACCGCGTGCTCGTGTTCTCGCAGTTCGTCGAGATGCTGCAGCTCATCAAGACCACGCTCGATCAGGATGGCGTGAAGTACGAGTACCTCGATGGCTCGACGAAGGATCGTCAGGAGCGCGTCGACCACTTCAACAAGGACGAGACCTGCAGCGCCTTCCTCATCTCGCTCAAGGCGGGCGGCACCGGCCTCAACCTCACGGGCGCCGACACGGTCGTGCACTTCGATCCGTGGTGGAACCCTGCCGTCGAGGATCAGGCGACCGACCGCGCGCACCGCATCGGCCAGACGAAGGTCGTCACGGTCTACCGCCTCATCGCGCGCGGCACCGTGGAGGAGAAGATCCTCCAGCTCTCGGACAAGAAGCGCGCGCTCATGGAGAACGTGCTCTCGACCGACGGCGCGGGCCTCAAGGGCCTCACCAAGGCCGACATCGACGAGCTCTTCTCGGACTGACTCGATCCGGGCCACCCCGCGAGGGGGCGTGACTCCGATTCACACGGGCTCGCACGAGTTGCGGGGATTCCGCGAGTCTCTTCGGGTTCCGGCGGCGTGACCCGGATTCACACCGCACCGCACGAAATGCGGAGCGAGCCAACACACGTTTGCGCGCGCACGCAGCGTGACGGGCTCGGATCGCTGTGATACCCAGCCCCCTCATTCGGGTGGCTCGGTGCGTGTCCTGCGCCCGAGCTGCTCGACTCGATCGAGGGAGCCGATGTCCGCGCCTGCCGAAGCCACCGACGCCGTCGCGTCTCGCCGTCCACCGACCGCAGCTCCGGGGTACTGGAGCTCGCTACCCTTCGCGCAGTTCAAGCGCGACCCGCACTTCTACGTGAAGTACGACACCGCGCACTTGGTGATCGCGGCCGCCGGCATCGGCGCGTGCGTCGCGCTCGGCTACCAAGCGCCGACGTGGCAGCCGTGGATGCACTGGCTCGTGATCCCCGCGATCTACGTGATGATCATGGCGCACGTGTTCGCGCACAACGCGTCGCACGGGAACTTCCCCAAGGCGGTCAACCGCATCGTCGGCGAGATCGTGGGGGCGATGGTGCTCACGAAGTTCGCCTCGTGGGAGATCGTGCACCGCCGCCATCACCGCTACACCGACGACGCGACGCGGGACCCGCATCCGGCCGAGCGCTCGTACTGGCGCTACGCGATCAACACCCTCATCAACGTCGAGAAGCAGCTCCAGCAGCAGTACTTCGAGGTGCACGGCGACACGCCCGAGCGCCGCCGCTACGAGCGCTTCCGCTCGTTCTGGTCGTTCGTCACGGGCGTGTCGGTCGCGGCGCTCTGGCTCACGCTGCTCGGGCCGGGCCTGTTCGTCTTCGTGTACCTGCCGGCCTTCGTGTTCGCCGCGCTCTTCGTCATCCACTTCAACTGGGCCGGCCACAACGCCCACGTCCCCGACGCGAAGATCGAGCCCGCGAACCTCGACACGGGCTGGTTCTGGCTCGGAAACCGAATCTTCTTCGGCATCTACTACCACGGCAATCACCACAAGATGGCCCGTGCCTTCAACCCGATGAAGATGCCGACCCGCGCGGTCGACGCGGCGGGCGCGGACGACTGAGGAGGCACGATGTCGACGGCGACGATCGACACGGTGAGCCCCGCGGCGGCGAACGATTCGCGCGAGCGGGTCGACACCTGGTTGCTCCACCACCGAGCAGACCGGCGGCAGATCGGCATCGTCACGCTCTACCTCGCGATCATGCTCGCGATGTACTTCGTGCCGGTCTGCCGGAACCTGCCGATGTTCCTCGCGGCCTGCTACCTCTCGTTCCTCACCGCGGTGGTGATCCACAACCACCTGCACAAGGGGATCTTCAAGTCCAAGACGCTGAACCGCGTCTTCCGCTGCGTGATCAGCTTCGGCGCGCTCTATCCCGCGTCGGCGAACATCGCGTCGCACAACCTGGTGCACCACCACTTCGACGACGACGGTCAGCCCGACTGGGCGGCGCCGGAGAACGTGTCGTTCCGCTGGCACCTGCTCAACCTCATCCACTTCCCGAACGTGGTCGGGCCCAACACGTTCAACGGCGTGAGCCGCTGGGCGCTCACGACGCGACAGGCCGACTTCCGCCGGCAGTACCTGATCGAGCAGGTCTTCGCCTTCGGCCTCACGGGTGCGCTGCTCCTCTGGGACTTCTGGGGCGCGCTCTTCTTCGTGCTCCTGCCGCAGCTCTGGGGCGCGCGCGGCATCCTCCGCATCAACCTCATCCAGCACGACGGCTGCGACGTGAAGAGCGACTGGAACCACAGCCGCAACTTCGTGGGTCGCTTCTTCAACTGGGTGATGTGCAACAACGGCTACCACACGATCCATCACAACCGTGCGGGCCTGCACTGGTCGGTGCTCGCCGAGCAGCACGAGCGAGAGTGTGTGGGTCGCATCGATCCGCGCCTCGACGAGCCGAGCATGGTCCTCTACCTGCTGAGGACCTTCGTCTTCCGGGTGTCGCCGCCGGCAGCGCTCGGTGCCGCCGAGGCGCCCGCGCCGAGCAGCAACCGTGAGCTCGCCTCGCGCGACGTGCGCAAGGAGCAAGCGGAGGCCGACGCCCTCGCGGACTGAGTCATGCTCACCCTCTCGCTCGAGACCATGGGCTTGTTCGCGCTCGGCGTGCTCTGGGTGAACACGCTGTTGATCGCGGCCGATGCGCTCAAGCAGCACGCAGAGCTCGGCCGCTGGCGCGAGCGCCTCGAGGCCGCACGTGGGGCAGGGCGCCTCGTCCGCGCCACGGTCGTGGCCGGAGAGGGCCCCGAGGCCGCCCTCGCCACGCACTCCATCGATCAGATCGGCCGCGCGATGACGGTCTCGGGGCCGCAGCGGATCCTGTTCACGGATCGCAGCGCACGGGGCGCGCTCCACGGCGGGCGCGTCGAGGTGGACGGGCGAGAGGTCCGCGTGGTGGCCGCGAGCGCGCCGCTCGTCTGGTGTCTCGCGGAGGGCGCACGGGGCGACCGCGCGGCGTTCGACGAGGCGTGGCCACGCGCCTCGACGTTCAAGGGATTCGGCACGTGCGTGGAGCGCAGGGTGGGGCCGGGGCAGCGGGTCTGGCTCTGGCTGGAGACCGCGCCTGCGTCGGCCTCGGAGGCACCGCTGCGCGCGCGTCTGGTGTCGATCGAGGACCCCAGCGTGGTCGTCGCGGCCGCGCGCGCGCCGCTCCGTGGCCTGGTCATCGCGGCGCTCGTGGGCGTCGTGGTGGTGACGACGCTCGCCCTCTGGCCGCCGGTCTTCGGCGTCGTCTCGACGCTCGGCGCTGCGGCCGGTGTCGGCTTCTTCCTCGCGATCCAGCCGCTCGGCACGGCGGCTCGCGAGAAGGGCGCGCTCCCGGACCGGCGCCGCGTCGGTGGGCTCTGGGAGCGTCCGACGGCGTGACGGGGCCGCCGGTCCGAGGACCGCGCGTTTTTTGACCCCTCTGCAAGACGCTCCCTACGATGGGCCGGTCATGACCCGGTCTGCGTCCGCTCCGAAGTCCGTCCGCGTGATGCTGGTGATTGCCTCGCTGGCCGTCGGTCCAGCGCTCGTGGGCTGCGGTGCCTCGACGGCGCCCGCACCGAGCGCGGCGGGCCCCGACGTGGCGGAGGGCAGCGGCGGCGAGGTCGCCGTCGCGCGGCTCGAGCAGCTCGAGACCGAAGCGACGCGCCGTGAGCGTCGCATCCGCGAGCTCGAGTCGCGCCTCGCACTGGCCGACGCGCAGGTTCGCGATCTCCGCTCCGAGGCCGAGGAGCGCGAGACCGAGAGCTACGAGCGCCCGGTCGTGCGCATCGGCGACACCGAGCGCCCCGCGCCCCGCGTGCGGGAGGTCGAGGAGCCGGTCGAAGAAGAAGCCCCGGCCGAGGACGCCGGGCCGCGCCCCGTGCTTCGTCTCTACGGTCCGCCGGAGCTGCCGCAGGTCGCGTACGCGCCTCCGGTGATGGATCCGAGCGTCGCGCATGCGATGCCCGCAGCCGTGATGCCGCAGTACGTGCCTGCGCCGCCGACGGTGGCGGGCCTCGGTCCGCTGCCGGTCGTCGCGCCCCCGGGCATGCGCTCGATGGTGCCGCCGATCCCCGATCGCCCCGTCACCGTGCTGCCTGCGCCGCCTGCGCCGATGTTGGGCGCCGCGCCCGGCCTCGGTGGTGCGGGAGCGAGCGGCCATCGCACCGCCGACGATCCGTCGGTGCGCGAGTACCAGGCCGCGCTCGCCCACGTCGCGGCGCGCCGCTTCGACGAGGCCCTTGCGGGTCTCACGGGCTTCCTCCACGCGCACCCGCAGCACCCGTACGCGGACAACGCGATGTACTGGCGCGGCGAGGTGCTCTACATGCGCCGCGACTACGCGGCAGCCGAGCGTGAGCTCGCCGAGATGGTTCGGCGCTTTCCTCACGGCAACAAGGTTCCCGATGCGCTCTTGCGTCTAGGCTTCTGTCGACAGCGGCAGGGTGACCTCGATGGCGCGCGCACCTATTTCCGACGTGTGCGGGCGGAGCATCCCGGCACGGTCGCGGCCCGGCTCGCCTCGCGGGAGGACACATGAATCGCAAGCTGATCCGTCTCTCCATCTTCGTCGGCCTCGCGGCCGCGGCCGCGCCTTCCGCCACGTCGGCGCAGGAGTGGATCGACACGGGAGACGAGGGCGCCGGTGGTCTCGGCACGGTGGGCCTCCGCCGACACGAGTCGGTGATCCCTCCCACCCACACGGTGCAGCGGGGCGACACGCTCTGGGGCATCAGCGGTCGCTACTACGGCAACCCGTGGGATTGGCCGCGCCTCTGGTCGTACAACCCCGAGATCACGAACCCGCACTGGATCTATCCGCTCGATCAGGTGCGCCTGCTCGGACAGGGCGGCGCGATGATCGCGGAGCCACAGCAGGTCACGTCGCGACGCGGCGTGGCGGCCGGCACGCTCTTCCTGCGCGAGTTCGGCTACCTCGATCGGGAAGCGCTCGAGGAGAGCGGCGAGATCATCGGCTCTCCGACCGATCACATGCTGCTCTCGCCGTACGACTCGCTCTACATCCGCTTCGGCGGCGATCGGAGCGAGCGCGAGCGTCCGCAGGGTGAGTTCACGATCTACCGCGTCTACGAGGCGAGCGAGCGCGAGCCGCGCGAGTCCGGAACGCTCGTGCGCATCCTCGGCACGGTCCGGATCGATCGCTACGACGAGGACCGCCGCATCGCACAGGCGACGCTGCTCGAGGCGCTCGAGCCGATCGAGCGCGGCTATCAGGTCGCGGCGATTCCGCGACGCTTCGAGGTCGTCCCGCCCGTCGCGTCCGATCGCGACATGGACACCGAGGTCGTCGCGACGCTCGTGCCGCACGAGCTGCTCGGCGAGCAGCAGGTGGTCTTCGTGCCGATGGGCGAGGACGACGGCGTGCGCCTGGGCAACCGCTTCTTCGTGACGCGTCGCTCGGACGAGTGGCGCCGTCACCTCGAGTCCTCGCCCGAATCCGTCGGTCAGGCTGCCGCGATCCCCGAGGATCCCGAGGAGTGGCCGGAGGAGGTCATCGCCGAAGGCCGCGTCGTCTCGCTGCGACCGCGCAGCGCGGGCCTCTGGATCACGCGCTCGGTCGAGACCGTCGAGGTCGGCGACCACGCGGAGCTCCGCGAGGGCTACTGAGGCTTCCAGGTCGAGAGACCTCCGGCCCCTCGAGCTCCCCGTCGCTCGATCGTCGAAGACTCTCCTCCTCGCTCCTGCTCCAGGGGTGAGCTGCGCCCCTGAGCCGTCTGGGTCGAGGATCCTCGAGCTGACGAGCGGGTCAGTCGTTCGAGACGACGGCGCGGACCTCGCCCATCACGGCGCGGAAGGCGTCCTTGGGGTCCTCGCCGCGATCGATCCGCTCGCGGATGCGCTGCGCGAGCAGCACGTTCGTGAGCATCTCGCCGTGATCGGCGCCTGCACACGCGAAGGGCGGATCTCGCTCCTCGGAGAGGTGCTCGATCGCCGCGGCCAGCTCGTCGGCGGTCTTCTCGAGGGCGAGGCGGCGTGACTCGGCGGGCTTCATCCTCGGGTCTCCTCGATCACGCGGTGGGCGCCGGCGGCGCGCCGAAGACCTCGAGCAGCTTCTCGCGCAGGCCGTCGGCCTTCGTCGTGAAGAGGCCGTCGATCTGCTTTCCGTTCCGGTAGATCGCGAAGTACGGGAGGTTGGGGATCTCCACCGACTTGCGGGCCTCGGGGGCGGCCTCGCCGTCGACCAGGAAGAAGCGGACGTGCGTCAGCTCGTCCGAGAGCTTCTGGTACTTCGGCTTCATCAACATGCACTGACCACACCACGTGGCGAAGAAGTCGACGACGGCGAGCTCGCTCGCCTCGAGCTCCTTCTGGAAATCGGCATCGGTGAGGGTCTGGACGGCCACGTTGAGCTCCTTCGGGCGCGCGCTCGCGCCGAGCCCGATGTGTGGGGCGCGGCGGGCGATCCGTCAAAGGCGCGCCCTGGTCGAACTGCCCGGCGAGCCCTGCGGCGTCGTGATCCGTGCGGCGTCGTGGTCAGAGCGGGCGCAGGCCCGCGCGGTCGACCAGGAAGGGCTTGTCGCTGATGCGGTGCGGGGCGCGTGCGTGGTCGTCGCTCACGCGCACCATCATCGCCTCGAGCGAGCGCGGGGCGTCGGCGCGACAGGCCAGGAGCGCGTCGCGGTGCGGGACCGCGGCGATGAACGGCTCTCCGAGCTCGGGGCCGAGCACGTCGACGAGGCCGGGAAGGACGATCCGCGCCGAGTCGAGCCCGTCGCCGGTGCGGGCGAAGATGATCGGGCCGTCGACCGTGTCGATGCGTCCGAAGCGCGCGCGCACCGAGCGCTTCGCGAGGTTCTCGAGCGCGACGCGCACGCCCTCGTCGGGCTCGATCGCCCAGCCCTCGAGCTCGTGCGAGCGCACGAAGCGCGAGCGGCCGTCGTAGGCGAGCACCAGGCAGAGGCGCGCACCGTTGGGCAAGGGGCGCGCGTACAGGGTCGCGCGGAGATCGAACGCAGGGCCGACGACCCGCGGCAAGAGGCGCGTGAGGGCCTCCTCGCGGGCGATGCCCACGTGGCTGCCGCCGGGCAGCATCGACACGAGCTTCTTCACCGCGTTCTCGACCGCGGCGTCGCTCTGGCCATCGGCGAGCGCGATCACGCGGGCGAGGTCGACCTCCACGGGCGAGCTCTCCGGATCCGAGACGCTGTCGAGCGTGGAGAGCCAGAGCCGTCCCTCGAATCGATCGTCGACGGCGAGGTCGGGGCGCACGTCGGAGAGCACGCGCTCGAAGGCGCGCGAGACGCGCCCGTGGCCCGCGAGCCCCGCGGCCTCGGCCTCGGCGCGCGCGACCTCGGCCACGAGCGCCGTACGCGCCGAGCTCGCGGCCAGGGCCGTCTCGATCGCCTGGAAGGGATCGAAGAAGCCGTGGGTGCCGAGGCGGATCCGGTGCACGCCGTCGCGCTCCACGTGCGCGCCGAGGCCCACGTGATCGACGAGCACCGCGGCGAGCAGCGCGCCTGCGCCCTCGACGAACTCTGCCTCTTCGCGCGCGCTCGCCTCGCGCTCGGCGAAGGTGTCGATGCGCCGCGAGAGCCAGGCGAGGGTGGGGGCGCCGCGCTCGAGGCTCGCGGCGCCACCTTCGCGTCCGAGGAAGCGCGCCGCGGCCGCAAGGAGCGGGCCGAGCTCGTCGCGGGCGACCAGCCACGCTGGCGCGAGCGCGCCCGTCACGCGCCCGCGCGCGTTGCGTCCTCCCGAGCCCTCGCTGCTCACACGCCGCGCTCCAGGAACGTGCGCGCGATGAGCAGGCGCTGCACGTCCGAGGCGCCCTCGTAGATGCGCAGCGCGCGGATGTCCTCGTAGAGCCGCGCGACGATGCCCGTGGTCTCGACGCCGCGCCCGCCGTGGAGCTGCACCGCGCGATCGATCACGCGGAAGGCAGCCTCGGTCGCGACGAGCTTGGCCATGCTGCCCGTGCGCGCGACGCGCGCGCGATCGCCCGGCTGCTCGGCGCCGTTCTGCGCCTTGAGCTGCGCGGTGACGTCGGCGACGGCCGCTGCACGGTAGACGAGCAGGCGCGCGCCCTCGAGGTCGCACGCCATGTCCGCGAGGGACATCTGCACGGCCTGCAGCTCCGCGAGCGGGGCGCCGAACTGCTCGCGCGACCGCACGTGCGCGACCGCCTCGGAGAGCGCGCGCTGGCCCATGCCGAGGGCCGCGGCGCCGACGGTCGGGCGCAGCTTGTGGAGCGTCTCGAGCGCGATCGACATGCCCGCGCCCTCGGGGCCGATGCGCGAGGAGAGCGGCACGAGCACGTCGTCGAGCACGAGCTCGCCGATGGGATGGCCGCCGAGCACGTGCTGCGGTCGCGTCGAGACGCCCGCACGATCGGCGTCGACGACGAACGCCGAGACGCGGAGCTTCGTCTCGGCGGTGGCGTGTGTGGTCACCGCGAAGACGACGTAGAAGCTCGCGAGGCCCGCGTTCGAGATGAAGATCTTCTTGCCCTGGAGCCGATACCCCTCGGGCACGAGCGTCGCGCTCGTGCGCATGCGCGAGAGGTCCGAGCCGGCGTCTTCTTCCGTGAGCGCGAAGGCTGCGACCGCCTCGCCCGCCGCGACGCGCGGGAGGTACTGCTCCTTGAGCGCCTCGCTGCCGCGCGCGGTGATGGGGTAGCTGCCCAGCGCCTGCATCGCGAACGCGAGCTCGACGAGCGGCGAGCTGTACCCGAGGCGCTCGCGCGCGAGACAGAGCGGGACGGAGCGCACCTCGGCGTACGTGCCGCCGTACGCGCTCGGCACCGCCAGGCCGAGGAGGCCTCGCTCGCCGAGGAGGCGCACGAGCTCGACGAGCGCCGTGCGGGGATCGGGCGCGTCGTGCTCCACGCGCAGCGCGGCGGGCTCGAGCGCGGCGGCCGACGCCCAGGCGTCGCGCATCGCGTCGCCATCGACGAAGGCGCGCTCCACGACGTCGTCGGAGAGCAGGGGCGGGGCGTTCACGGTGCTGCGCATGATCCCTCGATCAACGGAAGCGCGGCGCGCGCTTCTCGACGTTCGCGTCGTAGGCCTCGCGGAAGTCGGGGTGCTGCATGCAGATCGCCTGCGCCTGCGCCTCGGCCTCGATGCCCGTCGCGAAGTCCACGTGCTGCTCGTAGTCGAGCATCTTCTTCGTCATCGCGTGGGCGAACGCGGGGCCGTCCGCGATCTTGCGGGCGAAGGCCTCGGCGTCGCGGAGCAGCGCGTCGGCGGGCACGACGCGGTTGAAGAGCCCGATGCGGTGCGCGGTCTCGGCGTCGACGAAGTCGCCGGTGAAGAGGAGCTCACACGCGCGGCCGTAGCCGACGATGCGCGGAAGGAGCCACGAGGCGCCCATGTCGGCGCCCGAGAGACCGACCTTCGGGAACAGGAACGCGATGCGCGCGTCGGGCGCGGCGATGCGCACGTCCGAGGCGATCGCGATCACGGCGCCCGCGCCGCAGACGACGCCGTGGAGCGCGGCGACGACGGGCACGCGGCAGGTGTGGATGGCGTGCACGAGCGAGCCCGTGAGGCGCGTGAACTCGAGCAGGCCCGCCATGTCGCGCGAGAAGAGCTGGCCGATGATGTCGCGCACGTCGCCGCCCGAGCAGAAGCCCTTGGGGCCCTCGCCGCGGAGCAGGACCACGCGCACCTCGGCGTGATCGTTGATCGTGCGGAACGTGTCGCGGAGCGCCGCATAGGACGCGAACGTGAGCGCGTTGATGCGGTCGGGACGATCGAGCGTGATCGTGCAGACGCCGTTCTCGATCAGGATGCGGAAGCCTTCTTCACGGACACGCATGCGATCCTCCACTGGCGCGCGCACGCGCCTCGGCCTTCAGACCACGGCCGTCGCTTCGATCTCGACGAGGGCGCGCGGCTCGAGGAGCCCCGCGACCTCTACGAGCGCCATCGCCGGGAAGTGCTTGCCCAGCACGGCGCGGTAGGCGCGGCCGATCTCCTTCACCTTCGCGGCGTAGTCCGCCTTGTCGAGCACGTAGATCGTGAGGCGCCCGATCGACTCGGGGCCGCCGCCCGCCGCGCGCACCACCTCGAGGATGTTGCGGAGCGCGAGCTCGAACTGCGCGGTGAGCCCGTCGACGAACTGACCGTCCTTGTCCCAGCCGATCTGACCGGCGACGAAGAGCACGCGGCCTCCCGCCGGAAAGAGCATGCCGTTCGAGTAGCCGCGGGGCGCGGCGAGCGTGTCGGGATCGATGGGTTGGCCGTTCACGCGGCGGACCCTACCAGACCACTCTGCTCGCGCCGAGCCTGCCCAGCGATCGCTCAGCGCGCGGGCTCCATCACGAGGCGCTTGATCCCCTGGACGCTCCGCACGGCGCGCTCGAGGCGCGCGGCCTGCGCCGGCTCGAGGGATCCGGTCAGCGTCACGATCGCCTCCTCGACACGGACCGCGACGTGCGCGGCGTCGAGGCCCGCGTCTCGCGAGATGGCGCGGCGGATCTCCGCGAGCAGCCACGGATCGGACCCGATCGGGGCCGGCCCGAGCTCGCGTGAGGGCCTGGGGCCTTCGTCGAGGAGCGCGCCCAGCAGACGCGCGCCGGCCAGGCCCCCGGCACCGAGGGCGGAGAGGCCGCCGACCTCGGCGGCGGTGTCGTCGTCGTCACGTCGCTTCGTCATGTCGAGCGAGAAGAGCACGGACCGCGCCGCGAGCGTGAGCACATCGCGGCGAGCACCGAGCCCCGCAGCGCCTCGATCACCCGGCGCCGGCTCCGTTCGTGGTGGGGATCGCGCGAGACGCCGTGCCTCGCCGTGTCACGAGGTCACGGTCGGGACGCGGGGTAGGGACACGGGGACACGGGGTAGGGACAGCGCGGGTACGCGAGCGACTCACGCGCCCATCCCATCGTCGGGGTGATTGGTTTCGCGTGCGCCCTGCCACTAGAGGGCCGATGCACGCCGATCCCCGTCGTTCGACTGTCTCCGTCCGCCTCGTGCGCGCAGCAACCTCGCTGTTCCTGGCGGCGGCCGTCGCGGGCTGTGGTGAGCCCACGGCACGCCCACGCGGTCGTGCGCCGTCGAGCCCGGACGCGGGCGTGTCCGCGGTGGACGCGCAGGTGGCGCCGGGGGTGGACGCGGCTCGCACGCCGTGGGACGCGGGCCTCGAGCTCGGGGTGGACGCGGCGATGCCGATGGATCGTCCCGATGCGTTCGCGGCGATCCCCGTCGATGCCTTCGTGCTCGCCCCCGACGCGTTCCGGCCTGCGCCGCCGCCGCTCGGCGAGCTGACGTGCCGCACGCTGGCCGCGGGGCGCACGTCGACGGACGCGAGCTGGGGCGCGGTGCTCACCGACATCGTGCAGCACCTGCCGCGCTCGTACGGCGACACGTACTTCGACGCCGACACGGTCACGTCGGGGCACGAGACCTCGCACGGCATCCACAGCCACATCCGCAACACGATGAACGACACGGGCACCCGCGCGAACGGCTTCTACGTGCTCGATGGACGCGCGTGCCTCGTGAGGGAGCCCGACATGCGAAAGAGCGACGTGGCCGCCTACATCCCTCCTGCGCTGCGCTGGTCGCGCTACGGGCTCTACATCACGGGCTCGAGCGACTGGGACGACACGCCGCTCTACGTGTGGGACGAGTGGGTCGCGTACACGAACGGCTCCGCGGTGGGCGTCGATCGCAGCGAGGCGGGCCTCTGGCGCTCCGGCTGGCGAGGCACCGTGGACGGCACGATCGAGTTCACGGTGTACGCGATGGCGGTGGGCATGGCGGCCGAGGCACGCGAGCCGGGCTACTTCGAGCGCGAGCCGAACTTCCTCGCGTTCCTCGTGTGGAACGCGCGTCGCGCGATGCGCCTCTTCCGCGCCGGCCGCGTGATCCCCGACTTCGCGTGGGACGAGCAGGACGACTACTTCGAGCGCTGGCGCACCGGCGCCGAGGCCGAGGAGATGCGCAGCTGGATGCGCCGCACCCTCGGCGACGCGGTCGTCGACGAGCTCCTCGCTCCGCTCTGATCCGAGAGGTGAAAGGAATGGCCGGGGGCGCCACGCGGCGGGGCTGCGAAGCAGACCCAGGAGCGTGCGAGAAAGCGAGGCTTGGGGAGCGTCGAGCGGGGGATTGGGGGGAGTTGCTCCCCCCAGCCGCGCCGAAGGCGCGAGTCAAGGCGCGCAGGCGTCGCTCGATCGCTGTGGCGTGGTGTCGTGGTGGACCAGGAGCGGGCCCGCGCTCTCGAGCTGCGAGACGACGAGCGCGCCGTGCACCTCGAGCCCGGACGAGGCATCGACGCGCGAGCTGGGCGCGAACACCGGGCCTGCGAAGCGCCCGCGGCTCAGGGTGATCGGGCCGGCCTCGACGTAGAGACGCGCGCGACCGGGGCGCATCGCGTCGCCGAGCACGATCTCGCCGCCCACCACCAGGCCCGACTCGACGATCAGATCGATCTCGGCGAGGGGCCCGTCGAGCACGACGGTGAGCTGATCGGCGCGCAGCGTGCCGCCGACGTGGAGCGCGGTGCGACCCGTGACGACGAGCGTGAGCGCGCCGGTGCCCTCGATGCGCCGCAGGTAGAGACGACCACACGGCAGCGCGAGCTCGCGCGGGCCGGTGAACGAGACGAGCGCCTCGGGAGAGAGGCCGACGCGCGCGTCGTCGTTGTCGAGGGCGCGGCGGGCCACGGCGCCCGTGATCGCGCTCGGGCCACACTCGCACGGCGGCTCGATCGAGACTTCCGCACGCACGGTCGCGGCGATGTCCGAGTCCGCGATCGCGATCGTGGCGCTCGGAGGGAGCGTGAGGGTGCCCGACACGCGGAGGAACGCCGCGTCGATCGAGCCGGCGACGCGGAGGTCGTTCGCGACCGTCACGCGCCCCACGCCCGTGATCGCGCCGACCGCGCCGCGGTCCATCGACACGTCACCACCGCTCCCGAGGTCGAGGCCGCCGACGGCGCGGAGCTCGTCGCCGACGAGCACCGAGGCCGAGGAGCCGAAGAGGCCGCGGATGCCGACGGAGCCCCCGCTGCGGAGCGAGCCGGGGTAGGGCCCGGCTGCGCTCTCGAAGGCATCGACGCGCAGCGTGTCGGAGGACGCGAGGCCCGCGCACGCGCACACGCCGAACGTGAACGACGCCTCGCCCGCGTCGCCGCTGCAGGTGATCGCGCGGGAGTCCGAGACCAGCACCGAGGGGCCCGAACCGCCGCAGAACACAGGGAGCGGTCCGGCGTCCGGCGTGGGCGCATCGACCATGGGCGCATCGAGCACGGCCGCGTCGAGGTTTCGCTCGCGAGCGACCACGTCGATGGTCGTGCACGACGGGGCGGACAGCAGCGTGCCGCACGACAGCGCGAGCCTCGTGAGCGCCCGCGCGCTCATCGCGACGGTGGCCGTGGTTCGAGGTCGGCGAGGCGTGTCGTGGCACGCGCGGCCGCGGCAGAGGCGGGATGTCGCGAGAGGAGCGTGCGCAGCGCGTCGCGCTCGCCTTCGCGGTCGCCGAGCGCGCGCCGCGCGCGGGCCAGGCCGTCGAGCGCCTCGAGATCGAGCGCTCCGCCTGGCCGCATGCGCAGCGCACGCTCGAACCGCTGCGCGGCTCCGCGTGGATCTCCGAGCTGCTCGAGGTGCAGCGAAGCGGATGCGACCTCCGCCACGTACGCCGCGAACGCGCCCCGATGCTCGCGGGTGACGCGCTCGTAGACGGCGTCGGCCTCACGGAAGCTGCCCGCACCGCGGAGGCGGTTCGCGCGCTCGAGCAGATCCTCGGCGACCCGCGCGTCCGCGCTCCGTGATCGGCGCGTCACCGCCTCGCTCCCCGCGGCCTCCGAGGCCGCGCCGCTCGTGGCGTCGTCGGTGGCGTCGTCTTCGCTCGCCGTGCCTTCGCTCGCCGTGCCTTCGACTGCGGTGCCTTCGACTGCAGTGCCTTCGACTGCAGTGCCTTCGACTGCAGTGCCTTCGACTGCAGTGCCTTCGACTGCAGTGCCTTCGACCGCAGTGTCTTCGACCGCAGTGCCTTCGCTCGCCGTGCCTTCGCTCGCAGTGCCTTCGATCGCAGTGCCTTCGACCGCAGTGTCTTCGGTCGCGGTTCCGTCGGTCGATGTGTCGACGGCGGTGTTGGCGGCGTCGGCCGGCGCGCCGTGCGGCGCCTCGCCCGTCAGCCACAGCATCGTCGCGACCGTGGCAAGGCACGCCGTGGTCGCGACGGCGGCGCCGAGGAGGAACGGCTTGATCGCCAGACCGGCCGGGCTCGTGGGGGGTGTGGGTGGTTCCTGCGGTGCGCCAGGTGATGTCGGTTCGGGCGCGTGCGGCTCGTGCAGCTCCGGCCCGGGCCACGCGTCCACTGCGCTCGCCACCATCGCGCGCAGCGCCGCTGGCGGCAGTGCCCGCGCGGGGCCAGCGTGCTCGTCGAGCGGGAGGTGGAGACCGGCGATCCCCGGGTCGATGGGGCCGAGGCTCTCGGGCTCGTGGTGCGGGTTCCCTCGGTCACTCATGGGAGGTCCCTTCTGCGCGCTCACCGCGCGCCGCCATCGCTTCTCGCAGCCGCTGCACCCCCAGCCGCAGCCGGCTCCGCGCCGTCTCGAACGGCACGCCGAGCTCGGCGGCCAGCTCCGGTGCGCTCAGGCCCATCACGTGGTGCAGCACGATCGCGTCGCGCTGCTCCGAAGGCAGCTGGTCCAGGAGGCGCACCATGTCGCGACGCACGAGGTACGCGTCGGTCGGCTCCCCCGAGCGCACCACCTCGAGCGCTGGTCCCATCTCGGCGCCGCGATCTCGCTCGGCGCGCCCGCGCCGGAGCGCCGCGAGCGCGACCCGCGCGGTGATGCGATCGGCCCAGGCGGTCAGCTCGCCCTCTCCGCGATAGCTCCGGAGGCTCTTCAGGATCTCCATCAGGGCCTGCTGCGCGACGTCGTCGGCGTCGTGATCGTTGCGCATGAAGTAGCGCGCGAGGTTGCGGACGCGCGGCAAGAGCTCGGTCAGGAGCGCGCTCGCGGCGGCGCGATCGCCCGCACAGGCCGCATGGACCCGCGGATCGGTCACGGCCTCGGAGGCGCGCATCGGGGTGCTCGACACGTCAGCTCAGTGGAAGACCCCACGTGAATCGGGTCACGTTGTCCACGAAGAATTGCGTCCAGCCTCACTGGAACGTGATCCCGAGGGCGCCGCGAGGGCCCACCGGCCAGAGGTCGTGTCGAGCCTCTTCGCCGCGGGCGCTCGCGACGACGAGCGAAGGAGGGGCGATGAGGGCCAGGATCCCGAGCGAGAGCTCGAGCCCGACGTGGGCATCGAGGAGCCATCCGAGGCGCGCCTCGAGCGCGGCGGACGGCGATGCGAGCCACCGCGAGGCGGTGGCCTCGAGGGCTGGGCCGGTCTCTCGTGTCGTCCGTTCGAAGAGCGTCGCGCCAGCGCCCGCCCCGATCCCGAGAGAGACGGCGGGGGCTGGGTGCCACGTCACGGCGAAGGCGGCGTGGAGCTCGAGGCGCAGCAGCGTGAGCACGAGGTCGGTCGACGTCAGTCTCTCGGGGGTGGAGAGGTGCACCTCCACGCCGAGCGAGCAGTCCTCCACGAGGAGCGACGCACGCAGCCGCGGACCGAGGCTCGCGAGAGGGGCGTGGCCATCGACGCTCACGCCCGCGCCCGCGAAGACCTGAGCGCCCAGGCGGACGCTCGACGCGGCACCGTCGCCGGGAGCGTCGATGGGGCCGGGCGCTCGGCCCTCCCGAGGATCGATCGGCGCGGGGTCGATGGGCGCGGCCTGCATCCGTGGCTGCGTGTCGTGGAGCGCGGCCGCAGTGAGCGCGCCGCGGATGATGAGGGAGATCGCCTCGGCCCGCGCGGAGTCGCCGAGGCGCTGTTCGCTCGCGCTCGCGACGAGCCGCGTCTCCACCTCCACCGCGGGCTGGACGCGCACGAGGACGACGCGCGTCGGCTCCTCCGTCAGGACCACGAACGCGAGGCGCGCGTCGCTGCGCCGTGCAGCCTCGAGGGCGCGCGCCTTGGGCGAGAGCGACTCGTCCACGTCGAGCACCTCGACGCGCCACGGGAGATCCGCGGTCTGCCCCCGCACGCGCGCGACGATCTGCGGGGAGACGGGACCGACGAGCGCCGCGACGGGACGCTCTTGCGCGGACGCGATGCCGCTCGCTGCCCACGGGAAGCCGCCGACCGACCACGCGAGGCCGAGGGCGAGCGCGAGCGAGAGGACGCGGGCGGCGCGTGACCCCACGAAGGCGGTCGTCGCGAGGAATTCGAGCACGAGGCGTGGGCGATTCGGGCCTCGCGCGCACGAATCGTCGCCGCGCGTGACCCGATCTGTGCCCCGGCCGCCACCGACGGGATGCGCACGACAGACCGTGCGCTCGGCGACTCGTTCGAGAGGTTCGACATGACACACACGCGACGGGACTTTCTTCGTGCCTTGGGAGCGACGATGGGAACCGGGCTGGCCGTCGGCAGTGGCCTCGTCACGGGCCTCGCGCCCTGGGGCAGTCGAGGGACGCGGGCCCTCGCCGGGCCTCCGGGCGCGCCGCTTCGTCTGGTCCTCTGGCCCATGATGAACGGCGCCGATCCCGCCTTCTTCTGGCCCTCGACGGGGCTCGCGTCGGAGGTGCTCGCGCCGCTCGCGCCGTACGAGCGCAAGACCACGCTCGTGCGCGGGATCGGCATCGCGGGCGCGGACAACCACCAGGCCGTGCGCGCGACGTTCTCGGGCCAGCCCATCTCGAGCTACGACGCGGCGGATCCCGCCGTGCCCTCGCTCGATCAGGTGGTCGCGGCGCATCTCGAACGGGACTCCCCTTCCGCCCTGGCCTCGCTTCATCTGGGCGTGCGACCTGCCGACGCGTACGAGTTCTACCAGATGTATGGGCGCTCCACGCTGTTCTTCTCGAGCAGCGGTCCCGTCGACTACGAAGCGAGCCCGGTCGCTGCGTACGACCGGCTCTTCGCGAGCACCGCGACGCCGACCCCACCGTCCACGACGGCCGATCCGGAGCGCGAGGCGCTCTCGATCCTCACCGCGGAGCTCGATGCGCTCGATGCGCGCGCGGCCGGGCTGCCGACCGAGCAGGCCAAGCTCGCGCAACACCGCGAGGCCCTCGCTGCCCTCGCTGCGCGCGGGGGCGCGATGCCGCCGCCGACGTTCTCGTGCGGAGGGGCGATCGCCTCGGTGGAGGCCCTGCGCGCAGAGCTGGCGGGCAATCCCCGTGCGGCGTACCGCGACGATCTCTTCTCCGCGATCTTCGATGCGCAGGTGGACCTGGCTGCACAGGCGCTCGTCTGTGGGCTCACGCGCGTCGCGACGATCCAGGCCGGCTCTGCGGACGGCAACGTGGTGGTGCCCGTGGGTGGAGGCCTGCCGCACCACAACACCTCGCACGGGGACCAGGCCACCTTCGCGCAGGTCCAGCGCTGGTACTCGACCAAGCTCGCGCGCCTGCTCGCCGCCCTCGACGTGCCCGACCCGCTCGAGCCCGCGAGCGGTCGCACCGTGCTCGACAACAGCTGCGTGCTGGTCCTCGCGGAGTGCTTGCCGTCGTCGCACGCGTCGAACGAGGTGCCCTGCTTCTTCGTCGGTGGTGCCGGAGGTCGCCTGCGCGCCGGTACCCACATCACCGCCTCGGGCGCGACCAACCGGCACGTGCTGGCGGCGATCGCGAGCGCGTTCGGCGTGGCGAGCGCCGAGCGCGCGCACTTCGGCGCCGACGCGCTCACCGAGGTGCTCTCGTGAGGGCGGCGTCGAGCACGACGTCTCGGACCCTCGTCGGGTTCGAGCCCGCGACACGGGGGACCGCGCGCGCCCTCGCGCTCGTGGTCTGTCTCGCGGCGGGCTGTGTCGGAAACCTGGATGCCGGCCCGCGTGCGGGCCGACCCGGCAGCACGAACGAGGAGCCACCCGACGCCGCGGTCTGTCGCGACCAGCTCGGCCGACCCGCGCTGCGACGGCTCACCGCCGACGAGATCGATCGCACGCTTCGCGACGCGCTCCTCCTCGGCGACGCATGGACGAGCCCGGCGCTTCCGCCCGATCCGGCGGCCGCCAATGGCTTCGCGAACGCCGAGGACCGACTCCGCGTCACCGAGACCTGGTTGGGGCGGCTCTCCGAGGTCGCCTCGTCCGCGGCGAGGGCTGCCGCCGCCATGCCGCACCGCGAGCGCCTCGCGCCGTGCTCGGCCGTCACGCCCGATCGCGCGTGCGCGCGCACCACGGTGGCCTCGCTCGGTCGCCGCTTCTACCGACGCTCGCTGAGCGACGTGGAGCTCGATCGCTACCTCGCGCTCTACGATCGACTCGGTGGCGAGTTCGGCGCGTTCCTCCACGGCGCGGTCTACGCGATGGCGCTCTCGCCCGAGGTCGTGTGGCGCTCGGAGCTGGGGACGCCCGCCGCAGACGGCACGCGCGCGCTCGACGGGAACGAGATCGCGACGGCGCTCTCGTTCACCTACGTCGGCACGGCCCCCGACGATGCGCTGCTCGCGCAGGCAGACACTGGAACGCTCCTCAGCGCCGAAGGGCGCGTGCGCGCTGCACGCACGCTCGTGCTCGACGAAGCAGGCGCCGTGCGACCCGACGCGCAGAGGGCGTTCCTGCGCTTCGCGTCTGCGTGGCTCGGGCTCGCGCCGCTCCGGACGCTCGTGCGCGACCGCGCGCTCCACCCCGACTTCGACGAGCACGTGCGCGACGCGATGGGGGAGGAGATCGAGCGCTTCCTCGCCGCGACCGTGCTCGAGGATCGTGGTGACCTCGACGCGCTCTTCACCACGCCCGTCACCTACGTCGATGCGCGTCTGGCCGACTACTACGGCCTGCCGATCGAAGGCGGCGACCCGAGCACCCTCTCACGCGTGGAGCGACCGCGGGGCATGGGCGTCGGCCTGCTCGCGCAGGGCGCGTTCCTGACGGTCTACGCGAGCGCGGTGTCGAGCTCGCCCACGCGGCGCGGCCACTTCGTCCGATCGCGCATGCTCTGCCATCACGTGCCGCCGCCGCCTCCGTCGGTGGGCGAGGTGCCGGCGCCCACGCCGGCTGCGACCACCCGACAGCGCTACGAAGAGCAGCACGCCGCTCGCCCCGACTGTGCGTCGTGTCATCAGCTGATGGATCCGATCGGCTTCGGGCTCGAGGGCTTCGACGCGGCGGGGCGGCGTCGCTTCGAGGAGTCGGGCATCCCGATCGACGACTCGGGGAGCATCGCGGGCACGAGCCGCGGTCACGTCGAGTTCGACGCGGAGGAGGAGCTCGCGAACGAGCTCGCGAGCCTGCCCGAGGTGGGCGCGTGTCTGGTGGCCTTCGAGGCGAGCTACGCGTTCGGCGTGGGCGAGGACGAGGCCGCTTGTCTGGCCGAGCCGGCGCGCCGCGTGCTCGAAGGAGAGGGCTCGATCCTCGATGCGTGGATCGCGCTCGCCGCGTCTCCGCACCTCGGCGCGCGCGACGACGGTCGCTGAGATCGCGGCCGCCGAAGACACCTTCGGGGGTATGCTCGACGGCCATGCGCACCCCCCTCACGGTGGCCTCGCTCCTCGTGGTCGGGCTCGTCGCGACCGGTGCTCGCGCACAGCAGGCAGACTCGTCCACCTCGGGCGCACCTCGGCCCTCGCTGCCGATGATGGAGCCCGATCGGGCGCACCTCGGAGGCGGGTGCACCGCGAGCGAGCCGCGCGAGCTCGGTCGATCGAGCGTGCGCAACCTGCGGCTCCGTGTGGCCTCGCAGCCCGGACCCCACCCCACCACGCTCGCGGTGTGGTCGAGCGGCGAGCACGCGATCGCGAGCCGCCGCGTCGACGCCGAGCTCGGGCCCCTCGAGACCGTGGCGCTCGATCAGGGGATGAACGTGGAGGTGCTCGCGCCCGTGAGCGGCGGGAGGTTCCTCGCGATCAGCGTGGGTGCGCTCTGTGGCGGAGGTCGCGCGCGGGGATACTCGTGCCTGCGCGCGATTGGTCTCACCGCAGCCGGCGCGCCGACGGGCGCAGCGCACGCGCCGGAGCCCTCCACGCAACAGCTCTACGTCGTGGGCTCCACCGTGCTGCGCGCGACGGACGGCGCACCGAGCGGTGTCGCCGTGGCGCTCGTGTCGCGCTGGGGAGGTGCGGACATCTCGCTCTTCCGGCTCGACGCAGCGGGGCTCGTCACCGTCGAGGAGCACCCGATCCGAACCGAGGGGCCGAGCGAGTCCCCGATCCGCCGGCTCGCGGCCGACGGCGAGCAAGTCGTCGCGCTCGGTGCGCGAGAGGAGCCGCCCGTCGAGGAGGAAGGCTCCTGGCGCGAGCGCTCGTTCGTCGTCGCGCTCGGGCAGCGCAGGCAGGTGATCGCGCCCGCGGTGCCAGAGAGCGCGACGCTCCGCTGGCTGCGCGCGCGAGGCGTCGACCTCGATCTCTTCTACGGCCTCCCGCGCGGGCGCGTGCGCTGGCTTCGTGTCTCGGGCACCGATGGCACCTTCCTCGACGGCACACCCACCACGATCGAGCCCACGGCTCCGCTCCCGGACGATCCCATCTTTCCGTCGGTCGCGGTGGCGCGCGGTGCGCTCACGCTCTCGCGCACGGACCTCCGCGGCGCCACGGTCGGCTCGGGCACCGCTCTGGCCCGCGTGTCGGGCCGCCCCGTGTGGAGCTGGTCCTGGGATGGCGCAGCCCTCCACGTGGTGTGGGGTGCTCGTGCGGGTCGCGAGTGGGTCGTCTCCGAGTCGAGCGTGCGCTGTGGCGGTGCACCCTGAACGAGCCCGCGACAGACGACGGTCGTTGAACCGGCGATCGGGTCCGTGAGACCCTCGGGCCGTGCGTCCGGGTCGTCAGAGCGCTGGTTGGGCTACGCAGTCGCAGGAGATCGCGGATCTCCGTGCGGAGCTCGCCGACGAGCACGAGAAGCTGCTCGCGCTCCAGGACATCAACGCGGCCTCCGGGACGATCCTCAACGTCGACGAGCTGCTCTCGCTGGTCGCGAGCCGCATCACGCGCGTCATGGAGTGCGATCGCACGACCGCCTACCTCCTCGACGACGACGGCACGACGCTCGTGTCGCGCGTGGTGGAGGGCGAGTCGAGCCGCGAGATCCGCCTGCCCGTGGGCGTCGGCCTCGCGGGCTGGGTCGCCAAGACCGGCCTCATGCTCAACCTCGAGGACGCCTACCGCGACTCGCGCTTCGATCCCGAGTGGGATCGGAAGACCGGCTACCGCACGCGCTCGGTGCTGTGCGTGCCGATGAAGAACCGCCTGGGCCGCCCGATGGGCGTCATCCAGTGCCTCAACAAGGTCCACGGCGTCTTCACCGTCGAGGACGAGGCGATGCTCGCGGCCCTGGCGTCGCAGGCCGCCGTCACCATCGAGAACGGCAAGTTCTTCCTCGCGACCGTGCAGAAGAACATGGAGCTGCTCGAGACCAAGCAGCAGCTCGAGCGCAAGGTCCGCGAGCTCGACGTGCTCATGGAGATCGCGCAGGTCGCGGCCTCCGCCCAGCGCCTCGACGATCTCCTCGAAGGCGTGCTCCAGCGCGCCGTGCGCGCCATCGACGCCGAGGCCGGCTCGATCCTCATCACCGATCGCGCGACCGGAGACCTGCGCTTCCGATCGGCGATCGGCGGTGCGCCCGAGAAGGTGAAGCGGATGCGCATCCCGCGAGGGCAGGGCATCTGCGGCTGGGTCACGCGCAACCGACAGCCCAAGGTCGTGCACGACGTGTCCAACGACACGCGTCACATCACCGACATCGCCGATCGCGTCGGCTACCACCCGCGCTCGGTGCTCGCCGTGCCGCTCTTCTGGGCCGGCGGCGAGTGGAGCCAGAACGGCGAGAACCAGGGCGAGGGCGCGCTCGAGCTGCTCAACAAGGGCAAGGGCCGCGGCCGCTTCAATGAAGACGACGTGCGCTTCGCGACGCTCATCGCGGCGCAGATCTCGACGGCCATCCAGCTGGCCGAGGCGCGCGAGCGACAGAACCGCGAAGATCGCCTCTCGACGATCGGCCAGCTGCTCTCGAGCGTGCTCCACGACCTCAAGACGCCGATGGCGGTGATCGCCGGCTACACGCGCGAGCTCGTCGAGGAGCCCGAGCGCGCCATGCGCGAGCGCTTCGCGAGCTCGATCCTCCGCCAGGTGGAGCTCGTGAACGCGATGACGCGCGAGACGCTCGCGTTCGCGCGCGGCGATCGGAGCCTCTGGATCCGCAAGATCTACCTCAAGCAGTTCTTCGAGGAGCTGTGCGATCAGCTCACGCACGAGCTCGACGCGCGCGGCGTGGCCGTGCGGCTCGTGCTCGAGGATCGCGGCATCGCGCACTTCGATCAGCACAAGATCCAGCGCGCGATCCACAACCTCGCGCGCAACGCGGCCGAGGCCATCGCGGGCCACGGCGCGCGGACCTCCGCGCCGCCGGGCGCGCCGCACGGCACCTTCACCGTCCGTGTCTCGCGTCGGCCCGACGACGCGATCGTCATCGACTGCGAGGACGATGGCCCCGGCATCCCCGAGGAGGTGCGCGAGCGCCTCTTCGAGTCCTTCTCGACGCACGGCAAGGTCGGCGGCACGGGCCTGGGCCTCGCGATCGTGCGCAAGGTCGTCGACGATCACGGCGGCACGATCGAGGTCGAGAGCGAGCTGGGCAAGACCGTGTTCCGCATCACGCTGCCCAAGCAGGAGTCCGCCGAGCCGAAGTGAGCGGCGGCCCGACCCGATGTGGTTGGCGTGGCCGAGCTCGCTCGCGCGGCTCAGAGCAGCTGTCGCGCGACGCGCACGAACGAGGGCGCGGCGAGCGTGCCGCCGCTGTAGCCCTCGCCGGCGGCCTCGATGCCGACGAGCACCACGTACCGCGGCGCCTCGACGGGCAGGATGCCCACGAAGACGCCGAAGGTGCCGCCGCCCTCGAGCCGCACGGTGCCGGTCTTGCCCGCGACGCGCACCCCCGGCATCGCGGCCGGATGGCCCGTCGCGTCCTCGCGCGAGACCGCGCGCTCGAGCAAGGCGAGGGAGCGATCGGCCGTCGTCGGCGAGATCGCGACGCGCCCGCCTGGCCACGTCCCACCGCGCGCCACGACGAGGTAGCCGGCGGCCACGTCGAGGGAGCTCGCTTCGAAGAGCGACCCGTACGCGATCTGCGCGTCGCGGCCTGGTCGCGTGCCGAAGTCCTCGGGCACCGAGAATCGAAGGCGCGCGAGCGTGCCCGCGAGCGGCCCGGCCCCGAGCCGATCGAACACGCGCGTCGCGCCGACGTTCGACGAGTACGCCATCACGTCCTCGAGCGACATCGCGCCGTGCGTCTCGTGATCCTCGATGGTCACTCCGTCGCGCGTGATCACACCGCCCTCGAACGTGTCCTCCATGCGCACCGCGGCGGCCTCGAGCGCGGCCGCGAGCGTGAAGAGCTTCGCGGTGGATCCGTGCGAGCGCACCTCGTCGGTCGCGAGCGACGCGTGTGGGCCCGAGCGATCACGTCCGTTGGCGGCGAGCACCGCGCCGTCGTCCACCGAGAGCACGACGATGCGCGCGCTCCGGACGTCGCGCTGTCCGAGCAACGACACGAGCTCGCTCTCGACGATGGCCTCGACGCGCACGTCCGAGCGCACCGGCAGGCGTGGCCTCGGCTCCGACGCGATCGGTCGTGATCCGCCGCACGCGGCGACGAGCAGAGAGGCGACGCAGGCGAGGGCGAGAGCGGAGCGGATTCGTCGATTCATGGTCGGTGCGACGTGCTGCGGCGGCGCGCGGATTCCTGGGCGCGTGGCGAGATCGAGGAGAGCTCGAGGCGCGATCGTGGCACGCGCGCCGCGCGTTCGGGAGACGTGATTGACCCGCGCGCGCCGCGGAGAGATCCTCGGCTCATGTCGAGCGGCGCACGTTCGCGGATCTCGACGCGCTTCCGGCGCGGGCCGACGCGCTACGTGCCGCTGCGTCGCCTCGCGCTCGGCGGCATGGCCGAGGTCTGGCGCGGCGAGGCCATCTTCGACGGAGGCGATCGCCACCCCATCGCGATCAAGCGCGTGCTGCCGCACCTCGCGCAGGATCCGATGTACCGGTCGATGTTCCAGGACGAGGCGCGCCTCGGCATGCTGCTCCGCCACGAGAACATCGTCCGCGTCTACGACGCGCGCGACGTGGGCGGCACCTTCATCATGATCCTCGAGCTCGTCGACGGGACGTCGCTCAAGGCGATCCTCGATCGTGCGCAGGCCCGCGGTGCGGGCATGCCCGTGCCCATCGCGCTCCACACGGCGCGCGAGCTCCTGCGTGCGCTCCAGTACGCCCATGACGCGGTGGACGCGTCGGGCAAGCACCTCGGCATCATCCACCGCGACGTCTCGCCTCACAATCTCCTGCTGGGCAAGGATGGGGGCGTGAAGCTCGCCGACTTCGGCCTCGCCGACGCCTCGGTGCACGAGACCTCGATGGACGGCGGCATGCTCGGCGGAAAGCTCGGCTACCTCGCGCCCGAGATCATCCAGCAGAAGCCCGCGAGCCCCTCGATCGATCTCTTCGCGGCCGGCATCGTGCTGTGGGAGATGCTCACCGGCCGCCGCCTCTTCCAGGGCGCCGACGACATGGCGACGGTGCGTGCCGTCGCGAAGTGCGAGGTGACGCCGCCCTCGAAGCTCCAGCGCCGCGTGCCCAAGACGGTCGATGCGCTCGTGCTGCGCGCGCTCGCGAAGGATCCCGTGGCCCGCCCGCCGAGCTGCGAGCACCTCGCGCAGGAGATCGATGCGCTGCTCGACAAGATCGATCCGCACGTCTCGAGCAAGGACGTCGGCTTGGTGGTGAACCTGCACCTCGCAGCCGAGCCGCCCGCGCCGCAGCCGTCGGCCGAGGCGCTCGTGGATCTCTTCGCGCAGGAGCTCGAGGCCTTCGTCGAGGGCAACACGCCGGATCTCGGCGCCGCCCCGCTCGATCCGTCGCTCTTCGAGGTCGGCCGCCGTTTTTGAGCTGGCGTTGTGGAGCTGGCGCGATGCGATCGTCATGGGGCGCCTGCGGCGGGGTTGCGAAGCAACCCCTGGAGCAGCGAGGGAGCGAGTTCGACGAGCGTACGAGCAGGGGGGAGTGGGGGGAGTTGCCGACGCCCCCCGGCCGCGCCGAAGGCGCGATGGGGTCGCGTTGAATCCCGCCGCGCGTTCGCGCACCCTCGCGCGCCATGAGCGACACGAAGAGCGGACCGGTCGAGGGCGTCGGAGCGAACGAGGCGTGGATGGCGCGCGCACAGCGCGTCTTGCCCGGTGGCGTGAACTCGCCCGTGCGTGCGTTCCGCGCGGTGGGCGGCGTGCCGGTCTTCGTCGAGCGTGCCGAGGGCGCGTACCTCCACGGCGTCGATGGCCGCCGCTACATCGACTACGTCGGCAGCTGGGGCCCGATGATCCTCGGCCACGCGGCGCCCGAGATCGTGCGCGCCGTGCAGGACGCGATGACGCGCGGCTCGAGCTATGGCGCGCCCACCGCGGTCGAGGTCGAGATGGCCGAGCTCATCACGAAGCTCGTGCCCTCCGTCGAGATGCTGCGCATGACCTCGAGCGGCACCGAGGCCGTGATGGGCGCGCTGCGCGTCGCGCGAGGCTTCACGGGCCGTGACCTCGTCGTGAAGTTCGAGGGCTGTTACCACGGCGGCGCGGACTACCTGCTCGTGCAGGCCGGCAGCGGCCTCGCGACGTTCGGGGTGCCGACGAGCGCGGGCGTGCCCGAGGCCATCGGCGCGACCACGCTCGTGCTGCCGTTCAACGATCTCGAGGCGGCGCGCGCGCTCTTCGCCGCGCGTGGCAAGGAGATCGCCGCGCTCATCCTCGAGCCGGTCGTCGGCAACATGGGCGTCGTGCCGCCCGAGCCCGGCTTCCTCGAAGGCCTCCGCGCGATCACGCAGGAGCACGGCGCGCTGCTCGTGTTCGACGAGGTGATGACGGGCTTCCGCGTCGCGCTCGGCGGCGCGCAGGCGCTCTACGGCATCACGCCGGACCTCAGCTGCTTCGGCAAGATCGTCGGCGGAGGCCTGCCCGTGGGCGTCTACGGCGGTCGCCGCGAGATCATGGAGAAGGTCGCGCCGCTCGGCCCCGTGTACCAGGCGGGCACGCTCAGCGGGAACCCGCTCGCCGTCGCGGCGGGTCGCGCCACGCTGGAAGCTCTCTCGGCCCCGGGGGTTTACGAGGTGCTCGAGCAGCGCAGCGCTCGCCTCGCCGACGGCCTCGCCCGAGCGAGCGCGAGGTCTCGCGTGCCCGTCACGGTGCAGCGCGTGGGCTCGATGATCACCCCGTTCTTCGCGCCCGGACCGATCCGGACGTGGACCGACGCCGACCGCGCGGACCGCAAGGCGTTCGGTCGCTGGCACGCCGCCCTCGTGCGCGAGGGCGTGCACTGGCCGCCCGCGCAGTTCGAGGCGGGCTTCGTCTCGCTCGCGCACACCGACGCGATCGTCGATGCGACCCTCGATGCCGCGGAACGCGCGTTCGGCGAGGTGTGAGGATCGCCCAAAACCCCGTGAATCGTGGGGTTTCGTGGCCCTGGTCCGTTCTTGACCACCCCCTGAAGCGTGCTACATGGCGCGCGCCGAAGGGCCGGAGATGAAGCTCTTCGACCCCAAGCACCGACGAGCGATGAGCCAGGGCCAGCGCCTGGCCCTCGTCGGCACCGAGCTCTCGGTCTCGATCTTCCTCGGACTCTTCGGCGGTCACTGGCTCGACCAGCGATTCGCCACCCGACCCTGGCTGACCCTGGTCGGTCTCCTCCTCGGTCTCGCGGCTGGCTTCAAGGGCCTCTATCGAGTCGCCCGGCGAGAGCAGGAGCGGATCACGAAGAAGCCCGAGACAGCCGGCGACGCCGACCCCCCCGACTCCCCCCGATGAGCTTCCAGCACCGATGACCTTCCAGGACCGCATCCCGCTCTACGTCTCGGCCTTCGCGGCGATCCTCGTCGCGGTGGGCTTCGCCGTGAGCGTGGAGACGGGCCTCGGCGCGCTCGCGGGCGCGGCCGTCGCGATCGCCAACGCGTTCGCGCTGCGCTGGCTGGTCGGCGCGATGCTCAAGGCCGACCCGGCGCGACGCGCGGGCATGAGCCTGACGCTGATGGCGAAGACCGCCGTGGTCCTCGGCATCTCGGCGGCGCTCCTCTTCTTCGGGCACCTCGATCCGATCGGCTTCGCGATCGGCATCGGCGCCCTCGTGCTGGGCCTCGTCCTGGGCTCGGCGCACCACAACCTCACCGCGGCGCCCACGCTCTCCTCGAGCGGTGGCGCTGCTCCGACGAAGGGCGAGTGAGCCATGCCCGAGCATGAGTCCTGGTTCAGCCTGTACCTCCCCGGTCTCGCGCACGCGATCGAAGCGCTGACGCGCGACATGAACGTGGCGATCACGGGCCAGGAAGGCACGTGGCTCAACCACGAGCACTACGGCCACGGCGGATCGAGCGTCGATCACGTCGTCACGGCCCTCTTCCTCCTGGTCGTGATCGGCGGCATGGCGATCGTCGCCGGCGGCCGCCTGAAGGACGCGAAGGCCGCGCTGATCCCCGAGGAGACGCTCACGGTCCGCACCTTCTTCGAGCTCTTCATCGGCGGCGTGCTCGGCATGATGGAGCCGATCATGGGGAAGAAGGCGGCGCGCTACTTCCTGCCGCTGATCGCGAGCTGCGCGGTCTTCATCTTCTTCTCGAACGCGATGGGCCTCATCCCGGGCTTCATGCCGCCGACGGACTCGCTCAAGACCACGTTCGCGCTCGCGCTCGTGATCTTCGTGACGACGCACGTCTACGGCATCAAGGAGAACGGCCTCGGGCACATCAAGCACCTCTTCGGCCCCTGGCTCGGCCCGATCGGCATCCCGCTCAACCTCCTCATGTTCGTCATCGAGGTGATCGGGCACATCGCGCGCCTCGTGTCGCTCAGCCTCCGCCTCATGGCGAACATGTTCGGCGATCACATGGTCGTCGGCATCTTCACGCTGCTCGTGCCCTTCCTCGTGCCGGTGCCGTTCCTGCTCCTCGGCACGATCGTCGTCATCGTGCAGACGGCGGTCTTCTGCATCCTCAGCACCGTCTACATCGGCATGGCGGTCGAGCATCACGACCACGGTGACGATCACGGCCACGGGCACGGCGATGCCCACGGCCACGGCGACAAGGCGCACGCGCACTGAGCGCACACGCGTCCACCCTCTCTGCCCGCTTCCCAATGCTGCGGGCGTCGATCAGGTAGCGAAACAACGACAACGGTTTGGAGCGAGCGGACCCGCCAGCAGACAGGGAAGCTGGTCACACGAGTGACTTGGGGGCGCCGCCGCGGAAGAAGGTTGGAAGGAGACTCTCATGAAGAAGAATCTGCTCGGGCTCGGTACGTTCCTCACCACGCTTCTCATGACCGCGACCGCGTTCGCGCAGGAAGTGGGCGCGGACCAGTGGAGCGCGCGCGGCCTCATGGGCTTCGCGGCGGCGATCGGCATCGGCATCGCGGCGTTCGGCGGCGCGCTCGGACAGGGCCGCGCGGCGAGCTCGGCGCTCGACGGCATCGCCCGCAACCCCAACGCGGCGGACAAGATGTTCACCCCGATGATCCTCGGCCTCGCCCTCATCGAGTCGCTGGTCATCTACTCGTTCGTCATCTCGATCCTCATCGTCCTCTGGGCGGCGAACCCGAACTGAGCCGACGACGCGGGCCGCTGGCCCGTGCATCCACGAAGGCCTCGATCCGCAAGGGTCGGGGCCTTCGTTTTTGCGCGCCGTTCGGGGCGGCGCGCGCTCCGGGCTCCGGGGCCCCGCCGCGAGGCGCCCCACGTCGCCACGCTCGCGGGGTGCGGACGTGGACGCGGCGCGGCGGGCCCACCATACTCGGCCTCATGGATGGCGAAGTCCGCACCGAGGCCAGCGACGCTCCCGACGTCGGCACACGCGAGGCGTTCGAGGCCCTCAAGGCCGACGCGTCGCCGCCGCGTCGCAGCCCGCGCGCAGAGCGCCCACGCTGGCAGGCGATCGCGAAGTTCCTGGTGCTCTTCGGGATCGGCGCGGGCATCGTCACGTGGGGCCTCACGAGCAGCGAGTCGCCGTTCGTCTACTCGGTGATGGTGACCGAGGTCGCCGCGAACCCCGCCTCCTTCGAGGGGCGCACGCTGCGCATGGAGGGGCCGCTCCGCGACGGCTCGATCCAGTTCCGCCAGGACCCGTGCGAGTACCGCTTCGTGCTGGCAGAGACCGAGGGCACGGTCGAGCGCGCGATGAACGTGCGCTTCCCGCAGTGCGTGGTGCCCGACACGTTCCGCGACGGCATGGGCATCTCCGTCGTGGTCGAGGGCCACGTGCAGCCCGACGGCAGCTTCCTCGCGACGCAGGTCATCCCGCGCTGCCCCTCGCGCTACGAGATGGACCAGCGCCAGCAGAACGGCGAAGCCGCCCCGCACTCGATGCCCAGCTCCAGCTGAGGCGCCTTGACCCGCTCGCCGTTCGGTCGCTAGATCGCGGCCGCATGAGCGACGAGCGCGTCCTGTTCGACCACGTTCTCTTCGATCATGAGGCGATCGCGCGGACGATGCGTCGCCTCGCCCTCGAGATCGTGGACGCCACGCGCGGGACCGAGCGCCTCGCGCTCGTCGGCATCCGGCGCGGCGGCGTGCCCATCGCGGCGCGCCTCGCGTCGCTCATCGCGGAGTCCGAGGGCAAGAGCGTGCCGGTCGGCTCGCTCGAGATCGCGCTCTACCGAGACGACGCGGCCATCGCGCTGCCGGATCCGAAGATCGGGCCGAGCCACATCGAGTTCGACGTGAACGGGCGCGACGTCGTGCTCGTCGACGACGTGCTCCAGACCGGGCGCACCGTGCGCGCGGCGATCGACTGTCTCCTCGACTACGGCCGGCCCCGCCGCATCTGGCTCGCGGTGCTCTTCGATCGTGGTGGCCGCGAGCTGCCGGTCGCGGCCGACTTCGTGGGGCGCACGGTGGACGTGCAGCCCGGCGAGAAGCTCCTGGTCGAGCTCGAGGGCAACGACGATCGCGCGATCGTGCGGAGGAAGTCGTGAAGCACGTGCGGAGGCTCGCTCGCGGCGCGATCGCGCTGCTCGTCCTCGCGTCGGTCGCGGGCGTCGGCTGCAACCGCCCCACGAACCGCGGGCGCGTGGTGACGCTGTCGTCGGGCAACGAGGGGCTCCGCGACGATCAGGCCGGCGCCGAGGCGGGCGGCCTCTCGGAGCTGGTCTGGAGCTCCGACGGCAGCTCGCCGGCGATCTGGTCGGTGCGCGACTCGCGCGACTACTTCGTGCCGCGCGTGGGCCTGCGCTTCTCGCTGCCCGCCGGCTACGGCTACGACGCGGGCCTCTCTCCCGCGCGTCACCTCGTGCTCGAGGGCCCGATGGTGCCGCAGGCGATCGCGGGCGAGCGGCTCATCGGGGATCGCCACCTGCAGATCCGCGGCTCCGGTGGCGCGCCCGTCGTCGTGAGCCTCGTCGAGATCCCGATGGAGGTCGAGCCCGCGACGTTCTGCGCGTGGGTCTCGTCCAACGCGCTCGGTCACCCCGCGGTCTCGCGCGACGAGGCCGAGCGCCTCGCGGCGAGCACGACGCGGCTCTGCGAGCTCCGCACCGCTGCGGCCACGACGCGTGTCCGCGGCTTCCTGCGCGCGGGCTGGCTGCTCATCTTCTCGCAGCAGATCGCGGAAGACGGCGCGAGCGCCGAGCTCGACGCGCTCGTCGACGGCGTGCGCGCGTTCGAGGAGTGAAACGGGCGAGGAACGAAGAAGGCATGTCGAGCGCATCTCTCTCATCGTCGAGCACCTCCAGGGTCGTGGCGCCTCGCCACCTCCTCGGCATCCGCGGTCTCTCACGCGCGGAGGTGTCGTCGATCCTCGATCAGGCCGAGGTCTTCTTCGAGGTCTCGCGGCGCCCCGTGCGCAAGGTGCCCACGCTGCGCGGCAAGGGCGTCATCAACCTCTTCTTCGAGGCCTCGACGCGCACGCGCACGAGCTTCGAGCTGGCGGGCAAGCGCCTCTCGGCCGACGTCGTGAACATCTCGACGTCGACCTCGAGCGTGACCAAGGGCGAGACGCTGCTCGACACGGTCAAGACGCTCGAGGCGATGCAGCCCGACGTGATCGTCATCCGACACTCGAGCTCCGGCGCGCCGCACTACGTGTCCGAGCGCGTGGGCTGCAGCATCGTCAACGCGGGCGACGGTGCGCACGAGCACCCGACGCAGGCCCTGCTCGACGCGTTCACGATCCGCCGCGCCAAGGGCACGCTCGACAAGCTCGTCGTGACCATCTGCGGTGACGTGCTGCACTCGCGCGTCGCGCGGAGCAACGCGCTCCTGCTCTCGCTCTTCGGCTGCGAGGTGCGCTTCGTCGGCCCGCGCACGCTCCTTCCGCGCGACGTGGGCGGCTACGACGTGAAGGTCTTCGATCGCCTCGAGCCCGCGCTCGAGGGCGCCGACGTCGTGATGGTCCTCCGTATCCAGCGCGAGCGCCTGGACGGCGCGCTCCTTCCTTCGCTGCGCGAGTACAGCAAGACCTTCGGCATCGGCCCGCGCACGCTCGCCTACGCGAAGAAGGACGCGATCGTCATGCACCCCGGCCCCATGAACCGCGGTGTCGAGATCGATCCGAGCGTCGCCGACGGCGAGCGCTCCGCCGTGCTCGATCAGGTCGAGGCCGGCGTCGCCGTGCGCATGGCGGTGCTCTACCAGCTCGCGGGCGAGGGCGGGGACGCCCGCGCCGCCACCAGCTGAGCGCGCATGGAGAGCCGAGGCAGCGCTCGCGGGATGACCCTGACCGGACTCGATCGGCTCGCGCGTGGTGACGCGGAGGTCCTGGCGTCGATGAAGGGGCGCCTCGGGCTCGTCGCGCACCCCGCGAGCGTCGATCGTCGCCTCGGGCACGCGCGCGAGGTGATGCGCGCGCACGGGCTCGAGGTGGTGGCGCTCTTCGGGCCCGAGCACGGCTACGGCGGTGAAGCGCAGGACATGATCGGCGTCGCGGATGCGCGCGATCGCGATGGCACGCCGATCCACACGCTCTACGGCGAGCGCTACGAGGATCTCTCGCCGCGCCGCGAGCACCTCGAGGGGCTCGACGCGATCGTCGTGGATCTCGAGGACGTGGGCGCTCGCTACTACACGTTCGTGTGGACGTGCGCGCTCGTGATCGAGGCCGCGAGCAAGCTCGGCATCCGCACGATCGTGCTCGACCGACCCAACCCGCTCGGCGGCCTGCGCCTCGAGGGCGCGCCGCAGCGGCCGGGCTTCCGCTCGTTCGTCGGCCTCTTCGACGTGCCGGTGCGGCACGGCATGACGATCGGTGAGATCGCGCTCTTCAGCGCTGCGCAGCTCGGCGTCGATCCGCGCCTCGTCGAGGTCGTGCGCATGGAGGGCTGGTCGCGCGCGATGGGCTTCGAGGACACGGGGCTCCCGTGGGTCCTGCCCTCGCCGAACATGCCGACGTGCGACACCGCGCGCGTGTATCCCGGCGGCTGTCTCCTCGAGGGCACGAACCTCAGCGAGGGCCGCGGACAGACGCGCCCCTTCGAGATCTTCGGCGCGCCGTGGCTCGACGGACGCGCGCTCGCGGCGCTCGAGATCGACGGCGCGATCCTCCGCGCGCTCACCTTCAGCCCGACCTTCCACAAGCACGCGAAGACGACCTGCGGCGGCGTGCAGGTGCACGTCACCGACGAGGCGCGCTTCCGTTCGTACGAGGCCTACGTGCGCCTGATCGCGCGGGCGCGATCGCTCGCGCCCGATGCGTTCCGCTGGCGCACCGAGCGCTACGAGTTCGTCGACACGATCCCGGCGATCGATCTGCTCACCGGCGGCCCCGAGGTGCGCGAGACGATCGATCGCGGCGGTGATCTCGACGCGCTGCTCGCAGAGGACCGCCGGCGCGCCGAGGCCTTCCGCGCCACGCGCGCGCCGTTCCTCCTCTATCCCGAGCCCTAGTGCACCGCCTTCCGAATGGGACCAATCCTCGAAGCCGGGGCGCGCCCATCCGCGGCGTTGGCGCTCCTCGAAATACTCCCGGTATTCCTCGTCGCGCCGCCTTGCGGCTGAACACGCCGCGACTCCGATCCCTTGATCCCATCTGTCAGGCGGTGCACTAGCGTGAGCGGCGAGCGCGAGGACCCGGACGCCGGGCCGACGATCCCCGACGACGACGACGTGACGCCCGGACCCGTCGCGGCCCGGCGACGGGTCGAGGGCGCGCGCGCCGAGTCGCGAGAGGGTTCTGCCCCCGGCGCGCGCGCCGGAGCCGCGCGAGTGGAGGGCATCGACGTCGCGCGTGGCCTCGCCTCGGCGATCATGATCCAGGGCCACGCGTACGACGGCTGGGTCGATGCCGAGGGCAAGACGACGGCGGCGTATGCGTTCACGCGCGTGCTCGGCACGCTGCCGCTGCCCTCGTTCCTCCTGCTCTCCGGCGCGGCGATCGCGCTGCGCGTCGAGGCGGGGATCGCCAAGGGCGAGGACGCGGCGGACGTTCGTCGCGCGCTCGCGAAGCGAGGCCTCGAGATCCTCGTGATCGGCTACGTGGTGAACGCCGTCTCGGCGCTGATGGATGGCTGGGAGGGCCCCGAGACCTTCTTCCGCGCGGACGTGCTGCCGCTCATCGGCCTCTCTATCGCGACGCTCGCGTTGCTCGGCGTGCGCGGGCTCGGTGGGGCGCGCGCGCTCGATCGCCGCGCGCTCGTGGGCGCGGCGGCCGCGCTCGCGGTGATCCCCGTCGTGATCTGTCCCTGGGTGAGCGCGTGGTCGCGCACGGTGGAGGGACCGGCCGGCTGGGCGCTCGGTCTCTTCGCCGACGTGCCCGGCGTGACGCGCATGCCGTTCGTGCCGCTCGCGAGCTGGTGCGGCGTGGGCGTCTTGCTCGGCGCGGGGCTCGCGCGCGCGAACCGCGAGGTGCAGAGCGTCGCGGGTGCCTCGCCTCGCGTCCTCGGTGCGCTGCTGTTGGCGGCGATCGGCATCGCCGTGGGCTTCACCGAGCTCACGCGCGTGTGGGTCGAGGCCTCGGGCGTGCCGCTCGATCGCACGCACCCCGCGGTGATCGCGAACGCGATCGAGCTCGCCGCGCGAGGCACGATCGTGCTCGCCGTCGGCGCCCTCCTCACGCCGCACTTGCCCGCGCGTGTGCGCGCGGTGCTCCTGCGCCTCGGCCGCGGCTCGCTCGTGGCGTACGTGTTCCACGTGCCGTTCTGCTACGGCGCGCTCGGTCTGCCGATCCGTGGGCAGCTCTCGATGCTCGAGGCGACGGGCTTCGTGATCCTCCTCGAGGCTGCGAGCTTCGGCGCCGTCTGGGCGCGCGACACGCTGCGCGATCGCCAGGCCGCGCGCGCCACTTCGGTCTGAGCCCGAACGAGGCTGGAATCGCCACGCGCCTCGTGCGTTCCTAGAGCACCGATCCGTTTGATTCCTCGGGGAATCAGACGGATTCGGGGCTCCTGGGGGAGTGGGGCCCCGACGAATTCACTTCGGCGGGGCGAGGGGACACGCGTCCCCTCGGAAAGACAGAGGCTAGAGCAGCGATTCGAATGAATCGGTGCTCTAGGCGTCGTGGCGCGCCTCTACCTGCTCGTGCCGATCGCGGTCGTCGTCGTGGGGCTCGCGTCGATGTGGCATGCGCTCGTCACGCTGGAGGGCGTGGCCTCGCTCACCGACACACCCACCGTGATCGGCAGCGACCAGCCGCTGCCCACCACGATGCGCTACGTCCGCATCGAGGGCGCCGCGCTCGACGAGAGCTCGGTCCTCGAGGTCCGCGTGTCGCACACCGAGCGCTCGGGCCGCGAGATCCTCGATCACACGTACTTCGCCTCCATCTGGCAGAGGCGAGGCCAGCGCTTCCAGGTCCACACGAACGCTGCCCCGCGCGCCGACGCGCAGCTCCTCGGTGTCTATCACCCCGCCGAGCGTGTCCTGGTGTCGGGCCCTTCGGGCGCGACGATGGCGGGCTTCGCGCGCAACGTCTGGATCTGGAGCGCGATCCTCGTCGAGAGCCCCGATGCGCCGTACAGCGTCGAGATCCCCAAGGACGGTGCGCGCTTCCGCATCGCGCGCGTCGCCGGAGAGACCTCCGCGCGCGAGCTGGCCGCCCAGGTGAACCGCCTCCTCGAGGACGCGAACCGCGACTGACGGACCCGTGTCGCTGTCACCGCAGGGTCCGTTCCGATCGGGCACGGGCACGGGCACGGGCACGCCCGCTCGCGGGCTGGCACGGGGGCAGACGATTCCTTCTCGATCCCTCGGCGCTCAGCGCGTGGGGCCGGGGGCGCCGGCCGCGATCCAGAGGCGGATCGTCTCGGCGCGCGAGCCATCGAGGCCCATGGTGCCTTGCGGCATCATCGTGCCGAACACGAGATCGCCGCGTTGCACGAGCGGGCAGATGGACGCGGGGTAGTTGCCCATCGCGTCCGGCGTGAGGCCGGGGTCCCACGAAGGGTCGGGCGTGAAGTCGAGGTTCGTGCCCGAGTGGGCGCCTGCGACCTTGAGGTAGAGCCAGCTCTGCTCGGGGTCGCCCGCCGTGACGAGGGGCATCGCCGAGTACTGGCAGGAAGGCTGCGCGACGAGATCCTCGACGAGCGTGCCCGCGGCGATCGAGGCCTGCAGGTTCAGCATCGAGGCGCCGGCGCCGCCGTGGCACGAGGCGAACGCGCACGAGCTCGTGAAGATCATCGCGACGTTCTCGTACGTGCCGGGCAGCGGCGGGCCCGCGTCGGGGCCGGCGTCGGTGGGTGGCGGCGTGCTGCCACACGACGCGATCGCGAGCGCGGGCAGGAGGAGCGAGACTCGAGCGAAGCGGAGCACCATGGCGCGACTCTACACAGGATCGCGCCGCGCGCGATTCGGTTCGCGCACCGCAGGGACGGCGCGATCACGCGCCGGCGGCGCTCACGTGCTTCTTCACGGTGCGCCGATCGAGGCCCGTGATCGCCGCGACCTTCTCGTACGTCCCGTGCCGGCGGTGGAGCTCGGCGCAGTAGAGCGCGAGCAGGCGCTCGGCCGGCAGATCCCCGCGAGAGATCGCGTCGAGCCAGCTCGCGGTGGGTGTGGGCGGTGCCTGCGTGGCGGGGCGACACGCGCCGGTGAGCAGGATGCGGCGCACGCACTGCTCGAGCTCGCGCACGTTGCCGGGCCAGCCGTGCTCGCGGCCGAGATCTCGCTCGATGCCGCGCACCACGTCGCTCGCGACCTCGGGGGCGGGCGCGCCGAGGATGCGCTCGCAGAGGTGCGCCACGAGCGTGTCGAGCTCCTGCGGAGACTCGTCGAGGCGCTCCCGCAGCGTCGGCACGACGACGACGTCGCTCGAGAGGCGGTAGTAGAAGTCGTCGCGCAGGCGCCCATCGCGTCGCAGGCGATCGACGTCGCGGTGCGTCGCAGCGATCACGCGTCCGGCGAAGGTCTTCTCCTCACGGCTGCCGACGGGGTGGAACGAGCGCTCCTGGAGCACGCGCAGGAGCTTGATCTGCACGGGGATCGACACCTCGCCGATCTCGTCGAGGAAGACGACGCCGTGCGGGCCCGAGCGCGAGAGCGCGCCCTCGTGCTCGGAGAGCGCGCCGGTGAACGCGCCCTTGGCGTGGCCGAAGAGCTCGGACTCGACGAGGCTCTCGGAGAACTCGCTCAGGTTGAGCGCGAGGAAGGTGCTCGTGAACGCGTGGGTGAAGCGCTCGCGCTTGTCGTCGTAGGGGATGAAGCCGCTCCTGCCCAGGGCCTGCGCGGCCGCGCCCTTGCCGGTGCCCGTCTCGCCCAGGACGATCGTCGAGAAGTCGTCCATGCGGCCGACGAGGCGTGCCTCGTAGCGGCCCACGTCGCGCGTGACGGCGCCGTTCCAGAGCGACTCGCGCAGGCGCTTCATCGAGGGGCTCGCGCCGAGGAGGCTCCGCGCGATGAAGAAGTACGCGCGCGCCATCTGGAAGAACACGCCGACCAGACGCAGCGCGCGTGCGCGATCGAAGCCATGGGCCTCGAGCATCGCGAGCATCGGGGGTGCGAACGCGGCGCGCGCGGGCGCGCGACCCGCCTGCCGCTGCGCGGCGATGTGCGCGTCCATCCCTCCGAACCAGCGGTGGAAGACGTCGAACACGATCGCGTGCTGCACGAGCTCGGCGTCGCGATCGCGGTAGGCATCGAAGCGCAGCGGCTCGCCGCCACCGAGCGTCTCGAGCCGACGCCGCACTCGCGTCACCGCGCGCTCGAGGATGTCCTCCTCGCGGCCGCCGCGGCCCGCGAGCTCGCGATCGACGCGATCGCGCTCGTCGCCGAACGGGTTCGCGAACGCTGCGCGCGAGACGAGGTGGAAGAGCTCGCGATCGTCGGTGGAGAGGTGCGGAGCGCGCATGGACATGGGTTGTACAGACGGCGTACATCCGATGTCCACGCTCGCGCGCCGTCTCGGCACGTACGCTCCGGCCGTGGAACGCCGCCACCGGAGCGCGAGCACCCGGCCGCCGTCTTCGCGTGCATCCCGCCGATCGACGCGCGCGGCTGTCCGACCTCGCCGATCCGCGACGGCGCGCGCTGCAGCGCGGACCCGCAGATCTTCTGCGAGACGTGCATGACGTCGGCCCAGTGCGTGAGCGGGCGCTGGCGCGTCGCGCAGCTGCCGCCGCGGCCGTGAACCCGCACGGGCGCGCGCACGAACCCGAGGTAACGTCCGGCCCCCCATGAGCACCCCGTCGAGCGATCCGTGGACGATCCGTCGCATCGTGCGCTGGAGCGCCGAGGACTTCGGCAAGCGCGGCATCGACTCGCCACGCCTCGACGCCGAGCTCCTCGTCGCGCACGCGCTCCGGGTCGATCGCGTCCGCCTCTACATGGACCTCGACCGCGAGCTCTCGAACGACGAGCTCGGTGCGATCCGCGAGCTCGTGCAGCGCCGCCGCAAGCGCGAGCCGGTCGCGTACCTCCTCGGCAAGAAGGAGTTCTGGGGGCGGAGCTTCGCGGTGAGCCGCGCGGTGCTCGTGCCGAGGCCCGACACCGAGACGCTCGTCGAGCGTGCGCTCGCGTTGATCGCGGGGGTGGACGCAGCCACGGGCATCGACGTCGTCGCCACGCAGGCCGAGCACGTCGCGGGGCTCGAGACGTACGTCGAGCCCGAGCCCGAGCTCCGCGTGGTGAGCGAGGAGAGCCAGGCGAGCGAGGAGGCTGCACCTGCGGAGGCGCAGCCCAGCGAAGCGCCGGTGGTCGGCTCGTCGGTGACCGCGGGTGCCGTCGAGGCTGCGCGCTCCGAGGCGATGCTCGAGGGCAAGAGCGTGGTGCGGGTGCTCGACCTCTGCACGGGCTCGGGCGCCATCGGGCTCACCATCGCGTGCGAGGTCCCCTGGGCGCGCGTGACGATCACCGACGTGAGCGCGCCTGCGCTCGAGATCGCGCGCACCAACCTGGCCTCGTTCGCCGCTGCCGATGCGTCGCTCACCGAGCGCGTGAGCGTGCGCGAGGGCGATCTGCTCGCGGCGTTGCCCGAAGGCGCGCGCTTCGAGCTCGTGCTCTGCAACCCGCCCTACCTGGCGGAGCGCGAGCTCGCCGAGTGCGAGCCGGACGTGCGCGAGCACGAGCCCAAGCTCGCGCTCGTCTCCGGTCCCAACGGCGACGAGACGATCGTGCGGCTCCTCGCCGGCGTGAAGGATGTGCTCACCCCCGGCGGCACGCTGCTGGTCGAGATCGGCGCGAGCCAGGGCGCCCACGTGAAGCGCCTCTTCGAGCGCGCAGGGCTCGCGCACGTGCGCGTCCTGCGCGATCTGGGCGATCGCGATCGCGTGGTCGAGGGGCACCTCTCGGGCTGAGGCGGGTCAGCCGCTCGTGCCGGCGCGTCGGGTGCGATCGAAGAGGCCCAGGCGCGCGAAGGCCTCGATCGCCGCGAGCAGACCGACGAGGAGGAAGAACCAGCGCTCGATCGGTCGACGCGTCTCGCCCTCGCTCGCGCGCTCGGTGCGCGAGACCTCGGGCGGCGCCGGATGCGGGGTGAGATCGATCTCGCCCGCAGGAGGCACGAGCACGAGCGTCGCTCGTTCGAGCTCGCGCATCCGGCCGTCCTCCTCGACGCGCAGGGCATAGGCGCCGGGCGCGGCGAGATCGTCGAGCGAGACCGCGCCGTGATCGATCGCGCGCGAGAGCACCTCGCCCGTGGGCGTGACGATCTCGACGGCGCTCACCTCGGGGCCGACGCGGAGCGAGGGCGCTTCGCCTGCGGCGAACGGTCGATCCGGCAGCGCGCCCGGCCGCGCGAGCGCGCGCGCGAGCGAGGCCAAGAGCGGCACGAAGCCCACGCGGAGCGGCAGATCCGAGAGCTGATCGTCGAGCGACACGGCCAGCACCGCGCGTCGATGCTCCTCGTCCATCACGAGAAACGGTGCGCCTTCGGACAGTCGGAGCGCGACCTGCTCGGTCGGCGCCTCGAGCGGGAGCAGGCGCCGCACGACGAGTGACTCGAGCCCGGTCGGGCCGGGCGGAAGCAGCGCGGGCCCCTCGGCCGTGACGAGCGCCGGGCCTTCGCGGGGCGCCGCCGCCTCGCGGAGCTCGCCGACGTCGGCAGGCAAGAGCTCGGCGATCGGCTCGAGATCGATCGCGCGGGTGCCGCTGCTCGGCGCGACGAGGAGGCCGCCGCCGCCGTCGACGAACGTGCGGATCGCCTCGAGCGCCGAGGGAGAGCTCGGGATCACGCCGGCGAGCACGAGCACGTCCGCGTCGGCCAGCGGATCGGCGCGCGGCTCCGCGTCGGGATCGATCCGCCCGGCGCGGTGCGCTGCGAGGTGGTCGGCGTCGACGGCCGTGGCGAGGAACGCCCCCGCTTCTTCGGGTACCGCGCCGAGCGCGCGCGTCGCGAAGCGCGCGGTGCGCGCGCCGGCGGGCTCGACGAAGACGATGCGGCTCGCGCGGGGGCGGCGCAGCGCGAGCACGCGCACGTCGTCGAAGCTCGAGGCATCGGGCGCATCGAGGAGGCGCACCGCGACGTGCGCGACGCCCTCGGGGGGGCGGAAACGGAGCACCGCGCGACCGTGACCGGCCGTGAGCTCCACGTTCGCGCGCGTGAGCTCCGTCAGCGCTGCGGACGCGTCCGGGAGACCCGATCCAGGCGGGAGCGCGAGCACCACGAGGGCCACGCTCGCGGGGACGTCTTCGCCGAAAGCGCTGACCTCGACGGTCGTGCTCCACGCGCCGGCCTCGAGGGGATCGGGCACGGCGCGCGCGTCCGCGATGCCGAGGTTGCGGACGGCGCCATCGGGCACCACGGGCACGAGCTCGAGCTCGGCGCCCGAGCGTGCGCGGAGCGTCTCGGCGTCGTCCACGGCGAAGTCCGAGAGCACGACGATCCTCCGTGCGGCCAGGTGCGCAGAGGCGAGCTGTCGCGACGCGAGCGAGAGCGCGCCTTCGAGCTCGGTGCGCCGCGCGCCGACGCGCAGGCGATCGAGGGCCGCGAGCACCGCGTCCCGATCGGGCGAGCGAGGCACGAGGAGCCGGGGAGGGCTGCCGGCCGCGACGAGCGCGATCTCGGAGCCCTCGCCCACCGAGCGCACGACGTCGCGGGCCCGCTCGCGCGCCTCGTCGAGGGCGGAGCGATCACCTTCGAGCGCGCGCGCCATCGACGCGGAGTCGTCGACCACGAGCACGACGGAGAGCGCCGAGCCGTCGCCGTAGGCCAGGCGATCGACGAGGAAGGGACCCGAGAGGGCGAGCACGGCCAGCGCGACCGCGGCGATGCGGAGCGCGAGCAGCCAGGGCTCGGTGATGCGCGCGCGGCGCCGGTCGCGCACCACCACGCGCCGCAGGAGCGCGACGGTCGGCAGCACGCGACGCTCCACGTCGGCGCGACGCACGAGGTGCGCGACGATCGGCAGGCCCACGAGCGCCGCGGCGAGCAGCGCGAGCGGCGTGCTCAGGCCCATCGCGCCCTCGTCATCGCCCCGCGCGGGCCGCCGCCGCGACCGCGATCGAGCAGCGACTCGGAGACGACCTCGGCCAGCGGCTCGTCGGTGACGACGAGGCGGTGGCGCCCGCCGACCTCGAGCACGCGCCGTCGACACGCGTCGAGGTGGGCCTGGAGCTCTGCGCGGTAGGCCTCGCGGATCTCCGCGGGATCGGCCTCGACCGCGCGCTCGTCCTCGAGCCCGTCGAAGAGGGCCGGGCCGTCGTGGGGGAGCTCGAGCTCGTCGCGGTGGAGGATCTGGAAGACGCGCAGGTCGTGGCCCCTGCGCGCGACGTGCTCGAGCGCATCGAGCGCGTGCTCGTCGAGGTCGAGGAGATCGCTCGCCACGAGCACGACGCCGCGACGACCGAGGCGCTCGGCGACCGTGCCGAGGGCAGCGAGCTTCGTGTGCGCGCGCTCGCTCGGCGGCGCGGCGAGGGCGTCGAGCACGGCGCGGAGGTGCGAGGGCGAGGTCCGCGGCGGCAGCTCCGCGCGGATCGCGTCGTCGAAGCGCACCGCACCGACCGAGTCCCCCTGCGCGTGCGCGAGCGTCGCGAACGCGGCGAGCAGGGTCGCTGCGCAGCGCGCCTTCTCGCGGCTTCCTTCGCCGAACCGCATCGAGGCCGAGGCGTCGAGCCAGAGGTGGAGCGAGAGCTCCGTCTCCTGCTCGAAGCGCTTGGTCACGTGGCGGTCGTTGCGGGCGAACGCGCGCCAGTCGAGCAGACGCAGATCGTCGCCGGGGCGGTAGTCGCGGTGCTCGACGAACACGACGCTCGCGCCGCGGTGTGGGCTGCGATGGAGGCCCGACATGACGCCCTCGACCACGTGCGAGGTGTCGAGGCGGAGCGCCGCGACGCGCTCGGCGAGCTCCGCGTCGAGGGGCGTCTCGGACATCAGCCGGGGACCGCCGCGAGCAGGCGGCTCACGAGATCGCTCGCGCGAACGCCATTGGCCTGCGCGCGGTACGACGGCACGATGCGGTGCCGCAGCACCGGCAGCGCGAGCGCGCGCACGTCCTCGATCTCGGCGGCGAAGCGCCCGTGCAAGACGGCGCGCGCCTTGGCGCCGAGCACCAGCGCCTGGCTCGCGCGTGGACCTGCACCGAAGGCCACGAGGCGCTTCACGTCGGCGCTCGCGGAGGCGTCGTCGGGGCGGCTCGCGCGCACGAGCGAGACGGCGTGATCGACGACGTGCGACGCGACCGGCACGCGCGGCACGAGCTCCTGGAGCGCGAGGATCTCGTCGCGATCGATCACGGCCTCGGGGGCTTCTTTCGCGGGCGCCGTCGTGCGCCGCACGATCTCGAGCTCCTCGTCGCGGCTCGGGTAGTCCACGTCGATCTGGAAGAGGAAGCGATCGAGCTGCGCCTCGGGCAGCGGGTAGGTGCCCTCCTGCTCGATCGGGTTCTGCGTCGCGAAGACCACGTACGGCTTCTCGAGCACGTGCGTGCGCCCGCCGGCGGTGACCGCCCCTTCGGCCATCGACTGCAGGAGCGCCGCCTGCGTCTTGGGCGGCGTGCGGTTGATCTCGTCGGCGAGGAGGATGTTCGTGAAGATCGGTCCCGGCACGAAGCGGAAGCGGCGCTGTCCGCTCGCCGGATCCTCCTCGAGGATCTCGGTGCCCGTGATGTCGGTGGGCATGAGATCGGGCGTGAACTGGATGCGGCTCGAGCGCAGCGAGAGCACCTCGGCGACGGTCGAGATGAGGAGCGTCTTGGCCAGGCCCGGCACGCCGACGAAGAGGCCGTGGCCGCGCGAGAAGAGCGCGATGAGCATGAGCTCGATCACGTCGTCCTGGCCCACGATGCGGCGGCGGATCTGCTCGACGATCCGCGTGCGCGCGAGGCCGAGGTGCGCGACCCGCTCGACGTCGGAGGCGGGGGCATGACCGTTGGGGCCGCTGGGCGCATCAGGGGCCGGAGAGGACGGCTCGATCATCGGGGCGCACTGTAGCCCAACGCTCGCGCCGCGCCTGACCGGTCTGCGCTCTTGCCGACGTTCTTCATTCTCCGCACGTCACTCTCCGCATTGGGCCGACGCGAGCTCGGCGAGCGCGGGATCCTCGGCGACGGACGCGAGCGCGCAGTGGGGCTCGGGATCCAAGGGGTTGAGCCAGATCGACTCGAGCGCGGTCTCGCGCGCGAGCGCGCTCTGCCCCGTCGCGGCGGCGCTCGCCGAGAGCAGCGCGAGCAACGGCGCGTGGTCGGGATGCGCCGCGCGGAGCGGCGAGAGCACCGCCACGGCCCGGGCGTCGTCGTGCGCCGTGTGCGCGGCGCGCGCCAGGCGCGTCGCGACGATCGGATCGTCGGGGGCGACCGCGTAGGCGCGCTCGTACTCGTGCTGTGCCGCCGCGTGACGGCTGCGGAGGAAGAGCATGTCACCGAGGCGGAGGGCATCGCGCGCCTGCGCGGCCGCGACCTCCGCGGTGTCGTCGACCTCGCCGCTGCCGTGGCGGAAGCGCAGGGTGGGGAGCGGCGCCTCGGTCGCGGGCGCAGGCCGCGCGCGCAGCGCCTCGCGCCACGCGCCCTCGAGGGCCTCCCACGGCTCGCCGGCCACCTCCGCGAAGGCGTCGCGCGCATCGACGCCCAGAGCGATCCGGGCGGCCACGGCGCGCAGCCCCTCGGGGCCGTGGCGCGTGCGGAACACCTCCACGAACGTCGAGACCTGCGCGAACGCGAGCGCAGCGAGCTCGGCCGAAGGCAGCCGCGCGATCGAGGGGTGCAGCCGCTCGAAGGGCAGCAGCTGATCGCTCGCGACGGCGTCGGCGAGCAGGCGCGCGGAGCGGGGATCGAGGCTCGCGTGCGCGTCCTCTCCGCGCCAGCGTCGCTCGAGGTAGCGCGCGTAGCCCTCCTGCACCCAGACCGGCGCGTGATCGGCCGTCATGCGCGCGAGCACGAGGTGCACGTACTCGTGGCCCACCGTGTCGGCCCACGGGTAGCCGTACACGAGCGCGCGCGGGCTCGTGATGAGCAGGCGATCCCACTTGCAGAGCGCGATCGTGCCGGTGGTCTCGATCTCCTCGACGGTGAGGCTCGAGACGCGCGACAGGTGGTCGGTCGTCGGCAGGATGTCGAGGCGCACGGGCCCGGGGTGTCGATAGCCGAGCTCCGCTGCGAGGCCCTCGTCGACACGGCGGAGCACGTCGATCGCGTAGCCAGCCATGCGCGCGTCGCCGGTGGCGTGCCGCACCTCGAAGCGTCCGTCGCTCGAGCGCGTGGTGGTGAACGCGCGGGTCGCGTCGTGCGTCTCGAACGCGATCCGCGCGAGCATGAAGCGCTCGCTCGCGTCGCGGATGCCCGTGGCCCGCACCACCGAGCCCAGGAGCTCGGCGCGCGCGCGGCCGTAGTCGCCCTGGTGGTAGCGGAGCAGGCCGTGCTCGAAGAGGACGTTCGGATCGTCCGGGTGTGCCGCGAGCAGTCGATCGAGCACCGGCGCGGCCTCCTCGAGGCGCAGCTCGTCGGTCGCGTGGGCTGCGCGCGCGAGATCGGTGGCGTCCTGTCCCTCGACGCGCGCGAGCGCCCGCCCCGAGCCAGCACCGGCGAGCAGCAAGGCCGCCAGGGCGATCGTGCGCAGCGAGGCGATGAGGACCCTCATCGGAGCAGGCCCTCGTAGTAGCGGCGGATCGCGTCGTCGTAGCCGCGCGGTGCCGGATCACCCATCGCGTCGAGCAGGCGGCGGCGCTGCTCCATGGGCGTCTGGAACGCTTCGGCGCCCGGGATCACCACCGCCTCGCGCGAGAGATCGGCTTGCCCCTCGCCACCGCCACCACCGCCGTTCTGTTGCTCCTGCTCGATCTGGCGTCGGATCTCGGTCAGGCGCTGCGCCGCCGCGTCCTGCTCGCGCGCGGCTGTCACCGCGTCCGCAGCCGAGAGGCTGCCTTCCGCGCTCGCCATGCGGCCGGCGACCTCGTGCAGGCCCGCCGCGATCTCGGCGCCGCTCGGTCCCATCGGCAGGCGCTCGAGGCGATGCTCGAGCTCGCTCGTCGCCTCGCGGGCGCTCGCCTGTCGCTGCGCGTCCGAGGCGAGCTGTGCGCGCTCCGAGGCCTCGAGGTGCGACGCAAGATCGGGGATCGCCTGCTCGATCGCGCGCTCGAGGTTGGCCGCCGCGCGCTCCGCGTCGCGCGCCGATCGTGCGGCCTGCCCGACCTGGCCCTCGTGCCCGGGGAACATCATCGCGTCGAGATCGAGCGCGCGCCCCATGCCCGAGAGGATGTCCTCGGCCTCGAGGGCCATGCGCCGCGCTTCCCCGAGATCCCCCGCACCGAGCGCGGTCTCCGCGTCGCGCAGACGCTCTCTGGCGGCGTCCCACTCGTCGCGCTCCGACGGCGAGAGTCCGCGTGGCGTCTCACCGAGCGTGTCGGCGGCGCGGCGGGCATCGTCGACGAGCTGCCGCGCCGCGCTCTCTGCCCGCTCCGCCTCGGCGCCGAGCGCACGCTCCGCCGCGTTGCGCTGCGCGCTCGAGGTGCGTGCGGCCAGCTCCCGCTGCTCCGCTTCGAGGCTCATGAGGCGATCGATCACGTCGGCCAGCGCGCGCTCGCGCTCACCGAAGCGCTCCTCGGCCACGGCCTCCTGGCTCTGCCCGAGCGCCCGCGCGAGCTGGTCGATCTCCTGCTCGAGGCCGGTGAGGGCCTGCGCGGCGGCGTCGAGGTCGTCACCTTCGACGGCCTCCTCCATGCGCGCGAGCGCCTCCTCGGTGTGCTCGACGTCCTCTTCGGCGAGGTTCTCGAACTCGCGCGGCGCCCCTTCGCCCATGCGCGCCATGCGCGCGCGCAGCTCGGCCACCCGCTGGCGCGCGCGGGCGATCGTCGCGGCCAGCTCGCGCATCGCCTCGGGTGTCCTCGCGCGCCGCAGCTCGGCCAGGAGCGAGGCCATCTGGCGCCGCAGGCTCTCGAGCTCGCGCGCGATCTGGGCGGCGTCGTCCGCCCGTGCGCGCAGGAGCAGCGACGAGAGCGTGAGCACCGCCTCCTCGAGCTCGGTGACGGCGTTCGCGTCCGCGCTCGTGCGCTCGTCGCGCGCGCCGATTCGAGGGCGGTGCAGGCGCCGCTCGCGATCGAGCGCGCTCGCGAGGCTCCGCTCGATCCCCTGGTACACGCCGCGGTCGGTCGTGCGCACGGTCTCTCCGAGCACGCCGTTCGCGACGTCGGCGAGCCGATCGAGGAGGCTCTCGGTCGCCACCTCGAGCGACGCGAACCGCTCGAGGGCGCGCGCGTCTTCTTCCGGCACGGGGCTCTCGATCCGGTCCGCCAGGAGCACGAGCGCGGTCTCTCGCATCGCCTCGAGCATCCCCAGGGCCTCGTCCGCGAGATCGGCCTCCGAGCGGAGCCGCAGCGTGCGCACGGCCGAGCGCGCGACGTGAGGGCCCGAGACGTCGTCGAGGTCGCGCGCCTCGGCGTGCACCTGGATCGTGTCGCCCGGCTGGGCGTCGAGCTCCGAGACGAGCAGCGGAACCAGGCCGTTGGCGGCGCGGGGCAGCGAATCCGTGGGCTCGAACGGATGGCGCGTCTCGAGCCCGTCCATCGTCGTGACGACGATCTCCAGCCGATCGAGGCGATGGTCGTCCTCGGCGTCGGCGACGATCACGACGAGGTCGGTCACGTCGACCTCCGCGTCGGTCTCCGGCTCCGTGAGCCGCACGGTGGGCGCGCGGTCTTCGGTGACGTCGAGCACCAGCGTGGCCGCGTCCTCGAGCGTCTCCTCTCCGCGGTGCGCGACGAAGCGCGCCGTCGTGCTCCCGGAGGCGAGGAAACGCAGCGCGCTGCGCCCTTCGGGAGAGGGAGGCGGCACCGGCAGCGTGCGACCATCCGCGAAGCGGAGCTCGAGCGACGTCACCCCGCGTGCGAGCGCGCGGACCTCGAGCTCGATCACCGCGCCGCGCACCGCCGCGATCTGCGTCGTGGCGCCGAGCTCCCGCGTCGGCTCGCCGAGGTATGCGGGCGGCGTCACGCGCGCGGCCTCCACGTGCACGGCGGCCGCGACGCGGTGGCCGGTGTCGGTCGAGAGGGCAGGGTGCGTGAGCGCGAAGAGCCCTGCGCGCAGCGGCGGACTGAGCGCGAGGGCGAGCGCGGCGACCAGCACCACCGCGAGCGCCGTGAGGTTCTCGCGGGCCAGGAGGGCGCGCATCGGGACCACCCGCGACGGCGGGTGGGCGACGAGCTCGGCCAGCACCTGCGCGCGCTGTGCGGCCGCCATCGCGAGGGAGGTCCCCGCGGGCACCGACGACTCGAGCTCACGCGCCGTGCGCGCGGCGCTCACCAGCGCCGGGGCGCGGGCCCCGAGCAGCTTCGCCGCGGCCCCTCCCCGCAGCTCCGGATCGCGCTGTCGGCGCATCCAGACCGGCAGGATCACCGCGGCTCCGACGACGAGCCAGCCCAGGAGCGAAGCGGCCGCAGGCGGCGTCGCGCCGAGCATCCAGCTCACGAGCGCGGTGGCGGCGGTCCCACCTGCCGACGCGCCGAGGAGATCGCGGCCCAGGCGCAGCAGGAGCGCCCGTCGTCGGAGTCGGTCGAGGTACTCGCGCATGGCGCCCGGGGGCACGCGCGGAATCTACCGTGCGGGCCACGACCTCGCGAGGTGACAAAGCGTCCTCGCTCGCCGGATGGCGCGGTATAGTCGCGCCGCCTTCGGCCCCCTTCGGGCCGCGGCCCGTGCGGCTCGTCCGTGCGTTGCGGAGCCCATCGATCATGACGCGACCCGAGCGCGACGACGCGCGAGAGATTCGAGACGGTCAGCCCGAGCGTGGCTGGCCCGAGCGCGGCTGGATGGACCTTGCGCTCGCTGCCTACGTCGACCCGCTCGCACGCGGGCGTACGGTGCTGTTCGTCGGCGAGCCGCAGTCCGCCGCGGCGACGCGCCTGGGCGAGGTGGCAGGGCGTCTCGAGGTGGTGCCGACCGGCACGCGGCAGCGGCCGTCCCGCTCCGGGCGCGGCACGCTGCGCTCGCACGCCGAGTCGGCCGAGTGGGATCTCGTGTGGATCACCGACGCGGCCGCGATCGTGGGCGACGCCGCGCAGCTGCGCGAAGTCGCCGAGGCGCTCTCGCCCCGCGGCGTGGCCGTGCTCGCGGTGGACGCCGACGCCGACTACGAGGAGCTGTACCGGGGTCTGCGCGCTCAGTTCGAGCACGTGCGCATGCTCGGGCAGGCGCCGTTCGTCGGTCAGGCCGTCGTCGACTTCGCAGGTGCGCAGCGCGACCCGTCGCTGAGCTTCGATGGCTCCATCGTGGGCGAGCAGGGCATGCAGCCCGCGCGCTACGTGGGCCTCTGTGGTGCGCGCCCCGTCTCGCTCGATCCGCACGCGATCGTCCAGCTGCCGGCCGACGAGAGCGCCTCCGCGGGCGAGGCACGCCGCGACCTCGACGCGGCCCGCGCGAGGCTCGAGCACAGCGAGCGGCGCCTCGAGCAGGCGCAGCGCGAGATCGCACGGAGCGGCCAGAAGCTCGACGAGCTCCGTCACGAGCTGGCACGCGTGCAGGGGGGCCTGGCCGCGACCGAGGCCGACCTCCGCACCGCACAGGAGCGCGAGCGGGCCGAGAACGAGAAGGGCGTCGCGCTCGCGGCGCGCCTCGAGACGGCCGAGAACGCGCTCCGCGCCGCCGAAGAAGCGCTCGCGGACGCCGCCTCGAACGAAGACGCGCAGGCCGAGCTCGACGCCCTCGAGCGCTCTCTCCGCGATCGCGCCAAGGAGATCCTCGAGCTCCGCGGGGAGGTCGAGCGACGCGGCACGCTCGTGCGCGACATCCTCGAAGGGCGCCAGGCTCCTGCGCCTGCCCCCGAGATCCCCTCGACGCCACCGCCCGCACCGGCCGCCGCGCTCGTCGCGAGCGTCGTCGCGCCGCCCCCTCCTCCGGTCTCGGAGAGCGAAGAGCTCGCGACGCTCCGCGCGGCGCTCGTGGCCGCGCAGCGACGCGCCGTGGACGCCGAGGCCGACAAGGCCGCCGCGAGCTTCGCGCGCGACGAGGCCGCCGCGCACGCGCAGCGGCTGCGCGAGGAGCGGGCCTCCGAGGTGGCTGCTCACGCACGGGACGCCGGGCGCGCACGAGGACTGCTCGCGCGGGTCGCGGAGCTCGAAGAGGTGCGTGCGCTGCTCGAGGCGCGCGCCGAGCTGCTCCACGCCGATCTGCGGGACGCCAACGCTCGCATTCGCGACGCGCAGCGCGAGACGGAGCTCGTTCGCGAGCAGTACGAGCTCGCCGTCGCCCAGGCGCGTGCGATCGAGCACGCGCGAACCGAGGACAAGCAGCGCTCCGAGGCTGGGGTGGGGCCCACGATCGCGGAGGCCGTCGCGACCGCGCTCTCCGAGGCCACGGCCCGCTCCGAGGCCGCGCTCGCACGCGTCGGCGCCGAGGTGCAGGCGGTCGAGGCCGCGCGACAGCGCGCCGACGAGGAGATCGTTCGCCTCCGCACGAGCCTCGAGCTGGTCGAGGCCAAGGCCGCACGGGAGCGCTCCGAGCTCGAGTCGCGCCTCGCAGGTCTGGAAGCGACGCTCACGAGCGAGCGCAGCGCGCTCGAAGATCGCGTCGAAGCGATCACGCGAGAGCGCGGGGCGAAGATCGACGAGCTGAGCGGCGAGATCTCGGGCCTTCGTCTGCTCGTGGCCGATCTCGAGGCCGCGCGCTCGGCATCCGAGGCCGCTCGGAGCCAGCTCGAAGGCGTCGAAGCGGCGCGCGCCCAGGCATCGAGCGTCGCGGCGACCGAAGAGCTCGCCTCGCTCCGCGATCGCCACGAGCGCGTCTCGGAGGCCCACCGCGCCGCCCTCGAGCTCCAGCAGATGACGGCCGCACGTGCCGATGCCGAGGCGGCGCGAGCGATCGAGCTCGCGCAGCGCGTGCTGGCGCTCGATGGCCTCGTCGCGCGTCTCCAGAGCGCGCTCGCGCAGGAGTCGCAGCGCGCCGACGCGGCGCGCCGAGGGCTGCGGGCCGTCGAGCAGAAGCTCGCCGAGGCCGTCGAGGCGCGTGACGCCCTCGAGACGGTTCACCTCGTGCGCTCGGAAGAGGAGCGCCGCACCACGAGCGGTCTCGAGTCACGTCTCGCCGCGGCCGAGCGCGAGCTCTCGCGCGGTCGCGAGATCGTCGCGCTGCTCGGCGCGGCGCTCGCAGACACCCGCGCGCTCCTCTCCGATGCGGCCGCGCGCCTGCCCGGGTCGGTCGCCGCCGAGCCGCGCGGCGCCCCGACGGACGCAGTGCTCCGCGAGCGTCTGGACGAGATGAGGCTCGCGATCGAGGACCGCGACATCCTCCTCCGCAGCCTCACGGCGCAGCTCCAGGACAAGGACGATCGCATCCGAGGGCTGGAGTCGACGCTGCGCACGGGCCCCGCCGCACGTGGTGACGAGGACGCGCTGCGCGCCGCGGTCGCCGAGCGCGACGAGCGCATCACGCGTCTCCGCGGTGAGCTCGACGAGGCGCGTGCGACGCAGCAGCGCCTCGAGGTCGCCAGTGGAAGCACGCGCGAGCGCGAGGCCGAGCTCCGTCGCCTCCAGGGCGCCATCGCCGATCGCGACGCGCAGCTCATGGCCATCGAGGGCCGCGCGGTCGCCGCCGAGCGAGACCTGCGCGACATGCGCGAGACCTTTGCGCAGGCGCGCGTCCAGCTCGAGCACGTGCTCGGTGACACGCGCGTGAGGGCCGGCACCGCGGGCGAGCTGGGCGACCACGTGGCGGAGCTGCTGCGCCTGCTGCGACGCTTCTGAGCGACGCGCGCCACCGCGTGTCCGAGCTGCTCCCCATCCACGCGCTGCGCGCGTCGTTCGACGAGGCCCTCGTCGACGCCGCGGCGGCGCGTCGTCCGATCGTGATCTCGTCGCCGACGGGCTCCGGCAAGTCGACGGAGGTCCCTCGCTGGTGCGCTGCGGCGGGACGTGTCCTCGTGATCGAGCCGCGCCGCATCGCGTGCCGCAGCCTCGCGGCGCGCGTCGCCGAGCTGGAGGGCAGCGCGCTCGGCGATCGTGTCGGCTACGTCGTGCGCGACGAGCGCGAGATCACGCGGCAGACGGCGATCGTCTTCGCGACGCCTGGCATCGTCCTGCGCGATCGCGCGCTGCTCGAGTCCGCGGGCACCGTGATCCTCGACGAGCTCCACGAGCGGAACCTCGAGCTCGATCTGCTCCTCGCGCTCGTGCCCCGGCACACGCGGGCCGCGCTCGTCGTCATGTCCGCGACGCTCGAGGCCGAGCGTGTGGCGACGCACCTCGGTGGTCGGTGCCTTCGCGCCGAGGGCCGCACGTTCCCCGTCGAGATCCGTCACCTCGCGGGCCAGCCCGTCGTGCCGGACGGCGAGGATCTCGCGACGCGCGTGCGGGCCGCGGTGCTCGAGTCGGCGCGCGATCCGGGCGACGTGCTCGTGTTCCTCCCGGGCAAGGCCGAGATCGAGGCGTCTGGCCAGGCGCTCCGTGGCCTCGACGTGGATCTCCTGCCGCTCCACGGCGAGCTCGCTGCGACCGAGCAGCGGCGTGTCTTCGCGAGCACGCGCGCGCGCAAGGTGATCCTCGCGACGAACGTCGCCGAGACCTCGCTGACCATCCCCGGCGTCGGTGTGGTGATCGACTCGGGCCTCGTGCGACGCACGCGCTATCACGACGGCCGCGGCTTCCTCGCGCTCGCGGCGATCGCCGAGGACAGCGCCGCGCAGCGCGCGGGCCGCGCGGGCCGCACGGGGCCGGGCGTCTGCTACCGGCTCTGGAGCGCGGCCGGCAAGCTCGAGAAGCTCACGCCACCCGAGATCCACCGCGAGTCGCTCGTGCCCCTCGTGCTCGCCGCCGCCGCGTGGGGCGAGCGCCCCGAGGACCTGCCCCTGCTCGATCCGCCCAAGCCCTACGCGCTGGCGGCGGCACGTGCGGATCTCGCCGCGTGGGGCGCGCTCGCGGGCGCCTCGAGCGCGCTCTCGACCGAAGGGCGCGCGCTCTACGCGATGCCCATCGATCCCCACCACGCGCGCTTGATCGTCGCGGCGCGCGCCGAGGGCTGCGTGGAGGACGCGATCGATCTCGTCGCGGCCCTCTCGGTCTCGCGGCCGTTCTTCGTCGATGCTCCCGACGGCGATCTCGCGCGCGACGAGGACCTCCGCAAGAGTGGCTGTGACGCGATCGCGCTGATCCGGGGCGTGCGGGTCGAGCGCCCCGAAGCGCACGGGCTCTCGTCGATCGCGGTGCGCGAGGCGCGGCAAGCGCGCGCACGACTTCGACGCATCGAGGGGCTCGCCGACGTCGCCACCGCTGCCGACGCGCCGATCGCACGCGAGGCGCTGATCCGCGCGGCGATCACGGCCGATGCGCGCGTCGCGCACGTCGCGCGCACGCGTGGACGAGAGACCTTCTTCAGCAACGGCGGCACCGAGCTCGAGCTCGCGCGGCAGAGCGCCCTGCGCCGGCTCAGATCGATCGACGCCATCCTCGTGCTCGACACGCGCGCGCTCGGATCGGGTCGCGACCAGCGCGTGCTCGTGACGGCCGGCATGGCCGTGCCGGTCGCGGTCCTCGCGCACGCGGGCCTCGGCGAGGAGCGGCTCGGCGCGATCGCGGTGACGAAGAACCGCGTGATCGCGACGATCGAGCGCGTGCTCGCGGGCCGCGTGATCGCGGAGCGCGAGGACGTGCCGCGCGGCGAGCTGGCGCGCGAGGCGATCGTCCGGCTGCTCGTGCGCGGCAGCCTCTTCAAGTCCGTGCTGGCCACCACGCGCGAGCGCCTCGAGCGCCTCGCGCTCGCGGCACGCCTCCACGCGAGCGGCCACCCCGCGGGCGTCGCCGCCGATGCGACGAGCCACGAGCTCGAGCCCTGGCTGCGTGCGCGCCTCGAGGCGCTGGGCGTCGAGAACGGCGAGGATCTCGCGCTCCTCTCGGAGACCGACCTGCTCGCGCCCGAGCTGCCCTACGAGTCGCGCGTGATCCTCGACAAGGAGATGCCCGCGACCGTCACCGTCGGCGACGCGACCTACCGCGCGTCCTACGACCTCTCGAAGCGCGAGGTCGTGCTCGAGATGGTGAAGGGCAGCCGCAAGGACCCACCGCCGCTCCAGTACCTCCCCGCGTTCCCCGGCCTCCGCATCCTCGTCGCGAGCCCGCGCGGCACCGCCCTGCTGCGTCGGGGTTGACGACCTCGCCGCTCATTGCCGATCGTCAGGGACGATGCATCGAATGCCGGAGCGGGAAGAGGCAACGCATCGCAGAGGAGCCGCGATTCGAACGAACCTCACGAGCGTAGGAGCGATGCTGGTGGCGCTCGCGGGCTGTGGTGGCGGCGGAGGCGAGGACGCCGGGGGAGACCCAGGCATGGACAGCGGCCGACCCGACGCGCTCGCGATTGCCGAGCTCGACGCGGCTCGCGACGCGACCGCGACCGAGGACGGCTTCGTCGTGCCCGATGCGTTCGTGGGAGACGACGCGCCGCTCGAGCCCGACGCTCCGCGGACCGACCTCGCGCTTCACGGCTACGCGCAGAAGGGCCCGTTCCTGCCGGGCTCGCGCGTGACCATCATCGGTCTCGACGAGCGCCTCTACCCCACGGGCGACACCTTTCTCTCCGAGACGTACGGTCCGCTCGGCGAGTACGACGCGGGCTCGCTCGCGCCCGGGCTCTACCAGGTCGAGGTGAGCGGCCGGACCCGCGCGGAGAGCGGATCGGGGCCCGAGATCACGCTTCGCGCCATCGCGGCGGCAGACGAAGAAGGCCTCGTCACGGCTTCGGTCACTGCCATCACACACTTGACCACACCTCGCATCCGCCAGCTGGTTCGCGATGGGATGGATCTCGATGACGCGCGGCTCCAAGCCGAGGCGGAGCTCCGCGTGGCGCTCGACGTCACGGTCGACGGATTCGATCCGGGCCCCATCGGAACGCACGTGTGGCCGACGCCGACGACAATTGCGTGCGCCTCTCGAACCCGGATGGCCTCGACTCCGACGCGGACGGCGATGGCGACGTCTGCGACATCACCCCGATGGGCGAGTGCCCGCCAGGCGTCACTCCGCTCGTCTACGACGGGCGCATGTACTGCAACCCGACCTGTGGTTCAGCCACGTGTCCCGTGGGCGGTACGTGCTCACACCCGGGCCGGTTCTTCTCGGCAGGATCCATCTGCTCCCCGAGCGACGAGACGTGTCGTTGTTGGGCGCCGTGCGACATCACCGCTCGCGATCCCTGCACGGATGGCTCCTCGTGCATGGTCGGCTACCGCACCGCGGTCCTCGCGTGCATCCCGCACGAGCGCACGACCAACGCGACGTTCTGCTCCGGCTCGAACTTCGGTCGCGACTGCATCGACGGCTACGCCTGCATGATCAGCCGCACTGGCTCGTCGGGAACGTGCCAGAAGCGCTGCGATCTCGCGGCTCCCGACTGTGCCACGGGTACCTGCACGGCGGACTGGGCGGGCGTCGGGTGGTGCCTCTGAGCTGCGGCGGTCCCGGCCGCTGAAACGAAGAAGCCCGCCTCCTCTCGGAAGCGGGCTTCGTTCGTTCAGCGAGCTGACTGGATCAGAAGTCCATGCCGCCCATGCCGCCGCCGTGGCCGTGGCCGCCACCGGCCGCCGGCTTCTCCTCCTTCGGGAGCTCCGCGATCAGCGCCTCGGTCGTGAGCATGAGGCCCGCGACGGACGCCGAGTTCTGGAGGGCGGTGCGCACGACCTTCGTCGGGTCGATGACGCCGGCCTTGATCAGGTCCTCGTAGGTGTCGGTCGCGGCGTTGTAGCCGAAGCCGTCCTTCGCGTTGCGGACCTTGTCGACGACGATCGAGCCCTCGACGCCCGCGTTCGTCGAGATCTGACGAAGCGGCTCCTCGATCGCGCGGCGAACGATGTTCGCGCCGACCCTCTGCTCGCCCTCGAGCTCGAGCTTGTCGAGCGCCGCCTGCGCGCGGATGAGCGCCACGCCGCCGCCGGGGACGATGCCCTCTTCCACGGCCGCACGCGTCGCGTGGAGCGCGTCCTCGACGCGCGCCTTCTTCTCCTTCATCTCGACCTCGGTCGCCGCGCCGACCTTGATGACCGCGACGCCGCCGACGAGCTTCGCGAGGCGCTCCTGGAGCTTCTCGCGATCGTAGTCGCTCGTCGTGTCCTCGATCTGCTTGCGGATCGTCTCGATGCGGCCCTTGATCTCGTCCTTCTTGCCCGCGCCGTCGACGATCGTGCTGTTGTCCTTGTCGATCGAGATGCGCTTGGCGCGGCCGAGGTCCGAGAGCGTGACGTTCTCGAGCTTGAGGCCGAGCTCCTCCGCGATGACCTGACCGCCGGTCAGGATCGCGATGTCCTTCAGCATCTCCTTGCGGCGGTCGCCGAAGCCGGGCGCCTTGACGGCGGCCACGTGGAGGATGCCGCGGAGCTTGTTCACGACGAGCGTCGCGAGCGCCTCACCCTCGATGTCCTCGGCGATGATGAGCAGCGGCTTCTGCTGACGCGCCACGGCCTCGAGCACCGGGAGCAGATCCTTCATGTTCGAGATCTTCTTCTCGGAGATGAGGATGTAGCCGTCCTCGATCACGACCTCCATGCGCTCGGGGTCGGTCACGAAGTACGGCGAGAGGTAGCCGCGGTCGAACTGCATGCCCTCGACGACGTCGAGCGTGGTCTCGAGGCTCTTGGCCTCCTCCACGGTGATGACGCCTTCCTTGCCGACCTTGTCCATCGCCTCGGCGAGGAGCTTGCCGATGGTGGTGTCGCCGTTCGCGCTGATGGTGCCGACCTGCGCGATCTCCTTCGGATCCTTGGTGGGCTTGCTCAGCTTGGTGAGCGACTCGGTCACCGCCGTGACGGCCTTGTCGATGCCGCGCTTGAGCTCCATCGGGTTGTGGCCCGCGGCCACCATCTTCGAGCCCTCGCGGTAGATCGCCTGCGCGAGCACCGTGGCGGTCGTGGTGCCGTCGCCGGCGACGTCGCTCGTCTTGCTCGCGACCTCGCGCACCATCTGCGCGCCCATGTTCTCGAACTTGTCGGAGAGCTCGATCTCCTTAGCGACCGTGACGCCGTCCTTGGTGACGGTCGGGGCGCCGAAGCTCTTCTCGATCACGACGTTGCGGCCCTTGGGGCCGAGCGTGACCTTCACCGCGTTCGCGAGCGTGTTGACGCCGCAGAGGATGCGCTCACGCGCCGCGCCTTCGTACAGGATTTCCTTGGCTGCCATGTTCGTACTCTTCTTTCTTCGTGCGCAGATCGTTGAATCGGTAAGCGGGGTTGGGGGCCCGCGCGCAGCGGCCGCATCGCGGCCGGAGCGGGAGGGGGGCGGGGGAGGGGCCGCATGGCCCCTCGGGAAAGTCAGCTCTCGACGACGCCGAGGATCTCTTCCTCGCGGAGGATGAGGTGCTCCTCGCCGTCGATCTTCACTTCGGTGCCCGCGTACTTGCCGAAGAGCACGCGGTCGCCGGCCTTCACCTGGAGCGCGCGGACCTTGCCGTCGTCGGTCACCTTGCCGTTGCCCACGGCGACGACCTTGCCTTCGATCGGCTTCTCCTTCGCGGAGTCGGGGATGATGATGCCCCCCTTGGTCTTCTCTTCTTCCTTCACGCGCTGGACGAGCACGCGGTCGTGGAGCGGACGAATCGCCATCTCTAGCCTCCTCAGGGAGCGTCGTGTGGACGCCGGGTCATCGATGTGTGGGCGCGACCTCCGTGGTCGGGCCCACTTGGTTGGCACTCGCAGAACCCGAGTGCTAACGGGGCCGGGACACTAAGGCGGCCTTCGAGGAGATCAAACGCGGTCCCGCCCGAGCTGTGAGGGACATCACGCGGGATCAGCACTCACTCAGGCCGAGTGCCAGCCGTAACTCCACAGGAACGTTGTGGAATTTCCTGACTCCAGGAGCCTCGTGGTACGTCCGATGACGTGATCGCGCGCCCCACGGACGGGGTGCTGGAGGGTCGGAGTATGACCATCGAGATGATCGGCGACGTGCGGGGATGGTTCCACGAGCGACTGACGGCCTGCTTGACGGCGCGGAGCGTGGGCCTGGCGGACGAGACCACCTTCTACCTGGTCGAGCTCCTGGCCTCGGCCGGGATCAGCCGGCGCGAGAGCCTCTGCGGTCGCCCGCTCGTGCTCATCCTGGCCGACGCCACGCAGGCCGAGGGCGGTGAGCGTCTGCGCCTCTTCCGCACCCTCGGCGACGAGGCCCTCTACGTCGGCGGCTTCTTCGCGGACCACCTCGAGCGTCGCGGCGTCACGGAAACCTACGTGAGCCGGCTCGGGACCCAGGCGTACGAGACGGCGAGCCAGCTCGCCGCGCGCAACGCCCACGAGGCCACGCGCATCGGCGTCTACCGAGAGCTCGCCGCGCTCTTCGCGCCCATCACGCGGGTGCTCGACGACGTGCGCGAGAGCACCGCGCTCCGCACGCCGCAGGACATCGTGCGGCTCTACGACAAGTGGCGTCGCACGGGCTCGCCCCGCATCGCGGCGCGCCTCAGCGCCGAGGGTGTGTATCCCGGCCGCGGCCCGAGCGGCACGGTGCACTGATGGCGGGCGCGCCGACGCGCGACGCGACGGGCTCGCTGGCTCCGCTCCAGCGCGCGATCACCGACCTCTACGACCTTCGTCTCGACGTGTGCGTGGACGACTTCGCGTGCGACGAGTCGCTCGCACGCTCGCTCGGGGGCGAGGACGCGTTGCGGCGTCGCGAGGTGCTCTTCGTGCTCGACGACGAGCAGGGCACCCACGTGGGGCTCTACCTGGACGAGGGCGCGCGCCGTGCGGCCTCGCAGCCGGGTGCGTGGAGCCGAGACTTCGAGTCGATGTGCCTCGCGACCGAGGGCGTGAGCCACTTCGTGCTCGTGCAGTTCCGCGCCGAGCAGACCGCGCACGTGCGTGAGCTCGAGCTCGAGCTCCAGGCGGAGATCGACAAGTGGGCGACGAGCGTGCTGGCGGGCGCCGGCGAGGCGATCGCACGCAACGAAGCGTCTCTGCTCGCCGGCAACGGCGCGGGCCTGTTCCGCGCTCGCTCGCGCCTCGTGCGGCAGCGTCTGTTCGCCGAGAGCGAGCTGCTCGATGCGCCCGGCACCGAGCGAGGCGATCGGTATCGTGCGGCGACCCAGCTCGCGTCTCGCTACACCCAGACGCTCGAGCGTGCGCACGTCGAGCGGGGCGATCTCCGGGGCCTCGTCACCGAGCTCCGGCGCTTCTATCGGCTCGGCTTCGTCGACAAGCTCGATCGCTGCGGCGTGTGAGCTGCGCTGGCCCATCCCGGTGAGCGAACCCGCGGCGCGCGGAGTGGACAACGCGCCTCGGCCTTGCTACGTGTCCCGTCCTTCGGCGCCGTAGCCAAGTGGTTAGGCAAAGGTTTGCAAAACCTTCATACACCGGTTCGAATCCGGTCGGCGCCTTGAAGACACTCGCCCTCGCGCACCTCGTGCTCGGTGCGCGATGGCGAGGGGCGCGATGGCGAGGGGCGCGATGGCGAGGGGCGCGACGGCGAGGGGCGCGATGGCGAGGGGCGCGACGTCGTTTCGGGCCCGTCGGCGTTTCGGGCCCGTCGCACCAGCGTCGACGCTCGCGCTGAATCGACGCCCACGGGAGCCTCGAGGACGCCCACGCGAGCGCGTCTCGGCCGTCAGCCGGGCGCTGGTGCGTCGTCGGCCGCAGCGTCCGCCGGCGCGGAGGCGTCGTCCGCTGGCGCGGGGGCGTCGATGCCTGCGTCGCGCGGGATCGGGCTCGCATCGACCGGCCCCGCGTCGGGGATCGTGAAGTCGACACACACGCCGTCGATGCAGTTCTCGAAGGCGCCGCAGCGGCGGTTGCAGCCGCCGCAGTTCAGATCGTCGCGCGTGGTGTCGACGCACGACGCGACCTCGAAGAGATCGACGCAGCAGAGATCGGTCTCGGTCCCCACGCAGAGCGCGCCGTCGAGACCGCAGCGGCACGAGCCGCCCTCGCAGCGGTTGGCCTGAGATGCGTCGCAGGCGCGACCGCACTCGCCGCAGTCGCCGAAGTCGCGGCCGATGTTGGCGCAGCGCGGGCCGCGACCGTCGGGGGCCACGGGGCAGCAGATCGAGTTGGCTTCGCCAGTGCACCCGATCGCGAACCCGCCGCAGCTGCACTGCATCGCGATGCATCGATCGCCCCGCCGCGTCGCGACGCAGTCGAGGCCGCAGAGGCCGCAGTTCGTCACGTCGGCCGAGACGTCGATGCACTGCTCGGTGCCGTCCGGTGCGGGGCAGCAGCGCTCCCGCGTCGTCTCGCACGAGAGCGCGCAGCGCATCGCGTCGATGGGTGCGTCGTCCGAGGGGACGTCGTCCGTCTCGGCCGTGTCGAGGCGCGCGTCCTCGGGGACGTTCGAGGGAGGACACGCCGAGAGCACCACGGCGAGCGTGCTCGCGAGGACCGCGGGCCACGACGAGGGGAGGGGGCGCGTCACGGGCCTTCATCCTGATCGGGCGCGAACCCTCGCACCACCCGAATGCTCTCGCCGTCTCGGCGGGCGATGGCGACGAGGTGGTCCTTGGCCACGAGGGCACACGCGGTGTGCTCGGGCACCGAGCTCGCGTCGGGGTGACGCAGGGGCTTTCCATGGCGTGCATCGCGCACGAGCTCGTCGGTCAGCGCGAGGCGCGGGAGGGCCGGCACCGCGTCGAGGAGCGAGCTCGCGAGACGCTCGACCTCCGCGCCGAGCACGTCGATCGCGCGTTCGTCCTTGCGCGAGGCGAGGCCGAGCAGGCCGCCGTCGATCGCGCGGGACAGCGAGAACGCGCCGCTCCGCGTGCGTCGGAGGCCGGTGAGGTGTCCGACGGTGCCGAGCGCACGCGCGAGGTCACGCGCGAAGCTGCGCACGTAGTAGCCCTTGCCCACGTGGAGATGCGCCTCGATCACGCTGCCCTCGAGGCGCGTCACGTCGATCGAGAAGGCCTCGACGTCGCGCTCGGGCACCTCCACGTCTTCGCCTCGCCGTGCGCGCTCGTGCAGGGGCACGCCGTCCTTCTTGATCGCCGAGAACGCGGGGGCCCTCTGCTTCGACGGACCGACGAAGCGGCCCGCGCACGCCCGCACGGACTCGAGCGAGATCGCGGGCACGGCGGCCTCTTCGACGACACGCCCCTCGGCATCGAGGGTGTCGGTCTCGGCGCCGAGCGCGATCGTGGCGTCGTACTCCTTGTCGTCGAGCGTGAGGTACGGGACGAGCTTCGTCGCCTCGCCGACGGCGAGCACGAGCACGCCGCTCGCCGCAGGATCGAGCGTGCCGGCGTGACCGATGGCCTTGGTCCCGAGGGCGCGTCGTGCCCAGGCCACCACGTCGTGTGAGGTCGGCCCGGCGGGCTTGTCGACGGCGAGGACGAAGCCGCGCCTCCTGAGCGTCTCGAGGCTCACGAAGCGACGCCTCAGGACCCGAGCTGGGCGCGCACCGCCGCGAGCACGCGGGTGTGCGCGTCCTCCATCGTCGTCGCGAGCGATGCACCGGCGGCCACGCGGTGTCCGCCACCTCCGAGCGCCACCGCGACGGCGGCCACGTCGGCCTCGCCGTCGGAGCGGAACGAGACCTTGATCTCGGGCCGGCCCGCGGCCGGATCGGCCGTGCGCGGCACCCAGAGCAGCGCAGCGATCTTCACGCCTTCGAGCATGCGGCCGTAGTTCACCATGCCCTCGAGCATCTCGTCGGTGGCGCCGGTGCGATCGAAGGCGTCGCGACCCACGCACACGACGGCGCACCGGCCGTCGTGGTGGACCTCCATCTTGCGGAGCACCTCTCCGAGCAGCGCCATGCGCTCGCGCTGCCACCGCTCGAAGAGATGAGAGGCCACGCTCCACGCGCTCACCCCCGCATCGAGGAGCCCCGCTCCGATCCGCAGCGTCTCTCCGCTCGTGCCCGGGTAGCGGAAGTTGCCGGTGTCCGCAGCGATGGCGGCGTAGACCGGCTGGGCCGCGTCCGACGGCACGGGATCGCTCGAGAGATCCCGCCACATGCGCAGGACGACCTCGCCCGTGGCGCACGCGTCCACCTCGCGAACGACCACCTCTCCGAAGCCGTCGTGGGCCGCGTGGTGATCGACGACGACGACCGGGCCGCTGCGCTCGCGCGGAGGGAGGGCGGGCACGAGCACGCGCGCGGCCGCGTCCATCACGAAGGTCGCGTCGAAGCTCCCCGCAGGCAGCGCGCCTTGGACGCTGGCGGAGCCGACGAGGAAGAGGAGGTTCGGCGGCACGCCGTCCTGGCTGTAGACGACGGCTTCTTTCCCGAGCGCGCGCACGATCGCCGCGAGGCCCAGCGCCGAGCCCAGCGCGTCCGCGTCGGGCCGCACGTGACAGGTGACGAGGAAGCGACGACCACCGCGCAAGAGAGCGACGGCACGCTCGCGGCTCATCGCGGGCCTCCGTCGTCGGAGCCGTCGTCGCTCGCGTCGCGGGCGCGCTCGGCGGCCTCACGGGCGCGATCGGCGGCCACCTCTGCGAGCACCGCGTCGAGGCGGGCTGCGCGATCGGTCGTGTCGTCCCACGCGAACCGGAGCTCCGGGACGCTGCGCATCGCGCCCGAGCCGCGTGCGATGCGCGCGCCGAGCTCGCGCCGGACGTGGCCGCGCGCTCGATCGAACGCGGCGACCACCTCGCGGCGTCGCGCCTCGCTCGGCGAGGCCTCGAGCACACGCAGGAAGACGCGGGCCAGCGAGAGGTCTCGCGTCACGGTGACCGCCGACACGATGGCGCCGCTCGCCGCGGGATCGCGGATCTCACCGCGGAGCAACATGTCCGCGAGCTCGGCGCGGATGCGCTCTCCGACGCGCGCGACCCGCTCGCCGCCGTCGTCGCCCGAGGCTGCAGCGCGCGGAGCGCCACGCGTGCCGGGGCGACCCGTGCTGCTGCGCCCGCGGGCGTCGCGCTCTCGACTTCTGTCGTTCCGGCCGCTCATTCGGGGGCCTGGTCCTCCCACGGATCGACCTCGCCCGGTAGGCGAATCGCATCCGCACCGAGGGCACCCGGCTCGGCCGCGGCGAAGTCGTGCTCCCCCACGTGCAAGACGCTCGTCTTGCGGGAGACCATCTGTGCGTCCGTGCTCGAGGCCATCGCCGCGATGATCGTATCCAGCATCGAGGTCGCGTGGCGAGCGTCGTTCGAGACGACCGAGAGGCCGATGACGGCGCGGCGGTGGACGTCTTGATCGTCCACCTCCGCGACCGCGACGTTGAAGCGCGCGCGTGCGCGCTCCATCACGCGCCGCACCACCGAGCGCTTGTCCTTGAGGGACAGAGCGCTCGGGATCGCGAAGACCAACCGTGCCGTGCCTACGACCATGCTTCACGCGCGCCGGAAGCGCTCCGAGCTGGCGCCCGCAGAATCCGTCCGAGAGCGGAAAGCGGGGTGTGGGCCCCGCGCAGCCCGAGCGGAGCGAGGGGAGCGGGCGGGGGCCCACGCAGTGGGGGAGGGGTCGCTCGACCCCTCAGCAACTACAGCGTCGCGCTGATCTGCTCGAGCTCGAAGCACTCGATGACGTCCTTCTCGTGGACGTCGTTGTAGTTCTCGAGGCCCACGCCGCACTCGAAGCCGTTGGCGACCTCGCGCACGTCGTCCTTCACGCGGCGGAGGCTCGCGAGCGAGCCCTCCCACACCTGCACCGAGTCGCGGACGAGGCGAACCTTCGCGTTGCGCTTGAGCACGCCGTCCAGGACGTAGCAGCCCGCGACCGTGCCGATCTTCGGGATGTTGAAGACCTTGCGGACCTCCGCGCGCCCGAGCTCCTTCTCGCGGAACGTCGGGGCGAGCAGGCCGGCCATGGCCTTCTTCACCTCGTCGACCGCCTCGTAGATGATCGAGTAGTTGCGGATCTCGACGCCCTCGGACTTCGCCACGGCGCCCGCCTGACCGGCCGGACGCACGTTGAAGCCGACGATGATGGCCTTCGACGCGGAGGCGAGCATGACGTCGCTCTCCGTGATGCCGCCGACGCCCGTCGCGATGACGTTGACCTTCACCTTCTCGGTCGACAGCTCGCTCAGCGCCTTCACGAGCGCCTCGACCGAGCCCTGCACGTCGCTCTTGATGACGAGGTTGAGGTCCTGCTGCTCGCCCGCCTGCATCATCTTGGTGAGGTCGGCGAGGCTCTTCTTGACCGTCGCCTGCTCCTTGGCAGCGATGGTCTTCTTGCGTGCCTCGACGATCTCCTGCGCCTTGCGCTGATCGGCGACCACGTTGAACGCGTCACCGGCCGACGGGAGATCCGAGAGACCGAGCACCTCGACTGGCGTCGCGGGACCCGCGCTCTTCACGCGGCGGCCACGATCGTCGGTGAGCGCGCGGATGCGGCCGAGGCCAGTGCCCGCGAGCATGAGGTCACCCTGGTTCAGGGTGCCGTTCTGGACGAGGACGTTCGCCACGACACCACGACCCTTGTCGAGGTACGCCTCGAGCACGACGCCTTCGGCGCTGCCCTCGGTGTTGGCCGTGAGCTCCATGATCTCGGTCTGGAGCGCGATGTTCTCGAGCAGCTGATCGACGCCCTGGCCGGTGAGGGCCGAGACGTTCACGTACAGCGTGTCTCCACCCCACTCCTCGGGGTTGAGCCCGAGGCCGGCGAGCTCGTTGCGGATCTGGTCGGGGCGCGCGCCCGGCTTGTCGATCTTGTTGACGGCGACGATGATCGGCACCTTCGCGGCGCGAGCGTGGCTCACGGCCTCGCGCGTCTGCGGCATGACGCCGTCGTCGGCGGCGACGACCAGCACGACGACGTCCGTTGCCTCGGCGCCGCGCGCACGCATCGCGGTGAAGGCCTCGTGGCCGGGCGTGTCGAGGAAGACGACCGAGCCCTTGGCGGTCTCGACGCGGTACGCGCCGATGTGCTGCGTGATGCCGCCGGCCTCACCCGCCGCGACGTTCGTCTTGCGGATGCGATCGAGCAGCGAGGTCTTGCCGTGGTCGACGTGACCCATGACGGTCACGATGGGCGGGCGGGCCTGCGCGGCCGCCTCGCTCTTGGCGCCGCGCGCCTCGGCGACGAGCTCGTCGTCGGTCTTGGCGACGTTCTCGACCTCGTAGCCGAACTCGCTCGCGAGGATCTTGGCCGTGTCCGAGTCGAGCGTGGAGTTGATGTTCACGCTCTTCATCCCGAGCGTCATGAGCTTCATCAAGACCTCGGTGGCCTTGAGGCTCATGCGCTGCGCGAGCTGCTGGAGCGAGATGTTCTCCTCGATGCGGATGACGCGCTTCTGCGCGCTCGGCACCGTGATCTGCGGCTTGGCCGACTTCGTCGCGCCGCCGGGAGAGGGGCGCTGCGGGCGTCCCATCTGCCCGCCGCTCATGCCGGGCCGCGGACGATTGCCGCCCGGACCCGGGCGTGCACCCGAGGTCGGTGTGACCTGCACCCGACGCCCCGGCGCCTGCGGAGCGTACGAAGGACGCTGGAGCTGCTGGTTCTGGGCCTGCAGCACGATGCGGTCACGCGTCGCCTGCGAAGGCGGTGCGGCCGAAGGGGCGGACAGGTTGCCGCGGCCGATGACGCCGGGCGGCAGGTTCGCGTGCGCGAAACGCTCCGAAGCGGGCGCCGGCTGGGACCGACGCACGGGCGGCGGGGGCGGTGCAGCGACCTCGACCTCCACGGGCGGCGGCGGGGGCGGCGGGGGCGGCGGCGGCGGCTCCGGCGGCGGCGGAGGTGCGATCACCTCGGCGCGCACGGGCGGCGGCGGAGGAGGCGGCGGCGCCTCCACCTCGCGCACGGGCTCGCGCACCTCGACCGGCGGGGGCGGCGGTGGCGGCGGCGGAGGAGGAGGAGGCGCGGCCTCGACGACGACCGGCGGTGGCGGAGGCGGTGGAGGCTCGGGCATGCGCACCGGCTCCACGACCGCGACGGGCTCGTCCTTCGCCGGCTGCGCGACCGTGCGGCGACGCACCACGCCTGCGCGCAGCTTCGTCTCCACCGTGTTCTCGGTCTTGTCCTTCTCGATCGCGCGCTTGACGCGATCGATCTCGGTCGCGTCCAGCGCGCTCATGTGGTTGCGCACCTGGATCCCGAGCGTCGCGAGCCGCTTCATCAGCTCGTTGTTCTCGAGCGAAAGCTCGCGCGCGACCTCGTACACCCGGACCTTGCTCATTCCGCCTCCGACAAGTCGACGAGCCGCTGCCCGCTCTCGACCACTTCCGCCGCGATCCCGCCATCCAGGATCCCGATCACACCGACCTCGTCGCGACCGAAGAGCCTACCCAGGCTGCTCTTCGTCGAGAAGACCACCGCATGCCGCCCCAGGCGTGACGCCGAGGCAGCGAGCTCGTCGCGGCGTCCCGCCGCATCCGCTGCGATCACGAGCGCTTCCACCGCGCTGCGCCCGAGCGCATCGCGGGTCGCGTCCGTGCCCACCGCGAGCGCGCGCTTGCGGGACGCCGAGAGCAAGAGCCCCTCGATCCGCCGTCCGATCGCGTCGCGCATCACGCCCGCGAGCCACGCGCTCTCGAGCCGCACCTCGCGCTTGAGCGCGCGAGCCAAGCCACCCTTGTCCGTGGCGGCCTTCACGCAGGCCAGGCTCGGATGGACCCACACGCCGCGACCGCCGCGCTCGTGGCCGCCCTTGCGGCTCACGTCGGGCGCGACGAACGGGGGCACGTCGGCGACGGCCAGGCGCACGAGCGCTCCGGGCGCCGCCTTCTGGCGACACCCCACGCACATCCGTTCGCTGTCCTTCACCGTCTCCACGTCCACGTTCGTCTCGCTCTCCGCTCGCGCGTTCAGGCCTGCTCCGCCGCTTCGGGCGCTGGCACCGCGCGCATCGCGGCGCGCACGCGCTCGAGGTCCTCGCGCACGAAGCGCGCGACGGCTTCCTTGACCTCACGGGCGCGCTGGGCGCCCAGGCCCGTGCGGATCGCGAGGCGATCCACGTCCTCTTCGCGGGCGACGTCGGACACGGAGCGGTATCCCGCGCGCTCGAGCGCCTCCGCGATCCGCTCGGTCACGCCCGAGCACAGCACGAGGATCTCGCGCTCCGAGAGGAGGCGCGGCGCCGCCACGAGGCGGTCGACGAGCGCCTTGCGGACCGAGTCCATCGCCCCGAGCGCGTCGCCGCGGAGCTTCTCCGCACGCGCGGCCGTTCCGACGCCGTCGATCGACGACAGCTCCTGGTCGCTCGCCTCCGCGATCTCGTCGACCGTGCGGAAGCCCGCGCGGTAGAGCGACTTCGCGAGGCCCTCGCTCACGCCCGGGACCATCTGCAGCTGCTCGAGCGCCTGGTCCTCGATCTGGCGGAAGCGCGACTCGCTGATGATGTCGAGCTTCCAGCCGGAGAGCTGCGACGCGAGGCGCACGTTCTGACCACGGCGGCCGATGGCCAGGGACAGCTTCGCGTCCGGCACCACCAGCTCCATCGTGTTGTTCGCCTCGTCGATGATCACGCGGCCGACCTCGGCCGGGGCGATGGCGTTGCAGACGAAGCGCGCCGGGTCGCGATCGAAGGGGACGATGTCGATCTTCTCGCCGCGCAGCTCCTGCACGACGGCCTGCACGCGCGAGCCCTTCATGCCGACGCACGCGCCCACGGGATCCACGTCTGAGTCACGGCTCGTCACGGCGATCTTCGAGCGGGCGCCCGGCTCCCGGGCCGCCGCGACGATCTTCACGATGCCTTCGTAGATCTCGGGCACTTCCTTCTCGAAGAGCTTCACGAGCAGGCCGACGTCCGTGCGCGACAGGATGAGCTGCGGGCCGCGCGCCTCGCGGTCGATCTCCTTGAGGAGCGCGACGATGCGGTCGCCGGGGCGGTAGCTCTCGCGGGGCGTCTGCTCGCGCGCGGGGAGCACGGCCTCGGTGCCGTCGAGGTCGACGATGATGTTGGCGCCGCGCTCGAAGCGACGAACGACGCCGTGCACGAGCTCGCCGCGGCGGTCCTTGAACTCGTTGAAGACGATGTCGCGCTCGGCGTCGCGGACGCGCTGGATGATGACCTGCTTGGCCGTCTGCGCCGCGATGCGGCCGAAGCCCTGGCGGTGCTGCTTCATCTTGAGCACGTCGCCGAAGTCGCGGTCCTGCTGGCGTGCCTTGTCGCCGTCCGACTCGAGATAGAAGATCTGGAAGCCCAGCTCCTCACCGAGCTCGGCCTCGAGGCCGTGACGACGCGCGTCCTCGACCGAGATCTGGCGCTCGGGATCCTCCACGTCCTCGACGACCGTCATGTACTGGAACAGGTCGACGTTGCCCGTGTCGGCGTTGAAGCGCGCCTCGAGCTCGCGGGTCATTCCGAAGGTCCGCTTCGCAGCGGTGAGGATCGCCTGCTCCATGGTCTCCACCAGGACGCTGGCCTCGATGCCCTTCTCCTTGCTGACCTGCTCGATGATGGTGTGGAGCGAAACGCCCGAGCTCTGCATGACTGACTCCTGACTGGCTTCTCTTCGAACATGCCGCGCCGTACCCGGCGCGGACGATCACTGAAAACGAAACACCACGTTCGCCTTCGAGACGTTGTCGAGCGGCACGACCCAGGTCGTGCGCGACGGCTCGTCCTTCACGTGGATGGCGCCGCTCTCGAGCTTCTCGAGGATCCCTTGGACCTTGCGGCGGCCGCCTTCGTCGAGCGGCAGCTTGGTGTGGACACGGATCTCGACGCCAGCGAAGCGCTCGAAGTCTCGTGGTCGCACGAGCGGGCGGTCCACGCCCGGCGAGCTGACCTCGAGCCGATAGCGACCGCTCGGCAGGAGGCGCTCGTGCACGTCGAGCACAGTGGACAGGTCGCGGCTCACGGCCTGACAGTCGGCGAGCGAGACGCCGCTGCCCGGGATCAGCCGGCCGGTCGCCTTCTCCACGTGCGCCCCGCCCTCGCGATCCAGGAGCACCCGCAGCACGGCCCCGTGCTCGCTCGCCATCGACACGTCGACGAGCTCGAGGCCATGTGCCTTGCACACGGGCTCGATCACGTCGATCAGCGCGTTCTTGTCGAAGGAGAGGGTCATGGAGATCGTCGGGCGGTCCGGTTCGTTCGCCGAAGGCTTCGCCGACGGCCCCTCCGCGGGTGCCACCTCCTCGGGGTCGCTCGGGCGGCTCCGAGGAGCCGGGAGCGGACACACGTGGGACGCGGTCCTACGAAAGGCCGGGCCTCGTACCACGGGCGATCTGGGCGAGCAAGTCGTGTCCGAGGCCCGTCACGATCGTGACGGGCGCGACGCGGATGTCGCGGCGCCCGGCCGTTTCGCGCGACGAGACACGTGTACAGCGGTGGCCCGTGCCGTGCACCGCCCCGGTCGACGGTCGAGCAGTTCGTCCGTCGTGCCCGTTCTGGCACGCTGTCCTTGACACGAAGGGACTGCTTGCTAGAAGGCCCCGCCTTTTCGGGCGCGGGGCTGCGGCTGCGCGCCGGGTTCCCAAGACAGACCTCGAGCCCGTTCCGTGGGCCCCGGGGCCAACGAGACGACCATCGGTCGGAGGTTCGTGATGAAGACGAGGATCGCTTACGCCGCTGGGCTGCTCACCACGAGCCTCGGTGCGCTGGCCCTGGCCGGCTGCCCCGACGACACCATCACCGTGGACGCCAACGTCCCGGATGCCGTCATCGTTCCGCAGGACACGCCGATGGTCCCCGAGGACCAGGGTATCCGTCGCGACACGGGGACGATGGGTGATGGTGGGGCCACGTGCGGCACGCGCGGCAACCTCGGCGGGCAGTGCGCCGCAGCCGAGTGCTTCGAGCCGTGGATCTGCCAGGAAGAGGTCTCGCGCGAGATCATGTCGGTCCGCCGCTCGGACGGCATGCCCGGCCGTACCTACCCCGTGCGCTACTGGCCCGGCGGCCAGTGCCAGGGCGCCTGTGACCCGAACGCGAACGGGCAGTGCAACGCCTGCTCCACCTGCCTCCAGACGGGCACCGACACGTCGGGCAACGCGGTCGGCGAGTGCTTCCAGAGCTGCACGCAGGACCTCGATGGTCGCGGCGGCTGCAACGATGGGTACGCGTGTGACCGCGCGAACCTCGCGTGCGTCATCCAGTGCTCGGTGGTCGACGGCGTCGACACCTGCCAGTTCTCGTTCGAGGATCGCGACACGGATCCGACGACGCGCGAGACCATCGTGGACGAGGGCACCTCGTACCCGTCGACCTGCAACGTGACGACTGGTCTCTGCGAGGCGACCGGCCGCGCGGGCGCGACCGCCGGCGACGACTGCATGGACGACTTCGACTGCGAGGACGACGGCCTCTGCATCGGCGGCGACGGCGACCCGACTGCTCCCGTGACGCTCCAGGACGGCTACTGCATCCGCCTCGGCTGCAACGAGACGGACCTCCCCTGCCAGAGCGGTGACGTCTGCACGCAGAGCCTCTTCGGGCTCCCCGGCGGCGTGTGCATGGAGGGCTGCGTGGTCGGCGCCGAGACGACGGCCGGCCAGGTGGTCGGCGCGGCGGGCGGCAACCCCGGCTGCGGCGAGAACGAGGCGTGCTTCTGGGACGGCGTGCACGGCACGGCCGACACGCTCAATGGTGGCTGCTACCCCGGCAACTACAACGACGTCCCGGCCTACAACGTCGGTGCGTCCTGCGACGACGACACGGACTGCTACTCGCCCTACGGCCTCGGCCGCTGCCTCTTCGGCGAGGGCAACACGCTCGGTGACCGGGTCGGCAGCGGCATCTGCGCGATGGGCGGCTGTGGCCAGGCGATGGGCATGCCCGTCGGCCTCGCGACCGCGGACGGCGTGGTCCCCGTGCTCAACCCGAGCGACATCTGCCAGGGGACGGCGGACGGCAACAACGACATCTGCGTCGGCTTCAGCGAGACGCAGACCTTCTGCGTGTCGGGCTGCACCGCGGCGACGGACTGCCCCTCCGGCTACGCGTGCCCGAACCTCGGTGACGCGCTCCGCCCGCTCCGCCTCTGCTGGCCGGCCTGCCAGGTGGATGGCGATTGCCGCAGCGGCTCGCGCTGCCTCAACGACAGCCGCACCGCGTGCAACCCGGACACGGACACGTGCTACTGCACGGACGCCATGCCGCGCCCCGACGCGGGCGTGATTCCCCGCGACGCAGGCACGGACGCGTTCAGCGCGCCCGACGCCTTCGCGGCGCCGGACGCCTTCGAGGCACCCGACGCGTTCGCGGGCTGAGACGACGGTTCAGGACAAGGACAGGAGTCGACGATGTTCCTCATGATCTCTCGCAACCCCCGTTCGCGTGACCGCAAGCGCGGCAAGCGCCTGCGCGCGAAGATGGCGGCCAAGCACCGCCGTCGCGTGAACCGCCAGGCGGGTCGCCGCATGTCGGCGCGCGGACACACGACGCGTTGAATCCTCGAGGGGCGTGAGCCTCTCGACGACGCGAGGAGAAGCCCGGAGGTCCAGCCTCCGGGCTTCTTCGTTTCCGTCGGCAGGCGCGTGCGTGACGACGCGCTGCGTCGGGCTTCTCGCGCGCTCGTCGTGCTTCTGCGGCCCGACGAGTCGTGATAGGACCATCCCGTGAGCGATCCTCAGATCTTCGTCGTCAGCGACTCGACCGGTGAGACCGCCGAGCGCGTGGTCCGCGCGAGCCTCCTCCAGTTCCCGCACCATCGGGTGCGCGTTCGCCTCTTCACGCGCGTGCGCGATCAGGCGGCGATCGAGGATGTGCTCCGCAAGGCGTCGGAGGCCGGCGCGATGGTGGTGTTCACGCTCGTGTCTCCGGAGCTGCGTGAGCAGTTCCACGCCATCGCGGCGCGCGAGAAGATCGAGAGCGTCGACGTCATCGGTCAGCTCATCCACAAGGTGGGCACCTACATCGAGGCCCAGCCCCTCAACCAGCCGACCTCGACCATGCCGCTGTCGGAGGAGTACTTCCGGCGCGTCGAGGCGATCGAGTTCGCCGTGAAGAGCGACGACGGCAAGGAGCCTCGCAACCTGCGCAAGGCCGACCTCGTGCTCGTGGGCGTGAGCCGCACGAGCAAGACGCCGCTGTCCACGTACCTCGCGGGCCGCGGCCTCAAGGTGGCGAACGTGCCCCTGGTCCTCGGCGTGCCGCCGCCGAACGAGATCGACGACCTGCCGCCGGAGAAGGTCATCGGCGTCACCATCGGCATCGATCAGCTGCTCGAGATCCGCCGAGCGCGCCTCATCCAGCTCGGCATGCCCGCCGACGCGACGTACGGCCTGCGCGATCACGTGCGCGCGGAGCTCGAGTTCGCCGAGTCGATCTTCAACGCGCACCCGGACTGGACGGTGCTCGACGTGAGCGGGCGGGCGATCGAAGAGACCGCGACGATCATCCTCGAGACGCTCAAGGACCGCGAAGAGAAGCGCTACGCCGCCGAGCTCGCGCTCTGAGCGCAGTGTGGCCGCGCCGTCGGCGCGCTCGGTCTCGAGAGACTCCCTCGCTCAGGACTTCGGCGCGACGCCGGAGTCGGGGGACGAGGGGGCGCTGCCGTGCGCGCGCAGCGCGCCGCCGAAGCGGAACGATCCGATCGCGGCGAGGATCGATGCGGCCACGACGAGGTAGGGGCCCCAGAGCATGGTCACCGTGACGCCCTGCTCCAGCGTGGCGGCGTTGAGCATGCGCCGCACCGAGTAGACGATGGAGATCACCGGCGCGGTCGCGACCATGAGGCCGGCCAGGCGCGCGCCGCGCATCTGGAGGGGCGTGCGACGTCGCAGGACGAGGCTCGCGAACAGGGCCCCGGCGATCGGGATCGACCACAGGTTCGGCGCGCGCTCTGCGGCGGCGGCGAGCGCCGTGAAGCTCTGCGTGCGTCCGAGCGCCGACACCTCGACGAGCGGCGCGAGGAAGCCGGCGAGGAGCCCGAGGGCCGCGACCGTGAGCTCCGCGCGCCCGCGGGAGGGATCCAGCATGGGCACCGGCGCGTCGTCGTCCTGCTCTCTGGCTGCGACGGGCAGCTCCTCGAACGGAACCAGCGGGAGATCGTGATCGGGACAGCGATCGGTGTCCTCGAAGCACTCCCGACAAAAAGGGCAGAAGAGGAGCTTGGCCATGGGACGAGTGTGCGGCAGCCTGGCTCAGCGCATCGGCTCGAGCTGGATGGTCTCGGTGTGCGCCGGCGCCGGCATGCGGACGTGCACCGTGCGCGGATGATGTCCCGGCGCATCGACGCGCACGTCGACCTCGGCGCCCACGAAGAGCCCTCCGACGTCGACGGGCGCGCGGCCGCGCGTCGCGCCACCGACGGTGACCTGCGCGCCGGGAGGCTGCGTCTCGACGTGAAGCACCGCGGCGAGCGGGCTGAGCACGATCTCGCGTCGATCGGTGCCGGGGACGGCGCGCAGCTCGAACGCGGAGGTCTGGTGGCCGTCGAGCGCGACCTGGAAGTTGTACGTCTGCCCGACCACGAGGCGATCGCGGATGACGAGCGGCGTCACGCCCGCGACCGCGCCGTCGACCGACACCGTGGCTCCGGGCGGCAGTGAGTTGATCTCGAAGGCCGGCGACGGAGACGGGACGAACACGTACACCGCCGCGCCGGCGAGCACGGCGAGGACGAGGAGGCCGACCACGAGCAAGGGCCACGGGAAGGGCTTCGGCGCCGGCAGGGCCGCGAGACCGCCCGTGACGTTCGGTGGCGGTGCGAATGGGTCCGGGGCGCGCGGGGGCTGAGCGGCGTACTGCACCGGCGCGTAGGGCTGTGGACCATACGGATCGATGGGCGCGGCGGGCGCGACGGGGGCGTAGCCACCGCTCTGACCCGAGTACCCGTAGGTCGGCGCCGGTGCTGGCGCGTAGGGCCCTTGTGGGTAGGGCTGCGGTGCGCTGCCGTAGGGAGCGGCTGGCGGGTAGGGGGCGGCCGGCTGAGGGAAGGCGCCTGGTTGTGGCGCAGGCGCAGGCGGCGCGTAGGGCTGGGCGAAGGGCTGCCCGTACGCCGGTGTCGGCGATGGCTTGGGTGCCGCGGCGATCGGGGTGGCAGGCGTCGGTGCGGGACGCCGCGGCGGCGCCTCCGCGGCTCGCTGCGGCTCGGGCGGACGCGGCGCGACGACACGCGGCGGAGGCCTGTCGGAGAGCTTCGCCCGCGGGGCGGGCAGGGCCACGGCCGGTTGTCTCGGCGGCACGATCGCGCCGAGCGAGGGCAGCCCCTTCTTGAGCTCGTTGGTGGTGTCTTCGTTGTCGTACGCGAACGAGCTCTTGATCGGCAGCTCCTTGGTGCCGGTCATGCTCAGCTGCACGCGCCCGCGTGGAGAGTCGATCTGGTGCGTGTCGCCGGAGAGCGGCTCTCCGCGAAGCGCCTTCGAGGCGGCACGTCCGAGCGACGCGTCCACGAGCGTCGAGTCCTCGAACTCGTCGTTCTCGTTGGTGCGAAGGTCGGTCTCGTCTTCCCATGCACCGATCGGCGAGACGCGTGCATCGGTCGTCGCCTCGCGCTTGGCGACGCCGGGATCGGAGGTGATCGGTGCGACCCACGCGCCGCTCGGGCCGACCTGCGGCACGCTGACACGCGCGTCGTTCGGCTCGATCTCTCGCGTCGCTTCGGCGCGTCCGGGGGGACGCACCGTCGCGCGTGGTGGGGCGGCCGCGGGCTGCGCGGGCAAGCGCGGCGCGAACGCGGGGCTCTCCCTCGCGGTCGGCTCGTCGACGGGCCCGCCCGACTTGGCCGTCGGCTGCGCTTGCTTGCGCTTGTAGGGCAGCACGTCGTTGCGCGTCGCGTCTTCTTCGTCTTCGTCGGCGAGATCGAACGCGGGCTTGGCGGGCGGCACGGGCTCCTGCGGCGGGAGCACGTCGAGGCTCGGCGTGCTGCCGGCCGGTCGACCGCTCTCGGCGGGGAAGAGCAGCGCGATGAGGTCCGCCAACCGCGTGGCCGCGAAGGTGGGGGAGACCGAGTAGAGGAACTGGTGCAGCGCCTGTCCCATCTCGCCGGCGGAGGCCCAGCGGTCCTCGGGCTTCTTCGCCAGCGCCTTCATCACGATGTCCGACAGAGGGCGCGGGATGCTGGGGCGCCTCGTCTCGGGCCGTGGGATCTCGGCCTTCCGGACCTTGTCGAGCAGCGTCGGGACGTCGGCGTCCTGGTAGAGCATGCGCCCCGTGAGCAGCTCGTAGAGCACGACGCCCGTGGAGAAGACGTCGCTGCGGTGATCCATCGGATCGCCCCACGCCTGCTCGGGGCTCATGTAGTAGTACTTGCCCTTGATCACGCCGACCTCGGTCTGCGTGGAGCGGGACGCGGCCTTCGCGATGCCGAAGTCGACGATCTTCACCTCGCCCGCGTTGCTGATCAGCACGTTCTGCGGGGAGATGTCGCGGTGGACGATGTTGAGGGGCTGACCCGTGTTCGGGTCGCGCTTGCGGTGCGCGTAGTCGAGGCCGCTGCACATCTCCGCGACCACGAACGTGGCGACGTCGATCGGGATCGCCTTCTTGAGCTCGGCGCAGCGTCGCATGACGCGGTACGCGTCGGCGCCCTCGATGAGCTCCATCGAGATGAAGTAGGTCTCGTCGATCTTCCCGAGGTCGAACGTCTGCGCGATGTTCACGTGCGTGAGGAGCACCGCGATCTTCGCCTCCTCCACGAGCATCTGCGTGAAGTGCTCGTCTTCGGAGAGGCGCGGATGGATGACCTTGAGCGCGACGAGCTTCTCGAAGCCGGCGACGCCGCCGGTCTTCGCGACGTAGACCTCGGCCATGCCGCCGACGGCGATGCGTCGCAGCAAGGTGTAGTGACCGAACTCCTGCGGGAGATCGTTCGAGTCGAGGGCCAAGGTCTCTCCCCCGCGCGCGGGCGCGGGATCCGCTCAGCATAGACGGTCACGCCGTGACCGAACGAAGAAAGCGCGGCGCGGTTGCGATGACGGTCCGGGCGGTGCGAGCATGCAGCCATGCCCGACCGAGACACGAAGGGCGAGCCGTCCTCCGAGACGAAGCTTCCGTCCGAGCCCGCGCGGCGCCGCGAGACCGGCCGCCTGCCGCCGCGCGGGTTGAGCCCCGACGTGCTTCGCGAGATCGGCCTCTTCGGAGGGCTCGACGAGGACACGCTCGCCGTGCTCTCGAAGGAGCTGCCGATCGAGAACATCACCGTCGGCACGCGGGTGGTGAACGAAGGCGACCCGGCCCGCGAGATGTTCGTGGTGCTCGAAGGCGAGCTCGAGGTGCTCAAGAAGGCCGACACCGGCGCCGAGGTGCGCGTCGCCATGCTGGGGCCTTCGTCCTGGTTCGGGGAGATGTCCATCCTCGACGTGCAGAACCGGTCGGCGAGCGTTCGCGCGCTGGCACCGAGCCGCCTCGTCCGCATCAGCGCGGAGCACGTCGACCGCTGTCTCTACCGTCGCGACCTCAAGTCCTACGCGCTGTTCGTCATGAACATCGCGCGCGAGCTCTCGCGACGGCTCCGCGTGACGGACTCGATCCTCGCCCACTTCATGGGATCGGTCGCCGAGGTCTACGCGCCCAAGAAGAAGAGCTGAGGCGCGAGGCGGACCGGCGAGTCGGCGCTCCTCACAGCGCGACGCGCGCCAGCACGATCGCGCCGTCGCGAACGAGCGCGACCGTCGCGGTGCCGTCGCTCGCGATGCGCGAGATCGTGGGGTGGCTCTCGAGACGCTCGCTGACGGCGAGCGGGCGCACGACGACGCTCGGGCCGAGCTCGGCCACGAAGACGTCGGCCGTGACGAGGGAGTGGCCGTCGTCCGTGGCGCGATCGAACGCGAGCACCCGCCCGTCGGGATCGAAGTGCGCATGGCCCGCAGGGCCGAGATCGAACCGAGCACCGTCGGCGAGGCGGTGCACCGTGACGCCGCGCGTGAGGCCCGTGACCACCACGTGCCTGCCGCTCGGCGAGAGCTCCGCGCGCACGAAGCGATCTCCGCCGGCCTCGAGCGTTCGCGTCTGCTGACCCAAGCGCACGACGACGCGCGCCTCGTCCTCGACCCAAGCGAGGCCCCCGCCCGAGGATCGCACGCCGAGCCGTGTCGCGCTCGGCTGGCCATCGAACGTGAAGGCGTCGCCGGGGATCGCGCTCGAGCTCTGTTCCGGCGTGCGCGTCGCGATGAGGCCCTCTCCGAAGAAGCGAGGCTCGTGGCCGCAGTGTCGCGTCGTGCAGATCGCGACGAGCTCCTCCGCACCGTCACGCCAGAGAAGGAGCGCCGAGAGGTCGCTGGGTGCGGCGAGGAGCGCGAGGCCGTCGGGGCTCACGAACGGCTCGACCAACGCCTCGCCGCTGGGGCCTGCGAGCAGGAGCTCTCGCTCGCCGAGGACACGCAAGGCCTCGCCGTCGATCACCTCGCCGCGCACGCGCGCTGCGGGGGCGCGCTCGTCCTGGAGGAGCGCGGCCTCGTGCGTGGCCGAGCCCTCACACGCGGTGGCGCCGAACGACAGCGTCGCGAGCGTCGCCACGACGAGGGTGTGTGCGAGCCGGCGCCGACGCAGACCGACCAGGAGGAGGCCAGAGACCACGAGGGCCCACACACCCGGCCCGCGCCGCGTGCTCGCGCGGCACGGTGCCCGCATCCTCGCCCTCGATCGCGGCTGCGTCGGGCGTGACTGCGCTCGCGGCGTCCGGCTCGGCGACGACGGCTGCATCGGGGCTCGCCACGGCTGCATCGGGCATCGGCGTCGTGCTCGGGAAGAGGCCGATGGAGCACCACGTCGTGCCCCCCGAGGTCACGTCGCAGCTGCGCGTCGCGGTCGTGTGGCCGGCGGCGCTCGCTTCCACCGTGTAGGTGCCTGGCGGGAGATCGAAGAGCCAGGCGGCCTCGGTCGCGTCGGCCGTCGCCGTGGCGCCCGTCTCGACGATGCGCACGGTCGCGCCGGGCAAGCGCACGCTGAGGTCCATCGTGCCCACGCCCTGATCCTCGAAGACCACGCCCCGCAGCGTGCCCGTCATGCCGGGCTCGACGCCGAGCCACGCGAGGATCGCGCGCGCCTGCGCCTCGGCCATCGCCTGTCGCCGATCGGGGCTGCCGAGCAGCGTCGCGTCCGTCGTGCAGTTGTTCGTGAACGCGAGCTCGGTCAGCGCGGCGGGCATGGTCGTGTCGCGCACGACGACGAAGTCCGCGCGCTTGACGCCGCGGTCGCGCAGGCCCCAGGTCATGACCATCTCGTCCTGGAGCAGCGTGGCCAGCGAGAGCGAACGATCACCCGCCGCGTTCGCGATCCACGTCTCGGTGCCCGTCGCGGGCGTGCCCGCGTTCGCGTTCGAGTGGATCGAGACGAAGCCGTCCGCGCTCCTCGAGTTCGCGAAGTCCGCGCGCGCCGAGAGCCCGACGAACTCGTCGACGTCGCGTGTCAGCGCCACGCGCAGGCCCGCGCCCTCGAGCTCGGTGCGCAGGCGGAGCGCGACGTCGAGCACGACGGCCGCTTCTTCGATCGAGCAGCCGACCGCGCCCGGGTCGGTGCCGCCGTGGCCGGCGTCGACGACGATGAGCGGCTGCGCCGCGGCCAGGCTCGGAGCGAAGGACGCGAGCGAGACGCACGCGCAGAAGGCCAGCGAGAGCCACGAACGGAAGGGCAGGCGCGACATCCGGCGAGGCTATCTCGCCGGCGCGCGCCGTGGGAGGGCCGCGTCGTCCGGCTCGACCGTTTGGCTCGACCGTTTGGCTCGACCGTTCGGCTCGACCGTTCGGCTCGACCGTTCGGCTCGACCGTTTGGCTCGACCGTTCGGTTCGACCGTTCAGCTCGACAGGACGACCCGCGCGGGCGCGAGGTAGGGCTCGACGACGAGGCGCGGGATCTGGGAGACCGCAGGGCGCGACATGCGCAGCGTGCGACCTTCGCGGAAGTCGACGACGGGACGTGGACGGTACGAGCTCGCGCCGAGTGGCGCGTTGGCGGCCCGATCGGAGAGAGCGCGCGCGAGGGCGAGCGCCGGATCGTGCGCTCCGACGGGCTCGAGCGCCGCGGACGAGCGCTCGCCGTCGACGTCGTCGTCCTCGGTCTCGGGCGCACCGCTCGCGCTCGTCGGTGTCACGGGCTCACCGTCGATCCAGCCGGTGAGATCGTCGACGATCGTCGCGGCCGCGTCGGGGCGGCCGCGCTCGCGCATCGCGCTCGCCATCGCGCGGCGACGATCCGGATCGTCGCGCAGGGCTCGTGCTTCGTTCGCGAGGCGCTCGGCGTCGAGCCCGCTCTCGCGAAGGCACACGGCGGCGCCGGCGCGCTCGAAGCTCTCTGCGTTCTTGGCCTGGTGATCGTCGGCCGCGAAGGGGAAGGGGACGAGGATCGCCGGCCGCCCGATGGCCGCGAGCTCCGCGAGCGTCGAGGCGCCCGCGCGACAGATGACGAACGACGCGCTCGCGTAGGCGCGCGCCACGTCGTCGATGAACGGCACGACCTCGGCCTTCACGCCGAGGGCCTCGTAGCGCGCCGCGACGGAGTCGCGCATCGCCGGGCCGGTCTGGTGGACGATCTCGATGCCGCGCTCGCCCAGGCCCAGGCGCGAGAGCGCGTCGGGCACGACCTCGTTCAGGCGCTTGGCCCCCTGGCTCCCGCCGATCACGAGGATGCGGCGCGCGCGCGCGTCGAAGCCACGCGGGTCGAGCATCGCGCGACGCGAGGCCTCGACGAACGCGCGTCGCACGGGGTTGCCGACCACGCGCGCTGCGTTGCCGAAGAGCGGCGCGGTCTCGTCGAACGAGAGGTACGCGCGCCCCACGATCTTCGAGAGCACGCGGTTCGTGAGCCCCACGTGCGCGTTCTGCTCGAGCAGCGCGGTCTTGATGCCGAGGGTGGCGGCCGCCACCAGCATCGGACCGGACGCGTAGCCCCCGACACCGAGGACCAGATCCGGCCGATGCTGGCGGAGGATCGACACCGCTCGCCCCCAGGCCGAGGGCAGCTTCACGAGGCTTCCGAGGAGCTGCGCGAACGTGCGCCCCTTGAGGGGCGTCACGTCGAGCGTCTCGAGCTTCTCGCCCATCCCCGGGACCACGCGCGACTCGATGCCGCGCTCGGTGCCCACGAAGAGCACCTCCAGTCCGGGCCCATGCCCTGCGGGGGGATTGCGACGACGAAGCTCTTCGACGACTGCGATGCCAGGGAAGAGATGGCCTCCCGTGCCACCTCCCGCGACGATCACGCGCTGGATCATGACTCACGCTCCACGGTACCGGCCTACGCGCTCGCCCGCGCGAGGGTCGGCACCTCGTTCGCTGCCTTCGTGCCTGTCTTCGTGCCGCCGTCACCCTCGATTGCCCGTTCTCGGGAGACCGACAGCACGATGCCCATCGCTCCTGCACAGACCAGGAGCGACGAGCCGCCATAAGAAATGAACGGAAGAACCAGCCCCTTGGTGGGGAGAAGACCCATCGCGACCGCGAGGTTCGCGAAGGCCGAAGCGCCGATGAAGGTCGTGAGGCCCACCGCGAGGAGCGAGGCGTGCTCGTCCTCTGCGCGGAAGGCCGCGCGGTAGCCGCGCACCACGAGGAGGCTGAACGCGAGCACGAGCAGCACGATGCCGACGAAGCCCAGCTCCTCGCCGATGATCGCGCCGATGAAGTCCGTGTGCGCCTCGGGCAGGAAGAAGAGCTTCTGGCGGCTGTCGCCCAGGCCCACGCCCGTCCAGCCGCCCGAGCCGAAGCTCAGGATCGACTCGACGATCTGGTAGCCGGAGGTCTGCCGGTGCGCGAAGGGATCGAAGAACGCGCGGATGCGCGCGACGCGCCACGGCGAGATCGCGATCGCGATCGCGACGAGCGAGCTCGTGCCGAGCACGATCAGCGCGATGGGGCCGATCTTCGCGCCCGCCGCGAAGAGCATCACGAGCGTGAGCAGGCCGAGCATCATCGCCGAGCCGAGGTCGTTCTGGCGCCAGCAGAGGAACGCGAGCACGCCGAGCACGAGCAGGTGCGGCAGGATGCCGACCTTGAACGAGCGGATCTGATCGCTGCTCTTCTTGCCGAGCGAGTGCGCGAGGTAGAGCACGATCGCGACCTTCGCGAGCTCCGCGGCCTGGACGTTCACGGGGCCGACCTGGATCCAGCGGATCGCGCCGCCGACGCGATGGCCGATGAAGAGCGTCGCGATCATCAGGATCGTCGTGAGGCCGAGCGCCGGGTAGGTGAGCGCCTGCCAGCGCCTGGGCTCGATGCGCGACACGAGCAGCATCACGGGCACGGCCACGAAGGCGAACGCGGCCTGGCGCACGAGGAAGTAGTGACCGTCGTGGTGCGTGAAGCGCGACTGCGACGCGAACACCGCGCTCGCGGAGAAGACCATCACCACGCCGAACGCGATGAGCGCGACGACGAGCGCGAGCAGCACCGGATCCGCGGGGCCCACCTGCGGCAGGCGCAGCGCGCCGCGCCCGAGCTTGCGCCACTCGAAGGAGGGGAAGGTCGTGCGTCGCTTCTCCGTCTTGGTCGAAGACGTGGCCGTGCTGGGCATCGTCGCCGCGCTCATGCCCCACCTCCCGTGATGGGCGGCGCGAGCTCGCGCACCGCGCGCGCGAACTCGTCGCCGCGGTGCGCGTAGCTCTTGAACATGTCGAAGCTCGCGCAGGCCGGGGCGAGCAGGACGGCATCGCCGGGCTTCGCGAGCGAGCGCGCGAGGCGCACGGCGTCGTCGATCGTGGCCGCGTCGTGCAGCGGAACCGGCGAGGCAGTGAAGGCGCCGCGCAGGAGCGGTGCGGCCTCGCCGATCAGCACGAGCGCGCGGCCGCGACGGTCCATGCGCTCGCGGACGGGCTCGTAGCTGCCGCCCTTGTCGACGCCGCCGGCGATGAGCACGAGCTGTCCGGGCAGATCCGCGAGCCCGTCGATCGCCGCCACCGCCGCACCGACGTTCGTGGCCTTGCTGTCGTCGTAGTACGCGACGCCCTCGAGCTCGCGCACGAGCACCATGCGGTGCGGAAGGCCCGTGAAGGTGCGGAGCACGTGCGCCACGTCGTCGCTGGACGCGCCCGCGAGGCGGGCTGCGAGCGCCGCCGCGCAGGCGTTGGCCTGGTTGTGGAGGCCGCGGATGCCCAGCTCGCGCGTCGGGACGCGCAGGCCGCTCACCGTGTCGAGGAGGACGCCGTCCTCCACGCGCACCTCGCCGTCGTCGCCGCCGTACGTGTGCAGCGTCGCCGCGCCGACGCGTGCGAGCGACAGACAGAGCGCGTCGCCCGCGGGGACGATCGCGTGATCGTCTCGGGTCTGCGTGAGGAAGATGCGGCCCTTGGCGGCGGCGTAGCTCGCGAAGGTGCCGTGCCGGTCGAGGTGATCGTCGGTGACGTTGAGGAGCACCGCGACGCGGCAGCGGAGCGTGTCGACGTCCTCGAGCTGGAAGGACGAGAGCTCGGCGACGATCGCGCCGCCCGGCTTCGCCGCGGGCGTGCCGACCGCGAGCGTGAGCGCGTCGCCGAGGTTGCCTCCGACGAAGGTGGGGCGACCGGTGCGCTTCATCATCTCGCCGACGAGCGTCGTCACCGTGCTCTTGCCGTTCGTGCCGGTGATCCCGACGATCGGGCTCGCGAGGAACCAGCTCGCGAGCTCCACCTCGGACACGACGCGGGCGCCGCGCTCGCGCGCATCGCGGACCGCGTCGAGGTGGGGCACGCCAGGCGAGAGCACCACGAGATCGGCACCGTCGAACGCCTCGGCAGGGTGTCCGCCGAGGAAGAGCTCCGCGCCGTACGAGCGCGCCGTCTGGGCCATCCCGCCGAGCTCTCCCGCGCCCTTCTTGTCGTTCGCGCGCACCTTGCAGCCCGAGGCCACGAGCAGGTGGATCGCGGCCAGGCCCGAGCGGCCCAGCCCCACGACGACGGCGGTCTTTCCGTGGAGATCCATGGCGTTCACCGCAGCTTCAGGGTGGCGAGGCTCGCGATCGCGAGCATCACGGCGATGATCCAGAAGCGCACGATGACCCTCGGCTCGGGCCAGCCCTGCTTCTCGAAGTGGTGATGGATCGGCGCCATCAGGAAGATGCGCTTCTTGAAGAGGCGGAAGCTCAGCACCTGACCGATGACGCTCACGCCCTCGATCACGAAGATGCCGCCGAGCAGCACCGAGAGGAGCTCGTTCTTCGTGAGCACCGCCATCATCCCGAGGCCCCCGCCGAGCGCGAGAGAGCCCACATCGCCCATGAAGACCTGGGCCGGATAGGTGTTGAACCAGAGGAACCCGAAGCCCGCGCCGATCATCGCGCCGCCGAACACGGCCAGCTCCGAGGCGCTCTCGAGCTGCGGGATGCGGAGGTAGTCCGCGACGCTCTCGCCGAAGAGGAGCAGACCGGAGACGTACGCGAGGATCGCGTACGTGCCCGCGTTGATCATCACGGGGCCGATGGCGAGGCCGTCGAGGCCGTCGGTGAGGTTCACGCAGTTCGAGGTCGCCACGATCACGAACGCCGCGAAGATCACGTAGAGCCACGGCGGCAGCACGAACGCGTAGTTCTCGGCGCTGAAGGCCACGAACGGCATCGCGAGGTGGTTGCGCAGCTCGCGCCAGTCGGCGCTGAGGCCCTCGGTGCCGTACCAGAGGTAGCCGCACACCGCGAGCGCGACGCCGAACTGGAGCACGAGCTTCCAGCGCCCCGCGAGCCCGCCGGTGTCCTTCTTCGTGATCTTGCGCGCGTCGTCGATGTAGCCGATCACGCCGTACGCGGCGGTGACGAGCGTCGTGAGCCACACGCTGGCGCTCGTCGGATCCGCCCAGAGCACGGTCGAGAGGATGACCGCGAGGAGGATCAGCGCGCCGCCCATCGTGGGCGTGCCCGCCTTGGAGAGGTGGCTCTGTGGGCCTTCCTTGCGGACCACCTGGCCGATCTGCTTCGTCTGCAGGCGCCGGATGAACCACGGGTAGAGGCCGAAGGTCAGCACCATCGCCGTCATCGTCGCGACCAGGACGCGGAACGGCACGTAGCGGAGCACGTTCAGGAAGTGCAGCTGCGGCGCGTACGGGTAGAGGAGGGCGTAGATCACACGTCGCCTCCCTCGTTGCGCGCTCGGTCGTCGGTCGGTCGGGCCTCGGGCTGTGAACGCAGCGCCGCGACGACGCGCTCCATCCCCATCGAGCGCGAGCCCTTGATCACGATGACGTCGTCGGGCGCGATGAAGTCGCGGACGTGCGCGATCGACGCGAGCGGATCGTCCTCCTCCACGACGAGGTCGGCGCCCATCTCGCGCGCCTCCTCGGCGGCGATGCGCATGCGCCGGCCGCACGCGACGAAGAGCGAGGCTCCGATCCGCGCGACGGCCTCGCCGACGCGAAGGTGCTCCTCCTCTTCGTAGCTGCCGAGCTCGAGCATGTCGCCGAGGATCGCGATGACGCGGCCCTGGCGGGCCTTGGCGAGCTCGGACGCGGCCTCGAGCGCGTTGATCACGCTGCGCCGGCTCGCGTTGTAGGCGTCGTCGATGACGAGCGTGCCGTCGATGCCCGGAAGGAGCGCGCCGCGCCCCTCGCCCGCGCGGAGGGTGGAGAGGGCCTCCGCCGCAGGGCCGAGGGCGCGCGTGCCGCCGACGGCGATGGCCAGGGCCAGCGCGCACGCCGCGTTGCGCGCCGCGCCTTCGCCGAAGAGCCGGAGCTCCACCTCGACGTCCGTGCTCGTCGCCCCGCCCGGCGGGCGGATCGCGTAGCGGCACTCGGAGCTACCGTCCGTGCGCACACGGCGGCTCAGCAGCCGAACGTCCGCCTCCTCGTGGCGACCCACGCCGAGGTGCGTCGTCGCCTGCGAGGCGCGCGCGTGCGGGAGCACGACGCGGTCGTCGACGGTGTAGAGGGCGGCCGAGACGCGGTCGGTGATCGGCCGGAGCGCGGTGAGCAGCGAGCCCTTCTCGCGCGCCACGCCCTCGATCGACCCCACCCCTTCGGTGTGAACGGCCGCGACGGAGGTCACGATGCCCACGTGGGGGTGGGCGATCTCGGCGAGCATCGTGATCTCGCCCGGCACGTTCATGCCGACCTCGATCACCGCCGCGCCGTGCGTCGGCTCGAGGCAGAGCAACGTGAGCGGGACCCCGATCCGGTTGTTGAGGTTGCCGGCGGTGCGGAGGGTTCGGTGTCCCAGCGCGTCGAGCACCGCGGCGCACATCTCCTTCGTGCTCGTCTTGCCGACCGAGCCCGTGATCGCGACGACGAGCCGGAGGGATCCTTCTCGCTCCATCCGCTCGCGATGACCGCGGCCGAGCGCGCCGAGCGCGACCAGCGTGTCGGCGACGATCACGATCGACACGTCACTCGTCTCGAGGCCGGAGAGCGCAGACTCGTCCGAGACCAGCAGCGCCGCGGCGCCGAGCTCGATCGCCTTCGCGAGGAACTGGTGACCGTCGAAGCGGTCGCCCGTGAGAGCGACGAAGAGGTTGTTCTTCGCGAGCGTGCGGGTGTCGGTCGAGACACCTCGGATCGCGCGTGATCCCTCGCGCACGACGCGCGCGCCCGTGAGCGAGACGAGCTCGCCGAGCGTGAACGGTGCGACGTTCGAGGGCGGGGGCGTGGCCATCACAGGCCTCCGAGGGCGTTCGAGGAGGAGGGAGCGCCCTTGAGACGCGCGATGGCGAGGCGCGCTTCCTCGCGGTCGTCGAAGTGAACCTTCTGTGTGCCGAGGATCTGGTAGTCCTCGTGACCCTTGCCGGCGATGAGGACGGTGTCGCCAGGCTGCGCTGCGCGGAGGGCGAGCTCGATGGCGGCCCGTCGATCGACCTCGGCGACGAAGCCACGGCGCGCGTCCCTGAGCGCATCGAGCGCGAGACGCGGGATCCCGCTCGACACGGTGCCGGGGACGATCTCGTCGAGGATCGCGCTCGGCACCTCGGTGCGCGGGTTGTCGCTCGTGATCACGACGAGGTCGGCCCCTTCGCCCGCGGCGCGGCCCATGAGCGGGCGCTTGGTGCGGTCGCGATCGCCGCCGCACCCGAAGACGACCAGCAGGCGCCCCGGTGTGAGAGGTCGAAGCGCCGCGAGCGCGCTCGAGAGCGCATCGGGCGTGTGCGCGTAGTCGACCAGCACGGCGACGTCGTCCGCACCCTCGACGCGCTCGAGCCGGCCGGGCGCGCCTCGCACCGAGCCCAGGGCTCCGGCGATGGCATCGAGCCCGATGCCGAGCGAGCCGAGCGTCGCGGCCGCGAAGAGCAGGTTGTCGAGGTTGTGCGCGCCCACGAGTGGGGAGCGGAGCGAGAGCGATCCCCACGGCGTCGCGATCTCGCCCGTGATCCCACCGCGTGTGCTCGACCACGACAGCGGCTTGATCTCGGCCTCCGCCGCCGGATCACGCGAGACACGCAGGAGCGAGCCGCGCGCATCACCTGCGATCGCGCTCGACACCGCGCGGGCCAGCCGTGCGCCCCACGCATCGTCGACCCGGACGATCGAGACGCGCGGCGCGAGCTCGAGGAAGAGGCGGGCCTTGGCCTCGAAGTACGCCTCCATCGAGCCGTGGAAGTCGAGGTGGTCCTGCGTGAGGTTCGTGAAGACCGCGATGTCGAAGCTGAGCGCGTCGGTCCGGTGGAGCGCGAGCGCGTGGCTCGAGACCTCCATCACGAGGTGGCTCGCGCCGCGGTCGATCATCGCCCGCAGGAAGCGTGACGTGGCGTCGGCCTCGGGCGTCGTGAACGCAGCGCGCTCGTGGTAGCCGCCCGGACCGCGCAGCTCGACCGTGCCGATCAACGCGGGGCGTGCACCGACTGCGGCGAGGGCCTCGTCGGTGATCCACGAGGTCGTCGTCTTCCCGTTCGTCCCCGTCACGCCGATCACGGGCACGGCGCGCGAGGGCTGACCGTAGACGAGCTCGGCGACGGGGCCGAGGGCGCGGCGCGCGTCGTCGACGAGCACGAGCGGCACCGTGCAGTCGAGCTCGCGGTCCGCGAGCACCGCGGTCGCGCCGCGCGCGATCGCCGCCTCGACGAAGCGCGCGCCGTCGGAGGTCTCGCCGCGGATCGCGACGAAGAGCTCGCCGGTCTCGATGGCCCGCGAATCGTGCCGCACGCCACGCACGCGCGTGGTCGCGTCACCACGGATGGCGCGGACGAGGCCAGTGGCGCGGAGCTGATCGAGCGAGAGGCTCATGCCGGCCTCCGTCGACGCGCGCGCGCGGGCGCCGGCGCGGCGCTCGGCGCGGCGGCGCGCTGGCCACCTTCGCGCTGGCCACCTTCGCGCTGGCCACCTTCGCGCTGGCCACCTTCGCGCTGGCCACCTTCGCGCTGGCCACCTTCGCGGGGGCCGCTCTCGCGCGGGCCGCGTTCGCGGGCGGCGCGCGCGGCCGCCGTGTCCTGGTGCACGTCGCGCGCGGCCGGCGTGCTCGCCGCCGAAGCGCCCTCGAGCGCGCTGCTCGCGGGCGTGCTCGCGGCCGCGCTCTCGTCGTCGGCCTCGAGCGCGAGGGCCGAGGGGCGACCGAGGACGACGCGCACCACGGCGCCACGCGGCGCGATGGCGCCTTCCATCGGCGTCTGCGTGACGACGACGCCCGCACCTTCGAGCTCTGCGACGAGCCCCGCCTGCGCGAGCGAGCGCATCACGGCGCGGGCGGTGAGGCCACCGAGGCTCGGCACGCGGGCCTCGCCCTCGCCAGGCTCACGCGTCTCGATCGCGGCGACGCCCTCTTCGGCGCTCTCGCCGGCGGTGCCCATCGCCGCGACCGGCGCGTCGCTCGGCGCGCCACGACGCGCGGCGCGCAGGCGCTCTCGCTCGGCGCGGGCGCGTGCGCGGGCGCGCTGCTCCAGCTCCTCGAGCGCGTCGCCGCTGCCGGCCGGCGGCACGCCGAGGTGACGCATCGTGGCCTCGCCGACGCGGCGGAAGACGGGGCCGGCGACGACGCCGCCGTAGTGGTCGATGATCGGCTCCTGGATGATCACCGCGATCACCGCGCGGGGCGACTCCGCGGGCACGAAGCCGATGAACGACGAGAGCCAGTGCGCGTTGTCGTAGCCAGCGCGCGTCGTGCTCGCCATCTGCGCGGTGCCCGTCTTGCCGGCCACGAGGTAGCCGTCGATCGCGGCCTCCGCGCCGGTGCCCTCGTCGCTCGTGACGGCCGTGAGCATGTCGCTCACGAGGCGGGCCGTGTGCGCGGGGATCACCTGACGGCGAACCTCCGGCGTGGCCTCCTCGATCACGTTGCCGCGGCCGTCCTCGACGCGACGCACGAGCGTCGGGCGCATGAGCCGCCCGCCGTTCGCGATGGTGGCCATCGCGGTCGCGAGCTGGAGCGCGGTGACGCTCATGCCCTGCCCGAAGCCGATCGACGCGAAGTCGCGCTCGTACCAGCGCGAGTGGTGGCGGAACGTGCCGCTGACCTCGCCGGGGAGCGGGATGCCGGTGGGCTGTCCGAAGCCGAAGCGGCGGAAGGAGCGGTACAGGCCCTGGCGGCCCAGGCGCATGCCGATCTGCGCGCTCCCGATGTTGGAGCTGTGCGCGAGGATCTCGGCGGGCGTGAGCAGGCCGTAGGGGTGCGTGTCGGTGATCTGGCGCTCGCCCTCGACGACCGTCCAGCGACCGTTCATGCAGTCGATCTGCTCGCTCGGTCGCAGGACGCCGCCCGCGAGCGCGCTCGCGATCGTCATCGGCTTGATCGTCGAGCCCGGCTCGAAGCGGTCGGTGATCGCGCGGAAGCGGCGGTGCGCGGGCGAGGCGTCGCTCGGCGAGTTCGGATCGAAGGTCGGGTAGCTCGCCATCGCGAGGAGCTCGCCCGACTGCGGATCCATCACGACGATCGAGCCCGCGGCGGCCTCGAACGTCCGGATCGAGAGCGCCAGCTCGCGCTCCGCGATGTGCTGCAGGGTCTTGTCGATCGTGAGGTAGACGTCCTCGCCGAGCGAAGCGTGATCGTCGAGCAGCTGCTCGGAGAAGACGACGCGGCCGCGGCGGTCGCGCAGCGCAGGCACCGAGCTGGTCGTGCCGCGCAGGCGCTCGTTCATCGAGAGCTCGAGCCCCTCGATGCCGTCGCCGTCGACGTTCGCGAAGCCCAGGATGTGCGCCGCGAGCTCGCGGTTGGGGTAGTAGCGGCGCGCCTCACGCGTGACGGTGACGCCGGGGATCGCGAGCTGCTCGACGGCCGCCGCTTCTTCGGGCGTCACCTGGCGCTCGAGCCAGACGAAGAGCCGGTCGGACGAGAGGCGCTGCGTGACGCGATCGGCGTCCACGCCGAGCACCTGCGAGAGGCGCAGCGCCGCCATGCTGACGTCGACCTGCTCTTCGCGCATGTGCCGCGGGTTCGCGTACACGCTGTCGGCATCGACGCTCACCGCGAGCTCGGCGCCGTGGCGATCGAAGATGGTGCCGCGCCGTGGCGCGAGGCGGACGTCGCGCAGCTGCTGCTGCTCGGCCGTCGCGCGGTGCTGATCGCCCTCGGTGATCTGCAGGCGGTACGCGCGTGTGAGGACCGCAGCCGCGCCCGAGAGCAGGAGCACGCAGAGCAGGGCCATGCGCACGCGCATCCAGCGCCGCGCGCGCTGCGCGTCGGTCATCTCCGGGGCGACGGGCGCGGCGGGCTCGGCGCTCGCGACCGGCGGGCGCTTGGGGACATTGCGGCCCTTGGGCGCGGCGGCACGACGCTCCGCCTTGGCGGGCGCGAGCGCGGCGGGCATCGCGGCGTTCAGACCGGGGACGCGCGGGCTCATCGCATCCTCCCGGCCGCGGCGCGGCGGGCGCGCGCACCGAGGGTCACGACCCGCTCGGGCGCGGGGAGGTCCATGCCGAGCCGGCCACGCGCGACGGCCTCGACGCGCTCGGGCGCGCGCAGCGTCGCGGCCTCGATCGCGAGCAGGCGCTCCTGCTCGACCAGGCGCCGCTGCTCCTGGCGCGCGAGGTCGACGTCGTAGCCGAGACGCACCGTCTCGAAGCGCAGCGCGAGGTGCGCGACGAAGGCGAGGGCGGCGGCGCAGATGGCCGCGATCCAGAGCGCGACGAAGCGACGCTTCACGGCCTCACCTCCACGTCCGCATCCTCCGCGCGGGGACGGCGCCGCGCGCCGCGCAGCTTCGCGCTGCGGGCACGCGGGTTGGACTCGGCCTCGGCCTCGCTCGCCTCGATCGGCTTCTTGCCGATCACCTCGAGGCGCGGCTCGCTCCGCAGCGTGTGCTTGACCGCGCGGTCCTCGAGCGAGTGGAAGCTGATGATCGCCGCGACGCCACCGTCCACGAGCACCTCGGGGAGCGCCTCGAGGAGCGTGTCGAGCTCGGCGAGCTCGGCGTTCACGACGATGCGCAGCGCCTGGAAGCTGCGCGTCGCGGGATCGATCCCACCGCGACGCGGACCCGTGACGCGCCAGATGGCGCGCGAGAGATCGAGCGTCGTCTCGAGGCGGCCTTCCGCCTCGGCGCGCTTGATCGAGCGCGCGATCGGGCGCGACTTGCGCTCCTCGCCGTACTGGAAGAGCACGTCGGCGAGCTCGCGCTCGTCGAGGCTGGCGATGAGCTCGCGCGCGGTCTCGCCACAGGAGACGTCCATGCGCATGTCGAGCGGGCCCTCGTTCTTGAACGAGAAGCCGCGCTCGGGCGTGTCGAGCTGCGGCGAGCTCACGCCGAGATCGGCGAGCAGGCCGTCGACCTGCGGTGTGCCCGACTCCGCGAGGTGGGTCCGCAGCGCGGAGAAGGGACCGTGCACGTAGCGCACGCGATCACCGAAGCGCGCCAGCCGGCCGCGCGTCTCCGCGAGCGCAGTCTGGTCTCGATCGATGCCGACGAGCCGACCGCTCGGCGCGCAGGCCTCGAGAATCGCCTCGGCGTGACCGCCGCGACCGAGCGTGACGTCGACGTAGAGTCCGCCATCGCGCGGTGCGAGCAGGCGCAGCACCTCGTCGCGCAGCACCGGCAGGTGCGCGCGCGCGATCGAAGCGCCGCCGTGTGTCTCGGTGTCGTTCACAGGCCGAGCTCCGCGAGGCGCTTGCTGATCTCGAGGCGCTTGTCCTCGGTGGCGATGGCCGCGTGGCGCGCGGACTCGAAGCGCTCCTTGGACCAGAGCTCGAGGTGATCGCCCATGCCAGCCCAGAGCGCCTCGCGCTCGAGGCCCGCCATGTCGCGCAGCTCCTTGGGCACGAGGAGGCGACCGAGCTTGTCGACCTCGACCTCCACCGCGCTCGAGACGTAGAGGCGACGGATCATCACGACGGAGGGATCGAACTTCGGCAGCGCCGCGAGCTTCTCTTCGAACGCGAGCCACTCCTTCATCGGGTAGACGAGGAGGCAGGGGTCGACGCCCGAGGTGACGATGATGCGCAGCTCACCGTCGCCGCCCGCGTGCGAGAGCGGGTCGCGGGCGAGCTGATCGCGGAAGCGCGAGGGCACGGACGTGCGGCCCTTCGCGTCGATCGCGTGCTCGTGGTGACCTCGGAACACCGCTCTCAGCCTCGTCTCCGTGGCCTCCGTGGGGTCGCCGTGGGCTCGCGATCCTCGCGATCACACTGCTTGCCACTGTTTGCCACCGGGCCGGAAGCTAGAGGGTAGCCGCCGGGGGTGTCAACTTCCTTCGTGCAGGAATTTGACGGATTCGGTGGGCGTCCGAGGTGGTGGCAAGCGGTGGATCGAGACGCGTCCGTCGATCACGGATCGGATGTTCATGTAGGTCACCCCTCGAGCGCCAAGTTTCGGCGAGCGCTCGGGCTAGGTACGCTGGCGGCCATGACCGACGAGGTCCGCGAGGACACGCCGACACCCGACGCCGGCGAACGGAGCGAGCGCGCCGCGAGCGCAGCTCCCTCGCCGCGCGAGGGCGACCCCATCGAAGAGGCGTGGGCCGCGGTCGAGGCGAGCTGGGACAGCCCCGAGGCCCACAAGAAGTTCCTCGTGCTCTGCGACACTCTCGACCGCCTGGCCGACGCGGGGCAGCGCTATCGCCGCATCAAGGAGAGCGATCCCGCGCGCCGCGCCGAGGCGAGCAAGCGCATCGACGAGCTCCTCGGCTTCGCGATGGCGCGCGTGAAGGTCGACAAGGTCGAGCCGGCGAAGGTGCGCTCGCGCGTCGAGTGGATCGCGCTCGGCGTCTCCATCGTGCTCGTGACGGCGGCCGTCGTCTCGATGATGCGCATGCTCGGGCAGTGACCCAGCGCGGGCGCCGAGCACCACGTCGCTGTTGCCGCATGCGGCCTCGCGCCGATACCATCGCTCGTCCCACCGGGAGAAGGAGCGCGTGCAGCTCGACTTCAAACAGCGTGAGCTGACGATCAAGCTCGTCTATTACGGGCCTGCCCTCAGCGGCAAGACGACGAACCTCCAGGCGATCCACGAGCTCGTGGCCCCGGAGTCGCGAGGTCGCCTCATGACGCTCGAGACGAAGGACGACCGCACGCTCTTCTTCGATCTGCTGCCGCTGACGGTGATGGCGGGCAAGGGCCTCCAGATCCGGGTGAAGCTCTTCACGGTTCCGGGCCAGGTCATCCACAACGCCACACGCCGGCTCGTGCTCCAGGGCGCCGATGGCGTCGCGTTCATCGCGGACTCGCAGAAGAGCGAGACGAACGCGAACAAGGCGGCCTTCCTGAACCTCCGCCAGAACCTCACCGACAACGGCCTCGACCCCGCGAAGATGCCGCTCGTCATCCAGTTCAACAAGCGCGACATGCCCGAGGTCCGCAGCGACGCGGAGATCGACGAGATGGCGCGCAAGGGCCGCGAGCCCGTCTACAAGGCCATCGCGCTCCGAGGGCAAGGTGTCATCGAGACGCTCGTCGGGCTCTTCGAGCTCACGTGGCGGCGCCTCGAGAAGGAGCACCAGCTCGGCCAGAAGTTCGGGGTCGAGGAGTCGCAGCTGCTCGCCGACGTGCGCGCCAAGCTCGGCATCAAGCGCGTCGCGCGGGAGGCCGCGCGATGAGCGCCAGCTCGGTCGAGGGCGCGGAAGCCGCGCTCGCAGAGGCGCTCTCGCACGGTGAAGTGGCGCGGCTCGAAGAGGTGGTCGATCGGCGGGCCCTCTCCGAGGTGTGCCGGTCCTTCTTCGAGCTCTTCTCCATCCCGGTGCGCGTCTTCTCGATCGAGGGGAGCCTCCTCGCCGACGCCCACGAGGAGCAGGAGATCTGCCGCTACGTGAACACGCTCGGCAACGGCCGGCGCGCGTGCTCGCGCCTGGTGTCCGAGGTGAAGCAGATCGACCCGCAGGAAGGCGCGGTCACGCACCCGTGCTTCACGGGGGCCGAGTACCGCATCGTCCCGATCCTCTACCAGGGGCGGCGGCTGGGGCGCTTCGTCATCGGGCCGTACATGCCGGCCGAGCGCCGCGAGGTCCCGCGCTCGCTGCTCGTGCTGGATGCGCGCCTCGACGCGCAGGCCGCACGCGCCGCGCTGCAGGAGATGCCGCGTGTGCGCGCCGAGACGATCCAGCGCATCGGCGAGCACCTCGCGCGCGTGCTCGACCTCATCCTCTTCAGCGGGCATCGCGCGTTCCTCACCAGCAACATGCACCTCGCGAGCGTCAAGGAGAGCTTCCGCGAGATCGTGGAGAAGAACACGCAGCTGCAGCAGGCCGTGGATCGCCTCCGCGAGCTCGATCGCCTGAAGTCGAATTTCCTCGCAACGGTGAGCCACGAGCTGCGCACGCCGCTCACGTCGATCATCGGCTACAGCGACATGCTGGGCGCGGGGATCGGTGGCGAGCTGACCGCCGAGCAAGCCGACTTCGTCGAGACCATCCACTCCAAGGGCGAGCACCTGCTCGCGCTCATCACGAGCCTGCTCGACATGAACAAGCTCGAGCAGGGCACGATGCGCCTGAGCCGCGAGGTGATGTCGTGCAAGGCGCTCCTGGACGATCTCCAGAAGACGCTGGCCCCGAGCGCCGCGAAGAAGGGCGTGATCCTCTCGGTCGAGGTGGCGGCCGACGCGGGCAACGTCTTCGTCGATCCGGTCCGCATCAAGCAGGTCCTCTTCAACCTCGCGGAGAACGCGCTGAAGTTCACGCCCAAGGGCGGCGTGGTGCGCTTCACCGGCAAGGTGACGGAGGCCGACGCGGACGACGACGGCTTCGGCGCCGTTCTGCTCGCGGTGCCGCGACGCGCGGTGGAGATCGGCGTCATCGACTCGGGCATCGGCATCCCGCCCGAGGAGCACGCGAAGATCTTCGATGCGTTCTACCAGGTCGATGGCTCGAGCACGCGCGAGCACGGCGGCACGGGCCTCGGCCTCTCGATCGCCAAGCGCATCGTCGAGGCGCACGGCGGGACGATCCGCGTGGAGAGCCAGGTCGGCCAGGGCGCGGCGTTCTACCTCACGCTCCCGGATCCCGAGGACGCTTGAGCGGGCACGTGGAGGAGGCGCGCATCGCACGCCTCCGCGCGCTCTTCACCCGGCCGAGCCTCGGCGCGCGCGCGGACGTCATCGAGGTGGACGTCGGTGACGACGCGGCCGTGCTGGGGCCTTCGCTCGGGCGCGAGGTGTTGTCGGTGGATGCGCACGTGGAGGGCGTGCACTTCCGGCGTGCGTGGCTCTCGCTGCGCGAGCTCGGCGCGCGGGCAGCCGCGGCGGCGCTCAGCGATCTGGCCGCGATGGGCGCCGAGCCGCGCGTCGTGTTGCTCTCGCTCGCGCTGCCTGCGGCCTTCTCCGACGACGAGCTCGACGTGCTCGCGCTGGGTGTGCGCGACGCATGCGACGAGGTGGGCGCGCGCGTCGTGGGCGGGAATCTCACGCGCGCGAGCGAGCTGTCGCTCCACACCACCGTCGTCGGGCGGATGAGCGAGCGGCCGCTGCGACGGGCGGGCGCCGAGCCGGGGCACGGTGTCTACGTGACGGGCACGGTCGGCGCCGCGGCGCTGGGCCTGGCCGTGCTCGAGCAGGAGGAGCTGGCCCGCGACGTCGCGCTCCTCACGCCCTTCGTCGCGCGGTGGCGGCGGCCGCGGCCGCGCATCTCGGAGGGGCGCCGCGTCGTCGAGCTGGCCTCGGCGGCGATCGACGTCTCGGACGGTGTCGCGATCGACCTCGGTCGCCTCGCTTCGGCCAGTGGCGTGGGCATCGAGATCGACGCGAGCGAGCTGCCCTGCGAACGCGACGGGGCGCAGGCCGCTGCGCTCCTGGGCAAGGACCCGCTCGCGCTCGCGCTCTTCGGTGGCGAGGACTACGAGCTCGCCTTCACGGCGCCCGCGACGCGCTCGCTCGCGGGCCTCGCGACGAGGATCGGCGTGGTCGTGCCCACACCCGGCGTTCGTGTGCGCCTCGCGGACGGTGGCACGGTCGCGACGGACGCGCTCGGCCGCGGCTTCGATCACTTCTCGTCGTGAGCGCGTGAGCCCGCGGCTCCTTCGCTGAAGCGGCGGAGCATCTTCTGGAGGCCGAAGCGCGACACGCCGAGCGCACGCGCCGCGTGCGTGCGGTTTCCGTGGTGGGCCTCCAGCGTGGCGAGCACGAGCTCGCGGGTGAGGGCGCCGCGCTGCTCGTGCAGGCTCGCGACCGCGCGCTCGCGCGCCGCGCTCGAGGCCGCGCCCGCGTCCGCGGTGAGCGAGGCGAGATCGAGCACCGCGCCCGTGGTGCGCAGGAGCGCTTCGGTGAGCGCGTGATCGAGCTCGCGCACGTTGCCGGGCCAGCGCCTCGCGTGGAGCGCGTCGCGCGCGCGGGACGACAGCGCGATGTCGCGGCCAGCGCGCGCGAGCGCGCGGGTGAGGAGCGCATCGAGGTCGCGCGGCCGCTCGCGGAGCGGCGGGAGCACGAGCACGGCGCCGGCGACCCGGTAGTAGAAGTCCTCGCGGAGCGCGCCACGCGCGATCGACTCGTGGGGCGCGTGCCTCGTGGTCGCGAGCACACGCACGTCGACGCGCCGCCCTCGGCTCGCGCCGAGGGGACGCACCTCGCCTTCGACCAGGATGCGCAGGAGCTTGGCCTGGACCTCGAGGGGGATGTCCTCGATTCCGTCGAGCAGGAGCGTCCCGCCGTCGGCGAGCTCGAAGAGCCCCTTGCGTGCGCTCTCGGCGCCCGTGAACGCGCCGCGCACGTGGCCGAAGAGCGTGGCGTCGGAGAGCGAGCCCGCCAGCTCGCCGCCGCGCTCGGACACGAGCGGCTCGTGTCGGCGCGGGCTCGCGCGGTGGATGGCTCGCGCGAGCAGATCCTTGCCGACGCCGCTCTCGCCGACGAGGAGCAGGGGCAGCTCCGACGACGCGAGGCGGCGAGCCTCCTCGACCAGGCGCGCCGTGCTGGCCTCGGCGTGCACGAACGACGCGAACGGATCGATCGCGGCGTCCTCTGCGTCGTCGCTCGCGCGGTGTCGGCGTGCATCGGCCTCGAGCGCGGCCTCGCGCTTCTCCGCGCGGCGCTCGCGTCGACGTGCGCGTCGCGCCTCGGCGCGCGCCGCGAGCAGAGGTCCGGCCACGTCGGTGAGCGCGCGCATGCCGCTCACCACGCCTGCGTCGAAGGCGCCCGCGCGGAGGGGGTCGTCCACGACGAGCACTCGCGGCCCAGCCCCCGGCAGGCGCGGGGTGAGCTCGACCGCGAGCACGCTGCGCAGCGCGAGGGCGTGCACGCTCGAGCTCGCGTCGCGCTCGTGCACGGCGTCGGTGCTCACGACGAGGTGTTCGCGCAGCGCGCGGAGCGCGATCGCCGAGGACGGTCTCGCGTGGGCGTCGGCGCGCGCGGTGCCGGCACGCCCGCGAACGACGAGCCCGGTCTCGGTCCACTCGATCACGAACGCGCGCTCGGCGGTGGCGAGCGCGAGCGCGATCTCGGCGAGGCGGTCGTCGAGCTGATCGAGGCGTGGCTCGGCCGCGAGCGTCGCCAGACCGTCGAGGGCGCGCTCCGCGGTGGACGCGAGCTCGCCCGTCGACGCAGCGCCTTCGGCCAGGGCGCGGCGATGGCCGGGGATCTGTCGGAAGCGGCTCTGGAGCTCGACCGGCAGGCTGCGCAGCGCCGGCTCGAGCGCGGCGCGCAGCCGGCCGAGCGCGGCCCGGCCTTCGGCGCGGCGCCCCGCGGCCTCCTCGATCTCGACCTCGAGCGCGATCGTGCGCGTGCGGAGCTCGAAGCCGACCCGCTCCCGCGCGGCGTGTGCGGCCGCGCGCGACAGGCTCGCGCGGGAGCGCCTGGTGTCCCGCTGCGCGAGCGCCAGCCGCGCCTCGGCGAGCGCGATCTCCGCATCGATCCGCGGATCGTCCGAGGGCTCGCAGCTCGCCATCACGGCCTCCGCGCGTTCGAGCTCGCCGGCGGCCGCGAGCGCCGTGGCCAGGCGCGCGTGCACGATGCCGCGCACCGACGAGCTCGGTGCCGTGCTCGCCTCGAGCGCCGCGCACGCAGCGCGCAGCTTGCCGCGGTGCACGAGGAGCTCGCTCCTCACGATGGCGAGCAGATCGTCGGCGTCGACGTCTCCGACACCCTCGAGCGCGGCGCTCGCTTCCTCGAGCAACCCGCGTGCGCGCGCGTCGTCGCCGACGAGGCCGTGCGCGTTGGCGAGGTTCGTCAGCACACGCGCGAGCTCGCGCCGCCGCTCGAGGCGGTGAAGGAGCCGGGCGCCGCGCTCGAGCGACCAGAGCGCGAGGCCGAGGTCACCGTGATCGAGGGCCGCGAGCCCTTCGTTCACGTCGAACGTGGCCTCGAGCAGTCGATCTCCGGCCACGCGAGCGAGCTCGGCGCTCCGAGCGTGGCGCGCGCGCGCTTGGTCGAGGCGACCCTCGAGCGCGAGGCCCTGGGCCTCGAGCGCGACCAGGCGGGCCTCGGCCGCGGCGCGCGAAGGGGCAGGCTCGACGCGGGCTGCGATCGCGAGGCCGGCGCGCGCGTGCTCGATCACCTCGGCCCCCGCGTGATCGAGGAGCGCGCCCAGCGCGAGCGTTTCGTAGGCGCGCGCCGAGGCGCTGGGAGAGCTCGACTCGAGAAGGGAGCGCGCGGTGAGGCCCGCGCGCGTGGCGTCCCTGCCGACGAGCGCACGCGCGACGAGGGCGCGGGCGTCGTCGCCGACGATCGGATCGCGGTCGATCGCGCGCGCCCCTTCGATCGCGCGCTCCATCTCGCCGGTGAGGCGCGCGAGCTCGGCGCGGAGGAGCCGCGCGGGTAGGAACGACTCCAAGGCGCCGCTGGCGTCGAGCAGCGCGGCCGCATCGGCGGTGCGTCCGCTGGCGCGGGCCGCATCGGCGAGCGCCAGCCACAGGCGCGCACGAAGCTCGCTGCGGCGCGGCGGCACGATGTCGAGGTAGCGCCGCAGCGCCTCCGCCGCTTCTTCGGGCCGAGCGCGGTCGCGGAGCTCGCGCGCCCAGGCGAGGGCGCTGCGGTCGGCCAGCTCGTGCCCGCTCCCGTGCGCTTCGAGGATCGCCCGCGAGAGGCCCGTCAGCGGCAGCGCGGCAGCGTCTCGGAGGGCACGCGCGCGCGCCTCGACCGTGAGGCTCTCATCGGGCGCGGTGCGCGCCTCGCGGTAGAGCACGAGCGCGCCGCTGGCTTCGAAGCGCGCCCAGCCCTGACGCACGAGCCAGCGCGCGCCTTCGGCGAAGCTCGCGTCCTCGGGGGGGCCGGTCAGCTCGACCGCGCCTCCCAGCACCACCGCGAGACCCAGCACACGCTCCGCAGCGAGCGGCGGGCGCGTCCCGCGCGGCATCGTCGAGACCAGGCGCCAGTCGTCGGCGTGCCGCGGCTCGAGGCCCATCGCGGTGAGGGACTCCACGCCCCGCACGAGGCGGCCTGCGAGCCCGGAGGTCGCGTCGATCGCGGCGCGCACGACGAGCACGCCCGGCGCCTCACCGAGGAGCTTCGCGAGCAGCGTGCGCGCCTCCTGGGGATCGAGCGGCGGCACGCGCACGATGTGTCGAGGATCGACACCGAGCTCCTCTCGGCCCTCGAGCACGACGCGGTGCGCGTGCCCACCGATGCGGCCATCCGCGAGGAGAAGGCGCGCTTCATCGACGTCGCTGGCGTCGGCGCCCTCGAGGTGCACGAGCGTCGGCGCCCCGAGCGTGTGAGGGATGCGATCGGTGCGGAGGTAGGTCGGCGCCTCGCGTCCGGCGCGCGCTTCACGCCGCTGGATCGCGCGCGCGGCTTCCTCGACGAGGCGCGAGCGACCGCTCCCATCGGGACCGACCACGAGCACCCACTCGCGCGCATCGATCGCACCGACGAGCCGCTCGACGGCCACGTCCATGCCCACGAGGGCAGGGCGGCTCGGAGCGGCCCGTGCTCGTCGCGCGCGGGCGGAGCCACCAGAGAGCGCGCGCAGCACCTCGTCTGCGTCGCGCGGTCGATCTGCGATGCGCTCGGACAGCATCGCGCGCGCGGCGTCGGCGAGCGGCGCTGGCACCCACGCCGGGAGCGTCCACGTGTCGCCCTCGGGCGCCGCGCCGGTCGCCCACGCGACGATCGTCGCGCCGAGCGCGTAGAGGTCCGTCGCGACGCTGCGCTCTCCCTCGCGCGCCTCCGGCGCCATGTACGCGACGGTGCCGCTGAGCGTCGCGCCGCGGCCGAACGGGGCCGCCGCGCCGAGATCCACCAGCGTCGCGTGATCGCCCTCGAGGAGCACGTTCTCCGGCTTCACGTCTCCGTGGCTCAGGCCTCGCGCATGGAGCGCCTCGAGCGCGAAGAGCACGCCCGTCGTGGCTGCGACGAGGCGCGCGCCGCGGCGTGCGTCGTCGTCGATCGCGGCGATCACCGCGCCGGAGGGCTCACCGCTCGCGCGGCGCTCGACGAGGATCCACGCGCCTCCGGGCACCGAGAACGGCGCTCCGATCGGCTCACTGGCGCGCAAGAGCTCGACCGCCGCTGCGAGGTGCGGGCTCTGTGCCGCGAGCAGCGCGTCGAGCTCCCACTGCGCGTGTGCGCCGACATCGGCGTCGAGCACCTTCGCGATCATCGGGACGTCGCCGCGGTCGAGCAGCGCGAGGACGCGACCGGTCGTGCCGCGCGCGAGCTCACCGACGTGGCGATACCGGCCGGCGAGCAGCGGCGTCTCGGGCTCGCTGCTCGCGCGTCGCCTGGCCATCGCTCGCCCGTCTCTCCTCGGCGCGGCGCTCGGCGCCGCGAGCCCTCACCGCCCGCGCGGGCGCTGGATGTAGAGCACCTCGGGCGCCGCGACCGGCGTGAGGCTCGCGCGGCCGTCGGTGGTGAACGTCACGCCGCCGAAGACGAGGTAGCCGCCCTCCGGCACCGCTGCCATCGCATGGAGCGCGCGGCGCTGACGCAGCGTCTGCGTCGTGGCGATCAGCTGCGCGGCGCCGCCGACGATCGAGCTGCCGTAGTAGTCGACCGAGCCGTTCACATCGAGCGTGAGCTCCGAGACGCCACCGGAGACGACGATCGTGCCGTCGTCGAGGCGCGTCGAGGCACCGAACGCGTGCTGTCGCATCGTCGCCGTGCCGGTCGCGCGGTTGGTCGCGACCTCGAAGGTGAACGCGCGGTTCACCGCATACGCGCAGCGCTGCGCGTCCACGTCCGGCGTGAACGTCGGCGTGTTCATGCCCGCGGGACACCACGGCCCGTACCAGCCGAGCACGAGCGCGCCCTGGCCACTGCCCACGGTCTCCACGATCGGGCGGTAGAGGTTCCACTGGGGCGAGCCGGTCGGCGTGATGATGTTCGCCGACGTGATGGAGCCCAGGCCTCCGCCAGTGCCGATCCACACGTCCGCGAGCTGCGCGTCGGACGTGGCCTCGCCACCGCCGGCGACGAGCACCCGCTGCATCGCCCCCGCGCCGAGCACTGCGGCACCGGGCGTCGGGCGCGAGCTCGGGAGCGAGCCGGTGCCGACGACGCCGAAGCCGCCCGCGCGCTGCGGATCCCAGACCGTGTACGAGCTCGGCGCGGCCACGCCGCCCGCCAGGAGCACTCGGCCGTCGTCGAGCGCCGCCGCCGCGTGGAGCAGGCGCCCGGTGTCGAGCGCGCCCGCGCGGCTCGGTGCGTCGGCCGATCCGCGGAAGCCACCGCGGCCCGGATCGCCGTCCGCGTCGACGTCTTCGGCCTCGGGGTTGGCGTCGGGCTCGAAGAGCTCGTAGGTCGCGGGCGTCGTCGTGTCGGTGCCCGGCACGAGCGAGAGCTCCACGGTCGTGCCGCTGCCCGGCGTCGCGACGAGCATCGCGCGACCCGCACCACCAGCGAGGAGCACACGACCGTCGGGCAGCGCGGTGGCGGTGTGGCCGCCGCGTGCAGCCAGCATCGGAGACTGCACCTCGTAGAAGCGTCCCGACGAGTGCTCGAAGAGGTACGCGTCGTCCGCGGCCACGAGCTCGTAGCAGGTCGAGCCGGCCGGCGCGGTGGCGGGGCAGGTGGCCGCGGTCGCACGCTCGAAGCCGCCCGCGACGAGCACACGACCATCCGGCAGCGCGGTCGCGGTGTGGAGGAAGCGAGCGCTCGGCGCGCCGCTCTCGGCACCGTTGACCTCGTTGAGCGCGTACATGCGGATGTCCACGTAGCGGCGCTCGCCGTAGTCGAGGACGATCGGTCCGACGCTGCCCATGTGGGTCCAGTTGCCGTCGGCGGGGCCACCGAGCAGCACGATCCGCACGGCCTCGCCGACCGGGAGGTCGGGGCGCACGAGCTCCGGGCGCCCGTTTCCGTCGGCGTCCTCGAGGCCCTCCACCGTGAACGCCGAGTCCTGCGGCGCGTCCTCGCCCGGCAGGTACACGAGCATGAGCAGGGCCTCGACGCCCGCGGGGATCGACGCCGAGGGCTCGTCGAGATCTCCCCAGCGAACGCGGATCTGCGGCTCGCCTCCCGCAGCGGGCGCAGCGCAGGATCCGACGAGCACACCGAGCGCGATTCCGGACGAGAGGATCAGGGACGAAGCAGGGCGGAGCATCGAGCGAGGAGGCTAACACAGCGGCCTGGGGCCCCGCTCACGTCCCGCGCTTGGCCTCGAGCACGATCCGGTAGGCCTCGCGTCGGGGGATCCCGAGCTGCTCGGCGAGCGCGTCGGCCGCCTCTTTGGCGCCGAGGCCCTCCTCGACGAGGGCAGCGGCTCGCTCGCGCAGCGTCTCTTCGTCTGGCGGCTCGGGCGGATCGAACGTGGTCGGTCCGATCACGATCGTGATCTCGCCGCGCGCCTCGCCGAAGCGCTCTGCGAGCGTGGCCGCCGTGCCGCGCACGACCTCCTCGTGGAGCTTCGTGAGCTCGCGGCACACCGCGAGCTCCCTCTCGCCGAGCGCGCCCGCGAGATCGCGCAGCGTCGCGCCCAACCGCGAGGGCGCCTCGAAGAGCACGATGGCGTCGCCGTCTCTCGCGATCGCCTCGAGCAGCTCGCGGCGCCGCTTGCCACCGCGCGGCAGGAAGCCGACGAAGCGAAAGCGGCTCGCGACGAAGCCCGCGCTGCAGAGCGCGACGAGCGGCGCGCTCGCGCCCGGCAGCGCCTCGACGTCGATGCCGCGCGCCCGTGCGGCGGCCACGAGCTCGGCGCCCGGGTCGGAGACCATCGGCGTGCCGGCGTCGGTCACGAGCGCGATGCGCGCGCCGGCCTCGAGCCGCGCGCACAGCTCCTCCACCACGCTCGGGGCCGTGTGCGCGTGGAAGGCGCGGAGCGGTGTGCCGATCGCGTGGTGCGTGAGGAGCGTCCGCGAGCGCCGCGTGTCCTCCGCGAGCACGAGCTCGCACTCGCGAAGCACGCGGATCGCGCGGAGCGTGACGTCCTCGAGGTTGCCGATCGGCGTCGCCACGACGAAGAGGCGGCCCGAGGCGCTCACGGCAGCTCCGGTCGTTCACACGGCATCAGCAGCATCGACGTCTCGAAGTCTTCTCCCGTCGTCCCGCAGCGGTAGTCGACGTGGATGCTGCAGCCCGACTCGTAGCGGACCGCACGGCACACTCCCTCGGCGTAATGGCACGCGTCGGGGAGGGGCTGCTCGTGGGCAGTCGGAGGATCGAGCTGCGCCAGGCTGTAGCCGCGCGTCTGCGGGATCTCGTGGCGGCTCAGTGGCCCGACACGCGAGAGGGCCTCCTCCCACGTGGGCGCGCAGCCCCCGGCCACGAGGTCCACGCGCGTCGGCTCGCGCGGCGTCACCGGAGGCGCGCTGCTCGCGGTGCCTCCGCAGCCGATCCCGAGCGCGTGCGTCAGCGCCAGCGTCGCGAGCACGAGGTGCGCGCGGCGCGCGCTCATCGGAGCGCGCTCTTCTCGACCTGCGACTCGAGGTACACGCGGATCTTGTCCTGCAGGCGCTTCTCGAGCTGCCGCACGCGCTCGCGGCTCACTCCGAAGAGGTCGCCCAGCTCCTGGAGGGTCTTGGGCTCCTCGGCCACGAGGCGCTCCTTGAAGATGATCGCGTCCTTGCCCGTGAGCGTCTTGCCGAACTCGTGGATCTTCTCGGTGAGGATCTCGTTGAGCTCGCCCTGCGCGAGGGCCTCGTCGATGGGGCCCTGATCGGAGGCCATCATCTCGACGCGCGAGGTGGGCCGGCCATCGGAGCCCTGCGACATCGGTGCATCGAGCGAGACCTCCGCGCCCGACAGGCGGCGGTCCATCGACACGACCTCCTCGGTCGTCACGTCGAGCTTCTCCGCGATGAGCTCGGGCGTCGGGTCGATGCCGAGGGCGGCGAGCTTGGCCTTCTCCTTCTTGAGGTTGAAGAAGAGCTTCCGCTGCGCCTGCGTCGTGCCGAGCTTCACGAGGCGCCAGTTGTTGAGGATGAAGCGCAGGATGTACGCGCGGATCCACCAGGCTGCGTAGCTCGAGAGCTTCACGCCGCGGTTGGGGTCGTACTTCTTCACGGCCTGCATGAGGCCGATGTTCCCCTCCTGCACGAGGTCGAGGATGTTCCGGTACGCGCGGCGGTAGTCGAACGCGATCTTCACCACGAGGCGCAGGTTCGAGGTGACGAGCTTCTTGGCGGCCTCGACGTCGCCCGTGGTCGTGTACCGCGTGGCGAGCTCGTGCGTCTCCTCGGGCGTGAGCAGCGAGTAGCGCTGCACGTCGCGCATGTACGCCTGCAGCGGGTCCTGCGTCGCCACGGACGCCGCGTCGCGACGCGCGAGCGCGGTGGTCTTGGAGATGCGGCCGGCGAGCTCCTTCTCGTCGTCGAGCGAGAAGTCCTCGTCCGTCTCGGCGCCGACGATGTCCCCCTCGGGCCCGACGATCTCGCCGTCTTCGCCGACGACGACCTCGCCCTCGAGCACCTCGCCCTCGAGCGCGCCCTTCTCGTCGTCACGCGAGGCCTCGATGCCGGGGCCGTCCACCTCGGTGGCCTCCACGTCCTCCGAGTGCTCGGCGTCGCGCTCGTCGACCACCTCGCCATCGAGTGCGTCGTCGGAGGGCTTCTGGGCTCGTCGGGTCGCCATGCGAGGCCACGGAACGTGCTCCCCTCGCGCCAGCCCCGCAAGCGAAAGCGCACGACGGTCGGGCAGGTCGTCGCGAGGCGCCGTCCGGCCGGATCAGGGCGCGGCAGGCACGGGCGGTTCGGTGTGTCGGACGAAGAGCTCGTCGTCGAAGGCGGCGGGGCCGAGCGGCTCCCAGCGGTCGCGCGCGCCGCGGAGGATCGTCGCCTCGATGCTGTCCGAGCGCACGTAGGCCCACTCGGCGTGGATCTCGTCGAGCCTCGCGAGGAACTGATCGCGGCTCTCGTAGGGCACGTAGAGCACGGTGTTCGAGAACTCGTCGTTCCAGAGGTTGCCGACGAAGCCGATGTCGTCGGTGAAGATCGCGACGTCGCCGGGCCCGAGATCCTGGTCGCGCCTGCGCCGCGCGTCCGCCGGCAAGAGACAGTGGCTCGTGTCCGCGAGGTTGCGCTCCGCGAGGGTCATCGACGACATCTCGAGCGCCTCCGACACGGTGACGTCCCATGCGGGCACCGCCCAGAGGAGCGTCAGCGCGTTGAGCACGAGCATCGCGCCGAGCGAGCCCTCTTCGAGCCGCTGCCGCGCATCGGCCGCGAGCCACCACGCGATCACGACGAGCGCGGCGGCGGGGAACGCGAGGCTGAAGCGCGCCCAGTGATGCCCGGGCGAGGCGACCTGCACGAGGAGGCCGAACACGAGGCAGAAGCCGAGCGCGGTGAGCGCGGTGCGCCGCGGCGCATCACGGAGCGACTCGAACCAGGCCAAGAGGAGCGAGGGCGCGGCCAGGAGGAGCAGTGGCGCGGCCACGAAGGGCAGGGAGTAGCCGTACGCGTGGCGTCCGGTGTCGTGATAGTTCTCGCCGATGTGCGGAGGGCCCGTGAGCTCGTTCCACACGTAGTCGAAGTCGCGCTGCATGTGGCCCGCGTCCACCGTGCCCTCGAGGCGCACGCCCAAGAGCGCGCTCTCGTAGGTGATCGGCCAGAGCGGGTTGTCGTGGACGAGGTAGTTCCTCGCGTACGTCGGCAGCGCGTAGGCGCAGGCGACGGCGAAGCCGCCGAGCACCGAGAGGAGCACGCGCCAGTGGTTGCGCGGCGCGCTCGCCGTCATCGCGAACGCGCGCAGGAGGAGCCAGGCCCCGAGCATCGCGCCGAAGACCGCGCCATTGGCCTTCACCGCGCCGAGGATCCCCAGCGCGAGGCCCGCCATCCACGCGTCGCGCGCGCGCAGCTCGAGCCGCGACACGAAGTGCAGGGCGATGACCGTGGCGGTCAGCACCGAGAGATCGACGTACGTGCTGCGCAGCTCGAGCGCCGCGCCGGGGATGGTCACCGCGACGACGGCCACGCCGATGCTGCCGGGCTGCGAGGCGCCGTGGCGCCGCGCGAGCGTGAAGACGCCGAGCGCGGCGACCAGGAGCGCGAAGCTCGGCACGACGTCGACGAGGCGCCGGTCGTAGAGCGCGCTCGCCCAGAGCATCAGGTTCTCGGCGGCGCGCGGGTAGCCGTTGACCATCTCGAGCATCGGCTGCACGTCGATGTTCGCGAAGCCGCGGTTCTGGAGGGCGAAGCCCACCATCGGCTCGTGGTACCAGAGCCCGTCCCACGCCCCCGAGGGCGCGAGCCACGCGACGTACATCGTCCAGAGCGCGAGGCCCCAGAGCCACACGTAGCCGACGAACGTCACGCTGCGAACGCGGTAGAGCGCGCGCCCCAGGCGAACCGGCGCGAGGACCAGCTCCACGGCGTCGCGCACGAGCGGCCGGCGCGCCTCGACTCCCACGGTGCCGAGCGCGAGCGCGGCGACCACGGCGCTCGCGCCGAGCGCGACGAGCACCATCGTCAGGCGATCGAGGTGACCGCTCCAGCCGAGCGCGTAGATGTCCCCTTCGATGATCGCCGTCGCGATCAGCGTCGCGGCGAGGCCTCGCTCCGCGACCGACTCGGGCGCGCGCGAGGCCGGATAGAGCCGCGCCGCTGCGAGCGCCGAGCCGGCGAAGACGAGCGCGGTGACGACGAAGAGGAGCACGACGTGGGGAGGTTACGCGACGCGCTTCCAGTGGCCGAGCAGCGTCCAGCGCGTCCACGGGATGTCGATGTCGACGAGCTCCATCCCGCGGCCGACGTCGAGGTCTCGCAGCCGCCGTCGATCGAACTTCGAAGGATGGATGTGCGCGCGCGTGTAGCCGTCCTTGCGCGCGACCCACTCGAGCACCGTGCGCTCGAGGACCCCGAGCGACGAGTCGAGGCCGTAGTTCGGTGTCGAGAGCACGAGCGCGCCGCCGACCTTCACGCGCTGAGCGAGCATCTGCGCCCACGGCGCCGGATCGGGCAGGTGCTCGACGACCTCCTTGGCGAGCACGACGTCGAAGTCACCCGCGAACGCGCCTTCGCTCGGGAGCTCGTTCTGCGAGGGGCACACCGCGAGGCGGTCCTTCATCTCCGGAAAGAGCCGCTGGCTCTCCTCGATCGCCTGCGGGTCGAGGTCACAGCCGTAGAAGGTCACGCCACGCACGCCGGGGAAGAACGGCTCGAGCCCGCACCCGACGACCAGCACGCGCGCGCCCTCGCCATCCTTGCCGGGGCCCACGCGGCGCCCGATGTCCTCGAGCACGCGGCGGAAGCCGTCGATCAGCGGGCGGTGATACACGGACCACGGGAAGCGGTCCTTCCGCGCGTGATTCACGAAGTACGGAGCTGCGGTCATCGAGAGGTATCACTTCTTGCGCGCGTGGATGACGAGCTCGCCCGGCTTCATCGACTCGACGTCGCGGCGCATCGCCGCGGCGAGCAGGCGCACGACCGTCTTGGGCACGAACGACATCGCGCGGCGCACCGGCGGCATCAGCGTCCAGTGGCCGGTGAGGCGCTTCACGAGCCAGCCCGAGACGCTCGGATAGAGCAGCACGTCGAAGGCGCCCGCGACGCCGCTCGACACGATCGGCTCGACGCGATCGATCGCGAAGCCGGCGTCGCCCAGGAGCTCGCTCCACTTCTTCGCGTCGTAGAGGTGCACGTGGTGAAAGACGCTGTCGAGGCCGTCGCGGTAGCTGCGCGCGAGGCCGCCGAGGCCCACCGAGTCGAGGATCCGCGGCACGAGCAGCTCGTGCGTCCAGTCCGGCGTCGGCACGATCAGCACGAACGGGGCGCCCGGCGCGAGCGAGCGCGAGATCGTGCGGAACGCGCCCGCGATGTCGGGCACGTGCTCGAGCGAGCAGTTCGCGATGGCGCTCTTGAAGTAGCCCTGCGGCAGGTCGCTCGTCGTGATGCTGCCGCAGATCAGCGTGGAGTACGTCGCGGTCGACTGCGCCCGACGGATCTCGTTCGGGTTGATGTCGATGCCCCACACCTGACGCTCGGGGTAGCAGAGGCGCGCGAAGATGCCGTCGCCGCAGCCGACGTCGAGGATCGGCTCGGGGAGCTCGACGCCGCGCATCGCCGCCAGGCGCACGCACTCGCGCAGCGCGAGCGCCGCGGGCGCGTAGGCGAAGTAGTCGCCGAAGAACTCGAGGCCGAGCTCGTCGTCGCTCTGCATGCGCGCGTGAGCGCGCTCCACGGCGGGATCGTTGGGCTCGGCAGCGTTGCCGTGGCCGTTCGTCGAAGCGCGTCGTTCCGTCACTGGGGGGTGTTCCGGGAAAGGGGGGCCGGGGAAGAAGGGCGCGGAGTATAGAGCGCGCTCCCGCGCCGCGCGACCTCGCCGCCGGAGGTGGTTTCCCTCCACGATTCTCGACCGCAACGGCCCGTCACGCGCCTGGCCCCGCCGTCAGGGCGAGGCGGGCGGCAGCGGATGCTCGAAGGGTGGGTCGACGAAGCGGGCCGCGAGCACGGTGAACGTCGCGGTCTCTGCACTCGTGCGGAGCTCGAGGCGCGGGGCATCGACATAGAGAGACACGCGCTGGGTGGGATCCTCGATGCGCGCGGCGAGCGCGCCGCTCGTGTCGCGCAGCGTGGCGGTGCAGTGCTCGCACTGCGCGTAGTAGGTGCCCTCGAGGGACTGGCCGTCGAGCTCGACGAGGTAGCGAGCGCGCGGGCTCGGTCGCGAGATCTCGAGCGCCGGCGCGGGCGCGGGCCAGCCCACGTGCCAGTCGTTCAGCGTGTAGCTGATCACCGTGCGGAGGCGCGCGCCGTCGGGGCAGCGGAACGAGCGGCCGAGCGCATCCGGCAGGCACGCGCGCTGTCCACCTTCGTCGAGCACGAACACACGCGCCGTCGGCAGGAGCGCCGCGAACCGCAGCGAGTCGGCCGGCTCGCTGCGCAAGCGGAGCGCGAGCGCCAGCGCGATGGCGGCGACGAGCGCGAGCGCGCCGGGACCGAGCGCACGCGAGGCGAGCACCCGATGCGCGGCGTTCACGAGGCGAGCCCGGCTGCGCGAGACGGCGAGCAGCGCTCCGAGCGCGATCGCGAGCAGCGTGATCGGCACGCCCGCGAGATCCGAGGCGAGCGCGCGATTGGCGCGCAGGCGCGTCGTTCCGGGGCGGAGCCACATCGCCACCGCGTGCTCGAACGTGGGGTTCGGGTCGCTCGCCTCGGGTGCGCCCACGGGCATCGCGTAGACGGGCACGTCCTCTCCGCGCTCGTCGGTCGCGACGAGCCGCGCGTCGTAGGGCGTACCGAGCTCCACCAGCGCGGGCTCAAGCGTGCCCTCGAGCGTGACGTCGAAGCCCTCGCCGGGGACGACCTCCGCGCGCACCGAGCCCTCGCCGCGCGCGACGTGCGCGACCGCGCCGTCCCAGCTCGACACCGTGCGCACCCAGAGCGCGCCGAAGCGTCGATCGAGCCCCTCGTCTCGACCCGGCAGGAGCTCGCGCTCGGGCGCGACCACCCAGCGCACCCCGAAGCGCCGCAGGTTCTCGGGGCTCGTCGTGCGCAGCTGATCGCGGAGCAGCCAGCCCGCAGGCGCCGGCTGGCTGAGCGCGAGCTCGACGCCGGGCGAGCCATCCGCGCGATCGCGCGCGAAGCCGTAGAGCTCCCACACGCACTCGAGGCCGCAGACCATGAGGAGGCGCCCGCCTGGCCGCGCGCGCTGATCGATCGCGATCTGGTAGCGCAGCGCCGCGACGTCCTCGGGCGCGGCGGAGGGCGGGCCCACGAAGTCGTCGCCTCGCTCGCGCGCGAGATCCGACAGGCCCGCGGACCAGCCGCGGTGGCCCACGATCGCGAGCGCCACGATCGCGAGGCCCGCGACGGCGCGGAGCGCGTGCGCGCGGATCGGTCGCGCGCGCACGAACGCGTGGAGCTCGGCGGCGCTGCCCATCGCGAGCGCGCCGAGCACGTAGGAGAACGGCTTGATCGCGGCGCCGATGCGAAAGGCCTGCCAGCGCACGCTCGTCGTGCTCGGCGCGAGGCCCAGCTCCACGAAGGGCGTCTCCACGTAGCTCGCGACGAGGAGCATCGAGAGCCACGCGAGCACGCGCGCTTCGCTCCGGCCGCGCGTGACGAGCGCCACGAGGCCCACGAGCCACGCGAGCGCGATCAGCATCATCCAGCCGCCATCGGGCAGGGCACCGAGCGCCATCCGGAGCAGGGCGAGATCGATGGGGATCTGGGGCGTGCCGTAGTGCACGCCGTGCGCGATCACGCGGAGCGACGCAGGAAGCCAGAGCCAGGCGCTCGTCGCGAGGCCGAGCGCGGCGGCGAGGAGCGGACGCGCCCAGCGCGCGCGGGACGCAGGCGCGGCGCGCGCGAGCGTGAAGGCCGACACGAGCGCGAGCACCGTGGCGATCACGAGCGCGAGCGGGTGGAGCGCCGCGGTGATCGCGAAGCCCGCGAGGGTGAGCGCGAACCGCGCGCGGCTCGGGCGGCGGTGCAGATCGAAGAACGAGGGCAGCGTGTGGAGGAGGCTCGCGACGCTCAGCGTCGAGGGCAGGAACGCGTAGCGGAACACTGGCTGCGTGCCCCACGTGAAGTCCGTGCCGATGTCGAGGAGCGAGAGCAGGCCCACCACGAGCGCGGCGGGCCACGGCGCCCCGACGCGCACGGCGGTGCGCGCGATGCCGAGCGCCACGGCCACGTAGGCCGCGCTGACGATCGACACGAGCAAGCGCGCCGTGTCGCGCTCTTGCCCGAGGAGGCGCGCGAGCCACGCGACGCCGCGGTGGGCGAGGGTGGGGTAGAGGTCGAGCGTGGGATCGCCCGGCGCCGCGCGCGTCAGCCACGTGAGCGGCCGGCCGCGCGCGGCCTGATCGATCAGCTCGCCCACGATCGCCTCGTTCACGCGCCCATCGAGCCCGACGAACGGCACGGGCGCGCTCCACGCGGGGCGCGTCACCAGCACGCCGGCGATCACGATGGGCAGGTACACGAGCGCCCAGCGCTGCCAGCGCGTCTCGTCGAGATCACGGCGCGCGTCGCGCCCGCCGCTCAGCAGCGCGCACGCGGCCGTCGCGACGAGCACGAAGCTCGTCTCGAACGCGGGTGCAGGCACGAGCCACGCGAACGCGACCATGCCGACGAGGACGACGAGTGCCGAGCGCTCCGCGCGCATGAGGAGCCGTGGTTGTACGCGAGAACGACCGCACGCCGCGCGCGTGTCAGCGGCTCTGCGCGAGGAGCACGAGGAGCGCGATCAGGATCGCGACGATCACCACCACGGTCTGCCCACCGAGCGGGAGCGTGGTCCCGCGGCTCGGCGGGCTCGATGGAACGGCCCGCCCCGGGAAGCCCGCCCGGGTCGGCTTGCCCGACCGCGCCGTCTCGAGGCCGAAGCGCTCGATGCGGATGCGGGCGAGGCGCTCGGTCGTCTGCCACTCGCCCTCGCGGATCTCGTGCTTGCGAGCGTCGATGCGCCGCGTGTCGTCCGAGAGGAACTCCGCGATCAGCGGGTGGAACCCCGTCCAGCGAACGCGCGCGGGGCCCGGGACGAGGTCCGGGTCGTAGCGCGGGACGCCATGCGCGACGTCGTTGCGATACGTGTTCACCGTGAGCAGGCGAGAGCCCACCGTGAGCCCTTGCTCCACCGCGAACGTCGCCGGGAAGCGGAGGAGCGCGACCGCGTCGAGGTCATCCGAGTAGGCCGCGACGATCAGCGGCGAGATCGAGACGACGATCGCCGCCCGACTGTCGCCGAGCTCCAGGTGCTCTGCGATCCGCTCGCGCATCTCCGAGGCGGGATGGGTGTGGCGGCAGCCAGGCGAGCACTCGAACGTCCGATCGGAGAAGAGCTCGGGCTCGAGCGCGCGGAGCTTCCTCTCCGACAGGGCGAGTCCTCCTGGCGCGTCGGCCCGTGTGGAGTCGTCGTGGAACTTGCTCATGCGCCCGCCGTCCTCCCGCGTCGCGGTGCCTCGTGTCGTGATCGGCGCACGGGGCAGCGTCAACCGAGACGCGGCGCGGGCCCGCACTTTCTTGACGCCGCGCGCGGCTGTCCTCGACGGTCCCGACCATGCACGCCGTCACCGCTCGCTCGCTCGCCTCGGAGGTCTCGGGCCTCCCGCTCTCCATCGTCCTCGCCGACGGCGAGGTCCTCGCCGCGATCCGCGAGCGCATCGAGGCTGGTGACGAGATCGCGTCGATCCCGCTCGTGCCCCCGTTCCACGTCTCCGACGACGACGCCTACCTCGTCCTGCCCGAGGACATCGGCGTCGAGCTACGCGAGATGTTCGCCGACGGAGACGTCGATCTGCTCGCGGACGCGATGCGTGAAGGCCTCTTCGTCGTGGGCACGCTCGAGAAGGAAGGGCGCGGCAAGATGCGCCTCGCCGTCGACGACGCCGAGATCGTCGAGCGTCTGCTCGCGAAGATGCCGTACGCCGACACCGTGGAGATCGGCCGCGGCGCCGACCCCATCGCCGCGCTCAACGCGCTGCCGCAGTGCCGCAACACCGTCGCGTCCGCCTTCGTCGACGTCGCCGGCTTCCAGAAGATGGTGCGCGCGAGCGAGCAGGCGGGCCCCTCGTGGCGCGCGCCCGCGGACCGCAAGGACATGGCCGGCGTCGATCCGACGTTCGCGTGGACCAAGCGCCTCGCGGACGGCCGCATCGGCGTGGAGGCCGCGCTCTTCTGCGAGTACGAGGAGCTCGTCGTCGTGCTGCGCCCGGTCGCGCTTCGCATCGCGCTCATGCGCCCGGTCGAAGCGAGCCCCTGAGCACCCGCGAGCGTCTCGTCACACGCGCGCGACGATCACCATCTCCTGCCGGTGGCTCGGCAGCTGCGTCGCGCGCACGTCCGAGAAGCGCATGCCTCGCACGACCTCGATCCATCGCGCGGTCTGCTCGATCATCTTCTCGTCGTTGAGCTTGATGGTGAGCACGGCCGCCTCGAGCTTCGGCAGCATGGCGCGCACGCGCGCGACGTAGCGGAGCGCGACAGGCGGGGCGAGGTTCATGTCGGACACGAGCAGGCGCGCGCCCTCGGGCAGCTCGCCCTTGCTCACGCTGCCGGCGGGCCGCTCGTGGAAGGTCACGCGCGCGCCCCCCGGGCCGACGAAGTCGCGGACCTGCGGATCGAGCTCCCCGGGATCGAACGCGACGACGGGCAGGCCGCGCCGGAGCATCGCGAGGGTCGCACCGCCGGGCGAGGCCCCGAGCTCCACGACGACGCTGCCGCGCTTGGGGGAGAGGCTGCTCCACGCGAGCGCCTCCTCGAGCTTCGCGAAGGCACGCGAGGGCGACAGCTCGGGCACCTCCACGTTCGGCAAGCCGCCGGCCACGCTCCAGCGACCCGGACCGTGCAGGTGCTGGCCGACGAAGAGCGGCTCGTCCTCCGCGACGACGACGTCGATCACGCGATCGCCGGGCGCGGGCGAGACCTCGCGGAAGCCGCGCGACGCGAGCGCCTCGCGGATCACGATCGCGCGCGTCACCGAGCCCGCGTGCTCGGGATCGCGAGGGAACACGTGCCAGGCCGCGCTCGCGCGGTGCTCTTCGGGCACGAGCGCGACGAGCTCGTCGAGGCCGCTCGCGTTGCCGAGCGACTGCCCCGCGACCCGCGCGAACACGAGCCCGTCGCCGAACGCCGGGCTCGCCTCGGCGTGCTTGAACGTGAGCAGCCCCGGCCTCGAGAACGCGAAGCGCAGCTCGGCGTGCGTGGCCAGCACCTCCCGCTTCGCGAGCGGTGCGGTCGAGACGTTCGTGATCACGAAGACGAAGGGCAGGGCCACTGCGCGAACCCTACGCGACCCCTCGCCACCACGCGAACCTTCGGTGGCCTCGCGCGCCCCGCCCCGCCTCTCCAAAGGCGACGTGAACGCCGCATCGAGGCGACGCCCGCCACGTCCGACGCGTGCGGGCACCACGACCTCGCGGTCGTGCGCTCACGCGACACGGGCAGCGGCGTCTGCTGCGGCAGAGCGCGGCGCGACGATCACGACCTCGCGGTCGTGCGCTCACGCGACACGGGCAGCGGCGTCTGCTGCGGCAGAGCGCGGCGCGACAATCACGACCACGCCATCGTGCGCTCACGCGACACGGGCAGCGGCGTCTGCTGCGGCAGAGAGCGGCGCGACGAGCACGACCACGCCGTGGTGCGCTCACGCGACACGGGCAGCGGCGTCTGTTCGGTCGCGCCATGGCAGACGCGAGACTCGCCACGCCGCAAGCCACGTCGCAGACGCGAGCCGGCCGCGTCGCGCGTCGTGCCTCTCCCCTCGGACCTGCCGGACTCTTCGCGTGCCCCTCGCACCAAGCCCGCGGGCAACGCGACTCGACCAACCAGATGTAGGGCGGGGGCTCGTCCCCCGCCTTCGTCGCCGTCGAGCACGGTCGACGCAGGCTCGGTCACGCGGCCCGCGATGCCATGCACGGAGTGGTCGCCACGCCGTCGAGCACGGTCGACGAAGGCTCGGTCACGCGGCGCGCGATGCCATGCACGGAGTCGCCGTCACGCCGTCGAGCACGGTCGACAAATGCTCGGTGACGCCACCCTCGATGCAATGCACGGAGTGGTCGCCACGCCGTCGAGCACGGTCGCCGAGCATCACGACGTCGTGATCCAAGATCACGTTCCCGCGAATGCTCCCGGCAGGTCCGAGGGGAGGTGCGAGCACCACGACCGTGCCGTCGTGCGTTCGCGAGACACGCACTCCGACTCCTCGCGCGATCCTCGGGGAGACCCGCTCGCATGCGCGGCGGTCGAGCTCGTCGAACATTCGATCTGCGAACGCTCCCGCACACGTTCGCCCGGTTCAGGGGCAACTCTGGCGGACGTTCGCGGCCCAGATCCAGCCGGCGAGCGGGGTACCGATGCGCCACCAGCGACCGCGTCGCTCGAGGGGCACGATGGTCGTGCCGTTGGGCACGGTGCCGATCGCGGGGCGCGCCGTGCCCGCCTCGGGCCGCACGTTGGTCTGGCCGTCTGGATCGGCGATCCGCCACGGACAGCTCGAGGATGCGCGCGAAGTCGACGGGGAAGGTGATGTCGATGTCGACGGCGAGGTCGATGTCGATGTCGATGCCGAAGGCGCCGGCGAGGTCGATGTCGATGTCGATGTCGAAGGCGATGTCGATGTCGATGTCGAAGGCGGCGCGAACGACGACGTCTGGAACGTCATGTGTGTCGTCGCGATCGGCTCGGCCGAGAAGAACGCATCCGCAGCGACGCCGCGCCCGCCGAAGACACGCAGCGCCGGCGGAGCCGTGCGCACGCTCGACAAGCTCACGCGCCCGCCCGTGAAGCGAGGGCGTGTCGTCCACTCGCGGTGGTGCGCCACCGGGTCCTCGTCGGGATCGTCGGGGTACTCCACCGTGGTCTGCTCGAGCCCCACGGGCAGCGTGCGGCACGCCGTCGCCGCCGCGCGCGTGAGGTCGCAGACGACGAGCTCCGTCGAGACGACGCTCTCCTGCGCGTCGTCGTAGCCGACGTAGCCCTCGACGCGCTCGATCGTGTAGAGCCTCCGACCGCCCCCGATCGAGACCTCCTGGTGCGCGACGATGCCCTGCACGACGCCCGTCCAGCACTCGTGCTGCGGAAAGCCGCGGAACCACCCGGCGATGCGCACACCGTCGGCCTGGCGCACGAGCACGTACTCGACCGTGTCGGCGCCCGGCCCCATGCCCGGATCCTCGTAGGGCGAGATCGGCTCGGAGTACGCGCAGGTCACGAACGCGATCGCGTCGGCCGTGCCGCTCTCGAACGGCGCGACGGGCTCGGGCTCCTCGTACTCCTCGTCGTAGTCCGGCAGCGGCAGTCGCTGGCCCGGGCGTGTGGTGCGAAGGCCGTAGGGCGCGCCGCACGTCGTCGCGAGGCCGTGCTCCGCGGCCGCGTGCGCGCGCACGAAGCGCGCAGCCTCGGCTGCATCGCGCGCGAGTGGAAACGAGCCTCGATAGACCGCGGTCGCCCACACCCAGGCCTCGCGGCCGTAGCCTGGGCCGGGCGCGGGCGTCACGCGCGGGTCTTGTGCGCGGAGCGCGGACTCGAGATCGTCGCCCAGCTCGTGCGCAGCGAAGACCTTCTGGCTCGCGCTGCAGCCCAGCTCTGCGCGGGCCGTCGCGACGGCGCGATCGGAGGCGGCCTCCTCACCTTCGCTGGGCGCCCGGAGCTGCGACAGTGCCCATGGACACTGGATGCGATCGCGGATCGGTTGTCGCGTCGCAGCGTGGAGCCAACGCCCCTCGTCGTCGTAGACGTCTTCGTAGTCCTGGTACGGGTAGCCCCCGAGCAGGCGGTCTGCTTCGGCGAAGTGCTCTGCGGCCTCGGCCCAGCGGCCTTGTCGGTACGTACGCTCGGCCTCCGCGAGCGGCCGCGCCCAGGGAGCCTCCGCTGCAACGGCTTGTGCCTCCGCGTTCGTCGGCGCGAGGCAAGGAGCGGCGCCGAGCGAGACGCAGAGCGACACAGCGGCGAGACCAGAGGAGGGGCGGGAGCGCATCGCCCCGATCTTACGCCGGGGTGCACGATCGCCGCCCGCGTCTCAGAGCGTGAGTCACTTGCATTGACTCACGCTCTGACGTTTCTTGCCGGAGGGTCTGGCCGCAGCCCCTCCCTCTCGCCGCGGGTTCTCCCCGTGCTCGGCCTTGGGCCTGCGCGCGGTG
>JBILLJ010000302.1:0-4132 GCA_044376125.1 Sandaracinaceae bacterium
GCGACGTCGACGCCGGTCCCGCCGGGCAGCCAGAAGTCGACGAGCGCGCCCACGAGGTCGGGGCGTGACGCGAGCGCCTTCGCCTCGTGGAGGTTCGTGGCGTGCTCGATCGCAGCGACGCCCTCCACGGCGAGCACTCCGCGCACGACCCTCGCGAGGCTTGCGTCATCCTCGACGATGAGAACCCAGCCACCCGACATGCTGCACATGATGGTGCCTCATCGGCCCGAGCCCCGCGACCGTTGCGTGGTCCCGCGTTGTCACCCCTGGGGCTGGGAGTTTCGGCGGTTGCAGGGGCGCCGCCGGATGTCTTCGTCGTATTCTCGCGCTCGTGCCGCGACGTCGGGATCCGCCCTGCTCTCGCCCGCTCCTCGACCAGCTCGAGGGACCCGCTCGCCGCACAGTCCGGCGCGGCGAACACCCCCGCGCAACGGTGCGCCGAATCGAGCTACTCGACGACGACGCCCTCGACGACTTCCGCCGACGGTTCCCGGACGCGAGCGCCGCGGCCATGGACGAGTCGCTCGCGCTCGAACACGAGCTCGAGCGCCAGCTCGCGGTGCGTGACGACATCGTGGCCGAGGTCGAGCAGCTTGCGGCCCGGCCACTCCTCTCGGTCCACGTCTGCCTCGCCTGCGGGGCGCGCGTCATCGCCGAGACGGAGAGACCCTGGGTCGTCGATCGACTGATGCAGGCCACGGGCGCTGCGGAACGTGATGTTCGGAGCCGCGGCTAGGCGCAGCGACTCGAATGAATCGGCGCTCCAGCACCCTCAGCGCACCGCGCACCGAGATCGCACCGACCTCCGAAAACGCCTGGTCGGTGCGCAGAATCCCAACGAAAACCCGTGTTGCACCGGGCACCGTGAACAATCTGGGTGATATCAATAGGGGTGACTCGATAGAATGTACGACATGGAGTACAAATATGCGGACTCCGTAGGATAGAGTCGAGCCGCTTCCGAAGGCGGTGCACGGTGCACACCCCGCGGACGGCCGTGTGTCGAGCACCCGTCTGCCGAGAACTGCTGTTATCGGCAAATGGCCCGTAACTCCGAAAACCCCTGCGTTTCCGTGCAGTTACGCGGAAACGGCAGACGGCGGCGGCAGGGCAGCCTAGACCACCGACGTCGTCCCAGATCCATGGCCTCTGGTCGGCCGGACGCGATGGACCTCAAATGAATGTCCCGCTTCCGTGCACGTCAGTATCAGCCATGGGTCGATTCGCAGGGTACTGGATGATCAAGGACGTGCTGGCACGCCGCGGGTGGACGCGTGAGGCGGTCGACCGATTCCTCGGCGACCCCGACCAGACGCGTCGAGTCGGATGGGCCTGGGCGAAGCTGTATGCAGAGAGCCGTGTCGCGATGGCCGAGGCTTCCCCCGAGTGGCGCGCCTGGCTGAACGCCAACGAGGCGCTCCTTGCGCGGTACGACAGGCGGGCCCGGGAACTCGCTGAAGCGTCGACACCGGAAGCAGTCGCTCGGCGGGCCGCGGAGGCTGCCGCGGCAACCAAGCGCTGGGACGCCGAGAGATACGCCGCGCTGGAACGCGCCATCAGCGAATACATGTCGGCGAACCCGGGTATCGCGGGCGCGCTTGCAGCGTTGCACTTCATCAATCGCCTCGCGAAGTACCGGCCCCCTGCGCAAACCACCATCTACAACTCGAAGAACGCCTTCCTTCGTGCTGCTGTCGAGGCGGGGGTGGCCCGTGTCTACACGTTCACCCACTACGAGTCACGCTGGTTCATCGTCGAGTTCGAGGATGGGATGCGCTTTCACCAGCCCGCGGCGTCCGCTCCGCCCGACTGGTTGGCCAAGGCCACGCCCACCGACTCCCACGACCCGAAGCAGCCGCGTCGCGAGGTTCCCTCCATCGGGGTGACGTGGGAGGTTGCAGCTCGTGTGGTCGATCGTGCGACGGCCGAATTGAGGGCTCGTGCTCAGGGATCAGACCAGCATCTGCGCCGTGAAGCGGGCGTGGAGGTCGAGCAGGACCTCGCCGTCTAGGGCGGCGTAGGCTACCTGTCGCTCGCTCAGGGGCCTACGGGTCCAGTCTGATGTCTGTTCGGTCTTGTCGACGGTGCGGCCGAGCTCGCGCTCGCAGACGGCCGCGAGGCCGTGGCCGCCGTCGACGCGCTTTCCGCGGATGCGCCGCGACGCGGTGAGCGTGTCGAAGACGTTCACGAGGCTCAGGTTGAGCCGCGAGAGGACGCTGCGCTCGAACACGGCGTTGTGAATCACCTTCACCGTGTCGGTGCTCTCGAAGACCGGCGCGAGAGCCGCGAGGTCCCGCACCGCGAGGGCGTCGACGATCGCGTTGTACGCGGGGGTCGAGACCTGGATCGTGCAGAGGTCGCGGTCGACGAGCGTGGTCTCCACGTCGAGGCCGATCACTGGCTCGCGCGCGATCTCGCGTGAGAGCACCTCGAGCTCGGCCACCGTGGTCACCATGCGGATGGGGCGGCGCGGCCGAGCGACGGGCGCGTGGTCCGGCTCGACGATCGTCGTGCGATGCGCTCCCCGCTCGAGGGCCGCGCGCAGGAGGCCGGCGACGCCGTCGTCTGCGCCACCGCGACCCATGAGAAATGCGCGCGTACCCTCGAGGTCGAGGAGGTACCTGCCAATCATCTCCTGCTGGAAGCGGGGCGGCAGCGCAGGTTGGAACTTCGAGAGGCGGTAGGGCGGCAGGGTCGCGATGATGCGCTCCCATGTCGGCAGATCCGTCCAGAACGTCGCCGTGGAGAGTTCGACGATGGCCTTCTCGACCGCGCCGTGGGTGATGCCGTCGCCCTCGAGGCGGAGATGAAGATTGTCCGCGATGACCTTCCAGCCGGTCGTCGTCGCGAGCGCGTGCTTGAGCGTCTGGTTGATGCGGCCGCCAGCGAACGTCCACCAGCGCGCCGCGCCCTCGTCGTCGAGCTGCACGGCATGGTCGGCGCGGCGCACGAGCTCGCGGAACTCGTCGCGGTAGCCCGCGAGCGTGGCCGCAGCGTCCTCCGAGAGGTAGGGAACGTCGGCGTCGTCTGCGAGCAGCTTCTTGATGCGCTGGCAGACCTCGAAGCCCAGCATCTTGGGCGCAAAGCCTCCCCAGCTCGGCTTCTTGCCGCGCGGCGCGGGGTGAACCGTGACGGTGCGCTGCTGGTGCGAGATCTCGGAGACGAGCCACGCGCGCCCGCCGAGGAGGAAGCTCGTCATCTGCGCGACGAGGTCGTCGACGAAGCTCTGCTCGAGCGAGCCGATCTCCTGGCCCCCGGCGGTCAGCACCCGATAGAACTGCGGCGAGCTGAAGACCGCGTAGAGCTCCATGAAGTTCTTGCGGCCGTACACCTTCTCCGCCCGGGCGCCGAGCGACAGGAGCCCCCCGGACTCGAAGAGGAACTCGCGCCGGAGCATGTAGTCGATCACCTCGTCGTACTCGGCGAGCGTGATGGCGGAGAAGTCGGGGACGCGGCGGAGCTGCTCCCACGCCCGCTCGCGCCCGACGCCTCCGAACTGCAGCGTCTGCGCGAAGATCTGATGCACGAACGCGGGCCAGCAGCGCGCCTCCTCCGGGACGGACTCGACCCATCGCTCGCGCGCGAGCTCCACGATCGCGGTGGCCTCGAGCACACTCTCTGGGTCGTCGCAGAAGAAGGTCGTGTTGGCGGTTGCGCCCTCTCGCCGCCCCGTGCGGCCCATGCGCTGGAGGAACGACGACACGGTGGACGGCGCGTTCGCCTGGAACACGCTGTCGAGGTCGCCGACGTCGATGCCGAGCTCGAGCGTAGAGGTGCACACGATCGCGGTGTCACGCCCGCGGGCGAAGCGCTCCTCGGCGAGCTGACGCTCCTCGAGCGAGACGGAGCTGTGGTGGACGAACACGTCCGTGCCTCGGTCGCGCATGCGATCCGCGATGCTCTCGGTGAGCGCCCGGCTCTCGCAGAAGAAGAGGCTCTTTTTGCCCTTGGCCTTGCCGGCCGCGCGGACCGCGAGCTCCTGCAGCGTGCCGTCGAGGTGAACGGCGAGCTCGCGCGGCTTCGCGACGTGCGGCGGGTCGATGACCACGCCCTCGCGCTTCGAGCTGCCTCGTAGCCAGCCGAGGATCGCCGACGGATTCCCCACCGTGGCGCTCAGACCGATGCGCTGGAC
>JBILLJ010000303.1:0-4130 GCA_044376125.1 Sandaracinaceae bacterium
CGGGACGCCGAAGACGTCGAGCTGCATCTTCCAGGCGAGCTGGCCGAGGTCGTCGTACATCTCGGTGGGGGTGCCGAGGTGGTCGCTGGCGATCGTCCAGCGGCGGCCTGCGTGCTCTTTGGCGATGGGGGTGAAGCTCTCAGGCTCCCACTGCCAGCTGATGAGGCCGCGGTCGCTATCGAGCTCGTGGATGACGTTGTGACCGTCCCAGACGAACTGGACCTCTTGGTCCACGGTGCCCGCCGCGGAGAGCGTGCGCTTGGCGGTGCGGCGCGCGAAGGGGTCGTAGTCGAAGGCGACGCGAACACCGTCGGGGCGCTCGACCTCGCGGAGCATGCCGTGGCCGTTCCAGCGATAGTGCCAGTCGCCGTCGGGGCCTGACTTCAGGGTCTGATTGCCGTCTTCGTCGTGCTCGTAGCGGATACCGTCGGCCATCTCCAAGCGGCCGCCAGGGCCGTAACGACGGTCGGTGCCTGTGCGACTGCGGTAGACGTTGCCGACCGCGTCCATCGCGCGCTCGACCACGGCATCCGGGCGTCGCTCGCGCACGAGGCGGCCGCGGCCGTCGTGGTCGTAGAACTTCGGGCCTGACGCGGCGTCGACGATGCCAGCGATCTGGTCTTCACCGCGCCATTGGTAGACCCGCGCATCGACCTCCTCGCGCTGAGGCTGCGCGAACGATGGCGTGGCGAGCATGCCGACCGCGAAGCCCATGGCCGCAGCGGCGAGAGACCTCTTGAAGGTGCGGCGAGCCGTCGGCCGGCCTGCGACGTCGCGGCTCCACTCGACCTCGATGCCGTTGCGGAACGAGCGGCGTGACTCGAGCCCGAGGCCGTCACGGTCGAAGCGCACGTCGGCTTCCTTGAAGCCGTCGGCCGCACCGAAGAACATCTCTCGTGGTTGGCCGAGGCCATCACGGCTCATCGCGACACGAGCACCCAGAGAGGATGTCATCTCCGTGCGATTGCCCGACGCGTCATAGGCAGATTGCACCGACCGTCCGTTCACGGTCTCGCGGACCACGCGGCCGAGCGAGTCTCGCTCCATCTCGACGACGCTCGCCTCGTTCTCGGCACGGGTCAAGAGACCATCCACCGCGTACTCGAACTTCGCGAACGTCTTGTCGGAGTGCTTCGCCTCCACGAGGCGATTCATCACGTCGTAGGTGCTCGTCGTGGTGCTCGGGTAGCGACGCTGTAGCTCGGAGCGTTATGAGGGCTGAAGGGAATCTTTAGGGATCTCGATTCCGAGCAGGCGCAGGAGTTGCTGCAAATCGTCGTCAGAAGACGGGTCGTATGACGACGGCGGTCGTGCCGAGAACGCGGTCCTCATCAGAGGATGTTCGATTTGGGGAGTCGCTAGTCCTTCCAATCTCCGCGTCTCCTCGACGGCCCAGATCTCGATCGGCTGGGTCGAGTAGTTCGCGAACTCAGCACCAATCAACTTCGATGCCCAAGGCGTCTCCGAGAGATGGTGCTCGCAGACGCCGATCATTGCCGCCGCAAAGGCCGTGGGGTCGCCCCATGCGTCCGTGACCAGATCGTACGGAGAGTCAGCGGGTACGTTTCGCTCGGCGAGCCATAGTGCGAAACGAGGAAGGCGCCATCGTTTGCGGTGCGGAGCCGACGGATTGGCGAAGAAGCCGGTCTGCAGGTCGGAGGTGATCTTCTTCGCGGAATCACGGACCATCCACTCCAGGCCGATCGACCGTGCATGCAGCAGGTTCGTCGCGGCTGGATAGCCGGATTCGACGAGGTCAACTTTGGCGGCAACCCAGTTGGCGAAGAGAAATCGATCAAAGCTCGTCCATCCCTGAGCGTCGCCTCCTGCGACGAGATGCAGGCCGACGATTCGTTCCTGCACGACGAAGGACTTGAACGTGATTGCCGCACGCGTCGGATCCTTCTTCCGAATCTCCGCGGCGAAGTTCGCCCTGCGCTGCGCGACATCGGCGCGACGCTGGACCACGTCTAGGTCGAGGTACTGACGCAGGTCCTTCTCGACAGTCTTGTGCTTTGCAGGAGTTCTTGCCATTCCTCTTCTCCGAACGGTCAACACCAGGTGGTTCTTCGGATACGTCGCGTGGGATGTGCTTCGGGTCGCACTCGTAGCACAGAACCTTGCGGTGCTCCGGATCCGAGTTCGGTGAGGAGAGAGTCCGCCAGCGCACTGGCCCGAGGATTGGGTGTGTGGGCCCAGTGCCCTAGGCCGTCGCGGGCTTGCTCGAGTCGGTCCCTGATGAAGGCCGCGCCAGACCGTTGGTCGGGCGACAGTCTCGCGGTGTTCACCTTCACCTCCCAGAAATGGAGCGTACCACTTGGGTCGCGCGTGATGAGGTCAATTCCGTGCCCGGAGGAGTTCTGAAGCGACCCAACGATGGTGTGATTCAGTCCCTCAGCATAGCGCCGTGCGATCCGCTCGCCGAAATCCCCGAGAGCCGTGTTCAGCCCGAGCGGGTCGACCCACCACACGGGGTCCGCCACATAGGCGAAACCGCGCAGTCCACCGAAGGGATGAATCGGGTCGACGGACGCGTACCGATCCGTGTCGACGTCATAATACCGGTAACGGTTGTACCAAAGTGGTGTTAGTTGATCGTCGTATTGTCCGGCCCAGCGCCACGGGCAGTCGCCTTGGCTTCCGGCTTCGAACTCAGCTCTGCCAAGGACGTCTAGCCGCATTTTCCACGCAAGCCGACCAGACTCGTCGTACATCTCGGAGGGGGTTCCGAGGTGGTCGCTTGCGATAGTCCAGCGACGGCCCGCGTGCTCCTTGCCGATGGGCGTAAAGCTTTCCGGCTCCCAGTGCCAGGTGATAAGGCCCCGGTCGCTATCGAGTTCGTGTATGACATTCTGCCCGTCCCACACGAACTCGATCTCACGATCGACGCCACCTTGAGCGCTGAGGATGCGTTTCGCGATTCGTCGCGCAAACGCATCGTACTCGAACGCGATCCGCAGACCATCGGAACGCTCGACCTCGCGGAGCATGCCGTGCCCGTTCCAGCGATAGTGCCAGTCGCCATCGGGGCCTGACTTGAGGGTCTGGTTGCCGTCCTCGTCGAGCTCGTAGCGGACGCCGTCGGCGATCTCGAGGCGACCCCCCGGTCCGTAGCGTCGGTCCGTGCCTGTGCGCGAGCGGTAGACGTTGCCCACTGCGTCCATCGCGCGCTCGACGACCGCATCGGGACGACGCTCGCGCACGAGGCGACCTCGCGCGTCGTGGTCATAGTACGTGGGACCCGACGAGGCGTCGACGACGCCGGCAATCTGCTGCTCACCGCGCCAATGGTAGACGCGTGCGTCCAACTCCTGCCGGCGAGGACCCGCGTACGACGGAGTTGGAGGGATGCCGACATCGATGCCGCCCGCGCCGTCGCCAGTGGATCTCCTAAAGGTCCTTCGAGCGGTGGGACGGCCTGAAACATCGCGGCTCCATTCGATATCGACCCCGTTTCGAAAGGAGCGACGCGATTCGAGGCCGAGGGCGTCCCGATCGAAGCGAACGTCGGCGTCCTTGAACCCGCTTGTGCCGCCGAAGAAGATGTCCCGCGGCTGACCGAGTGGATCGCGGTCCACGACCGTGCGTGCGCCGAGTGAGGACGTCATCTCCGTGCGGTCGCCGGCTGCGTCGTACCGAGATGCCACACGGCGCCCGTTGACGGTCTCGGTCACAACTCGACCCAGCGAATCTCGCTCTATCTCGACCACGCTCCTTTCGTTCTCAGCGCGGCGCAGGAGCCCGTCCGCAGCGTACTCGAACTTCGCGAACGTCTTGTCGGAGTGACTTTCCTGAACGATTCGATTCAAGAGGTCGTAGGTGCTCGTCGTCGTGCGGCCGGAGGGCAGGGCCGTCAGCGTCGGGCGGCCGGCGATGTCGCGGACGTACTCGCGGGCGCGGCCGTCGAAGCCCGTCTCCTTCACGACGCGCCCGGCCGGGTCGAGCTCGAACGTGTAGCGCTCGCCCGCCTCGTTCACGACGGCCGTCACACGATCTTCCGTGTCGTACTCGAAGCGGAGGCGCGTCCCGTCTTCCTCACGCCACGCCACACGGTGGAAGTGCTCGTAGCCGAGCTTCACGTGGCGGTTCGGATCGCGCGCCTCGAGCAGGTTCCCCTCCGCGTCGTACGC
>JBILLJ010000304.1:0-4115 GCA_044376125.1 Sandaracinaceae bacterium
TCGCGATGGGTCGAGAGCACGCGTTCGTCCGGGTCGACGGCGCGTGGGTCCATCACGCGATCCCTCTCCACAACGAGCCGATGTCGAACGGCCATGCGGCGTTCTTCTGCGATCACGAGGGTGGCGTCCACGAGCTGACGACAGAAGGCGTCCGGCACAGAGGGACGCTGCCGTCCCCTGCGTGCGCCGCGGTCGTGGCGGCCGGCTCGCAGCTCTACGTCGTGGTCGGCGACGGTCCGATCCTCCGGCAGGAGGGCAACGCGTGGGTGCCCCTCGCGATCGAGCTCCCGTACGGCAACGGCTACTCGGTGAACACCGTGGTCATGACGCCGACGCGCGCGTTCCTCGTCGATGAGGAGGCGCGCCTGCTCGAGCTGCCCTCCGCGGGCCCGAGCCACGAGCCGCGCGTCGTCGTGGAGACCGGTCTGGGTCACATGACGACGCTCCGCGCCGTCCCCGGCCGCGAGACGATCGTCGCGCTCGACCGCGAGATGGCGATCATCGAGGACGGCTCGGTGCGGAGGATCCCGCTGCCGAGCCGGGCGGCGCGATCCGAGGCGACGTCCAACGGGGCTGGTGCCGAAGGCGACGAAGAGGACGACGAGGAAGAAGAAGGCGGCGCGGACGGCATTCGACAGATCTCGGAGACCGAGCTCGAGATGGGGATGTGGATCGTCGGTCTCGAGCCGCTGATCCTCGCGCGTGGCCACGTGGTGATGGCCCCCGGAAGCCCGCAGGGTGAGCTCACGCTCGACCACTACGTGCTCGGGCCGTCCGGCTGGTCTCTCGTCACGCCTCGGAGCCCGGAGTCGTTCGTCATGGCGTTCGGAGCGGGCGGCTTCGACACGACGCTGCCGGATCGCACGGCCCCCGTGCACGTGGGTCCCTACCGCGTCGTCGTCAGCAGGTACCACCGCGGCGCGCGCGGACCGATCGTGACGGCGTGGCCCCACGACGGCGTCGACGTGGCGCTCACGGTGTTTCCGCCCGAGTAGGTCCGCGCGACGAACGAGGCGTGTGGCGAACGAGGACGCTCGCTGGACATTCCCGCGCGGCGAGCTGGCGTGGCACCTTCGGCCCCGATGAGCTCGTTCCACTACACGGTCGTCTGCGAGGCGACGTCACGCGAGATCGCCGAGGCCTTCGAGTCGTGGCTCATCGAAGGGCACGTCGAAGACGTGATCGAAGCCGGCGCGCTCGAGGCCGAGGTGCTGCGTCGCGACGACGGCCTCACGCTCGAGTGTCGCTACGTGTTCCCGAGCCGCGAGGCCTTCGCCGCCTACGAGCGCGATCACGCGCCGCGCCTGCGCGCCGAGGGTCTCGCGCGCTTCCCGAGCGGCGTGCGCTTCTCGCGGAGCACGGCCACGAGCCGCTTCGCCACGCGCATCGACGGGCTGCGCGTCGAGGTCGTCCCGTACTTCAAGGACAACTACGCGTACCTCCTCCACACGTTCCACCCCGGCGCCCGCGGCAAGCGCCCGTGCGTGATCGTCGATCCGGGCGATGCGATGCCCGTGCTCGCCTCGCTCGTCTTCCACCAGCTCGAGCCCGTCGCGATCTGGTGCACGCACCACCACCCCGATCACGTGGGCGGCCTGCCCGAGCTCCTGCGCGAGATCGGCGACGTGCCCGTGCTCGGCAGCCAGCACGATCTCGACGCGCGCCGCATCCCGCACCAGAGCCGCGGCCTCGCCGACGGCGAGGAGCTCGAGCTCTTCGGTCACACGTTCCACGTCGTCGCGGTGCCGGGTCACACACTCGGCGCGATCGCCTACGTCGGAGAGGGCATGGCCTTCACCGGCGACACGCTCTTCCTCGGCGGCTGTGGGCGCGTGTTCGAAGGGACGATGGCGAAGATGCACGCGTCCCTCTCGCGCCTCAGCGCGCTCGATCCCGACACGCGCCTGTACGTCGGTCACGAGTACACCGAGGCGAACCTCCGCTTCGCCGCGCACGTCGAGCCCGAGAGCGCGGCGATCCGCGAGCGCCTGGAGAAGGTCCGCGCCGCACGCGCCGCCGGCCACCCGAGCGTGCCCGGCACGATGCGCGACGAGCACGCGACCAACCCCTTCCTCCGCAGCCACGTCGAGGAGGTCGCCGCCTTCGCCCGCGCCCGCGGCTCGGCCCCCGACGAGGTCGAGGTCTTCGCCCAGGTCCGCGAAGCCAAGAACTCGTTCTGAGGGACCGAGAAAGAATCCTTCTCGCGGCGCCTGCGCCGCCGACAACTGAGCGCTCGACGCCGGCTTCGCGGAGCGCGGTAGTCTCGCGGGATGACGGTTCGCTGCGTGGCGATCGCGGGGTATCGGTCTCTCCACGATCTGTGCTTTGCGCCGGGGCCCCTCACGGTGATCTCGGGCGGCAACGGCGTCGGCAAGAGCAACGTCTATCGAGCGCTCGAGATGATGCACGCGGCCGCGCAAGGACGGCTCGCGCGCACGCTCGCGAACGAAGGCGGCATTCCATCGGCCGCGTGGGCGGGCCCCGAAGAAGTGCGGACGGAGGCGGCGAAGCGACGCGGTCAGGCGATCGAGCCCACCGTGCGCAGGAAGCCTCTGCGCATCCGCCTCGGCATGCAGCTCGACGCGGGCTGCTTCGAGATGACGCTCGGTCTGCCGCCGCCAGCGAGCCCACCGCCAACGCCTAGCGCGTTCCACTTCGATCCCGAGGTGAAGGAAGAGTGGCTGTGGACGGCGCCGCCTCGGCGCAAGAACAAGCCCTTTCTCACGCGAGAGGGGCTCGCGGCCCACGGCCTGGACTCCGATGGACGCCTCCGCACGTACACGCCGCTCGATCCCGGCGAGAGCGTGCTCGGTCGAGATCGGAGACGACGTCGCGCTCCGCGACTCCGTGAGACAGGGCCTCGGCGCTCGATGGGAAAACGACAAGAGATCGAGCCGGGGCGCCCTGCGGCGGGGTTGCGAAGCAACCCCTGGAGCAGCGAGGAGGAGGAGTCTTCGACGATCGACGAGCGGGGGGAGTAGGGGGGGCCGTCCTAGGCTCCCCCAGCGCGCCGAAGGCGCAGCAAGACCGAGGGCAACCGCTTCGAGCTCGGCCTGCGGGTGCCAGGCCTTCTGCGTCGCCTCGGTGCGCGCGAGCTCTCCGATGGCTCGCTCAAGTACCTCGCGCTCCTGGCCGCGCTCTACTCGCCACGGCCCGCTCCCTTGCTGGTCTTCAACGAGCCCGAGGCCTCGCTCCACCCGGATCTGCTCGTGCCCCTGGCCGAGGCGCTCGCCCTCGCCTCCAGGCGCTCCAGCGTCTGGGTCGTCTCGCACGCACGGCCGCTCATCGCCGCGCTCGAGGCCCGCGCGAGCGTCACGCACATCCAGCTCGAGCGCGACGAGGACGGCGCCACGCGCATCCTCGGACAGCGCCTGATCGATCGCCCCGCGTGGCCGTGAAGCAGAGCGGACGTCGTCAGCGACGGCGCCCCGATGGCGACGAAGGCGGGGGACGAGCCCCCGCCCTACATCTGGTTGGTCGAGAGTCGCGTTACCCGCGGGCTTGGTGCGAGGATCGCGCGAAGCGCCCGGCAGGTCCGACGGGAGTGGCACGACGCGCGACGCCGCTGGTTCGCGCCTGCGACGTAGCGGACAAAGTGGCGAGTCTCGCGTCTGCCGCGGCGCGACGGTGCAGACGCCGCTGACCGTGTCCCGTTAGCGCACCACGGCCTGGTCGTGATTGTCGCGCCGCTCTCTGCCGCAGCAGACCCCGTGGCCCGTGTCCCGTGAGCGCACCACGGCATGGTCGTGATTTGTCGCGCCGCTCTCTGCCGCAGCAGACGCCGTGGCCCGTGTCTCGCGAGCGCACGACTGCACGGTCGTGGTGCTTGCACCTCCCCTCGGACCTGCCGGGGGCATTCGCGGGAACGCGATCTTGGATCACGACGTCGCGATGCTCGCCGACCGTGCTCGGCGACGTGACGGCGACTCCGTGCATGGCATCGCGCGCCGCGTGACCGAGCCTTTGTCGACCGTGCTCGACGGCGACGGAGGCGGGGGACGAGCCCCCGCCCTACATCTGGTTGGTCGAGAGTCGCGTTACCCGCGGGCTTGGTGCGAGGATCGCGCGAAGCGCCCGGCAGGTCCGACGGGAGTGGCACGACGCGCGACGCCGCT
>JBILLJ010000187.1:0-14700 GCA_044376125.1 Sandaracinaceae bacterium
CATGACGCGACACGCCTCGCGCGTCGACGCCACGCCGCGAGCAGCGGGATCGCGGCGAGGGACCACGCGTGGCCAGCGCTCGTGCGCAGCGGGCGTGCATGACAGGCCAAGACGACGCGATCGACGAAATCGGTGTCCGCGCCATCCCCTCCGTCCATCGCCTCGGGGCCCGCGTCGAGACCGCCTCCATCCGAGCCCGCGTCGGGGGTTGCCGCACCGCCATCGAGCGCAGCCGAATCGAGTCCGGCGTCGGGCGGCGTGACGACGGGACAATCGCCATCGCAGAGGAACGTGTACTCGCGCAACGCGAGCGAGCTCGGCGCGAGGTGTGGCTCGCGCTCCGTCCAGGCCACGATCAGACGTGGCCAGTCGAGCGCGAGCGTGCCTGTCGTGGACTCCTCGTACCCGGCGGGATTGTCGAGCACGGACACGAGATCCCACGAGCTGCCGTGACGCTCGTAGACGAAGACGCGGGTGTCGGCCTCGCCCGAGGCCACCGCGAGGTGATCTCCGTCGAGCTCGACCTCGTATCCGAAGAAGTCGGTGCCGCCGTCGCTCGGAAAGGGCGGCCGGACCACCGACGCCACGGACCAGTTGCCGAGCGCGTCTCGCTCGTGGATCTGGACCACACCGCCGCCCGCCTCCTTCGACCCACCGATCGCGAGGGCGGGATCGTCGAAGTCCATGTCGATGCCGAAGCGGGCAGTCGGCGTGCTGCCCGAGAGACCGAATTGATCCCTCCGCTCCCAGCCGAGCCCCGTCCGCGCATGGCGTGTGACGAGCCGCCGATTGGCGCCGAGCACGATCTCGTCATCGGCCGTGAACAACGCCCGCCAGCCACACCAGTTCTGGGTGTCGGAGTCCGTGCGCGGGCAGGTGAGGCCGAGCCCCGAGGCGTAGTCGTCGGCGGTCCAGCACGCGCGCTCCCCACAGTCCTCGGGGCAGCTGCAGGACTCCGAGCTGGGATCACAGCGTCCGTTCCCGCAGGTCGCGCGTGGGTCGCAGTCTGCCGGGCAGCTTTCTCCGAGCCTGCACACGGCATCACCGCAGGTGCCCGATCCTCCGAGCCGGAAGACGTAGGCGCGTCCGTCCCGGTCGGGGCCCCAGTAGGCGTCCGAGAGGATCATCCGATCACCTCGGATGTCGACGGCCTGGCCCGGGAACACGCTCTCGGGCAACGCGATGCGCGCATGCTCGACGAAGCGTGTGTCGGCTCCGGCGCCGGTGCGCGCGAAGTAGAGATAGCGGCCGGCGCTGTCGACACCCACGACGAGCTCCGAGGCCGTCAAGCGTGGATACCAGAGCCCGTTGGCCCGCACGTCGGCGGGCGAGATCGTCTGGATCTGAGTCCAGGCCCCGTCCATCCCACGGTGGAAGACGGCCAGTTGCGTGAGCGTGTCGACGACGAGGAGGTCGCCATCGAGCGCCATGTGGTGCGCGTAGACCTCCGACCACTCCGGTCCTGCGACGACCGGGAGCTCCCGGACGTCGTACTGTGCAGACGCGGTGCTCGACGCGAGCGCGCCCGCGAGCCCCACACACAGGCACGACGCCAGCGAGCGTGCACTCGCGGCGGGCCCCATCAGAACGTCCCTCGCACCGACCACGAGCAGCCCTCGACTCCGCAGCCACCGCGCACCCGAGGCGTGGAGTCGCCGCCCGAGAGGCTCATGCCGAGCAGAGTCCCCCCGATGGCCCCCAGCGCGACGCCGACGCCGAGCGCCGACCAGCCCAGATCCCGATGGAGCGCGAACTCCCGTGCGATGGGCTCCTGATCGAGCGAGCGCGGGCACGACGTGCCCGACGGCCCGAAGGTGCACATCGCATCTCGACTGCTCACGATCCCACCCACCACGCGATTCTCCACCAGGGCCCAGACGAGCGCCGCGCCCGCCACGCCGAGCACCGCCGCGCCGACCTCGACGGGTGGGAGCTGGAACGCGTCCACCGCGGTCCGCCGGCGCATCGATTCGCTCGGCACCATCGTCTCGGCGCCTGTCGTCTCGGTGTCTGTCGTCTCGGTGTCTGTCGTCTCGGTGCCTGTCGTCTCGGTGTCTGTCGTCTCGGTGTCTGTCGTCTCGGTGTCTGTCGTCTCGGTGCCTGTCGTCTCGGTGCCTGTCGTCTCGGTGCCTGTCGTCTCGTGCGCGACCAGTCGCGCGAGCTCCTCGCGGATGGCACGGAGGCGCGTCAGGTCTTCCTCCGTGGCCTGCTCGGGCGCGGCCAGGAACCGATCGAGCGCCTCGAGGGCCTCCCGTGCTCGCCCCGCGGCGCGCCACGCGAGGAACGCGTCGTGAAGGAACGGCGCACGCGGATCGAGCGCGTAGGCGCGCAGGAAGCCCTCGGCCGCCTCGACGTTGTCTCCCGCGCGGTGGTGGCCCTGCGCGGCGAGGAGCTCCTCGCGGGCCGTGACCTGCGCCGCCGCGCGCGAGACATCGCCCATCGCCGCCGACGCCACCACGAAGAGGACGGCGCACGACACCGTCCGGAGCGTTCGAGCCACGGGGCACGAGGAAGCGGCTGACATCCCCGCGAGGATGTCAGGATCGCCCCCCGCAGGCACCGCTCATCGCGCCCCGCAGGCACCGCTCATCGCGCCCCGCAGGCACCGCTCATCGCGCCCCGCAGGCAACAGCGCCCGACCTGGAAGGACAGGCGCCCTCGAAGCCTCGACCCACTCAGGGACCGAGACACGATCGACTCGGGACGGCCCGATCCGAAGCCGCAGAGTCCTTCTTCAGTGAGCGCCCTTCTTGGGGCGCAGCTGCGCGCCCGTCTCCACGTGCTGGTTCCACGTCGCGGGGGCGAAGCCGTTCGCGACCTGCTCCATCGTGATGCAGCCCGAGACCGGACAGACGATCTGGCAGAGGTTGCAGCCGACACACTCGGACTCGTCGATGACCGGCACGCGGCTCTTGCCGTCCCAGCCGGCCTTGGTGGAGGCGGGGTGGATGCACTGGTGCGCGCCGTCGTGACAGGCGGTCATGCAGAGGTTGCAGCCGATGCACTTGTCGGGGTCGATCTTCGCGACCGTCTCGTAGTTGAGGTCGAGATCGCCCCACTCCGAGTAGTTGGGCACGGCCTTGCCGACCATCTCGTCGATCGTCGCAAAGCCGTGATCACGCATGTACTGCGTGAGGCCCTCGTTCATGTCCTCCACGATGCGATAGCCGCGGAGCATGACCTCGGTGCAGACCTGCACGGAGCTACTGCCGAGGAGGATGAACTCCACCGCATCGCGCCAGTTGCAGACACCGCCGATGCCCGAGATCGGCAGACCGAAGTTCTCTTCGCGCGCGAGCGAGGCGCACATGTGGAGGGCGATCGGCCTCACGGCTTGTCCGCAATAGCCCCCGTTCGTGCCGAGGTTCTGCACGCGCGGCTCGATCGCGAAGCTGTCGATGTCGACGCCGATGATGCTCTTGATGGTGTTGATCAAGGACACGCCGTGCGCGCCGCCGCGCTTGGCGGCCATGCCGTGCGGGCGAATGTCCGAGACGTTCGGCGTGAGCTTCACGAGCACCGGGATCGTCGAGTACTCGACGGCCCAGCTCGTGATCTCCTGGTTGACCTTGGGCTCCTGGCCGACCGCCGAGCCCATGCCGCGCTCGCACATGCCGTGCGGACAGCCGAAGTTGAGCTCGAGGCCATCGGCGCCCGTGTCGATCGAGCGCTTGATGATGTCCTTCCACTCCTCGCGCGTCTCGACCATGAGCGAGACGATCACGGCGTGCTTGGGATACTTCTTCTTCGTCTCGTAGATCTCGCGGAAGTTCGTCTCGAGGGGACGATCCGTGATGAGCTCGATGTTGTTGAAGCCCACGCCGCGGACGCCGCGCGCGTGCATGCCACCGAAGCGGCTCGACACGTTCTGGATGGGCTGACCGAGCGTCTTCCAGACGGCACCGCCCCAGCCCGCGTCGAACGCGCGCTGGACCTGACCGCCCGAGTTCGCCGGAGGCGCCGACGCGAGCCAGAACGGGTTGGGGGAGACGATGCCGCCGGTGTTGCTGACGAGGCTCGGACTGACCTTCTTCGAGCTGCCGGTCTTGCTCTCAGACATGCGAGTGTCCCTTCAAGTACGCGTCGATCGCGAGCGCGGCGGCGTCACCTTCGGCGACGGCATTGACCACTTCCTTGCCGCCGTTGCGGCAATCGCCTCCGGCGAAGAGTCCCTTTCGGCCCGTGCGGCCGTGCTCGTCCGTGACGACGCGCCCCTTCTCGACGACGACGCCGGAGAGCGAGGCGAGCATGTGCCCGAGCGTCGACTGACCGATCGCCACGAGGACGAGATCGGCGGGGACCACGAAGTCGCTATCGGCGATGGGCTTCTTCGAGGCATCGAGGCGCACGCACTTGATGCCCGCCACGACCGTCCCCGTGGCGTTGGCGATGAACCCGACGGGCTGGGCGCGCCACTCGCCGACGACGCCTTCGACCTTCGCGGACTCCCACTCGTGCGAGTAGCCGCTCATGCCCGGCTCGTCGCCGCGGTAGAGGAGTGTGACGTCGGGCAGCCCGAGCGTGCGCGCCTCACGCACGACGTCGAGCGCGGTGTTGCCGCCGCCCACGACGACGCAGCGCGTGTGGGAGGAGAGGTCGAGCTTCTCGAGCTTCATGCGCTCGATCCACGCGACCGCGCCCTCGACGTTGCCGAGGTTCTCACCCGGCACGCCGAGCTTGGTGTCGGCGCCGAGGCCCACACCGACGAAGAGCGCGTCATGACGCTTCTCGAGATCCTCGAGGGACACGTTCATGCCGACCTGCACGCCGGTCTTCACCTCGATGCCGCCGATGCCGAGCACCCACTCGACCTCCTCGAGGCTCGCGTCGGCGCGCAGCTTGTGCGGAGCGACGCCGGTCGTGTTGAGGCCGCCGATCACGTCGCGCTTCTCGTAGATCGTCACGCGGTGACCGAAGCGGCGGAGGCGGTGCGCGGCCGCGAGGCTCGCGGGGCCTGCGCCGATCAGGCCGACGCTCTTGCCAGTGTCGGGCCCCGCCTCGAAGAAGCGTGTGCCCTTCACGAACGCGGCGTCGGTGGCGTAGCGCTGGAGCTTGCCGATCTGGATCGGCGCTTCGCCCTTCGCGTTGTAGACGCAGTCACCGACGCAGAGCACCTCGACCGGGCAGACGCGCGCGCAGCTCATGCCGAGGATGTTCGACGCGAAGATCGTTCGCGCAGAGCCCTCCTCGTTGCCGGTCGCGATCTTCCGGATGAACTGCGGGATGTCGATGTGCGTGGGACAGGCCTGCACGCACGGCGCGTCGGTGCAGAACAGGCACCGATTCGCCTCCGCGATCGCCTGGTCCTTCGTCAGCGCTGGCTTGTAATCCGAGAACACGGTCTCGGCGCGCTCGGACGGAAGGCGCGCGCGACCCGCGGGGTCGTCGTGGGTGACAGTCATGGATCCCGCAGCCTCGCACGCGAGCGCACGCAAACGGAACCCTCTTCGGACGACCGACGCGCCGCGTCAACCGGCCTGCGTCAGACGACCTTCGCGCGCTCGAGCATCGCGTGCAGGAGCACGTTGCAGCCCGCGGTGATGTGCTCGGGCTTGGCATCCTCGATCTCGTTGTGCGAGATGCCGTCCTTGCAGGGGATGAAGATCATCCCGCTCGGCGCGAGCCTGGCCATGTACACGGCGTCGTGACCAGCGCCCGAGACGGCGGGCATGTTCGAGTAACCGAGCGCGGCGGCGGCCTTGCCGACGGCGTCGACACACTCCGCGTGGAAGGGCTGCGCGGGGTAGCTCGAGACGAGCTCGAGCGTGATCGGGAGCTTGGTCTCTTCGCTGGTCTTCGCGATGAACGCGCGGATCTCGGCGTCCATCTGGTCGCAGAGCGCGTCGCTCGCGTTGCGGAGATCGATCGAGAACTTCACGCGGCCCGGGATCACGTTCCGGCTGTTCGGGTGCACGTTCACCATGCCGACCGTGCCGCGTCCGTGCGGCGCGTGGCGCAGGGCGATGGCGACGACCTCCTGCATGATGCGCGTCGCGACCTGGAGCGCGTCCTTGCGCAGGGCCATCGGCGTCGGGCCGGCATGCGCCTCCATGCCCGTGACGACGCAGTCGTACCAGCGGATGCCGAGCACACCAGTGACGACGCCGATCGTCACGCCGTGATCCTCGAGCACCGGCCCCTGCTCGATGTGCGTCTCGAAGTACGCGCCGATCGGGTGCGCGCCCGGCTCCTCGGGGCCGACGTAGCCGATGCGCTCGAGCTCGCCCTTCACCGTCGCGCCGCTCTGATCCTTGGCCGCGTACGCGTGCTCGAGCGTGAAGGCCTTCGCGAACACGCCCGAGCCCATCATGACGGGCACGAAGCGCGAGCCCTCTTCGTTGGTCCAGAACGCGACCTCGATCGGCGCCTCGGTCTGGATGCCGCGGTCGTTGAGCGTGCGCACGACCTCGATGCCCGCGAGCACGCCGTAGTTGCCGTCGAACTTGCCGCCAGTGGGCTGCGTGTCGATGTGGCTGCCCGTGACGATGGGCGGCAGCGACGGGTTCTTGCCTTCGCGGCGCATGAAGCCGTTGCCGATCTTGTCGATCGTGACGGTCATGCCGGCCTCGCGCGCCCAGCCGGTGACGAGGTCGCGGCCGCGCTTGTCGAGGTCGGTGAGCGCCAGGCGACACACGCCACCCTTGTCGGTCGCGCCGATCTGCGCGAGCTCCATCAGCGAGCCCCAGAGGCGCTCACCGTTCACTCGAAGATCCGCGTGCTTGCTCGTTCCGTCGGCCATCGGTCCACCTCGTTCGAGGGGCGAGACTACGACGTTTGGGGCCCGGGGATCACGCCGCGCGTCGCGCGGGGATCGTCACGCGGGCGATCACTCGGCGGCTTCGCCGGCGCGCTTGACCATCTGGCGGTGCACGAGGCGGCGCTTGATGAGGCCGAGGTGGTCGACCATGAGCTTGCCGTCGAGGTGATCGTTCTCGTGCTGGATCGCGATCGCGAGCAGGCCGTCGGCCTCGAGCTCGAAGGGCTTGCCGTCGCGATCCTGGGCGCGGACCTTCACGCGCTCGGCGCGATCGATCTCCTCGTGCACGCCGGGGAACGAGAGGCAGCCCTCTTCCCAGCGGACCTCGCCGTTGCGCTCGACGATCTCCGGATTGACGAAGACGCGGAGGTCCGAGGGCTCGTCGTCGCCGGTCGCGACGTCGATGATGAAGAGGCGCTTGGCCTCGCCGATCTGCGTCGCGGCCAGGCCCACGCCGGGCGCCGCGTACATCGTCTCCGCCATGTCGTCGACGAGCTTCTGGAGGTCGGGGCCGAAGTCGGTCACCGGCTTGCCGGGGTCACGCAGGCGCTTGTCGGGGTAGTGGAGAATCGTGCGGATCGCCATGGCGAGCTCCTCGCGAGCGGGACGCGTCGAGCACGGTGTCTAGAGCGCGGATGAAGCCGCCGCAAGATCAGCCGATCTCGAGGCCTCGAGCATAGCGTCGGCGCGCGCGGGCGTCCGCGAGCACGTCGGCGGCGTCGTCGAGCACGGCGAGGATCCGCATGCGGTCCGCCTCGAGCCGCGCGAGGCCGAGGTCGGCCAGCGGCCAGGCCAGCAGCTCGGCGCGAAGGCGGTAGTGGGCGTCCACCACCGCTGAGCCGTCCGAGTCCCGCGGGATGCCGAGCACCTCGAAGTAGTCCGCGCGGTCCGCGCGCTCGCGCAGGGCCCCGATGGACTTCTCCGCGCGGGCATCGAGGTCGGTGTGGGCGAGCGACGCGGCCTCCGAGAGGACGTGGATCGCGAGCCCGCCGAGCTGCGCCACCACGAAGACCGCCGCGACCAGACCCGGCTCGTCGGGCGCCGCGGCCACGAGGCTCGCGAGGCTCGTCGGCTGGGTGGCGGTCTCGCGACGCAGGAGCCACGCGAGCTCGCGCGGTGCCTCGATCGCGTCGAGCACGCGCTCGAGGTTGGGCACGCGCGCGACCTCGAGGCGCGAGAGGCGCTCGAGGCGCGAGACGGTGGGATCTTCCGGGCCGGGCAGGAAGTGGTTGGCCACACGATCGGCCGAGAGCGCCCGACGCGAGACCTCGAGCATAGTGCTCGCGAGCGTGCGCTGCGTGAGGCGGCTCGGTCCCTCCGCGCGCACGTCCAGGACGCGCGGCTCGATCGAGAAGGCGCCTCGCGCGTGGAGAAGCACCTCCGCGAGCACGGCTTCCTCCGCGAGCCGCGAGGCCCGCTCGAGCGCGAACGTGGGCTCGCCGCGAGAGGCATCCGTGGCCTGGCCCGCGCCGACGCTCGCGCTGAGGAGCCGATGCAGCGCGCGGCGACGCAGCTCGACGAAGCCCTCGCCGCTCACCTGCGCGAGCTCGCCACGCGCGAGCGTGAGGACCACGGGCTTGTCCTCCACGCGGAGCGAGAGGACCACGTCGAGACGGCCGAGCGCGAGCTGACCGAGGAGCGCGAAGGCGCCGAGCGGTGCGAGATCCCCGCGCTCGCTCGAGACGAGCGCGACGCGCGGCGGAGGCTGCGATGGACGCACGAAGGCTTCCTCTCTCGCGGCGGGGCCCTCGGAGGCACGAGGAGCCTCGCTCACGTATGGGCGTGGCGGTGCGATCTGGGCGTCGGCGCTGGACCGCGTGCCGGCGTCGGGCTCGGGCGGGCGGCGCGACATGCTGGTGGGCGTGCCGGGGGAGGTCTTGGGGCGCTGCTCGTCGGCGTCCTCGGCGGCGCTCGGCGGCTCGGGATCCGGCGCAGGCCGGGCGCGTGGCGCGTCTTCGGCCTTGGCGCCCGCGACGCCGACGAACGTGAGCTCGAGGTCCGCGCGCTCGGGCTCGTCGACGGCGAGGGAGAAGACCTCGACGAACTCGTCGGGGACGAGGTCGCGCGCGGCGTCCTCGCCGCGAGGCAGAGAGACGTCGATGGGCGGTCGATCCGCGAAGACGCGGCGGTCGGCGTCGTAGAGGATCTTGCGGAGCTCGTCGCTGATCGAGGCGACGACGAAGAGCTGCGAGGTGCCGGGGACCGAGCCGGGCGAGGACACCCCCGAGCCCGTGCCCGGGTGGCTGCCGGTGCCTGGCGCGACGCTGTCCGCGCGACGCTCACCGGGGCTCGAGCCGGCGCGACGGCGCGGCGCCTCGAGATCGCCGTGGTGGCTCTCGAAGACCGCGCTGAGCTCGGGGGCCGCGACGATCTGCGAGACCTCCTCGGGCCCGCGAGCGTCCTCGCCGCGGCGGCGCGAGACACCTGGCGGATCGCTCGGGAGCTCTCGATCACTGGCTGCGCCGCCTTCGGAGGGGCGGTCCTCGGGAGTGCCGAGGAAGCCGGAGCGAACCTGCCAGTCGCTGCCGCCGGCCTCTCCACGCTGCGACAGCTCGAGCGTGTGCTCGACCTTGCGCTCGCGCGACGGATCGGCCGTGTGCTTCTTTCGGCCCGTGATGCGGCCCAGCACCTCGGCGATGCGCGCGGCGCTCGCGTCCTTCGCGAGCACGTGCTCTGCGCCGAAGCCCGGGCCCTCCTGGAACGGGCCCGTGCCTTCGGGCGTGCCGAGGAGCAAGACCGGCGTGTCGGGGCGCGGACCGTCGTCGCGCAGCGATCGCAGGATGCCGAGCACCCCGGGCGCGTCGCCGCGGAGGATCACGGCATCCGCGCTCGTCTGCACGATCGCCTCGAGCGGCACCACGACGGCGTGGATCGCGAGGGCTCGGAGCTCCTCGGCGACGCGGTGGGGCAGCTCGACCTGCGTACCTCCGGCATCGGCGATCTCGACGCGCAGCGTGGACGACTCGGGCACGCGCATCTTGTACTACAAACGCGAGGCACCGATGCGCGCGTTCCGCCTCCGATCCCTCGTCCTGACCGCTGCCGTGGTCGCCTCCGCCACCGGATGCACGTGTGCGACGGATCGCGAAGGACCACGCGCGCGCCCTCCTCACGAGGCGCACGGCGGCGAGGCGCGTCCCGCCGTCCCCTACCCCGTCGAGGAGCCCGCACCGCCGCGCGAGGCGTTCGCGCTGGTCACAGGTGGTGAGGCGCCGACGGCGCTCGCGGGCGCGAGCCGCGCGGGCAGCTGGGCGGGTCTTCGACGCGGTGGAGAGGAGCGGCGCAGCGCAGGGAACTTCCTCTGCCGCCTCGAGGCGCTCTACGGACGCGCGCCGATCGTGCTCCCGGACCGCGTGGCGTGGGTGCTGCGCGACGAGGAGCGAGGGCTCGTGCTCACGGCGGTCGCGGACGCGAGCGGCCCGTGGATCGGTGTGAGCCGCACCGCGCTGGCGGATCCTACCGCGCAGACCACGGCGGCGAACGTGGCGATCGAGCTCGCGCGCTTGCTCGACGCGACGGAGCCGACGACGTGCCGCTACACGATCGCTGGCACCGAGATCGGCGTGCGCGACGGCGAGTGGTACTGAGCCTGAGAGATGGAGAAAGAATCTCCGTCTTCGAAGCGGGCCGCGTCGATTGCTTCTCGGTCCCCTGAGATGTGGGCCCTCCGCCCGCGGCGACGGAGCGCGGTCAGACCGTCGGGGCGAGCAGGGCCAGCGCCATCTCGAGGCTCGGCGGGCTCGCGGGCTCCTCGAGCCGAGCGGCGACGGCGCCCTTCACGGCGGCGACCTTCTGCGTGGGCAGCGGCGTCGGGTCCTTGCGGACGGCGCCGACGCCGCCCTTCTCGGTGAAGTACGCCTCGATCGCCACGCGCATCTGCTTGCGGGCCTCGTGGATGCGCCAGGCGACGGTGCCCTCGGTCGTCTCGAGGACGACCGCGGCCTCGGGGTAGCTCAGGCCCTGCATCATCGTGAGCGCGACGGTGGTGCGCAGGAGCGGCGAGAGGCGATCGAACGCCTTCACGAGGCAGACGTAGGTCTCGCGCAGCTCGAGGGCGCGGCCGGGATCACCGCCCGAGTCGACCGCGACGGCCACGACGACGCGCGGATCGTCGAGGTCCGCGGTGCGTCGACGTGCCTGGTCGCGGCGCACGTTGAGCGCGCGGTTCAGCGCGATGCGGTAGAGCCAGGTGAAGAACTCCGAGCGCCCCTCGAAGCGATCCATGTTGCGGAACGCGCGCACGAACGCGTCCTGCGTGATGTCGTCGGCATCGCTGGGGCTGCCGGTCATGTGGAGCGCGAGCGCGAAGATGCGGTGGCGGTAGCGCTTCACGAGCGCCTCGAAGGCGCGCGGGTCGCCCTTGCGCGCGTCCTGGACGAGCGCGTCGGCCTCGCGCGAGGCCTGCGTCGGCTCCGTCTCGAGGAGGTCGTCCTCGACGCGCTCCACCTTCTCGCTCGCCGCTCGGGGCACCGGCGGCGGCCCCACGCGCCGAGCACCCGGCCGCCCCGAGGGGGGCAGCGGACGTCCGGGAATGGGAGGCGGGTGTTTCTCCACCATGGGCCGTGAGACCCACGACGACGCGCGGGTTTGGGTGGATCATGCCCGCTCCGCGCTGCGCCGTGGGGACCTCTCTCGAAACTTCAATGTTCGAGAGGGCTTCGGCGAGTCGGGATCAGTCGAGGTCCACGATCTCGTATCGCTCCGCAGGGTCGGGGAGCTCGACGTCCGCCGGCGCGACGGGCATGTCGTTGGCGTAGTAGCGCTCCACCTCGACGAGCACGCGCCGCCGCAGCGCGGGCGGCTCCGGCAGCTCGACGACGAGCGTGAGCGCGACGTCGCCCCCCGAGACGCGCATGACGTTCGCGACCAGCACACGCCGCGCTCCAGCCCGCTGGAGGCTCCGCGCGAGCGCGAGGTTGCGGTCGACGTCGCGCCCGAGCATGGCGTTCGACCGCTGGAGGAAGGCGTCGAGCGGCATCGCGCCCGCGATCAGCTGATCGCGCTCGGCCGCGGCCGCCGCCGCGAGCTCTTCGGGCGAGGCGCTGAGGATGCTCGAGAGGTCGCAGGCGCAGCGGCCCATGCGGAAGAGGAAGAAGACGACGCCGAGGAAGGTCGCGATGCCCATGCCGCGGATCCACCCCGGCAGCTGGAACGTGACCGTCGGCGTCGGGGTGGAGGTGGCTGGTGCGACGACGCTCGGCGCAGGCGTCGGCACCGCGACCTCGTGCGGACCTGGGGCGGGCGCAGCGCTCGTGCGGGGAGGCTGGAGGCGTGAGACGCGCTCACGCTCGGCCTTCGGATCGAACGCGAGCTCGAGCGGCCCGCCGCCAGCCGTGTCCGACGTGTCGAACCCGCTCGGAGGCGGGCGCGACGAGCGACGCGCCTCGATCGGCACGGGCAGCGAGGACGGAGGCGGCACGCTCGCGGGGGAGGCCACGGGCGGCGGCAGCGACTGCGACGCCGTCGAGAGCTCGGGGCGAGAGAGACCGACGGCGCTGGCGCGCAGCTCCGGAGGACGCTCCTGGCCCGTCGCGCTGCTCCTCGCCTCGCCGGGTCGCGGCATGGCGGCACCGCTGGCGCGCGCATCGCCGCGGTGCGGCCGGAGCTCGACCTTGGCCCCGATGCTGCGGAGCGCGCGTGCGATCTCCTCCGCGTCGCGCGGCGGCGCGTTGCGCTTCACCGCGCGCGGCACGGTCTGCTGGATCGCGACCGCACGCTGCTCGTCGATCCCGAAGACCCGCTGGAGGGCCGGCACGGGATCACTCCCCGGAGCGAATCCTTGGATCCAGATGTCGACGCCGCCACTCATCCCGCGCGGGGAAGATACGCGCGAACTCGGCGCGATGGGAAGACGCCGCGCGCACGCCGACGCGCCGCCGCGAGCTCAGCCGTGCTTGCCCGCGTCGATGCGGAGCGCGAGGAGGCGATCGAAGCTGGCGGGCGAGAGCGCGTCGTGTCGGCCCGAGGACCAGCCCGTCACGAAGTCACGCACGTGATCGGGCTCGCGCTCGTAGCGCCGCACGATCTCGTCGGACTCGGCCGGCGCGTTCGTCCACGCGTGCACGATCTCGGGCGCGAGCTGCTTGAGCGCGTCGAGCTTGAGGGGGGACACCAAGACGAGCGGTGCGCTCGATCCCTTGGCGGTGATCTCCACGCGCGCGCGCAGCTCGCTCCCGAAGCGGCCCTTGCCGCGTGCGGTCTTGTGGACGAGCTTGCCGAGCTCGGGGCTCGCGCCGTCGAGCGGGGCCGTGCGCACGCGGGCCGCCACGTGGCGCGCGTGCTCGTCGCCTTCGCTCCCGAGGCGCAGCCGATGAAGGCCCGCTTCGCCACCGACGTAGCCGTGCGCGTGGTGACCGCGGAGCACGAAGAGCGCGGGCTCTTCATCCTCGGTCGGGTCGCGCAGCCATTCGACCGCGAGGCCCTTGTGCGCGGCCCACGCGACCAGCGTCTCGGTCACGAGATCGCGCGCCTCGGGGCCGCGCCCACCGACGGGCCTCACCTCGACGAGCGCATCGGCGCGCGCCGCGGGGCTCGCGAGGTGGACGAGCTCGCGGCGCGCGGTCGTCACGAGCGCCTCGTGATCGCGCACGAGCCGCGCGGCTTCTTCGAGCGCGCTGCGCGTGGAGGCGCGACCGATCGCGTTCACGACCGCGCGGCGCTCGTGCTCGATGCGCCGCAGGCGCGTGATGGCCGCCTCGACGTGCTCGAGCTCCTCGTGGTTCTCGGCCGCGTGCGCCGCGTCCTTCCAGAAGTCGGCGCGCTCGCGCTCGGCGAGCAGCGCCTCGCGGCGGGCGTTCAGCGCCTCTTCGGAGAGCGGCAACGGATCGATGGCCGACAGGCGCGCCTCGAGCTCGGTGACGCTCTTGACCCGCGCGGGCTCCGGCACCGGCGGCGGCGGCTCCTTCTTCTGTGCGGCGCGGCTCGCGTCCGTGTCGAGCACGCGCACCTCGATGGCGTCGTCCTTGGCCGTCACGCGCACGAGCGAGCCGCGCGCGACGCGACGCGAGACGAGCTCCATGGCCATCGGGAGCACGACGAGCTTCTGCACCTGCCGCTGGAGCGCGCGCGCACCGAAGCGACGATCGGCGTTCTTGCTGACGACGAGATCGAGCACCGCGTCGTCGACCTCGACGACGAGCCCTCGGCCCGCGATGCCCTCGCGCTCCAGCACGCGCGCGAGCTCGAGGCGCGCGACGGTGCGCAGCTGCTCGTTCGAGAGCGAGCGGAAGAGCACGATGTGCTGGAATCGATTGAGCAGCTCGGGGCGGAAGACCTCGTCGAGGCCCTTTCGCATGCGCTCGGGCGCGACCTCACCGCCCTCGCGCGTGCCGAAGCCCACCTCGCGCGCGGCCTCCTTGGCGCCGACGTTCGAGGTGCAGACGAGGATCGTGTTGCGGAAGTCGACCGTCTCGCCCTGCGGCGTGGAGAGGCGGCCCTCGTCGAGGATCGAGAGCAGGAGATCCCAGACGTTCGGGTGCGCCTTCTCGAGCTCGTCGAAGAGCACGACCTGGAACGGCTGCGCGCGCACGGGATCGACCAGGCGCGCGGGCGCGCCCTTGCGATCGGGGTCGCCCACGAGCTGCATGAAGCCGCGGTAGTCCTTGAGCTCCGAGAGATCGAAGCGGAGCATCCGGTCGGCGCTGCCGAAGAGCCACTCCGCGAGCGAGCGCGCGGTCTCGGTCTTTCCCACGCCCGTCGGCCCGACGAAGAGGAAGGTGCCGAGCGGCCTGCGCGGATCGTGGAGGCCTGCCTTGAAGAGCGCGATCGTCTCGAGGAGGGCCTCGATCGCCGTGGGCTGACCGACGATGCGCTCGGCGAACCACGCGCGGACCTCGGAGGTCGCGAGGGGCATGTCGGTCGAGACGACCAGGAGCGGAAGGCCGTGGATCTCCGCGAACGCGCGCTCGACGTGGATGCGCTCGATGGGGCCCGGCGGGCGGATC
>JBILLJ010000272.1:0-5748 GCA_044376125.1 Sandaracinaceae bacterium
AGAGCCGGTCGGCCGCGAGCGCGATGAGCACCACCGAGAGCGCGAGCGTCGTGAGGAGCGCGAGTCCGATCTGCGCGCGCAGGCCCAGGCCGCCCGAGCGCGGGTCTCGCACGAGCGGCTTGGCATCGCGCAGGCTCGCGAGCTCCGCTGGCTCGAGCGATCGACGACCGGTGCGGTCTGCGCGCTCGGCACGATCGAGCCGATCCCGCGACGGACGCGTGCTCGCTGCGGCAGGGCTCGCGTCGGGGTCGACGTGGGGGTCTTCGGCCATGGGTGCGGCCGCGATGATACGCGCGGCCGCGGCCTCTCATGGTGGCTCGTGCCGTCGGGGCGGGCGCGGCCCCCACGCCCGCCGGCTCGATGCTCCCCGAGCCTCGGTGTCAGGTGCTCGTGGTCACGCGACCCGCGGCCTCCGCCGTGCGCCGCACGAAGCGCATGCGGCCGGCGACGATCGCGTCGGCCTCGAGCGCGCCGATCGTCCACGGCAGCCGCACGCTCCAGTTGTACGGGCCGACCGTGTTGGGCGTGTTCACGCGCTCGCGCAGGGCGAGCACGTCGTGCACGGGGAGCAGGACTGCGCAGCTCGCGCTGCCGAGCGCGGTCTCGAAGAGCGCGCGCCAGAGCGCCTCGGTGAAGCGTGGCGGCGCAGGTGCCTGCGTCGTCGTGCTCTCGTGCGGTGCGGCCGGGCTGCCCGCGAGCGGCGCGAGCTTGGGGAGCGCGAGCGCCGCCAGACGCTCGTGCTCCGGCAAGAGCTCCCACCAGTCGATCGAGCTCTCGGTGTCGTGGGTGCCGGTGGTCGCGACGCTGAGCGCGGGCCACGCGGTCGGGTCGCGGAAGCGCCCCGCCTCCTGCTCCCAGCGGAGCACGCGGTAGCCCGGGATGCCGAGGCGCGCGAGCGAGAGGCGCACGAACGGCGGGATCACGCCGAGATCCTCCGCGAGGATCTCGGTGCCTGCGGACGAGAGCGCGCGGAGCACCGCCTCACCCTGCGCGAGCTGGGCCTCCTGCGTGTCCGGGTAGAAGTAGTGCGGGCTCTTGTCGATGGGCCGGTGGTAGGTGCGGTAGAGGCCCACGACGTGATCGATGCGCACGCCGTCGTAGAGGCGCGCCGTGTGTCGCCCGCGCGCGACGAAGAGGTCGTAGCCGCGCGTTTTCAGGTCGTCCCAGCGATACGGTGGCAGGCCCCACTCCTGGCCGTCGGCCGAGAACGCGTCGGGCGGTGCGCCGACGGTCGCGTCGAAGCGGAAGAGCTCGCGATGCGCCCACACGTCCGCGCTGTCGTCGGCCACGAGGAAGGGCTCGTCGCCGAAGAGCGAGACACCGTGCGCGTGCATGCCCTGTCGCGCGGCCTCGAGCTGCGTGAAGGAGAGCCACTGGAGGTAGCGGCGGAACGCGAGCTCGCGCGCGTGCTCGCTGCGGAACGCGGCGAGCGCCGCGGGGTCCCGATCGCGCAGCCCTTCCGGCCAGCTGCGCCAGCCCTCGGGGTGCACGTGCTTGATGGCGCGGAAGAGGACGTACGGCTCGAGCCAGCCGGCGTGCTCGGCCTCGAACGCGGCGAGGGCGCGACGACGCGGGTGCTCGGCAGGCTCCTTCGCGAGGCGATCGAAGCAGCGCGAGAGCACGCGCATCTTGAGCCAGCGCACGCCCCCGTGATCGACGTGCGAGGCCTCCGAGATCGCCGTGAGCGTGAGGCGCTCTTCGGGATCGAGCGCGTCCAGGCCGCCCATGGCGGCGAGCTCGGGTACGTCGCGCAGCGCCACGTAGAGCGGGTCGAGCGCGAAGAAGGAGCACGCGGCGTACGGGCTCTCCTGGCCGGGCGAGGGCTCGAGGAGTGGCAGCGTGAGGATCCACGAGAAGCCACCGCTCCGCGCCCAGCGCGCGAGCGCGACGAGGTCGGCGTATTCGCCCACGCCCCACTCGGCGCCGCTGCGGACGGAGAAGAGAGGCGCCAAGAGGCCCACGGTCTTGCGCGTGAAGATCGGCATACGAGGCGCGAACCCTACGCGGCCGGTCCGTCGTGGGGAAGGGATCGCGCGTGCGTCAGCCCGCGCGCTCGCTCTGGCGCATGAGGCGCCCGGCGATCGCGGTCTGGAGGCCACCGAGGGCCCCGAAGATCTCGAGGTGGTGCTCGGGCCAGAGCGAGGCCCCGATCGCCACCAGCACCTGCCCGAGCACCATCGGGAGCCAGGCGAGGCCGATCGTGAAGGTGGCGGTGGTCCAGAGGAGCGCCGCCACCACGCCGCCCACGCACGTGCACTGGGCCATCGAGAGGCCGAGCGCGCCCAGGAGCGGCCAGAGGACCACGCCCGCGGTGAAGACGAGGCAGGTCGTGTACGCGACGCGGCGGCTCACCTGGTTGGCGAGGCTCTCCCGCGCGAGGCCCATCGCGAGCACGGTGCCGACGAGGAAGCCGACGTTCACGAGCGCGAAGATCTGGTGATCGAAGACGAGCGTGCCGGCCCGCGTGGTCGCCGCGGCCGCGAAGCACGAGGCAGCCCACGCGAAGGCGGCGGCGTACGTCAGGCGCTCGCGCGCCACGGCGCCCACGGCGAGGTCCGCGTCGTGCGCGAGCGCGGAGAGGCGCGCGTGCTCGGCGCGCTCCTCGGCCACGGCCTCCTCGACGCGGGCGACGAGCGCCTTGCCCACGTCGCTCAGGGCCCCGACGAGCACCCGCGCCGCGCTCGCCGAGCCGCGCGAGAGCTCGAGCTCGATCATCGTGCGGAGCAGGGCGCCACGCGCCTCGAGCGCGACGGGGTTCTCGGGCCAGCTCGCGAGCGCCTGCTCGAAGCCGAAGCGCGCCTCGTGGAAGAGCGCGTACTCGTGTGGAGAGAGCGGGCCGCGCTCGCGCTCCACCGGCACCGAGGCCAGCTCCCGCGCGCGCCGCTGCGCCTCGGCCGCGAGGCGGATCGAGCCGCGGTGCTGGAGGAAGCCCTCGAGCGCGTCGGCGAACGCCTCGGCGCTCGGCATGCGCGCGCTGCGCTCGCGCGCCATCGCGTGCGAGACGATCGCGGCGAGCTCGTCCGGCACCGCGGCGGGCAGCGGGGGCGGGCTCGAGAGGTACGCCGCCACGATGGCGCCCTGGACCGTGGGCGCGAGGTGCGGCGGCTGGCCCGCGAGGATCTCGTAGAGCGTCGCGCCGAGCAGGTAGACGTCGGTGCGCTCGTCGATCTCCTCGCCGCGCGCGGCGGCCATCTCGGGGGCGAGGTAGGTGGGCGTGCCCTCGATCGAGCGCACGAAGCGCGCGGGGGGCACGCCGTCGGGTGGCGGCTCGAGGGCCGCCGCGATCCCCCAGTCCACGAGGTAGACCTCGCCGAAGCTGCCGACCATCACGTTCGCGGGCTTCACGTCGCGGTGCACGACGCGTCGCCGGTGCGCGAACTCGAGCGCGCGCGCCACCTGCACCAGCACGCCGAGGTGCAGGCGCAACGTCGCGTCGGACAGCCGCTCGGCCTCGGTCGAGTGGCGCGCGAGCAGCTCGCTCAGCGGTCGCCCCTCGATCCGCTTCATCACGATCAGCGGCTCGCCGCCCTCGTCCTCGGTGAGGAGGTGGATCGGCACGACGTTCGGGTGCTCGAGCGCCCCCGTGATCCGAGCCTCCCGCAGGAGCAGGGATGTGGCGTGCTCCGCGTCGCTGTCGCCCCGCTGCTCGGGCGCGCGCAGCCGCTTCACCGCGACCTCGCGCTGGAGGGAGCGCTGGTGCCCGAGCTGGACGACGCCCATGCCGCCCTCGCCGAGCACGGCGCCGAGCGTCACGTCGTCGATGCGCGGGGGCGGCGCCTCACGCTCGGGCGTCCGCGCGGTCCGCAGCGTGGCGTCCAGGCCCGACGCCTCCGCGATCGGCGCCGCGTCGTAGCCGACCGCCCGCCACGTCGCGGTGAGCGCGCTCGGGATCTCCGCCCCCTGCCGGGTCGTCGGTGCGTCGTGCCCCATCGTCTCGCGCCCTTCGCATCGTGTGACTGGCTCAGGCGCCTCGCGCTCTCACGGGAAGCCGCCGCGGACGTCTTCCTTCATCCCGAGCAGCTGGTAGAGCTGCTTCAGGGCGGCGAGGTCCGGGATGATGATCCGCTCTTCCGCGATGCGGACGTAGCCGCCGTCGCGCAGCTGCTGGACGGCCTTCTTCACGGCGTCGACGTCGAGGCCGACCCGGCTCGAGAGCTCGAGGGGCGAGATGGCGACCACGTGGCCGTCGGTCGTCGGCTCGACCCCGCCGGCCAGGCGCAGGAGCGTGTTGACGACCCGCGACGGATGGTCGCGCAGCATCGCGTTCTCGACCTGCTCCTCCGCGTTGCGGAGGCGGCGCACCAGCTGCTCGACGAGGCGCGAGGCGACCTCGGCGTTGGTGGAGAGCAGCACGCCGAAGGTCTTGCGGTCGAGCGCCAGCACCTGCGCTTCGGTCAGCGCCACGGCCGAGGCGCTGCGCGAGGTCTTGGGCAGGAGGGCATCCTCGCCGAAGAGATCGCCGGGCTTGAGCACGGTGAGGCTCCGCTCGGCCCCGCGGATGCGCTTGACCAGGCGGACGCGCCCCGTCTGGATGAGGTAGCAGTGCTCGGCCGACTCCCCCTCGTCGTAGATCGGGCTGCCCGAGGCGAACGTCCGGCCAAAGCGCTCGAAGAGCCGCTGCCTGTCGCCGTGCCCGAGCTCCTGCATGGGTCCCGTCATTAGCGGGAGGCGGTGCGTCGCGTCAACGGGCTCGAACGCCCTCTCGTGCGGGGGCGCTTGCGCAAGCACTTGCGGAAGCGGCGGCTGGAGCCCAACCCCCCGTCGCGGAGCGAGACCTCGGCGCGTGGTTCATCGCTGAAGGGCGATGGGCTCGTCGGTGATCCCCACGGTTGACGGTCCCGGCGGGCCCCGGTAGATCAGGTCCCCTCCATGGCCCCCCGGATCAACCTTGCTGCCAGTCCCGCCGGTGACGCGCCGCGTCCTCGTCGTGGAGGGGCGTGTTGAGGGTCGGAGTGGCTTCGGTCTGGCGCGGGCTGGCGATCGCGACGGTCGCCGGAGGCCTGCTGGCCGGCTGCCCGGGCGGTCCCTCCGACGAGGACGTCAGCCGATCGCGCGCCGAGTACGAGCTGGGCGTGGGCCTCTACGGCGAGAGCAACATCGCCGGCGCCTTCCAGCACCTGCAGGAGGCCATCCGGCTCGACCCGGAGAACGTCGAGGCCCACATGGTCCTCGGCACCCTGCACGCGCTGCGCGGGGAGAACGAGCTGGCCGAGCGGCACCTCCGCACGACCATCGACACCAACGAGCGCCTGGGCCCCGCGGGCCTGCCGGCGCTCACCCCCGACGCGTTCAACACCCTGGGCGTCCTCTACATCAACACCCACCGTCTGGACGACGCCGTGACGGCGCTCCGGACGTCCACCGGGGACTTGATGAACCGCACGCCTCACCTGGCGTGGGGCAACCTGGGGTGGGCCTACTACGAGATGCACCAGTTCCCCGAGGCCCTCGATGCCCTCGGCCAGGCCGTCCGCCTCCAGCCCCAGTTCTGCGGGGCCTGGTACCGGATCGGCCAGGTGCGGTTCGCCCAGGCGCAGCAGCTGGCCGAGGCAGGGCCCGCCGGCGAGCCGGGTGGCGACGCTCAGAGTCTTCTTGCGCAGGCCGACGAGGCCCTGACCCACGCCCTCGAGGTGGATCGGGACGAGTGCCGTGCGCTCCAGGATGCTTGGCTTTTGCGTGGTGAGACTCGTGCCCGGTTGGGGCGTCGTGAGGAGGCCATTGCGGACTTCGAACGATGCGTCGAGCTGG
>JBILLJ010000086.1:0-37981 GCA_044376125.1 Sandaracinaceae bacterium
TCTCTACTGGCGCCTGATCTAGGGGCCCCTGCGGGCCGTCGGGCTCGACCGAGAACGACGGCAGGCAAGGGCTACGCGGAGGCATCATGGAGTCGATCGGACATTTTCTCCGGACCGAGCGCGAGCTTCGCCAGCTCTCGCTCGAAGAGCTCTCGCAGACGACGCGCATCCCGCTGCGCTCGCTCCAGCTCCTCGAGGACGATCGCCTCGACGGTCTGCCGGGGGACGTTTTCGTACGCGGGTTCGTGAAGTCGTACGCCAAGGCCGTGGGCCTCGGGGTGGACGACGTGCTCCGCCGCTACGAGGAGTCGAGCCGCCCGTCCAAGGTCCCTGCGACGGTGGCCCGTGAGGCCGTCGGTCAGCGCGACCGTGGGGGCCGCTTCGGCCTCGCCATCGCCCTCGTCATCCTCCTCATCCTCTTCACGCTCGCGCTCTCCATCGTCCTGCGCCCGCGCCACCGCGATGCGCCCGTGGAGCTGAGCGGCGTCGATCCCGTCGCGCTCGAGCTGCCGTCCTCCACGGCCTGACGCCACGACGACGTGAGCCAGAAGCCCGCGAGCGACGCGAGCACGAGCCAACATCGCAGCAGCCGCGGGGGTGGCGGCCGCCGCGGGCCGGCCGGTGAGCCGACGCGCGCGGTGCTGCTGCGCTCGGTCGACTTCGGCGAGGCCGACCGCATCCTCACCCTCCTGACCGATCGCCACGGGCGGGTCGCCGTGATGGCGCGGGGAGCCCGGCGCAGCCAGAAGCGCTTCGGCGGCGCGCTCGAGCCGTTCGCGCTGATCGAGGCGAGCATCGCCCTGGGCGCCGGGGACGTGGGACGCCTCGCGGAAGCACGCGTGATCCGCGCGTTCCCGCGCCTGCTCGGCTCTCTCGACGCGATGCGCGAGGGCGGCCGCGCGCTCGAGCTGGTGCGCGCGGTGGCGCCGCAGCGAGAGGGGGAGCCGCGCCTGGTCGAGGCCGTCCTCGCGATGTTCGTCGAGCTCGAAGCGGACCCGATGGCGCACGGTCCGTTCGCGCGCTGCGTGCTCCGCGTGCTGTCGGTGGTCGGCCTCGCGCCCCGCCTCTCGGCGTGTGTCGGCTGCGGCCGCGCGCCCGAGCCGCGCCAGGCTGCGCTCTTCGATCCGGGGCGCGGGGGCATCGTCTGCCGTGCGTGCGGCGGTGGTCCCTTGCGCCTCTCGGGCCCCGCCCGCGCGTGGATGATGGAAGCGCAGGGCGAGCTCGAGGGCACGCTGCCGATCGATCGCGCGGACCTGTCGGACGTCGAGTCCGCGATCGACGCCTTCGTGAAGCGCCACGTCCGCAGCTAGACGCACGGGTCGGCGGGCCTCGCCACGAGACGACGGGGACGGGGTTCGAGCTCGCGGGGGCCAGCGCCCTTGCTCCGGGGGACAGGCTGAGCCGGGGTGGTTTCGAACAATCGAGGACCGTCCCCATGTGCGTCCCCATCTCCTCCGCTACGGTGTCGTGGTGCGTGCACGTCTTCTCTGCCTCGTCTCCCTCCTCGTGGCCTCGCTCGCGGTCGCGGCTCCGGCCGCGGCGCAGCTGCGGCGCGACACGAGCCCGGTCGCGATCCCGCCCGTCTCGCTGACCGCGCCCGACGACGCGCTCGCGATGGCGGTCAATCCCGCCTCGCTCGCGTTCCTCTCGGGCTGGGGCGTGCAGTACGTGCACGCCGACGCGGACGACCGAGAGGATCTCGGCGAGCGCGGAGACGGCCTCTACGCGGCGATGCCGCTGCTCTTCGGGATCTCGGCGGGCCTCTCGGTCGACAGCGTGCGGCCCGCCGTGCGCGTCGCGCCCGAGGAGCGCCTCGGCTTCGAGCGCACCATGGTCTCGCTCGGCCTCGCGTACCGCGCGCTCGAGTCGCTCGGCGTCGGCGCCACCGCGCGCATGCTCTTCGGCTCGGCGCAGGTGCTCGGCCTCTTCACGCTCGATCTCGCGGTGAGCTGGCGGCCCGTGCCCGAGGTCGCGATCTCGCTCCTGGCGCGCGACGTGACCGCGCCCGGTCACCAGGCCGCCGTCGGCCTCGGGCCGGTCGGGCGCGTGCCGCGCTCGTTCGTGCTCGGCCTCGCGGTGCGACCCGACGAGACGCGCGCGCTCACGATCGACGCCGCAGGCGTGGTCGACGACACGGGCCGCATCGGCGCGCGCCTCGCCGCCGAGGTGGAGGTGCCGTACGTCGGTCGCCTGCTCGGCGCCTTCGAGGTGGAGGACGTCGGCGGCACACGCCCCGATCTGCGCGGCACCGTCGGCCTCGCCGTGGACTGGGGGCAGTACGGCGTCGGCGGTGGCGTCATCGCGGGCGATGGCTTCGGTCCACGCGCGGGAAGCTCGGACGGCTCGGTCGGCTGGTACGCGACGGCGCGCGTCGAGGAAGACCAGCGCCGCGGCATCCCCACGGGCGACGTGATCGCCGAGGTCGTGCTCGAGGGCACGGGCGCGCGCTCGTTCCTCTCCGTGCAGCGCCGGCTCGAGCGTGCCCTCCACGACCCGCGCGTGCGCGGCGTGCTCTTGCGCATGCAGGGCGCGGGCTTCGGCCTCGCGTATGCGCAGGAGCTGCGGCAGCTCGTCGATCGCCTCGAGGCCGCGGACAAGCCGGTGGTCTGCTCGCTCCAGGACTCGAGCGGCAGCGAGCTCTACGCGTGCGCGGGCGCGCGGCGCATCGTGATCGACCCGGCCGGAGGCGTGCGCCTCTACGGACCGAGCATGGAGATCCAGCACTACGGCACGCTGCTCCGGAACCTCGGCGTGCGCGCGGACTTCGTGCGCATCGGGCGCTTCAAGAGCGCGATCGAGGACTACCAGGACGACGCGATGGGGGAGGGCGCGCGCGAGGAGCGCACGGAGATCCTCGCGGGCCTCTCGCTGCGCCTCCGCGACGATCTCGCGCGCGATCGCGAGCTCACGTTCGCCTCGATGCAGCGCATCCTCGACCGCGGCCCGTACCTCGCGGACGAGGCCGTCGAGGCGGGCCTCGTGGACGAGGTGACCGCGCGCGACGAGCTCGCGCCCGTGCTGCGCGACGTGTTCGGTGGCGATCTCGTGCGTGAGAGCGCGCCCCCGGGCGAGGTGGATCGCCACTTCGGCGAGGCCTCCCACGTCGGCGTCGTGGTGATCGACGGCGAGCTCACCGACGGCGAGAACGTCGACGTTCCCCTCCTCGAGATCCACACGACCGGCGGTCGCACCGCCTCGGCCGCGATCGATCAGCTCGCCGCGGATCCCGCGATCGCGGCGATCGTCGTGCGCATCGACACCCCCGGCGGCTCGGTGCTCGCGAGCGATCAGATCCACCGCGCGATCCAGCGCGCGCGCCGCCGCAAGCCCGTGATCGCTTCGATGGGCGCGATCGCCGCGAGCGGCGGCTACTACGTGGCCTCGGCGTGCGACGAGATCTGGGCCGAGCCCTCGACCATCACGGGCTCGATCGGCGTGTGGTTCGGCAAGGTGGACTTCGAGCCCATCGCGAGCCGCTACGGCGTGACGACCGAGCAGCTGCGCGCGGGGGCGCACGGCGGCGCCGAGTCGCTCTTCCGCCCCTTCACGGCCGAGGAGCGCGCGCTGCTCAGCGACGCGGTGCGCTCGTGGTACCGCTCGTTCCTGCGCCGCGTCGCGGTCGGTCGCGGCATGCGCATGACGGAGGTGCACGCGCTCGCGCAGGGCCGCGTGTACACCGGCGACCGCGCGCTCGAGCTCGGTCTCGTCGATCACCTCGGCGGCTTCGCCTCGGCGCTCGAGCGAGCGCGTCAGCTGAGCGATCTGCCTGTCGAGACCGGCTACGAGGTGCGCCCGTTCCGCCCCTCGAGCCTCATCGACTACGTGCTCCAGGGCACGGGCCTCGCGCGGGCCCAGCTCGCCGACGGCCTCGACGAGGCCGCGCAGGCCGAGCTCTCACCGCGCCCGTCGCTCGGCGAGGGAAGCGCCGAAGCCATGGGCCAGCTCGGCGAGGCGCTCTCCGCGCTCAGCCCCGAGGCGCGACGTCTCCTCCGCATGGTCTACGTGATGCGCGTGATCGGCGACGCGCGCCCCCTGGCGCTCTTGCCCATGGACCTCGGCGCGGAGTGATCGCGCGGTGCCTCTGTCCGACGACGGAGAGCACGTGCGCTTCCAGGGCTCGGCTCGTGTGTCTCGAAGAGGCCGACATGGGCTCGACTTCCACGGGCCTTGCCCCTCCTCGCGTGCGCGTCAGGTGCCGGTGCGGAGGCGCTCGGCCGCGCGGCGTCGGGCGCCGGTCGTGCCGCGGACGCGGATGCGATGGCGGAACGACAGCGGCTCGCGGGTGTCGAGCGGGAGCGGGAGGCCGTCGTTCGCGTCGAGCTCGAGGACCTCCACGTCGGTGTCGGGCAGGCGGAGGGCGCCCAGCGTCTTGCCGAGGGCGAAGTCCCCCGGCCGGATCCACAGCCACTGCGCTCGCGGCGCGAGCGCGTGCTCCCAGACGCGCCCACCCAGCTCGAGTGAGAGCACGTCGTCGTCCCGCTCCTCGACGCGGAGGCCGCGCGCGCTCAGCACCGCGACGACCTCGAAGTGCGGGCTCCCGGCCGAGTACACGTAGCCCACCTCGAGCTGGCCACGACGCGGGCGGACCGTCATCCACTGGCCACAGCGCGGGCACGGCGCGTTCAGCGTGCCCAGGCTCGGGTCCAAGCCCGTGGCCGGCGCGAGCAGCGCGGCCGCGTCGAGATCCTCTCCGCACGTGCATCGGAACGTCGCGCCCATGTGGGCGAGCGTACGCTCACGGAGCCAAGGTTTCGCGTGAAGGCGCGCTCCAACGCGGCCGATGCGCGCGCTCTGCCTCGCCGTCCCGCTCCTCTTCGCCGCGCCGAGCCTCGCCTCGGCGGACGACGTGGGCCTCGCCACGATCGAGACGCTGCGCGCGCGGGCGGCCACGCGTGGCTGGACACGGAGCGACGTGGCGAGCCCGGTCGCGCACGAGGTGTGGTGCGCCGCGCCTCCGTGCGCGACGGAGGTCGATCGGCTCGAGCTCACGGTGCGCGATGGCGCGCTCGTCGAGCTGCGCGTGATCGATCACGGCGTCGGCGACGGCTTCGTGCTCGACGCCAGCTGGCAGGCGAGCGGGGCCTTCACCTTCCGCTTCGCGCGTGGGGAGGAGGTCGTCGACCTGACGTGGGAGCTCACCTACGAGCCACCTGGGATGTCGGTGGGCTTCTCGGCGCGCGACACGGCGGAGGTCGTCGCGCTCGATCCGGCCGACGGTGCGCACGCGTTCGAGCTCTGGATCCGCCGAGAGCTCTCGCGCTACCTCGCGTCGTCCACGTCCCTGCGCGAGACGGCGCTCGATCAGCGCACGGCGCTCCGGGACGCAGTGGCGCGAGGCCTCGTCACGAGCGCCGCAATCCGCGTCGGCTCCGCGGGAGCGTGTCTCGTCGAGCGCGCGACGGATCGGGGCACGGGCTTCTTCGACGAGTGCACGTACCGCACGGCGACGCCCGAGGAGCGTCGCGCCGCGCTCGCCACGCTCGATGCGCGGCTGGCCCGCGAGCGACGGCTCCTCAGCCGCCACGCGCGGCGCTGGCACCGCGTGCTCGTCGATGCGTTGGGGTCCGTCGCCCCCACGCCGTGATCCCATCGAGTGGACCACGCTGGTGTGGACCAACGCTGGTGTGGACCAACGCTGGTGTCGGACGTGGACCACGCCAGTGTCGGACGTGGACCAACGCCAGTGTCGGACGTCGAGAAACGCGGGTGTCGGACCCGCCCTCCGTCGGCCGGCGGGTGTCGGAGCTTCGGTTCGGGAGCGGGGCAGTTGGTGACCGATTCTCGTCCCCGAACGGCGGCCATCGACTCCCGCATCGACTCAGGCCCCTGCGCCATGGACGTGTCCGCCTGGGCGCCAACTGCGGCCGACCCAAACGCCTCTGCCCCGCTCGACCCCTGGGCCGGCGGGTACACGTCTGCCGTCGCGGGTCGCGACCGCAGCAGTCACGGGATCGGAGTGGCGGGCTATCTGACGGTCTTCATCCCCCACGCCCAGGGCGCAAACGTGCCAGCCGGGAACACGCCGACCTTGCGAGTCTTGCGGAACTTGGCCGAGGCCACTCGGTAGCTCGCCAGCACGTTCGAATAGGACGCGCGATAAGCCGCCACCGCCTCCTTCGAGCCGTGCGCCCACGGCCTGGGCTTGTGCTCGACGGGGCCGGCCGGTCGCGAGAACGGATCCACCGTCGCATACGAGCTCGGCTTCGGCAGCGAACGCCGCCCACCCGACGCCCGCTCCGCGCGCTTGTCGCGCTCGCGCTCGCGCACGCTCTCCTCGTGCGCCTTGCGCGCCGCGTCGAGCTCGCTCGGCGACAGCCTCTCCCACTTCAACGGCTTCGACAGCGGGATCGTGACCACCTCCGTGAACTCCGGGATCTCCGAGTCTCGAGCGCCCGCTTCGCGCCACGCCGCCTCGTCGAAGTGTGGGACCTCGAGGCTCTCCTTCCCGTCGCACACCGCGCGGAAGCTCGAGAGGCCGATCCACTCCTCGCATCGGTCGACCAGGCCGTGGTGCACCGCCTGCGCGTGCGAGTAGGTCATCCGGTCGGCCACCGCGGCGTCGTCGAGGACCGCGGTGATGCTGGGTTTTCCGCGGAAGAAGTGACCTCTGCGCCCGAGGAGCGCGTTGAGGGTCTGCGCGAGGGTCTGATTCAGCGTCTTGAGGAATGCGCTGATCCTGGGCGCGTCCCGATCATCCGCGACCTGGAGGAGCAAGTGGTAGTGGTTCGAGAGGAAGGTGAATGCGACGACGCGAATGCAGGGATGCTCCTTGCACGCCTCGGAGAGAGCGAGCGCCATGAGCGCCAGTCCCATGGGACTGGGCCGCATCATCATCTCGTCGCCGCAGCATTTGGCGACGACCTCGTAGGTGTGGACGCCTCGTGGATAGTGTCGGATCGGATGTCCCATGTGTCGTCGAGCTCCCCCCTGCGCGCTCCACGTCGAGAGGACGTGGAGAGGCGCGCGGGAGCCCCGTTGCAAGGACCGTCCGGCTCTGGAGCTCACGAAACGTTGAGAATTCGGCCCTCCGCTGGCGGACTGGCGCGCCAGGTGGCGGCGATCCCGCCAGGCGGAGGCGAATCCGGAGGAGGGAATACGAGGTGTGGACCCTTCGTGTCGGCCACCTCCGGAGGTCGGCATCGGCCGCGCGCCGGAGGTGTCGGACCTTGGCCGAGACACCCTGCGCGCCGGAGGTGTCGGACCTTGGCCGAGGCGCCGGGCGGACGTTCGGCCAGAGCGAGCCGGTCGCCTCAGCCGACACAGACCAGCGCGGCGCGCACGGCGAGCGCGAGCAGCACGAGGGACGAGAGCGCGAAGAGGACGAAGCGCACCGCGATCACGTTGCGCGTCGCCTGCCAGAGGCTGTGCAAGCACCGCAGACCCACGTAGCTCCACGCGAGCGCGAGCTCGAGCGTGCCGTGGACCTCGAGCTCCGCGAGCGCGAGGCCGACGGCGTAGAAGAGCGTCGGCTGCTCGAAGAGGTGGTTGTAGTTGTCGGCCTTCCAGCGGACCTCGGCCGGCAGCTCGGCCATCTGCTCGCCGCGCGGGCGGCTCGGATCGAGCTTCATGCCGGCGCGCCGGATCGCGGGCAGGCGCGTCGCGTACATCCAGATCCACATGACGAAGGTCCAGAGCACGAGCGCGATCACGGGCCGGAGCATGGGGGCGTGCATGCGCGGACTCTGGCGGTGGTGGATCCCGTGCGCTGCTCGCGCGCGACTCGCGTTCCTCGTCGTGGTCGGTGCGACTACGCTCGCCCTCTCATGGCCCGCGCCTCCGCTGCCCAGACCTCCGCTGCCCAGACGCGAGAACCCGCGATCGCGCTGCCCACGCGGCGCGCGCCGAAGCAAGGGCGCAGCAAGGCGCTCGTCGATGCGCTGCTCGAAGCGGCGGCTCGCATTCTCGTGCGCGACGGCTGGGGCGCTCTCACCACCAACCGCGTCGCCGCCGAGGCCGGCGTGAGCGTCGGCAGCCTCTACCAGTACTACCCGCACAAGGACGCGATCGTCGCGGCGCTCGTCGAGCGCCTCGGCGACGACATGCTCTGCTCGCTCCTCCACGTCGGGCACGGCCTGCGCGGCCGGAGCGTCGAGGAGGCGGTGGTCACCATCGTGCGCGCGGCGCTCGAGGCCACGCGACGCGACGCCGCGCTGCACCGCGCGCTCGCGCGCGAGCTGCCGCACCTGGGCGCTCTCGAGGTGTACGAGCGCATGAACCGGCGCCTCGCAGACGTGCTCGCGGAGTGGATCGCCGCCGAGCCCCGCCTCGCCGTGGAGGATCCGTCGCTGACCGCGTTCGCGATCGTGACCACGGATGCGCTCACCGATCAGGCGCTCTTCTTCCGCCCCGAGCTGCTCGACAGCGCTCGCTTCACGGTGCTGCTCGAGCGCGTGGTCGCCTCGTTGCTCACGCCGATCGCCCCCGCAGGTGCGAAGGCTCAGAAGAAGGCGCGGAGGAAGAGCTCTGTGCGGTGACGCCACGCGGCCTCGGTGTGGCCGCCGATCGCGTCGATGCACTCGATCACCTCGGCGTCGCGCGGAGGCGTGTCGCCTGCACCGATGCGCGCGACGCGCGCGCCGAAGCGCTCGGCGAGCAGCGAGACCATCTCGGCGCCGCGCGCGGCCGCCAGCGCCTCGACGACCGCGTTGTGCTGGCCACCATCGCGGCGCAGGCCCCAGTCGATCCAGAGGCGCGGCCGGCGCGAGCGGTCGGCGAGCGCGGGCGCCGCGCGGCGCACGAGATCCGAGTCCTCGAGCGCACGCTGCGCGAGGCCGTGATCGAGGTCGTCGAGGCCGCTGAAGAACGACGGCGACAGACACCCCGCGATGCCGAAGACGTCCGGGTGCGAGGTGGCCGTGCGGAAGGCGGCGAGACCTCCGTGCGAGCTCCCGACGATGGCCGTGCGCGTGCGAGCGCCGGTGAGCCACGGATAGGTCGCGCGGAGCCACGGCACGAGCGTGCCGGCGAGCCACTGCGCGTAGCGATCGAGGCCGCCCCACGGGGCTCGGCCGCGGCGCCAGTCCACGTGCGTGTACTCCTCGTCACGCCGACGCGGCCGCACCGCGACGACGGCGATCGGCCCGATCGCGCGTGCGGCGCGCAGCTTGGTCACTGTGCCCGCGACGTCCCAGGTGTCGTGGCCCACGCCGCCTCGCCAGAACGTCGTGTCCCCGTCGTTGAAGACGAGCAGCGGCACGTCGCCTCCCCGCGCGTCGTCCGGCAGGAGCACGTGCACGTCCCGCGGCCCGAACGGGTCGTCGAGATCGAGGCGATCGAAGGTCTCGAAGACCGTGTGGTCGGGGCCGCGGTGTCGCCACGCGCGCAGGCCTCCTCGCTGGATCGTCTCGGCTGCCACTCGCGCCTCCACCCGCCAGATACCGCCGATTCGCTCGGGTTGAAAGGCTCGTGACCGTCGCGTCGATCCGGGGACGCGGCTCGCGCGTACACTCGCGCTCGTTCCACCGGGAGGCGGCATGGACGTGGTGCTGATGAGACCGGACGTGGCCGTCGCCGTGACGGGGCCGCTCGCCATCTCGAGCGTCGCGGCGCGCCTCACCGTGGAGAGCGTCGATGCGATGGTGGCCTCGACCGCCGCGCACCGCGCGCTCTACGCGGACGGAAGCTCGATCTCGCTCACGCTCGTGAAGCCGAACATCCCTCCGCCCGACGAGACCACGCGCGCGCACCTCCGCAACGTCAACCTCCAGCGCGACGTCTCGCGCACCTCGTACGTGGTGATCGACGCGCCGGGCTTCTGGGCAGCGACGATGCGCGGCGTGCTCGCCGGCATCTCGCTCGTCTCGACGCAAGCGCCGCGCGGGGCGGCCTCGATCGAGGCGGCGCTCCACGAGCTCGCCCCGCGCCTGCGTGGCGTCGATCTCGACGCGCTCGCGGTGCGCATCGCGTCGTTCCGCGCGCAGCACCTCGCGCACGCGGGAGCGCGTTAGGGCCCGCGCAGAAACAGCCTGATCGGATCGGCGTCGCGGCGCTCGCCAGCGGCGACCGGATGGCGCGGAATTCTGCGAGTATCTCGAGGAGAACGAGCGGTGCTGGAGGGGACGCGCCGACGGCGAAGCGGATGGGTTGTTGGTGCGCGGGCCCTTCGCGGCTCGGGCGCCGAACGATCGTCAACGCCGGCGCTCGGGAGCTGCCGCGAGGCCCTCGGCGCAGAGCCAGCGCGCGAGCGCGCGCGAGGCCTCGGCGTGGCCCGTCTCGTTCCAGTGGCCCGTGCCCATCGCGGTGTTCGCGAAGCCGTGGAGCTGCGTGTCGTGCGCCTCCGCGTACGCGCGCAGGATCGGCGCGAGCGCGAGCACGCGATAGCCGTCCCGCGCGCCTGCCTCTGCGAGGCGCTGCTCCGGGTACTCCAGGCTCTGGGCGTGCACGGCGAGGCGGAAGCGCTCGCGCACGTCGGGGTCGGGGTCGACCTGGATCGCGTTCGAGAGGGCCACGACGGCGAAGCGTCCGCCGTCGTCACGCACGTCGCGCGCGAAGTGGCGGACGAGGGACTCCGTGCGCGCCCACGCATCGGCCCACGTCTCGTTCGTCGGCGGCGCGTAGACCTCGTCCGACAGACCGAGCTCGCCGCGCACCGCGCCATCGCCGTGGCCACCGATCGCGTCGAGCGCACGCAAGAGCCGCGAGCGTCCGAGCAGCCACGAGAGGCCCGACTCGTCTGCCCGCGCGCGAAACGCTTCGGTCTCCCGGAAGCCCGCGTCGAGCACGAGCGTGTCGTCCGCGCCGACGGAGAAGAAGGGGCGACCGCTCGCCTCGCCCTGGAGCGCCGGGTGGTTGTCGCTCACGTCGTTGCCGCTGAGGAACGCGAGCACGACGAGGTCGGGGTGGTAGGCCGCGACGCGCTCTCGGTAGAGCAGGTACTCCTGCGCGGTGCCGTAGCCGCTCACGCCGAACGCCAGCACCTCGACGGGGCTCTCCGCGCACGCCTCGAGATCTCCGCGCAAGCGCGCGCCGATCGTGGCCTCGAGCGCGACCTGTCGCGCCTCGATGTAGCTGTCTCCCACGAGCGCGACGCGGAGCGTGTCGCGGGCCGGCTCGCCGGGCGCGATCGCGACACCGCGGAAGCCGTGCTCGGTGATGAGGACGTCGGCGTCGCCTTCGCGTCGCCATCGTCCGTGCGCGCCGGGCACGGGGCGCCAACCGAGGAGCTCGTCGGGCTCGCGGAACGCGGGGTCGGTGAGGCCGAGCACACGCACGGCCACCTCCGCGAGCACGAGCGAGACCACGAGCGAGACCGAGCCGAGGCCCAGCTGCTGCAGGAGCGCGGGACGCGCGCGCGTGGGCTCCTTCGACGTCGTCACTCGTCTTCGTCGGTCGTGGGCAGGCCACGGCGCTCTCGGATCATCGCGCGCATCTCCTCGATGCGGTCGTCGCGGCTCTCGCCCGGCGGCGCGTAGCGGTTGGAGCGCTCGTACGCGTGGAGCGCCTCTTCGTACTGGAGACGCCGGCGGAAGTCGCCGCCTGCGAAGCGGTAGTAGTCGAAGCGTGCGGGCGAGACGTGCACCCACGCGCTGAGCAGCGTGCCCGCGACCGCGCACGCGAGCGCGATCGGCATCGCGTCGCGACGCGGCAGGCGCCCGCCGACGGCCCCGCCCACGAAGAGCGCGAGCGCCAGCGTGAGCGCGAGCGCGGCGCTCGTCGCGCCGGGAAGGTCGGCGAGCTGGCCCATCACGACGAGCGCCACGCCGCCGGCCAGGCCCGCGAGCACGAGGCGCGGCACCACGAGCGGAGAGTCCCAGTCGGTCGTGCGCGCGCGCATCGGCGCCGAGAGCGCGAACACCGCGAGCGAGAGCCAGCGCGCGGGCAGGAAGGTCACGAGCGCGATCACGATCATGTAGGCGCTGAACCAGCCGATCGCGAGCGAGAGGTGCTCGGCGCCGACGTGGAACGAGAGCGCCGTGAGCATGCCGATGATGGCGAGCGCGCTGCGCACCTTCGCGCCCAGGGGCCGGCTCGCCGGATCGAAGGGCTGGAGCGCGAAGCGCCACGTGCGCGCGTCGAAGAAGAGGACGGTGCCCGTGATGGTCACGAGGAGCGTCGTCGTGAAGGTGCCGATCGCGCCGAGGCCGAGCGCGAAGCCGATGACCACGCCGAGCGCGGCCCCCACGAGCGCGCCTCCGAGGATCGCGGGCCCGCGGCCTCCCGCCACGAAGAGGTCGCCGACGAGCTCCGAGAGGCGCGTGCGCTCGGCGCTCGTGCTCGGGCCATCGAGCAGCGGCGCGAGCGCGTACGCGAGCGCGATGACGATCTGCGCCGGCACGACGCCGTGGCCGAGGAGCCACCAGAACCGGTCCTCGTCGATGCCGAGATCGGCGGCGAAGTCGAGCGCGCCGCGGATCGTCTCGCCGCCGTGCGTGATGTTCCGCATCGCGTCACCGCTCAGCCAGTCCGGCTCGGCCTTCGCGACCGCGGTGAACGTGTAGACGATCGCGCACGCGCTCGTGAGCAGCCACATGCCCATCGCGTGCACGCGCGGCACGACGCCGTGGGGCGCGCCACTCGGCGTCGTGGCCGCGCCGAACATCTGGCGCGCGTCGAGTGTCGGCAGGAGCGCGATTGCCAGGAGCAGGAACGAGAGGAGGTAGTGGTGCTGGTAGCTGTCGTGCATCGAGCACGACCAGCCCCACGTGTAGAGCGCCGCGATGGCGAAGAGGAGCGGCCGCGGCGGTCGCGGCACGAGCGCACACACGAGCGCGCTCGTGCTCACGAAGAAGAGCATGCCGACGTAGGCGGCCGTCGTGGGGATCGGCAGCGCGCGGAGGAACGCGAAGTGCGGCACGTTGAAGTCGGCCGCGCCGTAGCGCCACGCGGGGCCGAGGTGCGTGTGGAGCACGTCGAACGCGAAGAGGAACAGCGTGAGCTTCGTGAGGAGCCAGGGCCTCACGGCGCCGACGGGCGCGAGCCAGTAGCCGGTCCACGGATCGGTCGCGCTCGAGGCCGACGTCGCGCTCGAGGCCGAGCTCGAAGTCGAAGGCGCGGGGGCCTTCGCGTCTTCTCGCGCGGCGTCGGCGTCCTGCGGGCTCCGCCGATCATCGGAGGTCGGAGCCGAGGTCGACGTGGGGCTCGCCGCGTCCTTGGGGCGCGCGCCCTTGCTCTTGCCCTTGCTCATCGCGACGCCTCGCTCGGCGCGTCGTCGCGCTCCTCGGTGATGGCGCCGCTCTCGCAGTCGATCGTGCGGTGGAGCGTCGGGGCGCGCTCGCCGCTGGCCTCGGTGCACGCGCTGACGACCTCGACGGCCGTGGGCGACGTCGGTCGCTGGCAGAGGTACTCGAGCATGCCTTCCTGCACGGCGGGGCGGTTGCGCTCGACGAGCGCGATCCACGGCATCGGGAGGATCGTCGTGAGGTTCACGCGGCGCTCGGCGCCGAGCACGGTCTCGGTCACGCCGACCTCGCAGCGCTGCACGCGCACCGCGGAGAACATGCGCCACGCGAAGCGCTCGTCGTAGAGGTCGTGATCGGGCAGCGCGTAGTAACGGAGCGGCACGAGCAGGTGGTACGCGAGCCAGAGGCCCGCACCGATCTGCGCGACGCGCAGCCACGTGCGATCGGCCGGCGCGTCCAGCGGGCGGTTCAGGTGACCGGGCGCGGGGGCCGCGCCCTCGTCGTGAGGAGCCTCGTGCATCGCGCCGGAGGATGCCCGGCCCGCGTCGCGCGAGCCACCACCACCGTCGCGGTGCGGCGGCGCGTCGGCTCGCGCCGGTCGCGTGAGCTTGCGCGGCTCCACGACGCTCGGGGCGTCCCTAGCGTGGTTGGATGCGAAACACATGGCGACTCGGCTCCGCGCTCGTGGTCGCGCTCGCGGGCTGCCCTGCGACACGAGAGGATCGCTTCGCGGACATCGCGATCGACCCCACGATCTTCTACTTGCCGACGCCGGGCGAGGCGCGCGTGGCCCACGCAGGCGGGCTCGTCGCGAGGGATCAGGTGATCCTCCTTCTCGACGACGCGGCCGACGAGGCAGCCAGGAGCGCGGCGATCGAGGCGCTCGACGCCACCGTCGTCGGAGAGATCCCGCCGGCCGGGATCGTGCAGCTCGCCGTCGATGCGCCCGACGAGGCGGCCATCGATGCGCTCGTCGAGCGCGCTCGCACGCTCACCGGGGTCGCTGCGGCCGCGCCCAACCGTGTGCTCACGGTCGAGGCGTGCGAGCTCGGGCCCGACAACGAGGCGCACCCGGGGCCCGCGCGCTGCGCCGCCGAGGACGTGGGCTGGTACCGGCTCGATCTGATGGCGCCGACGCTGCGCGAGGCTGCGCCTCCCAGGCGGGTGCGGGTGGCGGTGCTCGACACGGGCCTCGACCCGAGCTCGGGGCAGTTCGACCTCGTCGAGGTGTTCAACCTCGCCCATCCGGGCGAGTTCCTCCTCGACACGCTCGGTCACGGCACGCGCGTCGCGGGTCTGATCGCCGCCGACGATCACGATGGCGGCGTCGCGGGCCTCGCGAGCACGGTGCTCGGGGACGCCCTCGAGCTGCTCGTGGCCGCGTTCGACGAGACCACGATGGGCAGCTTCGATGCGCTCGCGCACGCCGCAGGCGATGCGCACGCGGACGTCGCGAACATGTCGCTCGGCTTCGCGTACCCCACGGGCGAGCGAGAGGAGGAGGCGCGCGAGACGAACGCGATGTTCCGGAGCGTGCTCGCGGCCTATCCGGACATGCTGCTCGTCACGTCCTCCGACAACCAGGCGCGCGAGACGACCGCGGACGACTACACGCCCGCCGGCATCGAGCTGCCCAACTTCCTCGCGGTCGGCGGCACGGCCGCGTGCAGGCCGAACCTCGCCTGGTCGAGATCGGGGTGGGGCAGCTCCGTCGGGCTCGCGGCGCCCGCCGAGCGCGTGGCGGTGATGAGCTACGTCATTCGTGGCGAGGACACCTCGGGCGCGACGGCCGCGTCCGCGAGCGGCCCGCCGCTCCTGGGGAACGGCAACTCGTACTCGAGCCCCATCGTCGCGTCCGCCGCGGCGATCGTTCGTGCGTTCGACCCCGCGCTCTCTCCCGCTGAGGTCGTCTCGATCCTGCGCGCGTCGGGCGCGCCGACCGATCCCTCGATCGGCGGCGTGGTCGTCGACATGCCCCGAGCGCTGCTCGAGACGCTGCTGAGGCGCGGGCTCGCGACGTCCTACATCGACGTGACCGAGCCCCTCGGCGAGGCCGACCCTGCGTCGCTCGTGCTCCACCGGGTGTGCGGTGGCGCGAGCCTCACGGTGCGCGGTCTGGGCGTGTGGCAGTTCGACGCCGCGGAGCTCGAGGGCATGGGCGCGGGCCCCGCGGGCCTCATCCTCGACGCGAGCTTCACCGTGGGCACGGGCGACGCGCAGTCGGTCTCGTGGATGGCCTCCAGTCAGGAGGGCGTCCGCTTCGACCTCGACGCGGACTGGGCGATCTCGGAGGACGGACCGGTGCTCGTGTCCTTCTCGGACGAGAACCACTTCGGTGGCGCCGTCTCGGGCACGCTGCGTTTCCACGCGTGCACGATCACGCAGCGTCAGCCCGGCGCCGACGATCGGCCGATGGTGGTCGAGGTCGAGCTCACCTCCGAAGGCGTGCTCGAGATCACGCAGCTCGAGCCGCTGATGTCGGGCTCCCACGAGTTCATGCTGACCGGCACGATGCCCATGGCCGTCTTCGCCGCCAGCCCCGAGGTGATCGAGACGCTCGAGCGCCTCTGCGTCGGCGGCTACGATCGATGAGGGGTCAGCGGGCGCCGAGGCGCAGCGCGGCGAGGGCCTTCTCGAAGTCGCGCGGCAGCGGCGACTCGAACTGCACGCGCTTGCCCGTGCGGGGGTGGAGGAACGCGAGGCTCGCTGCGTGGAGCATCGTGCGAGGCGCCTCGATCGGCTTGCCGCCGAAGCCACGGATGTAGACGGGCTCGCCCACGAGCGGGTGGCCCGCCTCCGAGAGGTGGATGCGGATCTGGTGCTGGCGGCCGGTCTCGAGGCGACACTCCACGAGCGATGCGGGCGCCTCGCGCGTGCCGAGGTGCTCGAGGAGGCGCACGTGCGTCGTGCTCTCCTTGGCGTCTTCGGGCGGCGGTCCCTCGTGCTTGCGCCCGCCGCGGAAGTTGCTCGCGCCCCAGCTGCCGCGCAGGCCATCGCCGCGATCCTGCACGAGGAACGTGCGGTGGGTCGCGTCGCGCGCGTGCCCGTGCACGAGCGCGAGGTAGCGGCGCTCTGCGGTGTGCGCGCGGATCTGCGTGTCGAGCGCGCGCTTGGCGCCGTGGCGGCGCGCGAAGACGATCACGCCCGTCGTGTCCTTGTCGAGCCGCTGCACGACGCCGACCTCCACGTCCTCGTGGCCGCGCGCCTTCGCCGCGGGTCGGGGGCTCGGCCGTCCCCGGACCTCGTGCTGCGAGCTGGCGCGCCGGTGCTTGGCCTCGCGCAGGAGGAACGCGCGCACCTGATCCGCGAGCGTGTCGCGATCACCCTCCTCGAAGGGCACGGTCATGACGCCCGCGCGCTTGTCGACGACGATGACGTCCTCGTCGAGGTGGAGCACGTCGCGTGGATCGAGCACGCCCGCGGTGCGCTTGCGGCCGGCCTCGTCGACCTCGAGCGTCTCGTCGCCGCGCATGCGCACGTGCGCGTCGAGCTGCTCGTCGCCGTCCACCCGCACGCGCCCCGTGCTGCAGAGCTCACGCACGCGGTTCCAGCTCGCGTCCGGCATGCGCGCGCGCAGCACGGCCGCGAGCGTCTTGCCGGCGTCGTCGCCGACGAGGACGAACCTCTGCGCGGTTCTTCGTTCGTCGAGCTTCCGCTCGTCGGTCCTTCGTTCGTCGGTCATTCGTTCTGCATCAGGCCGCGGATGCGGCCGTCGGCCTCGATGCGGACGTTGCGTGCGGCCGGCACCTTCGGGAGGCCCGGCATCGTCATGATGTCGCCACAGAGCGCGACGACGAAGCCCGCGCCGGCGGAGAGGCGCGCCTCGCGCACCGTCACGCGGAAGCCGCGCGGGCGGCCCTGCTTCTTCGGGTCGTCCGACACCGAGAGCTGCGTCTTGGCCATGCAGACCGGGAGGTTCGCGTAGCCGTCCTTGGCGAAGCGCTCGAGCTCGGCCGCCGCGCTCGGGTCGATGTCGACTCCGTCGGCGCCGTACACGTTCTTCGCGATGGCCTCGATCTTCTTCGCGTAGCTCTCCTCGAGCCCGTACGCGTAGCGGGGATCGGGGCGGCCATCGACGGCCTGCAGGCCCCCGTACGGATCGGCATCGAGCACCGAGGCCACGGCCTCCGCGAGCTCGATCGAGCCCTCGCCGCCCTGCGCGAAGCCGCGCGAGAGCGCGACCGTGGCACCGAGGGCCTTCACGCGATCGCGCACGAGCTGGATCTCGGCCTGCGTGTCGGTGTCGAACTGGTTGATCGCGACGACCGTCGGCACGCCGAAGAAGCGCGCGGACTCGAGGTGTCGCTCGAGGTTCTCGATGCCGCGCGCGAGGGCCTCGGCGTTGGGCGCGCCCGCGCTCTTCGGGTCGACGCCGCCGTGGAACTTGAGCGCACGCAGCGTCGCGACCACGACGAGCGCGTTGGGCCACACACCGGCCTTGCGGCACTTGATGTCGAGGAACTTCTCGGCGCCGAGATCGAAGCCGAAGCCGCCCTCGGTCACGACGATGTCGGCGTAGTGGAGCGCCATGTGCGTCGAGAGGATGCTCGAGCAGCCGTGCGCGATGTTCGCGAAGGGGCCGCCGTGCACGAGCGCGGGGCCGCCTTCGGCGGTCTGCACGAGGTTCGGCAAGAGGGCGTCCTTGAGGAGCGCGGCCATCGCGACGTGCGCGCCGAGATCGCCCGCGGTGACGGGCTTCTGGTCGAAGGTGCGGCCGACGACGATCCGCGAGAGGCGGTCCTCGAGATCCTTCATCGACGTCGCGAGGCACAGCACCGCCATGACCTCGCTCGCGGCGGTGATGTCGAAGCCGCTCTCGCGCGGCACGCCGCCCGCGCGACCGCCGAGGCCGAGCGTCACGTTGCGGAGCGAGCGATCGTTCATGTCCATCGCGCGGCGCCAGGTCACGCGCCGCGGATCGAGGCCGGTCCCCTCGCCCTTGCTGGAGCCAGCGAAGTGGAGCTCGTTGTCGACGATCGCCGCGAGCAGGTTGTTGGCCGCCGTGATCGCGTGGATGTCGCCGGTGAAGTGGAGGTTGATCTCGTTGGCCGGCACGAGCTGCGCCTTGCCGCCGCCGGTGCCGCCACCCTTCACGCCGAAGACGGGCCCGAGCGAGGGCTCGCGCAGCGAGGGCACCGCCATGCGCCCGATCTTGCGCAGGCCCATCGCGAGGCTGATCGACGTCGTCGTCTTGCCCTCACCCGACGGCGTCGGCGTGATCGCCGACACGAGCACGAGCTTGTGCGCGGTCGCCGCGCGCGTCGTCTCGAGCGCCGAGAGCTCGATCTTGGCCTTGTCGCGGCCGTAGGGGACGAGGGCCCAGTCGGGCAGACCCAGCTCGGAGGCGACGTCCTGGATGGGGCGGAGGTTCGGGTCGATCGGCATGGGGCCGGGACGTTACCAACGACCGAGCCCGAAGGGATCCGGCGCCCACGCGCGACGTGCGTTTTCTGCGATGCGCGCGGCACCCGCCGGCGTGCCGCTGGCGTGCGTCAGCGGGAGAAGCCGGCGGAGAGCTGCTTGCGGCGATCGGTGAGGAGCGCCTCGACGCTCGCGCGCAGGGGCTCGAGGCCGCGGCGCGCGAGCTCTCGCTCGAGGAGGGTCGTGCCGTAGGTCGTGAACGCGTCGTCGTGCGGGACCTTGCGGTAGGCGGCGACGAACGCGGCCACCCGCACCGCGATCTCCTCGGCCGGGTCGAGGTAGACGGACGCCACCGCGTCGACCATGCGGGCGCTCGTGAGGCGCCACAGATCGCCCTTGGCCTCGAGGCGCGCGAGCAGCGGATCGTTCACCTCGCGGGCGCGCTCCGCGTGCCCGGTGACGAGCTCGAGGTGCGCGCGCGAGTCGATGCAGGCGGCGGCGCCGTCGTCGTCGCGATCGCGCTGCGCGTCGGCGAGCACCTCGTCGAAGATCGAGCGCGCCTCGGCGTGCCGACCGGTCGCGACGTGGATCTCGGCGACGTTGAGGCGCGCGATGCGCGCACGCCACGGGCGCTGGGCGGCGAGGTTCATCGCGAGGCAGCGCTCGCGCCACTCGAGGGCCGCGTCGAGATCGCCACGCAGCACCTCGAGATCACTCAGGCGCTGCGCGAGCGTGGCGGCGACGGCCGCGTGCTCCGGGTCCTCGGGATCGAGCTGATCGAGGAGCTCGAGGGCCGTGCGCTGCGCCGTCGCGAGGCGGTCCTGATAGAAGGAGATGTCCGCGAAGAGCGCGTCGCAACGCAGCGCGAGGTGCCGATCGTCGATCGCGGTCGCCTCGCGGCGCGCGCGCTGCACGGCGCGCACGGCCTCGTCGTAGCGGAGCGCGAAGTAGTGCGCGTTCGCGCGCGCGAGCCAGAGACGTGCGGTGTACTGCGGCTCCGCGGAGAGCCAGCGCAGCGGATCGAGCAGCGGCCCGAGCGCGGGAGAGGCGGCCACGGCGGCCTCGAGGGCAGGGCGCTCGAGGCGCGCGCCGAGCAGCGCTGCGCGCACGAGCACACCCTCGGCGAGCTCTGCGCCGTCGCCGAACGACGCGATCAGGCGCTCGAGGCGGCTCGCGACGAGCAGCTCGATCGGGCGCGCGCCGATGACCCGCTCGATCTCCGAGCCCGGGCGCGGCGCGTGCCCCTCGGGGCCCGACACCAGGACGCCGCTCTCCACCCACTCCCGGAGCGCGGCCCGCAGGAGCATCGGCGAGCGCGGGACGATGGCCGCGATCGATCGGGCGACGCCGGGCGCGAGCGGCACGATCTCCTGCGCGAGGGCCTCGATCGCGTCGTCCGACAGCCCCTCGAGCGTTCGGGTCGTCGTGCGCGCGTGGGCACGAAGGCGCTCGAGGCGCGCCAGCGCGTCCTCGCTCGCGGGGGCGTCCGTGCGCAGCGTCGCGACCACCAGGATGGGCGTGTCGTCCGCGTCGAGCAGGCGCTCGACGAGCGCGAGCGCGCCATCGCGCGACCAGCCCACGTCGTCGAGCCAGAGGTAGATGGGCCGCAGGCGCCCGAGCGCGCGCAGCGCCGCGTGCGCGAGGCGTGCGATCTCCTCCTGGGCGAGCGTCTCTTGCGAGACGTCCGCGCGCACGAAGCGCGCGAGCAGCGCTCGATCGAGCTCGGGATCACCGCTCTGCGAGGTGCGACCCAGGCCCGCCGAGCAGCTGCGGGCCACGCTCGCGTCGGCGAGCCACTGCCACGCGGCGAGCGCCGGCTCGGGGGCGCTCGGATCGGTCCGTGGCGGTGGTGCACCGAGCAAGCGCTGGAGCGCGTGCCGCAGGCCGCCGGCCGCGCCGGAGCCTCCGAGATCGTAGCCGCCCGCGGCGCCCTCCATCGCGCCGGTGCGCTCCACCTCCGCGAGACCCCAGCGCGCGAGTCGGCTCTTGCCGATGCCGGCCTCGCCCTCGAGCAGGAGCACGTGCGCGCCGCCCTCGGCGAGCACCGTCGCCACGAGGGACTCGAGGTGCTCCTGCTCGGGCTCGCGACCCACGAGAGAGGTCTCGCGTAGCTGCGAGAGCGACACGCCGTGATCGAGGTGCTCGGGCGCGGGCAGATCGATCGGCAAGACGACCGTGTCGCTCGCCGCGGGGGCGGGTGAGAGCACGCGCTCGGGCAGCACCGTCGCTTCGAAGCTCGGATCGATCGTCGTGTCGCCGCCGTCGCGACGCGTCGGGCGCGGGTGCGCGGTGCGTGGCACCGAGTCTCCCACGTGGGCCGTCGCGTCGAGCAGCTCGGCGCGGACCTCGGCCGCGAAGCGCAGGCGCTGGCGCGGGTGTGGCGCGAGCAGCCGAGCGACCAGCTGGCGCAGGGCGTCGGGCACCTCGAGCCCTTCGCGCATCGCGACGTCGGGCCCGAGCGTCGTGGGCTCGAGCTTGCGCGCCGCGAGCGCCGAGAGATCGACGTCCGCGTCGAAGACGGAGCGGCCCGTGAGCACGTACGCGAGCATCACGCCGTACGCGTAGAGGTCGGTCCAGGGGCCGACCGCGCTCGTGCCGAGCAGCTGCTCGGGCGCCATGAACTCGGCGTGCCCGCGATGCGCAGCGACGAGCTCGCGCGGAGCGGATCGAGCAGCGCGGCGACGCCGAAGTCCAGCATGCGGGCGCGGCCGCTCGTGCGCTCGACGAGCACGTTCGCGGGCTTGAGGTCGCGGTGGACGATGCCCGCCGCGTGCGCGGCGGAGAGTCCCTCGAGCACGTCGAGCAGCACGCGCATCACGTTGTCCCACCCCGGCCACGCCTCGATCCACGCCTCGAGCTCGGTGCCGTCGACGTGATCCATCACGAGGAAGGGCGCGCCGCGCTCGTCGGTGCCGACGTCGAGCAAGCGCACGATGCGCGGGTCGGAGAGGCGCGCGGCCGCCGTGGCTTCGTCGAGGAAGAGGCGACGTCGCTCGGCGTCGTCGCGCCACTCCGCGCGCAGCATCTTCACCGCGACGGTCGCGCCGCTCGGGTGGTGGATGGCCCGGTACACGCGGCCCATGCCGCCTTCGCCGAGGCACTCGAGCAGCTCGTAGCGCGTGCTCACGCGGGCGGAGGTTGGCACGTCGGTGCGTGGGAGGCGACGCTCGCCCGCCGCCGGCTCACGGACGCATCGGCATGCGCGCCGAGAGCAGGCGCCAGTGCGCGCCGTCGGTGCCCGCGTAGAGCAGTACGAGCTCGCCGCCGTCGAGGAACGCGGCGGGGCTCGCGACGCCGAGCGCGTCGAAGCCCTGGCCCGTCGGGCCGAGCACGGCCAGGCCGTCGTTGCCCGCGCGGAAGAAGCCCTGATCGCGACCCTGGACGAGCAGGCCGAGGCTCCAGCGCGTGCCGCGTCGGCCCGCGTAGTAGATGCGCGTGACGCCCGCGTGCTCGAGGGCCACGGGCGCGCTCACCTCGTCGCGATCGAACGCGAGCGGATCGCCCGAGGGCTCCAGCACGAACGTGTCCGTGCGCTCGACCTCGCAGCTGGCGCGCGCGCCGCAGAGGCCGCCCTCGGCGGTCGGGATCTCACCGCTGACGGTGAAGAGCACGAAGCGGGTCGCGCCGGCGGCCGTCCGCTCGCGCACGAGGAGGCGGCCGTTCGGCATGCGTGCCGGGTGATCGTACTGCTCGCTGCCGAGCGCGAGCGGGGCGCCCACCGGGCTCGCGCCCAGCACGTCGGTCACGCGCGCGACGTTCCACACGCCGCTGCGCTCGTACGCGACGTACGCGGAGACGATGCCCGCCTCCTCGAAGAGCTCGGGCGCGCCGAGGTCCGTGATGCTCGGCAGCACGAGCAGCGCCTCGAGCTCCGCCGTCGTGAGGAGGGGCGCCACGTCCTGCACGGCGCCGTCGCGCAGCGTGCCGACGAAGAGAGTGTGTCCGTCGTTCGAGCCGTCGCCGCGCGCGGCGAACGCGACGAGCGGCTCGAGGCCGTCGCGCACGAGCACGCTCGGATCGGAGGCCTGGCTCTCGTCGATCGCGGCGCCCGACTCGGGCAGGACCTCGCCCGTGCGGCCCAGGGCCGCCGGCAGATCGCACGCACGCCGCTCCACCTCGAGCGATCGGAGGCGCGTCGTGCCACCCGCGTACGCGTCGTTCTGCACGCGCCCGAAGACGACGGGCACGACCGCGCCGGTCGGGAGCTCGACGGCGAAGGGACCGAGCGTCGTGCCACCGAAGCGCACGAGGACCTGACCGGTCGGCTCGATCTCGAGGACGTGGTCCGTGTCGCCGGCGACGAGGTCGGCGCTCGCGATCACGCGCGTGCCCGCGACGATCGAGACGTCTCCGCGCGTGGCGCTGACGACGACCGCGACCACGGGCGAGACGGTGGCGGTCGGCAGCTGGGGCGCCCAGACGCCGAAGGCCGTCGCATCGAGCTGCCCCGACGTGGCCGGCGACGCGATCCGCGCGCGCAGGGTCAACCGCTCACCGCGCGGACGGAGCTGCATGGCGGGGAAGTCGAGCGCACCATCGAGGCCGCCGCCCGAGACGGGCACGAGCGCGTGGTCCGCGCTCACGACGGGCGTGCCTGCGACGAGCCGTGCGCCGAGCTCGGTGCACGTGCGCGGGTCGCCGCTCTCGCAGCCGGCGAGCGCGAGGCCGCTCGTGACCGCGGTGTCCGCGCAGCACGCCGGTGCGGTCGAGCCGACGCAGCACACACGCGTCGTCGCGCAGTCGTCTTCGTCGCAGTCGAGCGTGCGGTCGCCGTCCTGATCGACGCCGTCGAAGCACGCGAGCGCGTTGGCCGCGTCGTCGCTGCCCGCGCCCTCCGAGAGCAGGCCCGCGCCGCTGTCGCCCGCGCTCGGGTCGAGCGCATCGAGCGTGGCGCCGACACCTCCGTCGTCGGAGCGCACGGCGCCCCCCGCGTCGCTGCCCCCCGGCCCGGCGTCCACGGAGGTCGCGCCAGCGGCCCCACATCCGAGGAGCGCCACGAGCGCGACGCTCTGGCCGAGCAGCGCGAGGGCGCCCGCGAGCCGCTGGGGGTCTCGATTCATCAGCGCACGCCTCCCAGCACGTCCTGGCGTGCGACACCCACGCCGCGCCGCGCGCCGTCGGTGCCCGCGAAATAGAGCCAGTCCACGTCGTCGCGGCGCACGAGCAGCGGCTCGCTCACACCGAGCGCATCGAACCCGCTCGCGCTCGGCCCGAGCAGGGGCGCGACGTCGACGGGCGCGAAGTGCGTGAAGTCGGGCGAGGCGACGATGCTGCCGATCGACCATCGCGTCCCGCGGCGGCCCGCGTAGAGCACGCGCGCGACGCCGTCGATCACGACCAGGTTCGGGTCCGCGACCTCGTCGCGATCGAACGCGTCGGCCGTGAGGCTCTGGCTCGCGTGCACGAGCCCGTTCGTCGTCACGCCGCTCGCGTCGCGACCGACCACGCCGGCGGGCGACTCGAAGTCCGACGCGTCCGGCAGCGCGGGCGAGACGCGGATCTCGCTGTGTCCGTCCGCGTAGCGAACGCGCGCGAGCAGCACGACACCCTCGCGTCCGCCCACCGACACCACGGCGGCCGCGGGACCATCGACCGAGACGGCCGCGGAGCCACCGCTCGCGCCGAAGTCGCGCGCGCCGAGGATGCGCGTGACGCTCGTCCCGAGCGTGCCGGGGGTGCCCGCCGTGACCGACGGCGTGTAGCTCGTCTCGACGATCTCGAACGTGTCGCTGCCGGCCGGCGCCGCCGCGAGGAACACGCGGTGCGTGCCTGCGTGCCGCAGGACCTCGATGTCCTGGAAGCGGGCGTAGCCAGGCCAGACCGGCTGGATGTTGTCGCCGAACGGATCACCCGGCGCGGTGGAGACGAGTCCGCCCGAAGCGCTCTGCACGGCGAGCCAGTGGATCTGATCGCCCGAGGTGATCAGCGCCTCGTACGCACCGGAGCCATCGCGCGGGAACACCGCGACGCCCGTGACGTCGTCGCTCGTGCCCGCCGCGACGGTCGGCGTCTCCGGGCGCGCAGGCGCGAGGCGATCACAGCCCTCCTGCAGCACCGCGAGCTCGGACACCCAGGTCACGGGCGCGCCGTCGGGGTTGGGCTGCTGCCCGAACATCGCGACGCGCGCGCCCGGGAGCAGGTCGAAGTTGCCGGTCGCGACGGGCGTCGCGTCCCACGTGCCATCGGCCGGCGCGCGTCGCTCGACGCGGAACGTTCCGTCCGGAGAGAGCGCGATCGCGTAGCGAAGGCTGCGCGCACAGCCCGAGGACCCGAGCGTCTCGGTCGCGATGACCCGGTCACCCACGATCACGCGCACGTCGTCCGAGGTCGCGCTGGCGACGACCGCGACGAGCGGTCGCGCGACGCTGCCGATGCCCTGCTCGCTGAAGAGCCCGAAGCCGGCGGCCGCCACCTCACTCGTGCTCACGTCCGCGGCGCCGATGCGACCTTCGATGCGGATGTGCGCTGCCGCTGGGTTGACCCGCTGCGGCAAGACCATGAAGCCGTGCGAGCCGACGCTGCCGAACGGCGCGAAGCCGCTCTCGGGCGGGATGTCGCAGCCGGTCGGCAGATCACTGCCCCGGACCACGCGGCCGTTGGTCGCGGCGAGGGTGGTGTCGCCCACCTGCAGGCACGGCGCCCCCGCGCAGTCGCTCGCGGTGACCGTGACATCCTCGTCGCGGATGCAGCAGCTCGCCGAGGTGCTCCCCACGCAGCAGGCGGGGTTCACGGTCGCGTCCTGACACTGCACCTCGTCGCAGTCGAAGACACCGTCGCGGTTGTTGTCGACGAAGTCGAGGCAGGCGCTGCCGCGCGTACCACCCTCCGCGACGTAGTCCGCCTCGGGCAGGACGCCGGGCGCCGCGCCGTCCACGCTGAGCATCGCGTCCGACGAGAAGACCCCCGCGTCCGCGTCGAGCGGGCTCAGACCCACGTCGACCGTCGCCGCCCGTGGTTCGGAGCTGGCGCACGCGGCGAGGCCGAGCAGGGACAGCACGCAGGCGAGCTTGGTGGGGCTCATTCGGTTCTCCGCGCCCGGTCCAGACTGGCACAGCGCCGGGCTCGCTCCGACCACCTCATCACGTTCCGTGCCGTCCACCGGCGCGGCCGCTCACATCCCTTCGAGACCGCGATCACATGCCTTCGAGACCGCGGAGCGCGACCTGCTCGGCGCCGAGGAGATCGTACACGGGCGTGCCCCCCGTCCGCGCACGCGCGAAGAGGAAGCGCAGTCGGTCCGCCCCCGTCTGCCGCACTTGCGCGACGGACATCGAGGTCAGCCGGCAGGTGCTGCCGGTCGGACAGCTCGCGAGGCTCCCGTCGCCCTCGCGCAGGATGGGGTTGCCCGGGTAGGGCACGAAGGTGGGCGCCACGCCCGCCGGCACGCGATCCGCGAGGAAGAGATGCACCTCCGCCGTGTCGGTCGCGCCGCGCGCGAGGACCCAGAGCGCGAAGACGCGGCCGTCGGGGCGCAGGGTGGAGAGCGCGTCGGCTGCGATCACGCGCGAAGCGATCGCCGAGTCGCCGAGCACGTCGGGGGACACCAGCATCGTGGTGCCCGACGAGCGGCGCCAGAGGCCGAGTCTGCTCACCGCGCCGACGTCGCACCTCACGAAGATCCACTCGCCGTCCACGGCGCCCGCGTCGCTGTAGCCGAGGATCATCGAGGGCTCGCGGAGCGACTCGCAGGTGATCTCGGGGCCGGTCGAGGGCGAGATGATCGTGCTCGCGGTGAGCATCCGGCCCACGGGATCGAACGTGCCGCGCGCGATCTCGTAGTCCCCCGAGGACCCGCTCGTCTCCCGCGCCCAGAGCAGCACGGGGTCCGTCACGTCGAGCATCGTCAGGCTCGGCTCGCGCACGCGCGCGCCGGTTCCTTCGATCGGGCTCGTGGGCGTCGGCATCCACGTGTCGCTGTCGGGCACGGCGCCGAAGCCGACACCGAGCGAGAGCGTGAGCGCGCGGAACAGCTCCTCGGACCGATCCTCGACGCTCGCGTCGTAGGCCAGCGCCCACTGTGATGCGGGCGCCGGCAGGAGATCCGGCGCACCGATCCCGCCCAGGGTGTGAGGCGCGGACGCGGGCCCGACGGACTCGCGGTCGAGCACGACGGTCGAGCGCGAGAACACGCCGGGCGAGGCGCACTCGAGCGGCCGCAGGACGATGCTCGCGGGCCCAGCGGTGAGCGGCACGATCGCGAAGGTCCCCGCGCCCGTGGTCGGCGGTCGCACCTCGACGCCGAAGTAGAGGCCCGGGCTGTCCTGACAGGATCGTGTTCCGTCCTCGGGGGTGCGCACGAGGTCGTCCGCGAGGATCGGCAGATCGTGCACGAGCGTGCTCGTGCTCCGGCACATGCCGTCCGAGCTCGTCACCGCGACGCTCGCGAGGATCGCGGAGCGACCGCCCGACACGCCCGGTCGCAGGTCGATCTGGAAGGTCGTCTCGGGCCCGAGCTGCGCGACGTTCGACATGACGCACGGCGCGTCGTCGAGCGTGATCGCGGTGCCCGCGCGCAGCACCGTCGCCCGGTTCGCGGCGTCGATGCGGATCGCGAGCTCGTCGAGGAAGCCGCTCGGCCCGGGCTCACGGGCGGGGCTCAGGACGAGCGTCATCGTCTCGCCGCTGCCGACCATGATCGGGCCGCGACGTCCGACGCGGAGCTCGAAGTGACCGCCTTGTCCCAGCGGCACGCAGCGGTTGCGCCACAAGGTCCCGACGGGCGCGCTGCCCGCGACGCCGACCTGCAGGGCCGTGCCCGCGTACGAGCGCGCGAGATCGCGGTCGCTCCACTCGGGCGGCAGCGTCATGCCCGAGAACATCGCGCCGTAGTCGGTGCCCACGGTGGGGTCACAGCAGCTGTCGTCGCCGAAGCAGTCCGGGTCGTTGCAGTCGGCGAGGCTGTCCATGTCCTCGTCTCCTCCGACACCGTCGCAGACCTCGTCGGGGATCACGACGAACGCGTCGGGGCCCGCGTCGGGCTCGGGCGGCACGTCCGTGAAGTACGCGTCGGGCTCCTCGAAGTACGCATCGGGCTCGGGGTCCACGACCGGCTGCCAGACGAGGCTGCAGCCGCCCAGGCCGGTGACCAGACCGGCCGAGACGACGAGCGAGACGAACGAGCGGTGCACGGTGCTCACAGCGCACCTCCGAAGCGGTACGTGAGCGAGGCGGTGCCGCCTCCGGGCGCGGGCTGCACGCTGAAGGTGGCGGTGCTGTCGCCGCCACCGGGATCGACGATGAGGAGCGCGATCGTCGCGACGCCGAGCGCCGCGGTGATCGACCACGTGATGTCGGTGGCGAGCGTCCAGCCCTGGAGCGCGTCGGCCGAGTCTTGCGACCGCTCGCGCTGGTTCCGGTCGTGCGTGACGGATGCGCCCACGAGCGTGATGCTGCCCGTGACGATGCCGAGGATCGCGAGCGGTCCGAAGACGCCGCGGCCCGCGTAGACCCACCCATTGCCGCCCTCGGCGAGCGACACCTCGAGGCGCGCCGGGAAGAGCTCGAAGTTGGGGCTGCCCTCGTAGGTTCGGCGCCCGGGGGCCGACACGCGCACGCGGTGCGGGCCCGGGCTGAGCGTGGTCTCGTGCTCGCTCGCGTCCTGGCCTTGCACGACTCCGTCGATCTCGAGCTGCGCGGCCGTGTTGACCACGACGTGCACGAGGCCTCCGCCGAGCCCACCGGCCCCGAGCGCGCTCGTCATGTCGATCACCATCGGCGCCGAGCCGACCAGCACCTCGAAGCGCCGCTCCGCGAGCGTCCGCTCGCCGCTCGCCACGCGCGCCACGTGCGCGCCCGGTGGGATCGGCACGGACTGACCGGGCGTCACGCGACCGCCGTCGATCTCGAGGATGGCGCCTTCGGGGGCGAGCACCTGCACCCACACGGGCTGGGCCTCGAGCGTGATCGTGACGTCGGTCGTGCCGCCGAGCGCGCCCGACGCCGTCATCTGTCCTTCGCTGTGGCCCGCGGCCGCGAAGTAGAAGGTGTGCTGTCCTTCCTCCAGCGCGACCTCGAGCGGCGTCCTGCCGCGGGAGCCGAGGTCGCGCCGATCGATCCACACCTCGGCGGGCGTGCTCGAGCGCAGCACGAACACGGCCACGCGGATCCGCAGCGCGTCGCGGTGCTGTCGTCCATCGGCGAGCTCCTGCTCGCTCAGGCCGTCGACCGCGAGGTACTCGGTCCAGTGGTTGAACGCCTCCGGCGCACGATCGAGCGCCTCGAGCACCAGGGCCGTGTTGTAGAGGACGTTGCGCGATCGCACGCGCCCCAGGCTCTGGAGGTACTGCTCGAGCGCGAGCTCGAGCTCGCGACGGCGCCGCGGTCCACGCAGCCGCATGGCGCGCTGGAAGTGCTCGTTGCCGCGGTTGAAGAGCATGGTCGCCTCGGCCACGTCGTCGGCGTGGACGACGCTGGGCCCGAGCAGGTCGGGCAGCGAGGCGGTCGGTGCGGCGACGGAGAGCGAGAACCACGCGCCGAGCCACAGCGCGAGCCCCTGAGCCCCACGGTGGCGACCGTTGGGTCGAGTCGAAGTCAGCATGGCAAGGCGCCGATCCTATGCCGGATCGGCGCGGCGCGCGATTCTCGCGTGAAGCGCTCCGATCCGCCTGCCCGCCTTCACGCGGGACGGCAGCGAGCCGAGGTTCGTCAGAGGGTGGTCTTGATCGCCGGCCCGCCGCCGGCGCCGGTCGTGCCGTCCGACGGGACGCGCCGACGCGCGCGGAGGCGGGGCGAGACCGCGAGCCCTTCGGCCGGCATCACGCGCTCGATCGTGTCCTGGTAGCCCTCGCGCCGGAACGTGAGCGAGGCCTCGACTCCGCCCGGCAGATCCGAGAGGCACGGCGTGGTGCAGAGGCGCGCCTCGCCCGCGAAGACCTCCGCGCCGAGCGGATCGGAGCCGAGGCTCACGGTCACGGTCGCAGGGAGCGGCGTCGCGGTGGTCTCCGTGGTCGTCGGCGGCGTGGTCGTCGGCGGCGTGGTCGCGGGCGGGCTGGTCGCGGGAGGCGCCGTGGTCGGTGGAGCGATCTCGGTCGTGGTCGTCGGAGGTGGCGCCGTCGTGCCCGACGCGCCGGTCGAGCCGCTCGCCATCACTGCGTAGAGCCCGCCCCCGAGCACCACCGCGAAGAGCCCCGCAGCGCCGACCCAGAGGAGCGCGTTCGAACGCACGGGCGGCGCCTCGCTCTCGATCGCCGCGGCGCTCTCGGGCGTGGGCGTCCGCGCGGGCGTCTGCGCCGATCGTGCGCTCTGGGGCGTGGGCGCAGGCGTGGGGCTCGGTGTGCGCCCGTCCCCCGACGGCCTCGAGGTCCGCAGCTCGGGCGGGATCGACGCGCCCGGCACGCTCAGATCCGGCACCGCGACGCGCAGCGCCTCGGCGAGCTCACCCATCGTCTGGAAGCGCGCGTCGCGATCCTTGGCGAGCGCGCGCTGCACGGCGTGGTCGAGCTCCGGCGGGCAGACGAGGTCGGGGCTCCGCGCGAGCAGCGAAGGCGGCGGCTCGTTGCCGTGCTTCCAGAGCAGCTCGAAGTAGTTGCGACCGTCGAAGGGCGGCGCGCCGGTCAGCATCTCGAAGAGCATCACGCCGAGCGCATACACGTCGACGCGTCGATCGATGTCGGTCTCGCCCCGCGCCTGCTCGGGCGACATGTAGAGCGGCGTGCCGACGAGCTGGCCCGTGCGCGTCATGCGCACCTGCTCGGCCTCGGCCGTCTTGATCTTCGAGATGCCGAAGTCGAGCACCTTCACGCGCTCGCGATCGCCCTTCTTGGCGAGGAAGACGTTCTCGGGCTTGAGGTCGCGGTGCACGATGCCGCGCTCGTGCGCCGCGCCGAGCGCGTCGCAGATCTGGAGCGCGATCTGCACCGTCTCGGCGAGCGAGAGCGCGCGGCCGGCGTTGCGCATCGACTCCATGCGCTCCGCGAGGCTCTCGCCGCGCAGGAGCTCCATCAAGATGAAGACCGAGCCGTCGTCGTACCGATCGAAGCTGACGACGTCGACGATGTTGTCGTGATCGATCGAGCTCGCCGCGATCGCTTCTTGCCGGAGCCGCTCGACGGCGTCGCGCTTCTGCGCGATCGCGTCGGTGAGCACCTTCACGGCGACCTGCTTGCCGAGGTGGACGTGCGTCGCGCGGTAGACGGCGCCCATGCCGCCCTCGCCGATCTTCGCGTCGACCTTGTAGACGTTCGCGAGCACGCGCCCGAGCCACGGATCGACCTCGACGTCGGCGGACGGCGCTGCCTCGGGCGTGCCTGCGCCCGAGCGCTTCTTCGCCTCGGGAGGCGTCTCGGCGTCGAGCGCCGTGGCCGCCAGGCCCACGTCCGACAAGGGGACGTCGGTGCGTGTGCTCGCTCCGCGAGCGGCGCTGGAGACGCTCGAGCCTCGTTCGACCATGGCGCGAGGTTACCGCGCCAGGCCGGCGTGCGTCACGTGGACGGGGACGCCGCGACCTCGTCGGCGTCGGCGTCGTCCAGATCGAGCAGCGGGCTCACGCGCCGGCTCCGCGTCCGGCGCCGATCGCGGCGCACCACGTTCAGCACCTCGATCATCGAGCGCACCGTCTTGTCGAGGATGCGCAAGAGCTCGTACTCCTCGTTCTCGTCGAGCCCGATGACCGCGTGGCGCATCGCCGCGTCGACGACCGGCTCGAGCGCCTGCTCGAACGCGACGCCCTTGGGCGTGAGGCGCACGAGGCGACGGCGACGGTCCTGCGCGTCGACCTTGATCGTCACGAGCTTCATCTCGGCGAGCTTGGCGACGAGTCGGCTCACGCCGGCGGCGTCGAGGCCCGCGTCGAGCGCGAGCTCCTGCTGCGAGAGCTGACCCTCGGTGCTCAGCCGAAGGAGCACGTTGTACATGGGGGCGGTGGCGCCGAGCGGCGCGAGGATGCGATTGAGCTCCACCGTCGCGAGGCGACGCAGGAACGTGAAGCGCTTGGCGACCTCGCGGGCGATGTGGGCGCGCGGGAGCGTCTTGAGGTCCAGGGGCGGAAAAGCTTCGGCCATGGGGGCCGCGAGCCTAGCAGAGAAGGTCGCTCGGCCCGCGCCTCGGCGTGACGTAGCGCTCGCAGCGCGTCGGTAGCCAAGTGAGGACGGTCAAGCGAAACGTTGCTCGCGAGCAGACGCGCTGGTACCGACGAGCCCCCATGGGAATGCTCGACTTCACCCAGGAGTGCCTCGACGCCGCAGAGGGCAAGTTCCCCGAAGCTCCGATCGGCCCCGACGGCAAGAAGGGCAAGCGCCCCAAGCGCCTCAAGGTCTACAAGAACGACTTCATCGAGAAGTACTTCGCGCAGGCCCATCCGATCACGCCGGGCGTCTGGTTCGGTCCCGTCGTGGCGTATGGCCTCTACGCAGGCTTCCTCCAGCACGGCTGGCTGAGCCTCGCGCTCTTCTTCGGCGGGGTCGTGCTCACGACCCTCATCGAGTACTGGCTCCACCGCATCGCGTTCCACTGGGAGGCCAAGACGAAGCCCGGCCGGCTCAACGTCTTCATCCTGCACGGCTACCACCACGAGTACGCGGACGATCCGATGCGCCTCGTGCTCCCGCCGATCGGCATCTGGCCCGTCGCCGTGGTCATCGGCACCCTCTGGTACTTCGTCTTCGGCGCGTACTTCTGGCCGGTCTTCGCGGGCACCGCGGCGGGCTACGTCGCGTACGACTGGACCCACTACTACACGCACTACTTCAACCCCAAGAGCGGTCCGGGCCGGTGGCTCAAGCGCTACCACATGCTCCACCACCACGACTCGCCCAACCACCGCTACGGCATCACCTCGCCGCTGTGGGATCTGGTGTTCGGGACCTACCTCCCGATCAACAAGCTCGTTCGTCAGGCCGGTCGCAACGCGCCGCCTGCGGGCGCACCGGCCGATCAGCGCGCGGACATCTGAGCCGCCTCCCGGCTCCGTCGTCTGCGCCATGGCCCACGTCCCGCCGCTCGGCCTGCCCCTCGAGGAGGTCCGCGCCGAGCTCGATCGCATCCGCTTCCCGCTTCGCGTCGCGGTGAGGCGCGCCAAGAACCCGTTCAACGTCGGCGCGATCATCCGCACCGCGCACTCGTTCCTCGTGAAGGAGATCGTGCTGATCGGCGGCGAGCGCTGGTACGAGCGCGCCGCGATGGGCATGCACCGCTACGAGCACATCCGCGAGATCGAGAGCGAGGAGGCCTTCGTCGAGCTCGCGCGGCGCGAGGGCTGGCACCTCTCGGTCCTCGAGAAGGACGACGCGAACGTCGCGCTCTGGGACGCGGCCCTGCCGCGCGACACGTGCATCGTCGTCGGCAACGAGGACGACGGCGTCGGCCGCACGCTGCTCGAGGCGGCGAGCGAGGTCGTCGCGATCCCGATGTACGGCCTCAACCACAGCTACCCGATGACCGTCGCGGCGGGCATCACCCTGGCCGAGTGGGCACGCCGCCACGCGCGCTGACGCCTCGCGCGATCAGTACGGCGTACGCACGCAGTCGAACGTGAGCTCGATCGGCTCGCCGGTGTCGATGACCTCGAAGTCGTTGGGCTGGATCGCGTCGAGATCGCGCGGGCCGAGCAGGCCGTCCCACTGCGCCGTGCTCGAGCGGTCGCTGCGCGCGGTGAGCGCGATGTTGCCGCCGTCGGCCAGGGCCATGCCGTAGCGCTGGAGCGCGCGCGCCACGACGCGTGCGCCGTCGTTCGGGAGCGACTCGAGCGGGTAGTCCGCGCGCAGGCGCCAGCGCGTGCCGTAGACCGGCGCGTTCGGATCGTCGGCGCTCGGTCCGCCCGCGTGCGTCGCGGGCCGCACGTAGTACCCGCGCCGCATGCGCGCGTTGGGCAGGATGAAGCGGATCGCGTGATCGATCTCGCCCGCCGCGACCTCGTCGGCCGTGAAGAGCAGCGGCGCGATCGGGAAGCCCGCCGCGTCGGCGCTCGTGCACTGCTCACCGCGCCCCTCGGCGGGATAGACGCGCGTCATGTCCCACGCGGCGAGGCAGCCGCCGTAGAACGTGCCGCCCGTGATGTTCGCGCGCCACATCTCGAAGAGCCGGTTCACGCGGCGATCGATCACGATGAGGTGGCAGTCGCCGTCGGTGGTGCACTCGTAGCCGGTCTCGCCCTCGAGCGCGCCGCCCATCGGCACCGGCACCATCACGTCGTCGCAGTCGGGGCTGTAGAAGTCGCCCGTCTCCTCGAAGGTCAGGAGCGGCGTGTCCGTCGCAGCGGTGAGCACCTCGATCGAGAAGTCGATCTGGAGGCGGCCTGCGCCCCAGCCGCCGTTGTCGGTGAGCCACTGCGTCGTCGCGTCCGAGTTGGCGCGCAAGGGGGCCGTGTCGACGGGATGGTAGAACCACGCGCCATCGGGGAAGAGCCGCTCGCCGCTCGAGCCGCCGCCCGCATCCTCACCGGGCGCGACGTACGCGTCGGGCAGCGGCCCCGCGTCGGTGCCCGGCGGCACGTAGGCGTCGACCGACGGCGTGCCTGCGGCGTCCGGTGTCGCATCGCCTCCGCCGCAGGCGGGAAGGAGCGTGAGCGCGAGCGCGAAGGTCCCGACGTGGCGCATGCGCCCGAGGCTACACGAAGAGATGGAGAAAGAATCTCCGCCTTCGAATCGGGCCGCGCAGCCTCGGCGTCGCTCACGGCCGCAGCGTGGCGACGAGCTCGGTCGGATCGGCCTCGACCTCCTCGGGCAGAAAGCGCAGGCGCCGGTAGCGCGTCTCCACCCAGTCCGCGTGGAGGTCGTCCCAGTGCGAGCTCGTGGGCTCGCCGCTCACGCCGCGCTCCATCGTGAAGAAGGCCTCGGGCGTGCCGTCCGCGCGGAAGCTCGCGACCATGCGATAGATCGATCCGTCGCTCGCCTCGAGGCGCTCGTTGGGCGTGCCCTCCGACGCGAAGAAGAGGCTGTCGGCGCGGTTGAGCGTTCCGTCGCCGCCATCGGTCGGCACCCAGGGCGAGGCGAGCCGATCGCCGTACACGCTGCGGAACACGGTGCCGTGCAGATCGCCCCAGCGATACTCGCCGCTCGGGAAGCGCTCGGCGAGCCACGCCTCCGTGAGCTCGAGCGCGCGCGCGAGGTGCACCGGGAGCGTGACGCCGTCGAGCGCGCCTTCGGGGCGAGGCGCCGTGCCGCGGACCACCGACGACAGCCACTTCATCACGTACGCGGACTCGGCCTCGAGGATCGGATCGAACGCGATCGCGAGATCGTCGCGGAGCACCTGCTCGGCCAGGAAGTACATGAAGCCCTGGAACACCACGGCCGCCCTCGATGCGGCCGTCTGCGAGGAAGCCATACGGGTCGTTGTTGGCGGAGCCGATCCAGCCGCGCTCGCCGCCGCGGCTGTGCGGCAGGCGCGCCGCATCGAGGAACGTGCCGTCCCAGTACGTCGCGGGGTCGTCGCCATCGAGCACGAGGCAGGGGCGCCGGCTCTCCGTCGGCGCGCCGCGATCCGGGATGCGCGGCGAGACGCGGTAGCTGATCCCGCTCGCGTCCGCGCTCACGAAGTTGAAGAGGCCGAGCTCGATGCGATCGACGGCCGCCTCGAACTCGTCGCGCGAGCGCGCGCGATCGAAGCCGAGGAAGCCCTCGAGCTCGTGCGTGGGGCCGAAGCCGGTCCAGCGGAACAAGAGACGCCGCGCCGGGCGGCCGAGCGGCAGCGGCGCGAGCCCGTCGGGCAGGAGCACGCCGTAGCCCGGCACCTCGTCGACCTCGACCACGACCGGCTCTGCGCCCGCAACCGCGATCGTCTCGGTGCGCCGCACGAGCGGGACCTCGACACCTCCGACGCGCGCCACACCACCGACCACGCGCACGTCCCAGAGATCCATCATGTCGCCGTACGTCGTCGTCGCCGTCCACGCGACGTGGCGGTTGTGGCCGAGCTGCACCGCCGGCCCACCGACGAAGCTCCAGCCCGCGACGTCGAGCGAGCCATCGGCCGCGACCTCGTGGTGCATCCAGAAGAGCGACGGCGACGCGAGCGGCTGGTGCGGATCGCCCGCGACGAGCGGCCGGCCGCTCTCGGTGTGTCGTCCGTCGAGCGCCCAGTTGTTGCTCGCGCCCGGGCGGAAGTCCGCCATCCATCGCTGGAACGCGCGCACGCGCTCCGCGGCGTCGGGCGGCAGCGCGCTCGGTGCATCGGCGCCGTGGTGCGAGAGCGCGCGCCGGGGTGAGCTCGGTCGCTCCTCGGGCGGCAGCACGTACGAGTCGCGCAGCGGCGCGATGAGGCCGAGGTCTGCGTTCACGTCGGAGAGATACTGCTCGAGGATCTGCGCGAGGATCGTCGACTCGATCTGGTTCGCGTTGCCGAAGAGCACCGCCTTGCCGAACGCGCTCGCGTCGCTCGGGGCCCAGCGCTCGGGCAGGTAGCCGAGCGTGGTGAACTCGGCGGGCAACGGCGCTTCGCCGTCGAGCACCTCCTCGATTCGCGCGTTGACGCCTTCGGTCCAGGCCTGGAGCAGCGCCCACGTCTCGGGGTCGTCGCGGAAGAGCGCGGCCTCGTTCGTGCGGCCCCAGCGCGGGATGTCGACGACGCGCACGAGCTGGTCGCCCTCGGCTCGACTCGCAGCCGATCGCGGCGGCCGAGATCAAGGCGAGGGCGCGGGTCGTGCGGGACAAGGCTGGCTCCGTGGCGAGAGGCCGATGGTGACCGATGCGATCGGAGCGCGCGTTCTCCCCGTCTGCGGGCGCCGTCTTTCGCGCGGCTGGCTCAGGGGCAGAAGGGCGAGCACACGCTCGCGCCCATGAACGAGCAGCAGGTGTCGCGGCCCGTGCAGTCGCTGTCCGCGTGACAGAGCCGACCGAAGCGGCACATCGCGTCGGGCACGCAGCCCGTGGAGGCGCCGCCCATGCTGCGCATGCCGCAGCAGGCCTCGCCGGCCGCGCAGTCCTCGGGTCCGTCGCACGAAGCCGCCAGGCCCATGCAGTCCGAGGGCGCGCCGCACGTGCTCGTGCTCGAGCCACCGCCGCCGAACGTGACGCAGCAGACGTCGGGCGCGCTGCAGACCGTGGTGCCGCAGGTCACGCCGGGCGGGCCTGCATCGCTCGGAGGGGGCGTCCACGCGTCCGGGGTCGTCATCGGCGGCGACCACGCGTCGGGCGTGGTCATCGGCGGCGACCACGCGTCGATGGTGATCGGGATGAACGCGTCGACGGTGATCGGGAAGAACGCGTCGACGGGCGCGACCGGCCCCGCATCGATGGTGGTCGGGAAGAAGGCATCGACGGGCGCGATCGGCCCCGCATCGATCCCCGGCGCGACGCCCGCGTCGATCGCCGCAGGCCCGGCCTCGTCGACGATGCTGAGGTGCGTGGCGCTGCACGCGCCGAGCAACCCGAGACAGAGAGCCGATCCGATCGACACCAGACGCGAGCGAGCCATGGACGCCTCCGCGAGAGCGCGCGCAAGGTCGCACCGATGCCCCGCCCCCGTCGAGCCCGACCGCTCACGTCCCGCTCCGGTCCGGCGCCGATGCTGCGCAGCGCGACCGCAGAAACACGAACGCCCCGGATCGCGAGGATCCGGGGCGTTCTACGAGTGGGTCATCTCGGACTTGAACCGAGAGCCAACGGATTAAGAGTCGCGGAACGCGACCCCGAGGATCCCTCGGAGAAGTAGCGGATCGCCCACGTTTTCAAGGCGATGGGAGCGCAGCGAGCCGCCGGACGATGACGGCCGATGACGGCCCATCACGGTGGTTTTGCCCCCGCATTGCCCCCGGCCTACCCTCGCCGGATGCGCCTCTCCGCTGCCGTCTTCGTCCCGGTGCTCGCGTGTGCTGTCGCGTTCGCCCCAGCGCTACAGGCCGTTGGGCAACAAGCGCCGGGGCGGCCGACCTTGGCCGGGTTCACCCTGGGGGATGGATTCGCCACGGCGGCTCGGCTGTGCGGCCGCCGCTTCCGCTTCGAGCGCGATCCTCAAGGCACCGCCGGAACCTGCTACGGGACACCACGGCCGATCGGCTATCCAGTCTCGTCGGTGTTCCTTCGCGACTGTGATCGCAGGCTCTGCCAGATCACCGTGCGCGCTCGGGTTGAGGGCGAAGCACAACTCGAAGAAGCGATCGGGGACATCTCTCGAGCGTGGGATGAGCAGTACGGTGCACACAGCGAGGTTCGCCGAGTCACGATCCCCGGCGCCGATGCGAACGACTGCGTAGCCGCCCTGGGCGGTGGTCACCATGCGTGCCTTCTCCGCGGCACCGCGATGCTCGTGCGGAACTGGACGGGACCGGCGGGGCAGCTCGCGGCCGGCCAGCGCGCCCAACTCGTCGTGACGGGCTCCGAGGGATCACGCGTCGCGTCGGTCCGCATGACGCTCGCGACCGGGGCGGGCATCTCCGAATCGCGCGAGCGCGACCTGTGAGGGGAAGGGTGCTTCGCGCTGACGACGCGCGAGGCCGCCTTCGTCTTGGCCTTCGGCCATGAAGCCGTTGTACCCTCATCGCCGAACGTGATGCGGGCACATACCATGATCGCGTTGGGCGCGTTGACGAGCGCCGTGGGCCTCCTCGTCCTGACTCCGTTGGGCGTTGA
>JBILLJ010000188.1:0-14585 GCA_044376125.1 Sandaracinaceae bacterium
CGCGTTGATGCTCTCCGCGAGGTCCTGATCGAGGTCCTTCATGAAGTCGGAGATGTCGAGCGCGTCCTCGTCGCAGTCGATGCCGAGGATCAAGTGGAAGTGGTTGGACACGAAGCAGAACGCGAGGATGCGGATCCTCGCGTAGCGCTTGGACACCGCAGCGAGCGCGAGCGCGATGCGGATCACGCAGTCCGGATCGGGCCGCATCAGCATCTCGTCGCCTGCGCACTTCTGCACGACCTCGTAGTGCCGCACCCCCGGCATCCACCATCGAACGTGAGCCATGAACGGAGCCTCCCCACGCTCGACGCGAGCGCGTGGAAGACCCCTGGTGCACGCCCCGCACCGGCCTCGAAGCTCATGAAACGCAGGGAATTCGCCCCTCCGCTGGCGGATCGGCGGAGGCCTGGCGGCGTGTTTCCGCCAGCCTGGGCGAGCCGAGAGAGCGGCTCCGCCAGCCTGCGTCGCGCTGCGAGCTCCGTCCGCCGCATCGGCCACGGCGAGACGGCGTCCGCGATTCGATCAAGGACGTGGCGGGAGGTCCGAGCCGCGGAGGAAGCGCTCGAAGTAGTACGACACGACGCCGTCGTGGCTCAGCGCGCTGCGCTTGATCAAGAGCGGCGTGCGGAACGCGGGCGGCTCGAGGGTCGCGGTCGTCTCGTCGAAGAGGAGGCTCGCCGGATCGCCCCGCATCGCGAGCCACGCCTCGACGTCGTTGCCGAGCGCGCGTGACTGGCTCGCGGTGCCGCCGCCGTCGGTGAAGACCAGCGCGAAGCGGCGCGGATCCGAGGCGCTGGCGTCGAACGCGAGGAGGTTCGTGTCGATCCAGTCGCGGTACGTCGCGAGCTCGCCGTAGAGCGAGTCGAACAGCTCCACCTCGTGCACCGTGAGACCACCGCCCGTGAGACAGCGCGCGAGCGCCACGTAGCCGCCCGAGTGGCTCGCGAGCACGACGTGTTCGACGTCGTCGATCCGCGTCGGTCGTCCGAGGAGCGGAGAGAGGTGCACGTCGTAGAGCTCGCCGAGGAGCGCGTGCAGACGTCCACGCTCCGCGAGCGCCCCCGGATCGCTCGTCGCCTCGTCGTAGCGGAGCTCCACCGCCACGAGGATGGCGTTCACGCCCGCCGCATCCAGCTGATCGGCGAGCGCAAAGGCCGAGCGTGCGCCAGCGCCCGGCGTGCACTCCGTCGGGCTCGCGCCGATCACGTTGGCGACGCAGTTGCGGAAGCCGTGGAAGAACACGACGACGCCGGCGGGCGCGCACGCGTCGTAGCCATCGGGCACGTGCACCGCGACGTCGGGGTGGCCGTCGGTGGGGAACGCGCCGGTGTCGAGCCCGTAGGTCGCGTCGGCGATGCCCGAGACGGGGCATGCCGTCGGCGCGATCCACGCATCGTCTCGCGAAGCTGCGTCGACGCCGCTGCCCGCGTCGCCGCTCGCTGCGTCCGCGAGGCTCGCGTCGTCGATCACGACGGCATCTCGCTCGCCTCGCCCTGCATCGTGCGCGACGGCGCCCTCGCACCCGACAGAGGCCCCGAGCAGGAGCGCAGCGAGCGGTCGAAGGTGAGCGCGCAGCACCGTCGACCTTCGCGCGCCATGCGGGTACGGGCAAGGCTCACGCCCCGGACCTCCGGAGCTTGCACGCCCCCACAAGGCGCGTAATCACCGGCCGCGCGACCAGCGCGAAGGAGGCCCGCGTGTCCGGACAGCTCGAGGCTCGTCACGTCTATCGCTTCGGCGTCGGTGTGACCGACGGTCGTTCCGCGATGAAGGATCTGCTCGGCGGCAAGGGGGCGAACCTCGCCGAGATGGCGTTCGCGGGCCTGCCGGTCCCGCCGGGCTTCACGATCACCACGGAGGTCTGCGCGCACGTCGCGGAGGGCTTCGCGGGCGGTACGGCGAAGGGCAACACCGAGCTCACGCTGCCCACCTGGCTCTGGCCCGAGATCGACGCGGCGATGAGCGAGGTCGAGCGCACGGTGGACGCGAAGTTCGGTGATCCGGAGCGCCCGCTGCTCGTGTCGGTGCGCTCGGGCGCGGCGATCTCGATGCCTGGCATGATGGACACCGTGCTCAACCTCGGCCTCAACGACGAGGTCTGCGAGGGGCTCGCGCGCCGCACCGGCAAGCCGCGCTTCGCGTGGGACGCGTACCGACGCTTCCTCCAGATGTTCGGCGACGTCGTGATGGGCGTGCCGCGCAGCGAGTTCGAGCACGCGCTCGACGCCGTGAAGGCGAGCGTCGGTGCCCGCACCGATCAGGAGCTCGACGAGGCGGCGCTGCGCGACGCGGTGAACCGCTTCAAGGCCATCTACCGCAAGCACACCGGCCACATGTTCCCGAGCTCCCCGCGCGAGCAGCTCGAGCGCGCGATCCTCGCGGTGTTCGCGTCGTGGAACGGCGATCGCGCGCGGAAGTACCGCGAGGTGCAGAAGATCCGCGGCCTCAAGGGCACCGCGGTCAACGTGCAGGCGATGGTCTTCGGCAACACGGGCCCGCGCTCGGGCACCGGCGTGCTCTTCACGCGCAACCCCGCGACGGGCACCAAGGAGCTCTACGGCGAGTACCTCGTCGACGCCCAGGGCGAGGACGTCGTCGCCGGCACGCGCACGCCTTCGCCGATAGCGAAGCTCCACGAGGACATGCCCGAGGTCCACGAGCAGCTCGTGCAGCTCGCTGCGCGCCTCGAGTCGCACTTCAAGAACGTGCAGGACGTCGAGTTCACCGTGCAGGACGGTCGCCTCTACCTCCTCCAGACGCGTCATGGAAAGCGCACCGGCGCGGCCGCCGTGCGCATCGCCGTCGACCTCGTCGCCGAGGGCCTCGTCACGCGCGAAGAAGCCGTGGCGAACCTGGTCGAGCCAGGCCACGTCGATCAGCTCCTTCACCCGCACTTCGCCGACGAGGTCGGCTATCGCAAGCAGGGGCGCGTGCTCAGCAAGGGCCTCGCGGCCTCGCCGGGCGCGGCCGTCGGTCGCGTCGTCTTCCACGCGGAGGACGCCGAGGCGTGGAAGGCCAAGGGCGAGAAGGTCATCCTCGCGCGCGTCGAGACGAGCCCCGAGGACGTCGCCGGCATGCACGCCGCGCAGGGCGTGCTCACGAGCCGCGGCGGCATGACGAGCCACGCCGCCGTGGTCGCACGTGGCTGGGGCAAGCCGTGCGTGGCGGGCTGCGGCGACATCATCATCGACTACCGCACCAAGACCCTCACGAACGGTCGCGTGACCATCAAGGAGGGCGACTGGCTGAGCCTCAACGGCACGACCGGCGAGGTCGTCGAGGGCAAGGAGACGCTCGCCGACGCGGTGGTCTCGGGCGCGCTCGAGGCGTTCATGGCGTGGGTCGACGGCATGCGGACGCTCCGTGTGCGCACGAACGCCGACACGCCCAAAGACGCCGCGGTCGCGCGCGCCTTCGGCGCCGAGGGCATCGGCCTCTGCCGCACCGAGCACATGTTCTTCGAGGACAGCCGCATCCTCGCGATGCGCCGCATGATCCTCGCCGACGACGAGAGGGGCCGCCGCGCGGCGCTCGCGCTCCTTCTCCCCGAGCAGCGCAAGGACTTCGCGGGGATCTTCCGCGCGATGGAGGGGCTGCCCGTCACGATTCGCCTGCTCGATCCGCCGCTGCACGAGTTCCTCCCGAACGACGCCGTGCAGCAGGATCAGGTCGCGAAAGCCACGGGCATGCACGTCGAGCGCGTGCGTCAGCGCGTCAACGCCCTGCACGAGTCCAACCCGATGCTCGGTCACCGCGGCTGCCGCCTCGGCATCACGCACCCCGAGATCACCGAGATGCAGGCGCGCGCGATCTTCGAGGCCGCGTGCGAGGTGCAGGCGGAGGGCAAGAGCGTGCTCCCCGAGGTGATGGTGCCGCTCGTGGGCACGGTCGCCGAGCTCGTGCACCAGAAGAAGATCGTGCTCGAGGTGGCCGAGCAGGTCTTCGCGGAGAAGGGCACGCGCGTGCCGTTCCACGTGGGCACCATGATCGAGGTCCCGCGCGCCGCGCTCGTCGCGGACAAGATCGCGGCCGAGGCGGAGTTCTTCTCGTTCGGCACGAACGACCTCACGCAGATGACGCTCGGCTACAGCCGCGACGACATCGCGAGCTTCGTGCCGCGCTACATCGACAAGGGGATCCTCCTCGACGATCCCTTCCAGTCGATCGACGTCGAGGGCGTCGGTCAGCTCGTGCGCCTCGCGTGCGAGCGCGGGCGCAGCGCGCGCCCCGATCTGCACCTGGGCATCTGCGGCGAGCACGGCGGTGATCCGCGCTCGATCACGTTCTTCGCGGACGTGGGCCTGGACTACGTCTCGTGCTCGCCCTTCCGCGTGCCCGTCGCGCGTCTCGCGGCCGCGCAGGCGGCGCTCCGCGGCAAGGTGAAGGCCAAGCAGGGCGAGGCCTGACCGCGCGTCGTGCTCCGCAGGGCGTTCCAGGGCTTCGTCGCCGTCGAGACCGTGATGCTCTTCGCGATCATCCTGGTCGCGGGCGGCGCGGGGCTCGCGGAGATGGGCCTCTCCTGGCTGCCGCGCATCCTCGCGGGCGTCGCGATCGCGCTCGCGCTGGCGTCGATGCTGCCCATCGCGACGCGCGCGCTCGGGACGGAGCGCGTCTTCGCGTGGCTGGTCTCGACGCGCCTGGTCCGTGACGGCATCGACGCGCACCGCCCGTTCGAGCTCGCGGCCACGCTGAGCGCGCTCTGGCTCTCGGTGGCGCTGCGACTGCCAGGCTGGCTCGGGTCCGCCGTCCCGTCGGGCACGGCTCGCTTCGAGGCGGACCTCGCGGCCGATGGCCCCGCCAAGACGCTCTGGGTGTGGTTCGTCGTCACCGCCCTCGCGACCGCCGCGCTCGCGCTCGTGATCGCCTTCACGGCGCTCTCGCTGCGCGAGGCCTTCGTGCCCGTGGTGCGAGACCGAGCGAGCGCGGCTGGCACGACGTTCCTCTGGAACGTGCTCGCCACCGGCGTCCTGCTCTCCGCGGAGCTGCCGGACCTCTTCACCGGTCAGCCGCCCGAGGGTCCGGGCGACCTGCGCTTCTGGATCGATCTGGTGCTCGCGCTCGCGCTCGCGCGCCGTGTGCTCGTCCTGGTCGTGATGCGCGCCGGGCCGGACCTCGCGCGCTCGCTCGACGATCTCCTCGCGGCGCGCGCTCTGTCGCTGCGGGTGCCTCGGCGCGCGACCCTTCTCGGTCTCGCGCTCGTGCTCGCCACCCACTTCGTGCTCGAGCCCTGGCTCGGCGTCGCGAGCTCCGCGGCCGTGATCGTCGTGTGCGCGGGCCCGCTCGCGCTCCTCCTCGAGCGCGCGAACCGCCGCGCCGCGCCCGCGCCGTCGGGATCGTGAGGGGAGGGGCGCACCTGACTCACCAGCGGTTGTTGGCCTCTTGGGCCCAACGAGCGCGAGCCTACGTCAGCGTGCGCGCTCCGCCGCCCAGCATCGCGAGCCAGCGATCCGGTCGGACGATCCCTTCGGCGCGCGTGAGCTCGAGCGCGCGCGCGATCGCGTCGCGGCCTTCGCTGCCGCCGGTGAGATCGCCCAGGCGCGCGCGGCACGCGGCGGCGTAGAGGGCCATGCCCGCGCCCTCGAAGTGGGCGATGGCGCCCTCGAGCGCGGTGCGTGCGGCGCGCTCGTCGTGTGAGAGCTCCGCGAGGCGTGCGCGCACGAGCGCAGCGAGCCCCTCGGTGTACGGCCGACCCATCTTCGAGAGGTGCTTCTCGATCGCCTGCACGCGCTCGACGCGTGCTCGCCGTCGCCGCGCGTCCGGCGCGTGCTCGCGCTCGATCGCGCGCACGAGGAGGCTCGCGTCCGTCGCGCAGAGGAACGCGTCGTAGAACTGCATCGCGAGGATGCGGGACTTCGCGAGCACGGGGCGCGCCGCCTCGAGCCGCGCTTCGCCTCGCTCGTGCGAGTCCTCGTAGAGGTCGTACATGAGCTCGCCGTAGAGCCGCCAGAAGTGCATCGCGTGAAAGCCCAGGCGTGACCACTGCGCGAGCGCGGCCTCGAGCGCCTCGCGCCCGCGCGGCACGTCGTCGTCCATCGCGGCCAGCACCCAGCCGTGCACCTCGGCGTACGTCGCCGCGAAGCGATCGCCGACGTCGCGCGCTTCGCGGAGGTGTCGCTCGGTGTGCGCGCGCAGCTCGGCCATGCGCCCCAGCGCGAACAGTGACGTTCGGCCGAGTGAGACCGCTGCCGTGCGCTCCCACGTCGCGGGCGTGCCGGTGGCTCGAAGCCGCGCGGGCGCCCCGAGGCCGAGGCGTGCGCCTTCCGACCAGCGTCCCGTCGTGACGCTCGCGCCCGCCTCGCACGCATCGGCGAGGCCGCGCAGGTACTCGTCGTCGAGCTCTTCGGCGATCGTGCGTGCGCGACCGAGCCAGCGAATCGCCTGCGGGTAGCCGGCCTCACCGCCACGGCAGAGCGTGACGGCGTTCAGACACAGGCCGGCGGCGACGCGCCGCGGCTCGCCCGCGTCGATCGCATCCAAGAGGAAGCGCGCGAGGAAGCCGTAGCCGCGGAGCGGGTCGATCATCATGAGGCCGACGCCCGCGGCGCGGGCCGCGTCGACGCGCGCGAGCACGTCCGCGTCGAGGCGCGACGGGTCGACCTTCGTGAAGGAGCCGTCGAGGCGGCGGATGCGGAGGATGCGCACGATCGCGCGCGCCATCGCCTCGAGCTGCGACTCGGGGTAGCGCAGGCGCACGCGCGCGAGCACGCGCCCGAGCACCTCGACGCCCTCGTCCACGTTGCCGCACTTCAGCCACTCCTCGGCGGCACGTCGCTCGAGGCGCGCGCGCTCGTCTCCCGTCTCGCCCTCGGCGCATGCCAGGAAACGCGGCGCGGCCTCGCTCGCGCGGCCCGCCCGCACGAGCGCCTCGGCGAGCTCGATCGAGACGCGTCGACGGTCGGCCTCGCGATCGCTGAGCTCGAGGGCCTCGGCGTAGAGCGCGGCGGCGCGATCGAAGGCGAGCGCGCGCGTCGCGTCCTCGGCGGCGCGGAGCTGGAACGGCAGGGCGCGCGCACGATCTCCGCCGCGGGCGAGGTGATGCGCGACGGACTCCGGGTCGATGCCCGGCTCCTCGGCGAGCGCCGCGCCGAGCGCGGCATGCCGCGCGCGTCGGTGCTCGGCGTCGAGGCCCAGGACGACGGTCTCGCGGATGCGGTCGTGGTAGGGCTCGATGCGATCGGCGCTGCTCGCGCGCGCGAGCGAGCGCGCCCCGAGCAGGCGGACGTGAGGCATCGGATCGCGCGTGTGCCCGGCCGCACGTGCGAGCACCGCAGGATCGAGCGGGACGCCGCCCAGTGCGCTCAGCTCGAGCAGATCACGCGCCTCTGGCCCCAGGTCCGCGACGCGCGCGCGGATCGCGTCCTCGACGCTGTGCACGTCGGCGCGGTGCGAGAGCATCACGTGGCGTGCGAGCTCCGCGAGGAAGAACGGCACGCCCTCCGCGTCGCCCGCGATCTCGCGCGCGAGCCGCGTGGCCTCGGCCTCTCCGCTCGCCCGCAGCATGTCCTCGGCGAGCGCGAGGCCCTCGTCGCTCGTGAGGGGACCGAGCTCGATCTCGACGAGACGGTCGCGCCCGCGCGAGCGCATCGCATCGAGGAGCGGGGCCCCATCGCCCACGCGCGCGGTCGCGAGGGTGAGCACGCGCGAGCTCGAGCGCGGATCGATCATGCGCTCGATGAACGCAGCGCTGTCGGCGTCGCTCCACTGGAGGTCGTCGATGACGATGACGATCGGACGCAGCGCCGACCAGCGCAGCAGGAGCTCGCGTGCCGCCTCGGCCGCGGCCGCGAGCACGGCGCCCGGGGTGTCGAGCTCCGGCACCTCCGGCGCCGACGCGTAGAGCTCCACGGCACCGAGCACCGGGAAGACGCGGACCAGCGCCGAGACGCGCTGAGGCACGAGCGAGGACAGCTCGGTCGTCGGCATGCGCGAGAGGCGCGAGGCCATCGCGTCGACCACGCCGTCGAGCGCCTTGAACGGGACCTGCTCTCGCTGGTAGCAGCGCCCAGCGAGCACGATGCCGCGCCCCGACTCTTCGATCTCCGTCGCGACGTGGCGCACGAGCGCGGACTTGCCGATGCCGGACGGGCCCCGCACGACGACCGTGCGCGGACGCCCCTCCGATGCGCGCGCGAGCTCCTCCAGCAGACGCGCGCGCTCGGCCGCGCGACCGACGAACGCAGGCTCGACGTGCTCGAGAGGCGAAGGCCGCGGCGCGGCGTCGTCGAGCCATGCGCGGATCGCGGCGAGATCCGCGCGGCGCGTGGGCTCTCGCTCGAGGAGCTGGGCCACGAGCGCGTCGAGCTCGGCCGGTGTGCCGTCGGCGAGGCTCGAGACGCGCGGCGCGTCCTGCTCACACTTGGCGAGCAGCGTCGCGACGTAGTGGCTCTCGTAGAACGGCAGCTCGCCCGTGAGGGCCTGGAAGAGCATCACGCCCACCGCGTAGCAATCGGCCGCCGCCGTGGGCGCGCTGCCACCGACGACCTCGGGCGCGACGTACTCGGGCGTGCCCTCGATCCCATCGAGCGACTGGCCGGCGCGGGGCCGCTCGCGCACGAGACCGAAGTCGAGCACGACCGCACGGCCGTCGCTGTCGACGAGCACGTTCGACGGCTTGAGATCGCAGTGCACCATCCCCGCGCGATGCAGCGCCTCCAGCGCGTCGAGGAGGCCACGCGTGGCACGCCGCAGACGATCGAGATCGGCGACGGGGCGCGTGAGGCGGCTCGGGCGTGGCCGCGCCTCGTGGTCGCGATCCTGCGCCGCTGCGCGCTCGCGCATGCGAGACGCGCTGGGCCGCTCGAGCAGCGTCTCTCTCCCCTCGTCGTGCGCCCGGGTCCTCACGCGCGACTCGATGCGTGTCGAGACGAGGAGATCGGGGGCATCGAGGCGCGGCACGCTCGCGCACCACGCATCGAAGCGGGTGCCGTGGATCGCCTCCATCGTGAAGAACGCGCCACGCTCGTCGGCGAAGAGCTCGTAGAGCGCGACGAGGTTCGGGTGCGCGAGCTCCGAGAGCGCGCGGAACTCGCGCTTGAGGCGAGCGAGGTTGGCGGGGTCGGTGCCTTGGAGGGTCTTGAGCGCCACTTCCATGCGGCGCTCCCGATCCCATGCGAGGTGCACGATGCCCATGCCGCCTGCGCCGAGCGCGTGACGCAGCTCGAAGCGAGCGGGGATCTCGTGCGCTGCCGAGGAAGAACGCATCGCGCGCGATCATCGATGCGACGGCCGCGTTCGTACAGCGCAACCTGCGCGACCTCCCCCGACATGGGACGCGGTCGATCGACCGGCTCCCGACCTCTCAGCCGAGGAGGGCCTCGATGTAGCTGGACGTGCTCGCGGCCAGCCGTCTCGCGCGGTCGGCTTCGGACTCCTCGACGATCTGCTCGTCGGGCGTCACGCGGTACAGAGGCTGTCCTTTCTGCACGATCGTGCCGTCGCCCGAGACGAGGATCTCGTCCACGGTGCCCGCGAAGGGCGCGAGCACCTTGTTGAACATCTTCATCACCTCGATGACGTAGAGCGGCTGGCCCGCCACGAAGTGGCTGCCCTTGGTCACGAGCGGCGGCAGGTGCGGGGCCTCCTGCGCGTAGAACATGCCGCCCGACACCGCGACGATGCGATCGGCCTGCGTGCGCGGCGGCGGTGCGAGCACCTTGCGCATCTTCGTCTGGAGCTCCTTGTCGAGCAGGCGCGCGGGGATCGTGATGAAGAGGTCGTCCTCCACGCGGAGCTCGTAGAAGCCCGTGCGCACGCCGAGCAGCGGCAGGAGCGCGAGCACCTCGAGGCCGAGCTGGAAGCCTGCGTGCGAGGCGCGCACGCGCCCCCAGCTCGCGTCGTCGAAGCCGCTCGGTGCCTCGGCGGCCGCGAGGCGCGCGACGAGCGCTTCCCAGGCGCCGTGCTCGAGGCCCAGGCGCTCTTGGAGCGTGCGGTAGAACCCGAGGCCGCGCTGGAGCAGGGCCTGATCGTGCTCCCAGATCACGTGCGCGGCCGGCGCGCCGTGACGCGCGTCCATGTTGAGCAGCCAGTACGTGTCCTCGAGGACCTCGAGCGGGTTCTTCGTCCACACGACGCGCGCCGCGGGGCCCTCACCCTCCACGCGGAACGAGCGCCGGTTGCGCGACAGCCACGCCGAGAGCACGTGCGGCTCCTCGAAGATCGCGTCGAGTGGCCTGCGGAGCAGCGTCTCCTTGAGCTGGAGGACTTTTCGGGTCGCGGCGAGCGCCGCCTTGCCCGGCTCGCCCCCGGCGGCCGCGGCCCGCGTGCCCAGGCTCGCGCCCACGCGCTGGAAGAAGAGATCGAGATCGATCTCCTGCGTCGCGGCGGCGAGCAGTCCGACCTGCGCGAGGTAGGGCAAGACGAAGCGCGTCGTCGGCTTGGCCCACACGTCCTGTGAGAGGAACCAGTGCACGAGGCCGTAGTGGAAGGCGTTGTTCGTCTGGAGATCGACGCCACGCAGCTTCATGCGTCGGAGGATCTCGAGCAGCCGCACGTAGCTCTCGCGGCGGTCCTGTCCGTACGTGACGAGCAGCGCGATGTTCGAGTCGTACGCGCCCGCGAGGCGGTAGTGCACGAAGACACCCGTGTCGGGGTTCTTCACGCAGATGCCCTGATCGTCGCGGATCTCGTGCTCGACGGGGCTCGTCCAGCTCTGGATGAGGCCGCCCGCGTGCGGTGCGAGCGAGCGATCGGTCGCGTTGAGGCGCGACTCCACGGCGGCGCTGTGACGCGGCACGCGCGTCGGGCGCGGCAGGCGCGCACCGTGTCGCGCGATGAGCACCATCGCCTCGACGATCGAGCGCACCTCGAACGCATCGCTCGCGTCGTCCGGGTTCGTGAACCGCAGCGCGTAGCAGAGCTCCGAGACGCGGTGCTCCACCTGGATGCGCGTGTTCACTTCCATGAAGTAGTGGCCGGTGTCGCCGCGGCCACCGTTGACGATGCACTCGAAGGTCGAGGCCGAGTTCAGGCCCACGGCGAGGCCGAAGCGCTCGGCCTCCGCCTCCATCTTCACGAGCGTCGCGAGGTCGTCCGCGAGCGCGGCGGCGGCTCGGGAGCGTCCCTCCGCGCGCGCGGCCTCGATCGCGCCGCGCAGCCCTTCCTGCGTCACCGAGATCTCGAGGAGCTTCTGCTCGTGCATCTGCGCCGAGCAGTCGCGGCCACCGAGCGAGACACACCACTGGCCGTTGCCCAGGAGCTGGATCTCGTTGTGGCGCGTCTCCTCGATGTTGAGCTCGAGGACGATGTTCTTGTCGTCGCCGACGCCGGTCGCCTTCACCTCCGAGAGGATCTCGCGCACCGCGCCCGGCGCAGCCTCGGCCGCCTGGCGCGCTGCGCTCGCAGTGTCGGCGGCCTCTTTCGCGATGCCGGCCAGGATGCGCTGTCCCTTGCCGCCGCCACCGCCGATCGCCTTGAGCCGCACGCGCTGACCGGGGTGCGCCTCGAAGAGCGACGCGGCGGCGCGCTCGATCTCCGCGGCGAGTTCGTCGATGTCGTAGAGGTCGAGGCGCGCCGCGTACGACGCATCGAGCACCTGCTCGGCGGCGCGTCGCAGATCGGCGCCGTCGGCGAGCGACTCCGCCGGGACCGCCAGGCCACGCTCGCGCACCACCGCGCGCAGCGCCTCGAGGCTCGGGTGCTTGCGAAGGATCAGGCGCGTCGTCGCGTCGTCGATGCCGGGCGTCACGGTCACGCCCTCGCGCAGCGCCGTGCGCTTGGCCTCGTCCTTCTTGCCGGCGGCGGCCTGCACGCGTGAGCGCGGGCCGATGAACACGATGCCCGAGCGCTCGAGCGTGCCCGAGAGCGCCTCGTCCTCCGACATGAAGCCGTAGCCCGCGAAGACGTGCGTGTAGCCGTGCTTGCGGCAGATCGCGACGATCTCCGCGAGGCGCTCTTCGCGCTCCGCCTTGGTCGCGCCGCTGTAGTCGCGCACGCGGTGCACGTGCTCGGGCGCGATGCCTCGCAGCTCGGGCGCGAGCGCGTTCGTGTACACGATGGAGTCCTTCTCGCTGAGGAGGATCCCTGCGTGCGAGATGCCCATCTCCGCGAAGACGTCGAGCGCCTCCTTGCGGATCGGTCCTCGGCAGATGACGAGCGGGCGCACGTCCTCGCACGCGAAGCTGCGCACCCACGCCGAGGCGTGCGTGCCCAGGCGTCGATCGCCCGTGATCTCGGGGTTGGCAGCGTACCAGTCGCGATCGGTCATCGTGGTCGTCGATGGGTGAGTGGGATGGGCTTGCGCACTTCTTAGGAGCGGAGCGCATGGGGGCCGGGCTTGCGGCGGTGTGAGTGCAGGGCAAGTGGGGCTGAGGCCCCGCGCCCAGCACGAGCGGAGCGAGTGGAGCGGGAGGGGGCCCCGCTCGCGGGGGGGCGCGCACGCGCCTCAGGAAGTACTAGTGGAATTCCCTCTGCGGGCCCGTCATGGTGCTCGGGGTGTAGTGGCGCATGTAGAACGCGAAGGCCTTGCCGATCGCGGCGCGGAGCTCGACGGGCATGACGATGCGGGAGATCGAGCCGAGCGAGAGCGCCTCGCGCGGGTTCATGAGCTCCTTCTCGTAGCGAGCGTTGAGCTCGGCCTCACGCGCCTTGAGGAGCGCGGCGCCGGCCTCCTTGTCGAGCTTGGCGGCCTCCGCGCGCACCTTGCGGAGCTCGTCCTTGTAGACGAACTCCTTGCCCGCGGGGCCCATCACGGCGACGCGCGTCGTCGGCAGCGCGAGCACCAGGTCGGCGCCGGTCGGGTAGTTGTTGAACGACGCGTACGCCCCGCCGAACGCGTTGCGCACGAGGAGCAGGATGCGCGGCGTGCGCACGTCGACGATCGAGTCGAGCAGCGCGCGGCCTGCTTGCACGATGCCGAGCGACTCCTGCTCGCGCCCCGGGAGGAAGCCCGTCGTGTCCTCCACGAAGAGGATCGGGATGTTGTAGACGTTGCAGAAGCGGATGAAGCGCGAAGCCTTGTAGGCCGCGGCGACGTCGATCTGGCCCGAGGCCACCGCGCTGTTGTTCGCCACGAAGCCGACGACGTGCCCGCCGATGCGACCGAACGCGGTGATCATGTTCCGCGCACGCGTCGGCTGGAGCTCGAAGTAGTCGCCGTGGTCGCAGACCTGCTGGATGAGGAAGCTGATGTCGAACGGCGTGTTGAACCCGCTCGGTGAGTCGAACGCCTTCCGGAAGAGCGTGTCGAGCTCCATCGTCTCGCGCTCGAGCGGATCGCTCGTCGGCAAGAACGGCGCGCTCGAGTGGTTGTCGTTCGGCAGATAGGCCAGGAGCCTCACCGCGGTGCGCAGCGCGGCGACCTCGTCGGCGACCGTGAGGTCCGCGACGCCGGAGGCACCGTGCACCTTGGGGCCGCCGAGATCGTCGGGCGAGACGTCCTCGCCGAGCACCGACTTCACGACGCCGGGCCCCGTGAGCCCGAAGAACGTGTCGCCGGGCTGGATCACGAAGCTGCCCTGTCGCGGGAGGTAGCTGCCGCCGCCCGCGTTGAAGCCGAACATGCACATGATGCTCGGCACGACGCCGCTGATCTTGCGGAGCGCCGTGAACGCCTCCGCGTAGCCGTCGAGGCCACCGACGCCCGCGGGCACGTACGCGCCGGCCGAGTCGTTCATCCCGACGAGCGCCAAGCCCTTCTCGCCTGCGAGCTGGAAGAGGCGCGCGAGCTTCTTGCCGTTCGTCGCGTCCATCGAGCCGGCGCGCACGGTGAAGTCGTGGCCGTAGCAGGCGACGTCGCGCCCGCCGATGCGCAGCACCGCGGTGACGAGCGAGGCGCCGTCGAGGTTCGGGCCCCAGTTCTCGAAGAGCACGTCGGGGCGCTCCGCGGTGAGCACGCGGATGCGCTCCCACACGGTCATGCGGCCCTTCTGGTGCTGCTTGGCGATCGCCTCGACGCCCTGCGACGCGTGCGGCCGCTCGCGCAGCGCCGCGCCGTCGCGCAGGGCCTGTTCGTACGGCGTGGGCTCCGAGCCCGCAGGCGGAGGAGGCGCGAACGGGTCGTCGAGGGAAGGGATCGGCAGGGAGGTCATCGCGTGCCGCAGGATGCCCCGCATGCGGCCACACGGAAAGCGCTCGTGTTCGCCGTGGCGATCAGCGGCCCGACCCGCAACGACGCGGAGCGTCCACTGCGGCGGCGACTCCGCTCAGTCCGAGGTCTCGATGCACCGGTAGAACGGCACTCCGCCGAGCGTGACCAGGGGAGCGCTGCGGTCGCAGGTCTTCGAGACACCTTCGCAGTCGGCCACCGTGCGGCAGAGGTCGACGCAAGTCCCGGTCAGGTCTGGGCTCGCGCGGTAGCAGGTGAGACCCGACCCGCAGAACGTCGCATCGCTGCAGGGATAGCCATCCGAAGAGCTCCCGAGGCTCGTGCGGCACTCCGGCGGTTCATCGACTGCGTTGCCCGTGATGCGAAACACGCACGCTTGCCGGTCGTCGTCCGGGCCGCAGCGTGCTCGCACGAGGTCGCACGTCGGCCCTTGCCCGACGTCGGGTTCGGCGGTCGTCGGCGGCTCGACCGTGATCTCGCCGCAGACTTCTCCGGTCCGGCAGACGGAGTCGAAGTCGAACGAGCAGCCGCTCATCGACATCGC
>JBILLJ010000307.1:0-4056 GCA_044376125.1 Sandaracinaceae bacterium
GACCCCGCGCTCCGCGTCGACCCCGCCTCCTGGGGAGCCCGCACTTCCGGGACGGAGCCATCCACAGACGCAACGCCGCGAGGGCGCGAAGCCACCGCTCGCGCGTCCTCGAGTTCTTGCATGAACGACTCGAACTCCGCCTCGCTCGGCGACGGCATCCGCGCGAACATCGCGTCGAGCGCCGCGTCCCGAAGAGCACGCGTTCGGACGCTGTCCCTCTGGCGGCTCGCGCGACTCATCAGGCCCTCGAGGCGCGGCGGCGGGCGGCGGTGAGGGTGAGGAGGGCGAGGGCGAACAGCGCTGTCGTCGGCGAGGGTGCACGCGGCGCGACGCGGCAGCCGCAGCCGCCGTTCTCTCCGCCCATGCCTGCGTCTACACCGCCCGCGTCGGGCATGCCTGCGTCGGTGCCCGCGGGATAGGCGCCGATGCGGATGCGCACGCTCGCCTCGCTCACGAGGCCTGCGGCATCGCGCGCGCGGACCTTCACGAAGGCCCAGCCCTCGCTCGCTCCCTCGAGGCTCGGCGTGATCGTGCGCTCGGTCTCGGCGGCGTAGTCACCCTCCCACGTGCCGTCGTAGCCCTCGTCCCAGCGCAGCGAGATGGCGGTGCCCTCGGGATCGGTGGCAGTCGCGACGAGGCGCACGGTGCCGCCGGGATCGACGCGATCGGGGATCGCGACGAGGCTCAGCGTCGGGGCCTCGCCGCCGCTCTCGGCGTCGCCGCCTGCGAGCGCGCGGAGCGCATCGACGCGGCCCGCGCCGTAGTCCGCGTTGGGCAGGCTCGCGAAGCCATCGTCGATCGCGGTGGCCACGAGACGATCGCGCACGTCCGCGCCCGTGACGCCACTCTGCGCGAGGAGCACCGCGATGCCCGCGACGTGAGGGCCCGCGCCCGAGGTGCCGCCGAAGACCTGGAACGCGCCTTCGGGCGCGACGTACGCGTCCGGGTACTGCGGATAGAGATCGCCCGCGCCGAGCACGCTCCACGGGTTGTCGGGCGCGACGACGTGCACGCGCAGATCGCCATCGAGGATGCGCGGTCCGCGCGAGGAGTAGCCGCGCACCTCGCCTGCGCGCTCGGGGCCGCCGCGCACCCAGCCGGCCTCGCTGTCGAGGTAGGCGGGCACCGCGCCGACGGCGGTGCAGAGATCGCTCGTCGCCGGCCAGCTGATCGTGCCTGCGTCGGTCGCGAGCGAGGCCGGGAACGCAGCGCCGAGCCCGAAGCCCGAGGCCGAGTCGGACACGAAGGCCTCGACGGTCGCATCGACGCTCGTCTCGATCGTGATCGTGTGACCGCCCGCAGCGACGGGCGATCCGTCCATCGTCGCGACCGCGAGCGTGTAGACGTCGTTGTCGCGGAGCGTCGTGAAGACGTACGCGTAGGCATCGCCGACGGGCAGCGTCGTCGGCCCGCCCGGCATGAGCACGACCTCCTCGCCACTCGGCACGCGCAGGCGCACGCGCTCGATCGCCCCGGCCTGCGCGTGGAGCGAGACGTCCCAGTAGGGCACGTCGCCAGGCACCTCGACGGGCAAGGCGAGCGGCGTGGACGCGCTCACCTCGAGGTGTGCGTGCTTGCGCGCGCCGCCGATGTTGCCGGCAGGGCACACGTGCGCGACGCCTCCACCCGTCGAGCGATCGATCAGCGTCGCGAGCGGATCGCCACCATCGAGCGCCTCGCGCGTCCAGCTCACGTACTCGTGCAGGACCACGTTCGCGCCCTGCGAGAGCGCCCACATGAGCGGCGCGCTCTGCGTGTCACCCCAGTAGAACGTGTTGAGGATCTCGGCGTCGGGCGCGATGCCGACCCAGCGTCGGCCGACGAGCGGCAGATCGCCCGCGAGGATGCCCACGACGCCGCTGCCGTGGAGTGTGTCGGCGTAGCCGAAGATGCCGCCGGTGTAGTCGCGGCGCGCGGTGTGGAGATCGACGCCGCGCACGAGCTCGCGTGCGAACGGCCGATCGGGGCCGACGAGATCGATCCAGAGCCGCGCGATCTTCGAGGTGCCGAGGCGCACCACGCGCTCGTGGGGCTCGAGCACGCCGTCGCGGTCGAGATCGTCGGGCGTGAAGAGCGGCTCACCGAAGGCGGGCGTCTCGTCGGTCACGGTGTCGAGCGTGCGTGCGGTGTTGCGCACGCCGTCCTCGTTGTCGTCGAGGAAGAGCCAGTCGTAGCCGGGGTGGAAGCCGCTCGGACGCGCGTCGTCCACGCGATTGCCGGAGCCGAGGTCCATGCCCGTCGCGCGCAGGGCACGCGCCGTCTCGGTCGGGCCCGCGGCACCGTCGCGATCGAGATCGATCGCGTCGACGCCGGGCGTGAGCGAGCCGTCGCCGTCCACGTCGATCCAGTCGAACCAGCCCGCATCGCCGCGGAAGAACGCGGGGTGGAAGACGTCCACCGTGGTGTCGAGATCCGCGATGGTGACGCCCTCGCCCGTGAAGCGATCGCGCGACGCGCTGCCCGCGCTCGCGCGGCCCCACGCGGCCTCGAGCTCGAGCAGCTCGTGCGTGCGCTCGAGCGGAAGGCGCGGCGTGGAGGTGCGCGCGTCGGTCGCCCTGCGCACGAGGCGCGAGCCTGCGAGCGAGGAGACGCCGACGACACCGACGCGCACGAGCGCGAAGTCGCCCCACGTGCTCACGACCTCGACGTCGGGCAGCGCGTCGAGCTCGAGGAACGGATCGGGCGACAGACGTGCGCGCTCCGGATCGAGCTCGACGAGCACGGGTGTCGCGCGGCGTGGCATCGAGACGACGCGGCCGCCGATCGGTCGCTCCGGCAGCACGCGCGCACGCGCGATGTCGGGATCGATCCGTTGGGCGTGCGCGGGGGGCGCGCCGAGGGCGGCTTCCGCGAAGAGGACTGCGAGCGCGACGGGGCGGGCGAGCCGGGCGGGCGAAGCCATCGCGGCAAGGTGTCACATCGCCCGCGCGGGCGCTCGATCCGAACGGACGCTGGACGCGTAGAGGCGAGGGATCGCATGATCCGCTCAGGTCACCGATGAACGCCCCGCGAGCACGACGCACGCGAGGGGCTCGCGCTGCGAGCCTCGCAGGGCTCGTGCGTCGTGGCCGCGAGCTGCCGGCCCTCGGCCTCGTGCTCGTGTGGCTCTTCGGCGTGGTGGTCGCGCCCATCGTGCATCTCGCCCTGCACGCCTCGCTCGGCGCGCACTCGCATGCGTCAGCCGCGAGCGACGACGCGCGAGGAGAGGGCGTCTGCCACGACGACCACTGTCACGAGGCCTCGTCGCAGAGCGACGCGGTCGATGGCGGTGAGCACGACGACGAGGCGCCCGCGGATCACGGACGCGGCAGTGCCCTCCACGGCGACGTCGCCGCCCTCTTCCCCGCGCCCGCGCTGGTCGTGCCGCCCTTCGTGGCGTTCGGCGAGCGCACGCGCCCCGAGGTCCGCGAGGACGTCGTGGACGCGCTGCCGGCACCGCCCTCGCTCGCGCGCGGCCCACCGCTCGGCTGATCGAACCCACGTCCTCGTGTCGATCGCCCGAGCGCACGCCCTCGCGTGCGCGGTGAGGTCTCGTTGATCCGTCCTCTCGACGCGCGCGTGCGCGTCCTTCGGCTCGTTCCCTGGCTCTCGTGCGTGCTCGCGATCGGCGCGAGCGCGAGCCCGGTCGTGTCTGCGCAGGCCGGGGAGCCGGCAGCGGCCGAGTCGGAGACCGAGACAGAGACGGAGACAGAGGCAGAGTCGGAGACAGAGACAGAGGCAGCGTCGGAGACAGAGGCAGAGTCGGAGACAGAGGCAGAGTCGGAGACAGAGGCAGAGTCGGAGACAGAGGCAGCGTCGGAGACAGAGGCAGAGTCGGCCTCCGACTCGACGGCCTCCGACTCGACGGCCTCCGACTCGACCGACCGCGACTCCACGGCCTCCGACTCGACGAGCTCCGACTCGACGGCGCCCGAATCGGGCCCGACGCTCGACCCGGCGCTCGACGAGGACGACGACGACGATCTCCCGATCTTCGGTGCGCGTGCGACCGTCGACGCCGCAGTGCCCGCGCCGCTGCCGGGGGCGGCGAGCGAGGTGGCGATCGACACCTCGCGC
>JBILLJ010000308.1:0-4045 GCA_044376125.1 Sandaracinaceae bacterium
CCGTCTCCGAGCACCTGTGCCTCGCGACTCTCGATCACCCGACCGCGAAAGCGTCCGGCAGGATCGAGGGGAGTCGCCTGCGCACGCACGTCGCAATCACGCGCACAAGCGACAACCGCCACCGCGAGCTCACGCACGCCGCAGCCGCGCAGACGCGACAACCGCCACGGCGACCGCTGCCTCGCGGCGCGAACCTGCAGGTCTCGCCCCCGGCCTCTCCCCGCGGACCTGCCGGACGCTTCGCGTAGGCGTCCACGCGGTCGAAATCGTCTCCGACCACGAGAGTCCTCTCGCCTGCTGCCCCACGAGAGGCACGATGCCTCGCCCCGAGTCGCGTCATGGCGGCGAGCACCGTCTCCGAGCACCTGTGCCTCGCGACTCGCGATCACGCGACCGCGAAAGCGTCCGGCAGGATCGAGGGGAGTCGCCAGCGCACGCACGCCAGCAGTCACGCGCAGACGCGACAACCGCCACGGCGGCAGCTGCCTCGCGGCGCGAACCTGCATGTCCCGCGCCCGGCCTCTCCCTGCGGACCTGCCGGACGCTTCGCGTGGGCGTCCACGCGGTCGGGGTCGTCTCCGACCACGAGAGTCCTCTCGCCTGCTGCCCCACGAGAGGCTCGATGCCTTGCCCCGAGTCGCGTCATGGCGGCGAGCACCGTCTCCGAGCACCTGCGCCTCGTGATTGGCGATCACGCGACCGCGAAAGCGTCCGGCAGGATCGAGGGGAGTCGCCTGCGCACGCACGTCGCAATCACGCGCACAAGCGACAACCGCCACCGCGAGCGCACGCACGCCGCAGCCGCGCAGACGCGACAACCGCCACGGCGACCGCTGCCTCGCGGCGCGAACCTGCAGGTCTCGCCCCCGGCCTCTCCCCGCGGACCTGCCGGACGTTTCGCGTGGGCGTCCACGCGGTCGGGGTCGTCTCCGACCACGAGAGCCCTCTCGCCTGCTGCCCCACGAGAGGCACGATGCCTCGCCCCGAGTCGCGTCATGGCGGCGAGCACCGTCTCCGAGCACCTGTGCCTCGTGATAGGCGATCACGCGACCGCGAAAGCGTCCGGCAGGATCGAGGGGAGTCGCCTGCGCACGCACGTTGCAGTCATGCGCGGACGCGAGGCGTCTCACCGCCCGAGCGCGGCCCAGGCGTTCTCGAGGCGCTTCGCGCGCGCCGAGCCTGCGACGCCGAGCAGCGTGCGATCGCGGCGGAAGCGCTCGGCGGCGGGATCGGTGGCGTTCGCGAGGAGCGCGTCGAAGGCGAGCACGGCCTCCTTGCCGATCGCGAGCGCGCCCGCGAGCGCTACGTGCGTGGAGGCCGAGAGCGCCGGTGCGTCGGAGAGGCTCGAGAGCGCGGCGATTCCCGCGAGCGCGCGCTCGATTGCGGCGCGTGTGCCCGCGCGATCCGCCTCGCTCGTGGGGCGACGCCGCAGCTCGCGCACCACGTGCCCGAGCGCCGCGCCGATCACGTGGATGTCCTCGACGGTGCGGAACGGCTTCACGTAGTGGTCGTAGCCGTCTCCGAGGAGCACGGACGCTTCGTCCACGACGACGCCGCGGAGCGAGACGCTCGCGTGCGGCAGCTCGGGCACGAACGGCATCTCCTTCATCGGCGTGATCGTCACGCCGGGCGCGCTCACCGAGACGCGCACCACGCGCAGCTCCGGGCGCGCGCTCCCGGGCGCATCGACGCGCGCGGCCACGAGCAACTCGGTTGCGCGCGGGCCGAGCGTCGTCCAGGTCTTGTCGCCCTCGAGGACGAGGCGCGTGCCGTCGTTCGTGAGGCGCGTCGTGATGGCCTTGGGTGTGTTCCCTCCGGCCTCCGTCACCGCGAGCGCGGCCATCGCGTCCTCGGGCAGATCGGGCACGAGGCGCGCGAGCGCGCTGCGGTAGCCCCCGGCGAAGGCCCACGCGAGCCGATCGGCCGCGAAGCCCGAGAGCACCGCACGATCGAACGTGCGCGGCGCACGCGCGACGAGGGCGAGGTAGCGCGGCCAGAAGGCCGTGACGTCATCGAGGCCGACCTCGTCGATCGGGGACTCGAGCACCGCGGAGAAGAGCGTCATGTCGCGAGCATCGCTCATCCGTCTCGCCCTCCGCGACGGAACCAGCGCGGACGTGGACGAAGAGGACGGACCGCGAGGATGATCTCCGGCGTCGCGCGCGTTCTCCGCGATCACCGTCCTCCACGATCACCGCGGCCCGCGATCACCCCACGCCCGGGAGCAGCCCATGGCCGACATCAAGGATCCCAGGCTCCTCTACCTCAAGGGATTCCTGTTCCTCTTCGCGGGCCTCTTCGCCTCGGCGCTCTTGCTCCTCGAGGTGCCGACGCTGCGCGGCGCGCTCCTGCTCGCGATCGCGGTCTGGAGCTTCGCCCGCTTCTACTACTTCGCGTTCTACGTCATCGAGCACTACGTCGATCCGAGCTTCAAGTTCGCCGGCCTGGGCTCCTTCGTGATGTACCTCCTCACGAAGAAGCCGTCGGGGCCGTCACCCGCGCCGCCGAGCAAGCCGCCGCCTCCAGCCGACGACGCGCGGAGCCCATCACCTCCGACGTAGCGTCTCGACGCCACGACCGCTCGCGTGCCTCGCTCGACCGCTCGCGTGTCGCCGCGCGCCTCGTCGAGATGGGCCAGCACACGCTCTCTCGATGTACGGGTCCTCTGCGGCGGAGATCACCGCCTCCTCAGCCGCGATCGAGCAAGAGCCCGCATCGTTCGCGCGCTGGCTCGCGGCCATCGTGTGTGTGCCGCTCGGTCTCCTCCTCGCGCTCGCGGGGCTGCTCTCGGTCGCGCTCGGCCGGACCGAGCTCACGGTCTGGGGCTGGCTCTGGTCGATCGATGCGCTCGCGCTCGCGGTGGGGCTCGTCACGATCGTCTCGCGCCACCCGACGCTCGTGCGCTTGCGGATCGGCGGTGGGCTCGGCCTCGTGCTCCTCGCGCTCGTGCGCGTGGCGTTCTACGGCGGAACCGACGCAGCGTGGCTCGTCGTGATCGATCGCGCTGGCGAGGAGTCGAGTCGCGCGCGGCTGCTCGATCGGCTCTTCGAGGAGCGCGACGCCTCGATGGTCGGCAGCCGCCTCCTCGTGCTCGTCGGCGCGGTGCCCGCCCGAGAGTTCCCGACGTTGCCGCCGCTCCTCGCGGAGGCCTATCCGCGAGTCGAGCGAGACGCGCCTCGCCTCGGTACGCCGATCCCCGCGACGCTCCTCGGCCTCCAGCACGCGGACGCGTTCGACGCGATCGTCGTTGCACCGGGCACGGGCGACGGTGAGCTCGGCGTGGTGTTCCTGCATGGTTTCGCAGGCAATTTCGCGCTCCAGTGTCTCGAGGTGGCGCGCGTCGCGCGGGCCGAGGGGGCGACCACGATCTGTCCCTCCACGCGCTTCGAAGGAGACTGGTGGCGTGGCGACGGCGAGGACATCGCGCGCGCCTCGATCGCGCACCTCCGCGCGCGCGGCGCACGAGAGATCGTGCTCGTGGGCCTGAGCAACGGCGGCGTCGGCGCCTCACGCCTCGCGCCGCGTCTCGGCCGAGAGATCGACGGCCTCGTCCTCCTCTCGGGCCTCTCGCCTCGCGCGCCGTCGGCGCTGGTGCCGACGCTCGTCATCCAGGGCGATCGCGACACGATGGTGCGCACCGGCGCCGTGCGCGCCTGGGCCCGAGGCCGCGCGCGCGTGCGCTACGTGGAGCTCCCGGGCACGCACTTCGTCCTCCTCGAAGAGCGCGAGCGCGTCGCCGACGCCCTGCATCGCGCGCTCACGTCTCGGATCTCACGCGCCCAGAGGTGACACGCGCCCAGGAGGTGACCCTCACGCCGCGCCAGTCCGTCGCGTGATCCTTCTGGCGCGCCATCGACGCACCAGACGCCGTGACGGTTGTCGCGTCTGCGCAGGACCGTGGTGAGGTCTTCGCACAACGCAGCTCCCCTCGATCCTGCCGGGCGCATGCGCGGACGCGCGATCGTGAGCGGCGAGGCTCAAGTGCTCGGCGGCCGTGCTCGCACGCGTCGCGCTCACTCGGCGCATGGCCTCGAGCGTTGCGGGC
>JBILLJ010000073.1:0-43305 GCA_044376125.1 Sandaracinaceae bacterium
GTGATCGGACACCGCGCGCAGGCCCAAGGCCGAGCACGGGGAGAACCCGCGGCGAGAGGGAGGGGCTGCGGCCAGACCCTCCGGAAAGAGAAACGTCAGAGCGTGAGTCAATGCAAGTGACGCACGCTCTGAGTTGACCTGATTCGAGCGTCGCTCGATCGTCGAAGACTCCTCCTCGCTCCTGCTCCAGGGGTCTGCTTCGCAGCCCCCGCCGCGAGGCGCCCCGAGAGGCGTGCCTCGCGCGCAGACACGACGACACGGGCTGCGCGCTCCTCGCCCCACCGAGTGAGCCCGCAGCCCGTTTCTCTTGCAGGCAACCGGTCTCCCTTGTTGCGCGTGTCGAGGACACGTCTCGCGCAGCTGACGCACACGAACGACACAGCTGAGGCGCGAGCGCTCAGGCGAGCCGCGGCCAACGTCGAGCGAGGCTCCGCGAGCACCGTGCGCGCGGCGGAGATCCCGAGATCACGCGGCACGACTGGGCGTGGGGGCGCGCGGCACGGTCGTTGCGCTCGATCCCGCCATGGAGAGTCGAGCGATACCGAGCCCGAGGCCGCGCGAGAGCGCGCGGTGGCTCGAGCTCGTGCGTGAGGACTTCGTCGCGCACGGCCGGCGCCCGATGGCCCTGGGCTTCCAGGCGCTCCTGGTCCATCGTCTCGGCGTCGCGCGGATGCGCATCGAGCCGCGGCTGCTTCGCGCGCCGGTCAGCGTGGTGTATCGGACCCTCGCGCGTGTCGTCGCGAGCCTCTACGGCATCGAGCTCCCCGACAGCGCGAGCATCGGCCGACGCGTCGTGTTCGAGCACCAGCACGGGATCGTGGTGCACGGGGCCGCCGCCATCGGCGACGACTGCATCATCCGTCACGGCGTGACCCTGGGCATGCGCTCGCTCGATCACCGCCACGAGTCCCCCGTGCTCGGTCGAGGCGTCGAGGTGGGCGCCGGGGCGAAGATCCTCGGGCGCGTGACGATCGGCGACGGCGCCGCGATCGGTGCCAACGCCGTCGTGCTCCACGACGTGCCCGCGGGCGCGCATGCGGCGGGCGTCCCCGCGCGCATCGTCGGCCTCCGGGGTGCCCGCGTCGAGGAGCACGCATGACCTCGAGCGTGCTCGTCGTGATCGTGAGCTACCGCTCGGCGGCCCTCGCGCTGCGCTGCCTCGAGACGCTGGCCTCGGAGGCGCGACACCCCGAGCTCGAGCTGTCGGTGGTCGTCGTCGACAACGCCTCGGGGGATGCGCCCGAGCTGCGTCGCGGCATCGACGAGTGCTTCTCGCACCTGGCGCGCCTGGTGGTCTCGCCGGTCAATGGTGGCTTCGGGGCCGGCAACAACCTCGGTCTCCGGAGCGCGCACGAAGCGGGCCTCCGCCCGGACTACGTCCATTTCCTGAACCCCGACACCGAGGTCCGCGAGGGCGCCGTGCTCTCGCTCGCCCGCTTCCTCGCGGCGCACCCGCGCGCCGGGCTCGCGTCGGGCCGCTTCGAGCACCAGGACGGCACACCTTGGACGATCGCGTTTCGCTTCCCGAGCATCCTCGGTGAGCTCGAGAGCGGCGCGGGCACCGGCGCCGTCAGCCGCCTGCTCGCGCGCCACGTCGTGGCGCGGACGATGGGCCTCGAGCCGGAGCGCATCGGCTGGTGCTCGGGCGCCTCGATGATGCTGCGGCGCGAGGTGCTCGAGACGGTCGGTGGCTTCGACGAGGGCTTCTTCCTCTACTTCGAGGAGGTCGACCTCTGCGCGCGCATGGACGAGGCAGGGTGGGAGCGCTGGTACGTGCCCGAGAGTCGCGTGATGCACATCCGCGGACGGAGCACGGGAGTCACCACCCTCGGCGCTCGGCCCAGCCGACTGCCCGCCTATTGGTTCGAGTCGCGCACTCGCTATCTCGTGAAGCGCCACGGCTCTCCCTATGCCGTGCTCGCGGACGCAGCGTTTCTCCTCGGCCGCGCCGTGGGAACCCTGCGGGATCGCGCGCGCGGCGAGTCCCCGACACCCCACCTCGCGCAGGACGTGCTGCGACACAGCGCCCTCTGGCGCGCCCGACGCGCCGAGATGGTGCCCCCGCACGGCTACGTCTTCCGACCCGCGAGCCCACGCCTCCGGACCCTTCGCTCGCCCAGCGAGCTCCCACGTCCCCGCGAGCGTCGCGCTCGCACCCTTCGAAAGAGAGCGCTTCATGAGAACGCAACGGCCCCTTGGACTGGCACCCTTCCTCGCCGCGACTGCCCTGTTCGGGTGCAGCGGCACCCGTGGCACCGCAGATGCCAGTGTCGACGTCAGTGTCGACGTCAGTCGCGTCGATGCCAGTGTCGACGTCAGCGTCGATGCCGAGGCGAGCGTGGAAGACACCCCCTCGAGCGACGCGGGCCGAGACGCGCAGGTGGCCGGCTGTCCGTCGGCCGAGTTCGGCGGTCTCTGGGGGCGCCTCTACGATCAGGGGACGCGCGCCCCTCTCGCGGACGTGACTGCCTGTGTCGCGAACCGCCCTGAGCTCTCCTGCGTGACGACCGACGCCCACGGCGAGTATGGATTTCCGTGCGTGCCAGTCGGCGAGGCCGAGCTCACCTACGAGGGAGCGGGCCATTCCAGTCAGCGCTGGGCCTGGAGCTCACGCCGCGGGATCGCCGAGGAGGTGAGCCTGGGCCTGAGCCACCAGGCGGACGACGTCGCGTTCCTCGCTCCATCGGCCGAGACGTTCCCCGATGGCGCGCGCTCGCTCGTGCACCTCTACTTCCTCGGGGCGGCCGACGATGCGACCGTCGCGCTGCGGCGAGGCTCGGGCGCGGGCCCCTTCTACACGCGCTACGAGGGAGGCACGCTGGACCCGGCCCTCACCTCGATCATGACCGCCGCCGAGAGTGCCTATTTCGTCGCGCAGGCAGCAGATGGCGAGCGAGAGATCGAGCTCGTCGTGACACCCGGCCCGACCGCCTCGCACTGCGCTCAGCTCTACGGTGACTGGGCCCCGACCGACGCCACACCGAGCGCGGTCCGCGTGCCCGTCGCGCCAGACGCCACCTCGATCGTCTTCGTGCGCTGCGAGTAGCAACGCCGGTCTCGATGGTTGTTCTCACGAGTCTGCGTGTGTGCCGCTGCAACCCATCCGGTCGTGCTCACGCAGTCGCTCACTCGGGCGCCAACGTCGCACCCATGTCCAGCATCGCGGGGTGGCGTCCGGGCCCGACCTCGTCGGTGGCGGACGTGCCCGCGCCTTCGTCGAAGTGATAGAGCGCGACCGTCGACGCCTCGAGTGTCTGTCGCCTCGAAGGGGTGACCCCATTGTTCGCGCGGGCAGTATCGAACCATCGAGGACCGTCCCCGTGCTTCGTCCCACGAACGAGCACCCGCCACGGCCCGCGCGCTCCTCGCCCCACGCAAGACACTGCCAGCCCGCGTAGCATCGCGTGCATGGTGCGATCATGAGCTGGGCGCACGAGTTCGTGGCGTCGTTGGATCGCAGTCCCGTCCGGGCTCGAGCGCTACGAGCCCCGCCTCGCGCAGCCGCACGACGTGATCGCCGAGCATGGTGTCGGGTTCGCGATCGATCTGCTCGACGACACGTGTGTTCCCATGCTCGCGCGCTTCGACCCGTCCTTTCGTGTGCTCTCGAGGCTCGACGAGATCCGGACCCCAGATGCGCTCGCGGTCATCGAGACGCATCGGCACGAACAGATCGAGGTCGGCCGACGGCTCGTCGAGGTAGCCCGCGCGCACGGCTTCGACGCGAGCTTCGACCCGCCGCTCGAAGACGGAAAGGGTGGCTTCCTCGACATAGAAGCCCAAGGCTTCTCTCTCGCCTACTGGCACGCTCAGCGGAACGATCCGGACCTCGAGAAGCGCTTCCTCGCCGCTTGCGCGAAGCCGCCGTCGTAGCCGGGGCAACGCGGGCTCGCGATACGCTCGCGTCCGATGTCCGAGGAACCGACACTGCCAGGGCTTCGAGCGAACGCCGATCGCGATCACTGGATCGCGCGGATCCTGCGGATGGAGGTCGGGCTCCGCCTGGGTCTGCGCACGGCGCACGAGCTGCCCACGATGGCGCGCGATCTCGTGAGCGAGGGCGTCGATCTGCCCGCCGTCGTCGCGCTCGCCGCGCACGAGCCGCTGGACGAGCGCGAGGACGTGGAGCGCAGCTTCTCGCGCGTCCTCGAGGCGCTCGGTCTCGTACCGGAAGCGGACGTCGTGCTCGCGGCGAAGGTCCTCCGTGACGAGCTCGCGCGCGACGTGCTCGAAGGGCGGCTCGCGCCGCTGGACGGTGGCGAGCGGCTCTGGAGCCTCCAGCACGCGGTCGAGCAAGCAACGCAGCGAGAGGGGCGAGATCCGCTCGGCCTCCTGGCGCTCGTCTGTGTCGTCGACGAGGCGTTCTGGGACTGGGACGCACGGCGGCCGCGTGAGGTCGTCGAACGAGGCGTGCTGGAGGAGTGCGCGCGTCTCCTCTCGGAGACGGCCTGAGCACACGCCGATCGTAGAGGTTTCACGCTATCGTCGTGGCCCGAGGGATTCATGAGCGCACCGCAGCTGCCGATCGAGATCAAGCACAACCAGGTGATGGCGATCTTCATGCTCGTCTGCGCGCTGTTCATCCTCGCGACGAGCTTCATCGTCGGTGTGTCGCTCAACACCCTGACGGGGGTGCTCATCCTCCTCGTGTCGATCGGCTACTTCGTGCAGCCCGCGGTCGTGGTGACGGAGTCCGGGCTCGAGCACCGCAACCTGCTCGGGATGACCCTGCGCCGCACGGACTACGACTCGCTCGCGGACCTCAGCGTCGAGGCCGACGGAACGATCACCGTCACGCGCGGCGGCACGAAGGAGAAGGTGCGCGGCATGATCCGCTTCCTCCTCAGCGGCGCCGACCTGAAGCGCTTCGAGGACGCGATCCGCGCAGCCAAGGCCTGAACCTCGCGCGGTACTCGAAGACCGCCTCGCGCAGCGTGGCCTCGACGGTCAGTGCTCGACGAGAACGACGTCGCGAACCGTCCAGATCCAGTCTGCGAGCTGCACGTCGGCGTGGCCGCTCACGCCTTCGCCCGGAATCTCGAAGCGCACGCGGACGAGGCCGTCGCGCTGCTCGCGCTGGGCGAAGACGAAGCGCGCCTCGGCGGGGCTCGCGACGACGACCACCGGGGCACCGCCGATGCGGAGCGCGGACGCGCCGAGCTCGAGGCCGGGCGCGGCGAAGACCGTCCACGGGGCAGCCGTGGTCAGGTGACGCGCGACGCGGGGATCCTCGAGCACCGCCTGCGCGATCATCTGCTGCACCATCGGCTCGGGCGGGATCGGAGGCGTCGGCGCGTTCGTGGTCACGCTGCTCGGTGTGGTGGGCGTGGAGGTGGTGGTCGTGGGTGGGCTGCTCGAGGCGATGGTGGAGCCGGAGCACGCGGTGAGCACGGCGACGAGGGCACCGAGCGCGCATGAGGACCGCGTGTGCATCGCTCCGCTCATGCCGGCTCGAGGTACTTCGCGACGATCTGCTTGGTCCCGTGGCCTGGGAAGTCGACGGTGACCGTCGGCGGCGTGCCGCCCTCGACGCTGTAGACCTTGCCCACGCCGTAGCGGACGTGGCGGACCTTCATGCCCTTCTTGAAGCCAGCGACTTCCTTCTCGACCGGAGGCGCCTGGCGCATGGGCGCGATGCCGCGGAGCGAGCGGCGCTCGAAGCCGTCGCCGTACTCGAGCGAGCCCTCGCGGGGCAAGGAGCCCTTGTCGTAGCTCGAGGGCGGTGGATGGCCGGAGCCGCCGGAGAGGTACTGGCCCGATCCAGAGCGGTAATTGCCACCTCCGGAGCCGTAATTCCCTCCTCCGGAGCCGTAGCCGCCCCAGCTGCTGCTGCGCTGCCCCATCGGCGCCGTCGTGTGCGGCCGCATGCCCGTGCCCTCGCCGCGCTGCTCGATGTCCTGCAGAGGCAGCTCGTCGAGGAAGCGCGAGATGGTGCCGAGGCGGAGGTTGCCGAAGACGTAGCGGCTCGTGGCCCACGTGAGCGTGAGGGACTGCTCGGCGCGCGTGAACGCGACGTACGCGAGGCGGCGCTCTTCCTCGAGCTCCTCGGGCCCCTCGCCGTCGTTGACGCCGCGGAACGGAAAGAGCTGCTCCTCGAGGCCCACGACGATCACGCGCGGGAACTCGAGGCCCTTGGCCGCATGCACCGTCATCAGCGTGACCTGATCCTTCTGGTCGCCGCCGGCCTCCTCGGGCTCGCTCTGGAGCGTGACGGTCTCGAGGAAGCGCGTGAGCAGGCCCAGCTTCGCCGTCGGTGCATCGTCGGGGGTGGCCAGAGACGGGGAGGTGACGCTGGGGCGATCGTCGTCCTCGCTGTCCTCGAACTCCTGCATCGAGCCGACGAGCGACGCGAGGTTCTCGAGGCGCGCGTCGCTCTCGGCGGTGTTCTCCTCCTTGAGCGCCTTCTCGTAGCCGCTCTCGGTGAGCACGAGCCGCGCGAAGTCGGCCAGGCCCACTGCCTCGCCGCTCTCGCTCTGGGGAGAGAGCAGCGCAGGAGCCTTGTCGCGCAGCGTCTCGATGAGCTCCACGAAGCGCCCGATCGCCGAGCCGCCCTTGCCCGCGGCCGCGCGCTTGGCGGCCTCCCACACGCCCGTGCCGTGCGTCGCGGCGTCGTCGAGCAGGCGATCGAGGCTCGTCTTGCCGATGCCGCGCGTGGGCACGTTCACGACGCGGAGGAACGACACGTCGTCCTCGGGGTTCGCGACCAGGCGTAGATACGCGAGGAGATCCTTGACCTCGGCGCGGTCGTAGAAGCGCACGCCACCGACGACGCGGTAGGGGATGCGCGCGGCGCGCAGCGCCTCTTCGAGCACGCGTGACTGCGCGTGGATCCGGTAGAAGACGGCGAGCGAGCGCAGAGGCTTGCTCTCGTTCTTCAGCTCGCGCGCGGCGCGCACGACGATCTCGGCCTCGTCACGCTCGGAGCCGCAGCGCAGGACCTTGATCTTCGAGCCGTCGGCGTTGTCGGTCCAGAGCTGCTTGGGCTCGCGATCGACGTTCTTCTCGATCACGGCGTGCGCGACCCGGAGGATGCGCTTGGTCGAGCGGTAGTTCTGCTCGAGCTTCACGATCTGCGCGTCGGGGAAGTAGCGGCGGAAGTCGAGGATGTTCCTGCGATCGGCCCCTCGCCATCGGTAGATCGACTGATCGTCGTCGCCGACCACGACGAGGTTGCGGTGCACCGACGCGAGCGCGCGCACGAGGCGGAACTGCGCGTGGTTCGTGTCCTGGAACTCGTCGACGAGCAGGTGCGCGAAGCGCCCCGCGAGCTGCATGCGCAGCGCCTCGTTCGCCTCGAGCGCGCGGACCATCTGGTAGATGAGATCCCCGAAGTCGAGCGCGTTGGCCTTGGCCATGCGCTTCTCGTACTCGCGGAAGACGCCGCGGATGTGCTCGGCGTCGAGGCCGGTGAGGGGCACGTCCTCGGGGCCCTGCATCTCGTTCTTCGCCTGGTTGATGATCGACGCGACCATCTTCGGCGGGATGCGCTTCTCGTCGAGGGAGAGGTCCTTGAGGACCCGCGAGATCATCGCCTTCTGATCGCCGTCGTCGTAGATGGCGAAGTCGCGCGAGAGGCGCAGCTCCTGGCTGTGACGCCGCAGGAGGCGCGCACACGTGGAGTGGAAGGTGCCGACCGCGAGGTCACGCGCCGCGCCGGGCACGAGGCGATCGAGGCGCTCCTTCATCTCGCCCGCAGCCCTGTTGGTGAAGGTCACCGCGAGGATGCGCCACGCCGGGATGCCGTGATCGAGGACGAGGTGCGCGATGCGGTGGACGATCACGCGCGTCTTGCCCGAGCCCGCGCCTGCGAAGACGACGAGGGGGCCGGGGCCGTGGAGCACGGCCTCGACCTGCGGCTCGTTCAGGGTCGTGAGGTCGAGACGCGTCTCCATGGGCGCCGTATGTACAGTGCCCCGATCGTCCCCGCGAGCCCCGCACGAGGTCGCACCCGGTCGGCGTCCGGTCTCCGACGGACCGACTGTGGTAGAACCAGGGCGATGCCCGAGGCCCCCCGCGAATCGGCCCCCCGCGAGTCGGCCGAGCGGCCGACGTCGACGACGGTCGAGGCGTCGGGGTCCACGCGACAGCCGATCGTGAAGCGCGGTCGCAAGCGGGACGGCGAAGAACCTGAAACGGCAGTGAATGGGGCGGATTCCGCGCCGTCTGAGGCCGCTGATGCCCCGCGTGAGCCCGACAGCGACCCGAGCGCGCTCGAAGGAGACGACCCTTCGTCTCCCGAGCGATCTGCGCCCGACGCGGACCTGCCGAGCGTCTCGGAGCTCGCGCTCGAGGGCCTCGTGCCCGACGACGCGCGGCTCTTGCACCACGCGCCCGAGGATCGCGAGATCGACGCAGAGCTCGTGCGGCGAGCGCAGGGCGGAGACCACGCCGCGTTCCGGCAGCTCTTCGACCGCTACCACAAGCGTGTCTACGCGGTGGCCTTCGGCGTCCTCAAGAACCGCCACGACGCGCTCGACTGCGTGCAGGAGGGCTTCGTCAAGGTTCACCGCCACCTGCCGAACTTCCAGGGCAGCTCGTCCTTCTACACCTGGCTGTACCGGATCGTGATGAACCTCGCGATCGATCAGCTGCGTCGGCGCAAGACCGCCAAGCCCGTCGAGTTCGACGACACCCGCCGGCGTGACAGCCAGGAGCCGGGCGACGACGCGATCGTGTCGCGCCTGCTCGACGAGAACCCGCGCAAGGCCGTCATCCGGCGCGAGCTGCTCGAGCGGGTGCAGGCGGCCCTGGCGGAGCTGCCCGAGTACCACCGGCAGGTGATCCTCCTGCGCGAGATCGAGGGCATGTCCTACGAGGAGATGGCCGAGGCGCTCGAGGTGCCCAAGGGCACGATCATGAGCCGCCTCTTCCACGCCCGGAAGAAGATGCAGGAAGCCCTCAAGGGCTACGTCGACGGAGACCTCGACATCGAGGAATGAACGCACCACGAGAAGCCGCAACACGTCCGAAACGAGACCACCATGTCCTCCTCCTCCAACGACCCTCCCGGCAAGAGTGATCGCGAGATCCACCGGCTCTTCGACGGCGATCTGACGCCCGAAGAGGTCGCGTCGCTGATCGAGGCCGAGAAGAAGCGCGACGCGCGGGGCATCTCCGGCACGCGCGTGAAGCTCGAGGCGCTGGGCGATCTGCGCGCGCTGATCCGCGCTGCGACCTCGGACGAGAGCGAGCCGATCGATGCGGACGCGGCGTGGGCTCAGATCGCGGCGCGGATCGAGGGCGCGACGAGCGCGGAGATCGAGACGCGCACGAGCGCACCGAAGATCGGGCGGCCGAACCTGCGCGTCATCGAGGGCGGCCTCAGCGACAAGGCGCGGGAGCCGAGCGGCGCGAGCGAGCCGCGCGCGAGCGAGGATCGCCCCGTCGATCGTGCGCCCGAGCGTGCAGAGAGCGCTCCGCCCGGCCTGCTCCAGCGCATCGACCGCGCGACCGCGGATCGCGATGAAGAGACCAAGCGCCGCGAGCGTCAGGTGCGCCAGCGACGCACGATCATCATGGTCGTGAGCGGTCTGGCCGCGGCGGCGGCGGCGGCGATCGCGTTCCTCGGGCCCGGCGAGGAGCCGACGACGCCCGATCCGATCGTGGCCATCGAAGACGGCACGGGCGGAGGCAGCGAGCCGCCCGTGCTCGACGTGGTCGCGGACGAGCAGCTCCGCCGCACCGAGGTGATCTCGGTCGACTTCGGAGCGAATGCCGGCACGGTGTTCTCCGTCGAGGGGACCGAGGGCTCGCGCTACGCCGTCGTGTGGCTGACCGACGAGGCCGAGAAGGCCGCCGATCCGACGACGAACGACGACGAGAACGACACGCCCGCGCCCGGCCCCGACGACGACACCGCGAACCTCTGACCGACCGATGAACCGACCTCGCTTCCACCGACTGTGCTCGCTCGCGGCGATCGTGAGCTCGCTCGCGCTGGTCTCGGCCGCGAGCGCGCAGCCGACGCGCACCTCGGCGGGCCAGCCGGCGCCGCTGCAGGTCCCCGCGCAGGGTCCCGCGCAGCGCGTGGCGCCGAGCGAGGTCCGCGGCGAAGTGCTGGTGATCCTCGCGAGCGAGCGCGAGGGCACGATCGCCCCCGAGCTCGAGTCGCTGCAGGCGCTGCGGCAGCCGCCGTTCAACGCGTTCCACTCGATGACGCTGCTGATGCGGCCCGCGATCACGCTGCGTGTCGGCGAGCCGCACGACCTCGAGCTGCCCAACGGTCGCGTCCTGCGGATCGTGCTCGAGGCGATCACGCCCGAGGGCCGCTACCGCGTGCGTGTCTCGATCAACCGTCGCGAGCAGCAGGACTACCTTCCCCTGCTCGAGATCGTCGCGCCGCCGGGCGATCCGTTCTTCCTCGCGGGGCAGAACTTCATGGGCGGCACGATGGTCCTCGGCGTGCGCCTCGGCGAGCGCCCACCCCGCTGACGTGGATCAACGCGGGTCGAGCCAGCCGCGGGCGGCGAGGAGGCGGGCGATCTCGCGGAAACCCTCGTCGCGGCCGGCCTGGAGGATGTGGCCGCCGTGGAACGCGAGGAGCTTGCCGCCGAGGTGATCGGCGAGCTTCTTCGCGTGGGCGATCGGCGTGATGCGATCGGCCTCGCCTGCGAGCACGAGCACGTTCTCGGGCGAGACCTTGGACGCGCGTGCGAGCGGGCTCACCACGGCGAGCGCACGCTCGAGAGCCTCGTGCTGCTCGCGCCGCTGCGTGGCCGTGCCGACGAAGCGATCGCGGTCGCGCGCGAAGTCCGCGATCGAGGCGAGCGGGATCATCGGGAAGGCGAAGTCGAGCGGCTCGATCGTCGAGAGCAGCGCCGTCGTGTAACCGCCGAGGCTCATGCCCATCGCGCCCACGGCCGTGCTCCCGCGCTGACGCAGGTAGGCCACGAGCGTGCGCAGATCGACGATGCCGTGGCGGAAGCCTTCGATCGTGAGCCGCGGATCGCTCGCGGGAAGGAGCGGCCGCTTGCCGCGCACACCCCGCTTGCCGTGGTGCGGCAAGAGGCCGAGCACCACGTCGAGACCACGATCGAAGAGCCAGCGCACGGGGAAGGCGCGCTCCTCGACGCGCACGTCGCCGCCGAGGTAGCCGTGCAAGAGGATGATCGCGGGCCGCGGCGCGTCGCGATGGAGAAAGAGACGCGCGTGCGCGATCTCGTTAACCGGCGCGCGTGACGCGAGCCGCCGCGTGAGCTCCGCGTCGAGGTGGAGCGGCGGGAGCGGCGAGGCCCACGAGAGATCGGTGACCACGCCGTGGGGGCCCATCGGCCGCACGAAGGTCTCGTCGAAGCGCGGAGGCGTCGTCCGCGGAAAGAAGGTGTCCGGATCCGAGAGGTACGGCGCGTAGGTCGACTCGATCTCGCCCAGACGCAGGACGCGCTCGCGCGGACCGAGCGACTCGGCGGCCGAGCCCTGCCGCGAGGCCTCGCTGCGACCGAAGATCACCTTGTTGAAGGTCTGATCGACACCGATCGCGACGCGGGACGTGAGCGCCTTCTGCACCTTCTGAGCGAGCGCGCGCATGACGTGAGGATACGGCCGAAGCGAGTCGCCTTCGAGCCCCGCCTCCGCCGAACGGCGAGCACACGCACGAAGATGGGCGTCTCGCGGCACCACGACCTCCGTCTGCTACACCCCGGCGCGCGGAGCGAGACGCCCGCGTCGAGACGCGCTGAAACGAGACGAGCTGCGACGAGACACGCGCAGCGGAGCGAGACGAGACGTGAAGCGGAACGTACCGGAGGTCGAGGAGGTCGGCTCGAGCGTGGTCCTCGAGCACCCCGCGCAGCGCATCGTCGAGATCCTCTCGCCGCTCGTCACGCCCGAGCGGCTCGCGCGCTTCGAGGGCGTGCTCGCGCGACGCACGCGCTCGCTCGTGCCGGTGCTCGATGGTCTGTCCGATCCGCACAACGGGGCGGCGATCCTGCGCTCGTGCGATGCGTTCGGCTGCCACGAGGTGCACACCGTGCGCGGACGCTTCCCGTTCGCGATCTCGACGCACGTGAGCCGGCGCACCGAGCGCTGGCTCGAGATGCACGCGCACGAGAGCGCAGAGGCCTGCGCCGACGAGCTGAGCGCGCGCGGCTACCGGCTCTTCGTCGCCGCGATGGACGGCGAGCTCACGCCCGAAGATCTGGCGCGCGTGCCTCGCGCGGCGATCGTCGTGGGCAACGAGCATCGTGGCGTGTCGGAGGCCTTTCGCGCGCGCGCGAGCGGCGTCTACCGCATCCCGATGGTCGGCTTCGTCGAGAGCCTCAACGTCTCGGTCGCGACGGCGATCACGCTCTACACGGCCGCGCAGGGCCGACACGGCGACATGAACGAAGAGGAGCGCACCGAGGCGCTCGCGCGCTTCCTCCTCGAGCAGGTGAAGGACGGCGCGGTGATCGTCGAGCTCGCGATGGCCGGCACGCGCTGACGCTCGCTGCGCGTCAGGGCGAGGTGCCTGCCGCGGCCGTCGCCGTGGGGGCCCCGCAGTGCGGGCACTTCGGGAGCTCGGCCGCGTACGGGCCCTTGCAGTACTCGCAGAACACGCGGCCACCCACGACGCCGGGGAGCTTCTTCATGTCGGGGTGGAGGGCCTCGAGCGTCGCGGTGCTCATGCGCTCGTCCTCGTCCGCGGGGAGCCAGCTCACCTCGAGCGCGACGAGCGTCTGCGCGCTCAGCGCGTCGAGGTCGGCGAGCACCTTCTGCACCTCCGCGCGACTGCTGGCCTCGAAGTCCACGATCTCGCGGCTCGCGGCGGCGATCAGCGTGACGAGCACGACGCCTTCGCCCTCTCTCTCGGCCGAGCGCACGACGCCGTGGCCCTCGCCTTCGCGCACGCCGCTCGCGTCCTTGCGGAGGAGCTCGTGCGTGAACTTGGCGCGGGCCTCGCCCGCGAGGCGCTTGAAGCTCGCCTCGGCCAGGATCGACGACATCGGGTGGAAGTTCTTGGCGCCCGCGTAGATCCACGCGGGCTCGCCCTGGCGCAGGGCGCGCACCACCACACGCAAGAGTGCGAGGCGACCCGCGGGCGTGCGCATGTCGGCGCGCCTGCCCTGCTCCATCAGCTCGCGCTGGAGGAACACGCGCGCCCTGGCGTCGAGCGCGATGCGCACCTCGGTGATGTCCACCTGGAACCAGCGCCGTGACGTGGGCGAGGGCACGGCCGAGCCCACCGAGCCCGCGTCGTGGTGCCCGCCCGCCGACGACTGCGAGTTGGACCACCAGATCAGATAGAGCAGGCCGGCGAAGAGCGCCGCGACGCCGAGCAACGGATGCACGCGAAACAGGAAGAAGATGAGCTCGATGAACGCGAACGCATCGCCTCCACCGCCGCGATCGTCGCTGCTGCCGCCGCCTCCGCCTCCTCCGCCGGAGAAGCTCCCTCCGCCGACACTGCCGCCAGTCCACTGCGCCTCGACGGCGACGGTGAGCCACGACGCGAGGAGTCCCAGCGAGAGAGCCAGCACCAGAGGCCATGCACGAGCGATCACGCGCACCATGCGCCGCAGCATAGCGGGCTCGAGGCTCGCGGCTCAGCGCCGATCGTCGTTCGCGCGCACGCGGAGCTCCTCGGTGGGCACCTCGTCCGAGCGCACGCTCGCCGGGCTCGGTCGCACCGACAGCACGGGCCGATGGCGACCCGCGACGCTGCTGCCCGCGAGCGCGGCCGCGAGCGCCCGCGCGTCCGCGAAGCGCGCCTCCGGATCCTTGTCGAGGCAGCGCATCACGATCGCCTCGACGTCCGCGGGGATCGCGTGCGCCGTGCGCTGGCTCGGGGGCACGACGGGCTCGGTGAGGTGCGCGCGCAGCGTGCCCTGGCGCTGCTCGCTCTCGAACGGGTAGCGACCCGTGAGCGCGAGGTAGAGCACGGCGCCGAGGCCGTACACGTCCGCGGCCGGTGAGGCCGTCGCGCCGGCCACGACCTCGGGGGAGACCGTCGAGGCCGTGCCTGCGATCGCGCCCGTGCGCGTGAGCGCGGTGGCCGAGTCGTCCAGATCGCGCGCGATGCCGAAGTCGAGGACCTTCACGAAGTCGGCCTCTCCCCCCGAGTCGCTCACGAAGAGGTTCTCGGCCTTCACGTCGCGATGCACGATGCCCTTGCCGTGCGCCTCACCGAGCGCGCGCGCCGCTTGCTCGACGAGGTAGACGGCACGTTCGGGTGAGAGTCTCCCCCCGCGACGCACGAGCGCGCCGAGGTGCTCGCCCTCGAGCAGCTCCATCGCGTAGTAGAGGACGCCATCGTCGCTCGCGCCGTAGTCGAACACACGCACGGTGTGCGGGTGCTGGAGCTCGGCCGTCGCGCGGACCTCTCGCTCGAAGCGCTCGCGTGCGATCGGATCGGCCTCGGTGCCCTCGAGCATCTTCACGGCCACCTCTCGGCGCAGGCCGAGGTGGTAGGCGGCCCACACCTCGCCCATCCCTCCCTTGCCCAGACGTCGACGCAGACGGTACTGCCCGACGCGCTTGTTCTCGAACGACTCCTTGCGGAGCGACCACGAGAGGTGGCTGATGACGACACCGATGGCAGCCGAGAGGGCGAGCAGCACGCAGTGGAGCGCGAGCTCGAAGATCGCGAAGCGGTCGGAGAGATCGTCGTGCCCGGGGCCGCCCGCGAGCGCGATCGAGAGCACGATCGTCGGATAGAGGAGCGCCGTGAAGGCGGCCAGCCAGAGGTGATCTCGCCAGCGCTGCTGGAACACGCCGAGCGCAGACGCGAGCACGACGGCGCCGGTCGCGACGTCGCTGCGGAAGCCCCCGAGCACCGTGGACTCGATCGCGAGCGCCGCCATGCCCGTGCCCACGAGGAGGTATCGATGCGAGAGCAGCTCGCGCGCCGACATCTCGGAGACGGCGCGGAAGCGCGCCCACATCGCGAGGATGATCACGAGGCCGAGGCCGCGTGTGACGAGGATCAGCGTCGTCGCGTCGATGCCGAGCATCCAGGCGTAGACGAAGTCCGCCGGGAGCGTGCCGAGCCAGGCCGCGATCATGAGGCGCATGCCGCTGCGCGCGCGGAGCAGCTCCTGGCGCTCGGCGCGCGCCTCGCTCTCGAGGGAATCGAGCGCGACGGACGAGGTCCGGTCTCGCGTGCGTGTGCGCACCTCGCCCGACGTCTCACCGCCCTCGCTCACGGTCTTCGAGGATAGACCAGGCCGAGCGTTCGGGGATTGGCCCTCACCGACGCGGTCGATGGACCGTCCTGCGCCTTGCGTGTGCACGGGCCATTTGCGACAAGAGAGGACCAAGGAGGCTCCTCTCATGACGACGAAGCGAACCATCTCCATCGGCCTGAACCGCGACGGTCGGCTCGAGGTGTTCTACGTCGCGAAGGACGGCACGCTGCGCCACAACTGGCAGAAGAGCCCGAACGGCCTCTGGTCCAACGAGGAGACCCTCGCTGCCAAGGCCGTGCACGTCGCGACGGGTGTGAACGCGGACGGACGCCTCGAGGCGTTCTGGATCACGCCGGAAGGCGAGCTCTTCCACGACTGGCAGCGCGAGCCGGGCGGCAAGTGGACCGGCGCGGCCGCGCTGCACGTGGACGGCGAGACGAAGAAGGGCGCACGCGCCAAGGCGCAGACGGTCTCGGTCGCCTCGAACCAAGACGGTCGCCTCGAGGTCTTCTACATCGACGAGAAGGGCCACCTCGTGCACGACTGGCAGCTCTCGCCCAACGGCGACTGGCACGGCGCGGAGCGGCTCTGCAACGACGCGACGTGTGGCGGCGCGTGCACGGCGGTCGACGTCGGCCGCAACCAGGACGGCACGCTCGAGGTCTTCTACGCGACCGGCGACGGCACCCTGCTGCACGACTGGCAGACGGTGGCGAACGGTGACTGGCACGGCGCCGAGACGCTCCCCGGCCGCGCGGTCGAGGTGCGCGTGGGCAGCAACGCCGATGGCCGCCTCGAGGTCTTCTTCCGCGATCCGATCGGCCTCGTGTGGCACGACTGGCAGACGACCCCGAACGGCCAGTGGCACGGCCTCGAGAGCCTCGGCGCACGCGCGCGCCGCATCGACGTCGCCAAGAACCGCGATGGACGCCTCGAGCTCTTCTTCGTCGACGGCGACGGCAACGTGAAGAACCTCTTCCAGGCGAGCGCGAACGGCGACTGGGGCACGGACGACGAGGTCCTCGGCGAGCACACGACGGACTTCGCGATCGGCCAGAACCAGGACGGCCGCCTCGAGCTCTTCTACTGGGGCAAGGGCGAGGACGTCTGGCACAACTGGCAGCCGCGCGCGGGCCAGGGCCCGTGGAACCCGATCGTGCAGTACGGCTCCGACTCCGTCGGCTGAGCACGCGAACGACGCGCGCTTCGCGCCGAAGAGCCCAGGATCGCCCACGATCCTGGGCTCTTTCGTCGAATGCACCTCGGCGGGCTCACGCGGGCGGTCGATCGGCGGGCGGTGGATCGGCGGCCTCGCCCTCGAAGCGCGCGCGCACGCTCGACTGGAGCAAGAGGATGATCGTGAGGAGGCCGAGCGCGGTGCCGACCGGCGCGAACATCGACTCCACGAACGCGACCACGAGGCAGAACGTGTGACGGCGCTTGGTCTGGAGCGAGCGCGCCACGACGATCATCGACGCGGAGAGGCTCCAGGCGCCCACGATGATCGTGCCGGCGATCGCGACGAAGAAGCCGCCCATCATCCCGATCAGGGCCTCGGGCGGCGCCTGCCCGTGCGCGTCGGGCGGGAAGTCTCCGACGAGGAGGCCGATGCCCACCGTGAGGTGGAGGATCGGCACGCAGCCGACGAGGAAGACGAGCCCAGCGACCACGTAATGCGTGATCGCCAGCACCAGCAGGTACTTGTCCTCGTCGGCGCGCGTGAGCTTCACGGCTCTCTCGTACGCGCGAGCAGGCTCGCATGTTCCGCGCGCTCGCCCACGAAGCCGGTCCAGGGCGGGGCACCATCGGCGGGCGCGAGCAGGCTGGGCGTCTGCATCGCGCCGATCGGCACGACGTGCGGGCCCTCTGCGCCACGCGACGGCCACGCCGCGGGCTCGACGACCCCGATCGACTTGAGGCTCGGGCCGAGGCGCGAGAGGAGCGTCTCGATCGCCACGCGCGACATCGTGTGCACCGCGACGTTGCGCAGGCCCGGTGTGTCGCGGAGGGCGCCCCCCTCGGCCGACACGGCGTGGCACGTGCCGACGCCGACCCAGTCCGCGAGCGCCTGCGCGGTGTCGCGCCACGTGCGCTCGCGCGCGGCCTCGTCGGCCTCGACGCGCCCGCGCGGCCACACCGGCTCGAGCTGCGAGAGCGCCTCGAAGAGGGACCTCGCCAGCGTCGTCGCGTCGAGCGACGCGCCCTCCTCGATCAAGACGGCATGTGGCGAGAGGCAGCCGCGCTGTTCGTGGCGGGCCACGTCGCGCGCGAGGGCGGACACGTCCAGATGCTCCGCGTGATCGCGCGTGACGATGGCGAGCGAGAGGCCGCTGCCGTGCGCGACGAGCGAGCGACCGAGGCGATGCTGGAGCTGCACGATCGTGTCGTCGTGCCCCCACGCGTGGATCGCGTCGGCCCACGCGGCGAGCGCTGCGAAGCCGGCCTCGTCGTCGCGATCGATCTCCAAGACACCGAGCGCGCGCCCGAGCGCCTCGTCGTGCGCGCGCAAGCGATCGACGAGCGCTCGCACGATCCCCGGACATCGAGACGAGATCCGCATCGCGACCGCGTCGCGCGCGAGGAGGGCCCAGACGAGCGGGCGCACGACCGCGGTCTCGACGTTGCTCGGCAGGATCATCGCGACACGCCCGATCGGAGGGCGATCGGCGATCGCGCGCGCGGCCTCGGCGAGCTCGTCGAGGCTCGGCGAGGACGTGCGGATGGCGTCTTCGAGGAGCGCGTCGGACAGGCGCGTCCCGAGCGAAGCGGGGAGGAGCCGAGCGCTGCGCAGATCGGCTGCGAGCGACACGCACGCGCGGTGGATCCAGGCGCGGACGCGCACGTCGTCGGCGTCACGAAGCGCGCTCGCATCGAGCGTCGAGAGCGCACCTGCCACGACGCGCCCGTGGGCGTGTGTCATGGCGGATCGCTCGGGCGCCAGCCGTAGGCCTTGAGCCGCGTGTAGAGCGTCTTGCGATCGACCTTGAGGATCTCGGCCGCGCGGGTGCGGTTGCCGCCGACGGCCTCCACGACACGGAGCACGTAGCGCCGCTCGACCTCCTCGAGGCTCACGAGCTCGGACGGATCGTCGGAGACGACGAGCACGTGCTTGGCCTCGAAGGCCTGCACCTTCTCGGGCAGATCGACGACGGTGATCTCGTCGTACTCGGCGAGCGCGACGGCCCGCTCCATCGCGTTCACGAGCTCGCGCACGTTGCCGGGCCACGAGTACGCGACGAGCTTGCGGGCCGCGTCGGCGGCGATGCCGTGCACCGGACGCTTCGTGCGATCGGCGATCTTGCGGAGGAACTCGTGCGCGAGCACGAGCACGTCCGAGCCGCGCTCGCGCAGCGGAGGCAGCGCGATCTGGACGACGTTGAGGCGATAGTAGAGATCCTCGCGGAAGCGCCCCTCGGCGATGCCGGACTCGAGATCGCGGTGCGTGGCCGACACGATGCGCACGTCGATTTCGACCTCGCGGTCGCTGCCGATGGGTCGCACCTTGCGCTCCTGGAGCACGCGCAGGAGCTTGGCCTGGAGCGAGAGCGGCATCTCACCGATCTCGTCGAGGAAGAGCGTGCCCTTCTTGGCCTCGACGAAGAGGCCCGCGCGCGCGTTCTTCGCATCGGTGAAGGCGCCGCGCGTGTGACCGAAGAGCTCGCTCTCGAGGAGGTTCTCGGGCAGGGCCGCGCAGTTGATCGCGACGAACGGCCCCTTGGCGCGATCGGAGCGGGCGTGCACCGCGCGTGCGACGAGCTCCTTGCCGGTGCCGGTCTCGCCCGTGACGAGCAAGGGCGCCTCGGTCGCCGCCATGCGATCGATGAGCGCGAACACGCGCCGCATCGCGGGCGAGTCGCCGATCATCTGATCGATGCGCGGCTTGTCCTGCACGCTGCGCAGGCGCTTGACCTCGACGCGCAGCGCGTGGAGCTCGGCGGCGCGCGTCACGCGGAGCGCGAGCTCCTCGACCTCGAAGGGCTTGGGGAGGAAGTCGTGCGCGCCCGCGCGGATCGCGGCGATCGCGGTGTCGAGATCACCGAAGGCCGTGACGAGGATGACGGGGACGTCGGGGCGCTCGAGCGTGAGCCGCTCGCAGAGCTCGAGGCCCGTCATGCGGTCCATGCGCACGTCGGACACGACGGTCTCGAAGCGTTGCTCGCGCGCGATCTCGAGCGCGGCCTCCGCGTTCGCCGCGCGCGTGACGCGAAAGCCTCGCTGCGTGAGGCCTCGCTCCACGAGCGAAGCGAGCGCCGTGTCGTCTTCGACGAGGAGCACGTCGGGGTGATCGTTCATCGCGTCGGAGTCTAGCCGAGGGTCCGGTGGCGGTTCGTCCGGGGAGGGTCTGGGACGACGCCCAGAAATCCCGATCGGATTTCTGGGCGGAAGTACTAGGCGTCGCGGGTGGACGGCAACGTCACTCGGAACGTGGCGCCACCACCCTCGGTCGTCTCGTACACGATCGTGCCACCCCGCTCGTCGACGATGCCCCGCACCACCGAGAGCCCGAGGCCCGTGCCCAGGTCTTCCGGCTTCGTCGTGAAGAACGGCTCGAAGAGATGAGAGAGGATCGATGCGTCGAGGCCCGGCCCGCGGTCCACGACCGCGAGCTCGACCCAGCGGCGCGGCGCAGCTTCGTGGACCACCCGAGCATGCACCTCGATCCGATGGCCTGGGGAGCCTGCCTGGATCGCGTTGACCACGAGGTTCGTCACCACTTGCACGATCTCGTCGGCACGCGAGACGCGCTCGTCCTCTGGGAGCTGATGCGTGAAGGCGACGTCGATGGCCCTCTGCCGCGCAACGGGGGCGACGAGATCGAGCGCGCGCCGGACCGTGGACGCGAGCGGCTGCGGGCGATCGGGCTCACCCGCGCGCCGTACGAAGCCGAGGAGTCTCCTCACGAGGTCCGCGATGCGGCGCCCTTCGCGCACGACGATCGCGGCGCCCTCGCGACTCGCTTCCGAGCTCTCGTCGTCGTGCTGGATGAGCTGGGCGCGTCCGATCACGACATGGAGCGGCGTCCCGATCTCGTGCGCGAGGGCCGCCGAGAGCTGCCCCGCCGTGCGGAGCCGATCGGCATGACGCAGAGACTCCTCGAGCTGAGCGCGATCGGCCTCGAGCAGTCCGAGCGCGACGCGCGCCTCCTCGAGCTGCTCGGTCATCTCGTTGACCTCGCTGGCGAGCGCCCCGAGCTCGGTCGTCTCCGGAAGGTCGAGGCGCAGATCGAGGTGACCCGCACCGACCGCGCGTGCGTGGAGGCCGAGGGCCTCGAGCGGACGGGCGACGAGTCGGCGCACCAGCCACCACACGAGGAGCGCCGTCGCCGCGAGCAGCGCCGTCGAGCTGACGACCGCCGAGGCATGGTGGAGCCTCTCGAGGCGTTCGCTGACGAGCGGCTCGTCGAGATCGATGAAGAGGCCCGAGTCACCCACGGGAACGAGGGTGCGGAAGCGATCTCCGACGACGCCGGACGCGGGGCGCCCCGCGGCGAGACGTTCGCGCTGATGCGCCGGCATCGCCAGGGCGCGCGCGCGAGCACTCTGCGCGTCGTCGACGCTGATCTCGATGTGCTGCGCGCGAACCATCGGGTGACGCTCGAGCGACTCGACCATTCGATCGACCTCTCCGGGCGCTGCGTGCTCGAGCAAGACGAGCCAGGACGCCGCGAAGAAGCGACGGTCACGGGCCATCGTGCGCGCGATGATCTCGCGCTCGGCCATCACGCGGAGCGCGGCCGTCGCCGCGAGCACGAGGAGCGTGCACAGCGAGAACGCGACCCAGAGCCGCGAGGCCAGTGAGCGCGGAGTGTTCAGACCGGCCTCGCCTCGAGGCCCAGGGGCGCATGGACGACCTGCGAGACGAGCTCACCGAGCTCCTCCAGATCGAACGGCTTGTCGAAACATGCGAGCGCCCCCAGCTCTCGCGCCTCACGCATCGCCTCGACGTCGTCGACCACGATCACGGTGCCGTGCGATCTCGCGAGGGGTGTGGACGAGCTCGTCATGGGGTCCTCCGTGACGGTCCGGAGCAGCCCCCATGCCACGCGATTCGCGGATCGATCGGAGAGGTCCCGCGTTGAAAATCGGGGCGATCGCGCGGATCACGCTGGACCAGACGCACGCACCGAGACGTCGACGCGCAGTGGATGAGACGTCACGCCTCGGACAGAGTGCCGCGCATGTCGATCGCGATCCGGCTCTGGCTCTCGCTCGTCGCCACCTTCGTGCTGGTCCTGGGCCTGGGCATCGCGGTCCGCGTCGAGGAGGAGCAGCGCCTGCTCCTCGAGACCACGCTGCGCGATCGGCGCTTCTTCGCGCACGCGCTCCAGGCCGCGCTCACGCGCGAGCACGGGAGCGATCCGGTGGCTGAGGCCGAGACGATGCTCGGGCGCGAAGAGGTCGCCGAGGCACACATCGTGGCGCGCCTCGTCGCCACCCAGCGCGCGGGCCTGCCTCGTCCGCTCCTGCCCAACGTGACCGCGGAGCTCGAGCGCGGTGGCGTCGCCGTGGGCGTGCACGACGAGGAGATCCTCACCTACATCCCTCTCGACCGGGGGGCCGACACGGTCGCGGTCGAGCTCGCCGAGCCGCACGCCGTGCCGGACCTTCTCCGCCGGATCAGCCTGGTCGCGCTCGCGCTCCAGGTGCTGGCGCTCGCGACGGCCGCCTCGATCGTGGCGTTCGTGCTCGTGCGTCAGCAGGTCGGACGCCCCCTCGCGCGTCTCTCGTCGCTCGCACGCCGCATCGCGAGCGGCGACCTCGCGGCACGAGAGCCCATCGAAGGAACGCACGAGGTCGCCGAGCTGGCGCGCGAGATGAACTCCATGGCTCAGGAGCTCGAGACCACGCGCCGCGCGCTGGACGAGAGCGAGGTCGAGCGCACGCAGGCGCTCGAGCAGCTGAGGCACGCCGACCGGCTCCGCACGGTCGGGCAGCTGGCCTCGCAGCTCGCGCACGAGCTCGGCACACCGCTCAACGTCGTGAGCGGTCACGCGCGCCTGATCGAGCAGGACCCCACGACCACCGGCGAGGTGAAGACCAGCGCCCGGACGGTGCTCGAGCAAGCGGCCAAGATGACCAAGAGCATCCGCGGCGTGCTCGACTTCTCGAGGCGCAAGGGCGAGCGGCGCGTGGTCGATCTGGTCGAGCTCGCCGAGTCCGCGCAGGCGACGCTCTCACCGCTCGCACGCAAGGCGCGCGCGCAGGTCGTCGTGGAGCGCCAGGGCACCGTCGGTCGGGTCGAGGCGAGCAGCCAGCAGATCCTCCAGGTGCTCACGAACCTGCTGGTCAACGCCTTCCAGGCGATGAAGGACGGCGGCCTCGTGCGGGTCACGGTCTCGGAGCGAGACGCGACGCCGCCGACCGGCTCGAACGCGGCACCGGGTCGCTTCGTCGTGATCGCCGTGGCCGATCAGGGCAGCGGCATCGCGCAAGAGGACATGCCCCACCTCTTCGACGCGTTCTTCACGCGCAAGGCCGAGGGTGAAGGCACAGGCCTGGGCCTCGCGGTGGTCGACGGCATCGTGCGCGACCACCGCGGCTGGGTCGCGCTGAAGAGCACGCTCGGCAAGGGCACGACGTTCGAAGTCTTCCTGCCGTCGGTCGCGCGCGGCTGAGCCGCGGCGACGCGTCTCGCTCAAGCGGTGCGGCGCGCCATCGCGAGCGGATGCTTGGAAGCGCGGTGGTGCTCCTCGAGACCCACGATGCGGAGACGGCGCCCCGCGCGCGCCCACTCGGCCTCGAGCGCATGGAGCTTCTCGAGGACCGTGTGGTCGACCAGGCGTGTGGCGGCGAGATCCACGACGACCTCGCGACCAGCCGGGATCTGGTCGATGTGCTTCTTGATCGTGAGGTAGTTGGCGAACACCGCCTGGTGCCCGACGCGAAGCGTCGTGAGGCTCTCGGTCTCGATGACCTCCACCTTCGGGCGGAAGATCTGGGTGATCGACATCCCGTTCCACACGTGGATCGCGATCTTCATCGCGATGCCGGCGGCGACGCCCACGAGGAGGTCGGTCAGCAGCGTGACGATCGTCGTCGTCGCGAAGACGACCAGCTGCTCGGGACCGATCTTCCACGCGTGCTGGAACTCCTTGGGCGAAGCGAGGCGCACGCCCGTGTAGATCAGCATCGCGGCGAGCGCGGCCGTCGGAATGCGATGCAGCAGCCACGGCGCGGCCACCACGAAGAGGAGGAGGAACGCGCCGTGGAAGAAGTTCGCGAAGCGCGTCTTGGCCCCAGCGTTGATGTTCGCCGACGAGCGGACGATCTCGGAGATCATCGGCAGCCCGCCGACGAGGCCCGCCAGCGCGGTGCCGACGCCCGTGGCGAGGAGGTCCCTGTTGATGTCGGTGCGCTCCTTGATCGGATCGAGCGACTCGACGGCCTTGGCGCTGAGCATCGACTCGATCGAACCGACCAGCGCGAACATCACGATGAACTTGATCGACGTCGTCGACGTGATGTCCGACCAGTCGGGGAACACGATCGCATTCGACAGGTGCGCCGGCAGCGTCACGAGCGAGCGCGGACCGACCACGTAGTCGTGCTGCCAGAGGTGGTAGTGGTGCTCGTGCTCGAGGTCGAACGCGTAGCCCATCGCGATCGCCACCACGACCACGACCATGGGGACGGGCACGCGCTTGACCCACGACAGCTTCACGAGCGGGACGAAGACCAGCAAGGCCAGCGACACGAGTCCGATCGCGAGGATCTCGGGGTTGAGCGTCATCACGCTCTGCGGCACCTGCGCCAGGAGCTCGAGGGGCTCACCCGGCTCGGGGCTCGCGCCGAGGAGCGTGTGGACCTGCTTGCTGATGATGATGATGCCGATCGCGGCGAGCATGCCGTGCACCACCGACGTGGGGAACACGTCGCCGAGGGCGCCTGCGCGCACGAGCGAGAAGACGATCTGCACGACGCCCGCGACGACGATCACTGCGAGCGCACGGCGGTAGCCCAGCTGCGCGTCACCGTGCCCGAGCTCCGTCACGGCCGCGAGCGCGATGGCGATGAGGCCGGCCGCCGGCCCCTTGATCGTGAGCTTCGCGCTCCCGAAGAAGGTCGTGACGACGCCGCCGATGATCGCCGTCAGGATGCCCGCGATCGGCGGGAAGTTGCTCGCCATCGAGATGCCGAGGCAGAGCGGCAACGCGACGAGGAAGACGATGAAGCCGGCCCGCAGGTCCGCGAGCCAGCGCTCGCGCGGCGTCATCTCCTTCGCAGGCGGCTGTGTCTCGGGGCGGGGCTCCGCGGCGCTGTTGCTGGCGGGATCGGTCATGCCCACGGCCCTGAGCAGCGTCTGTGCCGACCGTGGTCGCCTCGGATCCGTGCGCGATCACACCAGCTCGACCTGGGCGCGAGCCCATCGCCGCGAAGCGCGTCCGGGTGAATCACCCGCGTGGGGTGAATCTCCCCAGGAGAACGGCGCGTTCGAGGGCTCCACCTGCGAAACCGCACCGATCCTCGTTGGCATTCGTTCTGCTCTGCGGGATGCGACCGTCTTCCCCTCGGTCGCCGGACACGATGTCGAGCCACACCCGAACGCCCCGAGATCCGCACGATCCGCTGCTCGAAGCGGTCGGTCACGCCATCGCGCACGCACGTCACGTGCTGCCGGCGCAAGGACCGATCGGCGTCTTCGTGCACCACAACACGTTGCACGCGTTCCAGTCGCTGCCGTTCCACGAGGCGATCGCTGCCGCGTGCGAGCTGCACGATGCCGAGGGCTATCTCTCCGAGGACCGCTATCGTCTCGCGCTCTCGCGCGGACGCATCGACGAGCTGGACCTCGCGCACGCGCTCGATGCGCGCGATCGCGAGCGACCCAACACGCCACTGGGCGCCTTCGAGGTGCGCGACGTCGAGCGATCGCTCCTTCTGCATCGCATCGAGGAGGTGCCCTCGGCGATCGCCTTCGCGCTCGAGGAGGGCGGCGCGCTCGACGACGCGCCGAGCCGCGCACTCTGGAGCGCGTGCCAGCGCGTAGTGCGGAGCAAGCCGCGCCAGCCACGCACTCGCGAGGCGACGGTGCGCGACCTCCTCGTGGCGCTCGGCGCGCCCGATCCCGCGTTGGCGCCGAACGCCTTCCTCCAGCGCTTCCTCGCCGCCTACCTCGACGAGGGTGTCTCGCGCTGGGTGATGCCGGGTCGCGAGCGCGGGTTGCTCGCGTGCGCCCGCGAGCTGCTCGAGGCGGGTCGGTCGCTCGAGAACGTCGTGTGGTCGCGCGCGGCGCGCACCATCGGCGAGCTGGCGCGGCGCGAGCTCGGCGTCACGGAGATGATCGCGGCGCTCTGCGTCGAGCTCGGCTACGACGCACACGCGAGCGTGTCGCACGACGCAGAGGAGCATGCCGAAGGGCCGCTCGACCGCGTCCTGGCGCGGCACCTCCTCACGCTGCCCGGCTTCGCCGGCATGGTCGCGCGCCTCGAGGCGCAGCCGGACGATCGCACCCCCGACGCCCCACCCGCTTCGCTCGAGGAGCTGCTCGTGCTGCGGCTCGCGCTCGATCTCGCCAGCGCGCGCGAGGCCGCACCGAGCGTGGACGTCTCGCCCGACGGTCCGGGGCTGCGCGCCCGGCTCGCGCGCAAGCTCGACGCGACGACCGACGAGCGGCGCCGCGAGGACGATCTCGTGCGCTCGTATCGTCTCTTCGAGCTCTCGCGCCGCCTGGACCTCCGCGCGCACGACCTGAGCGCGCTCGATCACCCCGAGCGCACCGACGACCGCGCGAGCGCGCTGCTCGACGCGATCGACGCCTTCGACGGAATCACGCGCCAGCGCACGTTCCACGAGGCGTACGAGCACCATCACCTGCGCGAGGTCGTCGCCGCCGTGGCGCACAACCGCGATCTCCCCGCGGCGCCCGAGTCGCCCGTGCCGCGCTTCCAGACAGCCTTCTGCATCGACGACCGCGAAGAGGGCATCCGCCGCCACTTCGAGTCGCTCGGTCGTGATCACGTGACGTACGGCGTCGCGGGCTTCTTCGGCGTGGCCATGCAGTTCACGTCGCTCGACAATCCCTTCGCGCGACCGCTCTGCCCGGTCGTGGTGACGCCTGGGCACGTCGTTCGCGAAGCCAGTGACCCCGCCCACGCACACCTCGAGACACGTCGCAGGCTGCGCCGCGCGCTCTGGGCTCGCGCGCGCTACGAGACCCTCGATGCATCGCGCTCGCTCACGCGCGGCGCGATCTTCACGGCGATCCTCGGTGTGCTGGCGATCGTGCCGCTCGTGCTCCGCGTCGCCTTCCCTCGCTGGAGCGACCGCACCGGCAAGCGCATCGCGGCGTGGCTCCTTCCGTCTCCGCGCACGCAGCTCGAGCTCGCGCGGGCCGAGGAATCACATGCGCACGAGCACGGCCCCGCGCGACCGAGCGAGATCGCCAGGCCCGCGCTGCCGTCGGGCTTCACGGTCCGCGAGCGCGTCCTGCGCGTGAAGGGCACGCTCGAGAACATCGGGCTCACGGCAGGCTTCGCGCCGCTCGTCGCGTTCTTCGGTCACGGCGCCTCGTCGGTGAACAACCCGCACCAGTCCGCCTACGACTGCGGTGCATGCGGCGGCCGCAACGGCGGCCCCAACGCCCGCGCGTTCGCCGCGCTCGCCAACGATCCGGAGGTTCGCAAGGGCCTGCGAGAAGAGGGCATCGACATCCCCGACACGACGTGGTTCGTCGGTGGCCTGCACGACACGACCACCGACGCGGTCACGCTCTTCGACGCGCACGAGGTCCCCGCATCGCTCGGGCCCGAGCTCGCGGCGCTGCGTCGCTCGCTCGAGGTCGCGCGCCGCCTCAGCGCGCACGAGCGCTGCCGCCGCTTCGAGCATGCCCCCCGAGGCGACGACACCGAGGCCGCGCTGCGCCACGTCGAGGAGCGCGCGGTGGACCTCAGCCAAGCGCGCCCCGAGTACAACCACGCCACCAACGCCGCCTGCGTCGTCGGGCGTCGCGGCCTCACGCGCGGCCTCTTCCTCGATCGTCGCTCGTTCCTCGTCAGCTACGACCCTTCCATCGACGACGACGGCAGCATCCTGGCGCGCATCCTCGGCGCAGTCGTGCCCGTCGGTGCGGGCATCAACCTCGAGTATCTCTTCTCGACGGTGGACCCCGAGGTCTGGGGCGCGGGCTCCAAGCTCCCGCACAACCTCGCGTCGCTGCTCGGCGTGATGGAAGGCGCCAGCGGCGACCTGCGCACGGGCTTGCCCAAGCAGATGACCGAGATCCACGAGCCCGTGCGCCTCCTCTGCGTCGTCGAAGCGTCCGTCGACACGCTCCTCGGCGTGGCTGCGAAGAACGCGGAGGTCCGCGAGCTCGTCACGCGAGGTTGGGTGCGTACGGTCTCGATCGACCCCGACACCGGCATCATCCACGTCTTCGGCCCCAACGGCTTCGCGCCCTACGAGCCCGAGACGCGGCCGCTCCCCGAGGTCGCACGCTGGGACGAGTGGTACGGCGGAAAGCTCGAGCACCTCGGGCCCGCGCGCATCGCCGCCGAAACCGCTCACGACGAGGCCGCAGAATGATGGGCTCGCTTCTCGAGACGTACGTCGAGTCCGCTGTCTGGGTCCGCTGGCTCGCGCTGGCGGTGCCGGCTGCGCCGCTCTTGGCCGCGCTCCTCTTGGGCGCGCTCGTGATGCTCGGCCGCGAGCTCGAAGAGCGTGAGGTCGCGTGGATCGCGGGCGTCGGCGTCGGCGTCTCGTTCGTCGCTTCGCTCGGCACGGCCGCCGCGTTCCTCGCCCGCGGCGCGCTCGCGCTCGAGGTCCACTTCGGGAGCCTCTACGAGGTCGATGGCCATCGCTTCACGCTCGAGCTGCTGGTCGATCGGCTCTCGATCGCGATGGTGCTCACGACGGGCCTGGTCACCGCCCTCGTCGCGCGCTTCTCGGTCCGCTACCTCCATCGCGATCCCGGCTTTCTCCGCTACTTCGTCCTGCTCTGCGTCTTCGATGCCGGCATGCAGTTGCTCGTGCTCGCCGGCAGCTACGACCTCTTGTTCATCGGCTGGGAGATGGTGGGCCTCTCCTCGTTCATGCTGATCACGTTCTTCCAGCTGCGAGACGGGCCGGCGCGCGCGGGTCTGCGTGCCTTCGTCACCTACCGCATCACCGACGTGGGCCTCCTCGTCGCGGGCGTGCTCCTGCACCAGGCCACGGGCAGCTCCGAGCTCGAGGCTGCGTTCGGCAGCGGCGCGTGGCCGCATGCGACCACCCACCTCGATGCCGCCGCGACGACGCCGATCGCGCTGGCGCTCCTGGTCTCGACGATCGGCAAGAGCGCGCTCTTTCCCGCCAGCGGCTGGCTGCCGCGCGCCATGGAGGGCCCGACACCTTCGAGCGCGCTCTTCTACGGCGCACTCTCCGTGCATGCCGGCATCTACCTCCTCCTGCGCTCCGCGCCCCTGTTCGAGACGACGACGATCGGCGCGCTGGCCGTCATCGTGATCGGGGCGCTCACCGTGCTCACCTCCACGCTCGCGGGCCGCGTGCAGAGCGACATCAAGAGCGCGCTCGCCTACGCGACCTCTTCGCAGGTCGGGCTCATGGCGATCGGCGTCGGCGTCGCGGCGCTCACGCGCTCCGGTCTGCTCGCGATGTCGGTCGTCGTCTACCTCGTCGCGCACGCGTTTCTCCGCACGCTCCAGCTGCTGCGCGCGCCCTCTGCGCTCCGCGACGCGCAGGAGATCGCGGCGGCGCTCCCCGACGTGCGACGGGGTCCGCGGCCCGTCTCGCACGTCCTGTCGGATCGCACGCGCGCCGCCCTCTATCGCCTCGCGCACCACCGCTTCTTCCTCGACGAGCTCCTCGATCGACTGGTGGTCGGCCCCGTCGTGGCGCTCGCGCGCGGCGCCGATCAACTCGAGCGTCGCTGGGTGGCGGCGCTGTCGGGCCTGGCCGTGCACGAGCAAGAGCGCCACGGGCCGCGCGCACACCGCGACGAGACGCTCGCTCGCGCCTCGCGCCGCGACGACGATCTCCACGCGCCGCGATCGACGACGACCATCGAGGCGGAGAAGGCAGGCCACGCATGAACGATCTCCTCTCAGCCGTGCCGTGGCCGAGCCTCCTCGTCCTGGCCCCGCTCGTGGGTGGCCTGCTGACGCTGCGCCTGCCGGACCTCGCCACGCGCCGCCTCGTCGCGATCTCGTTCGCGGCAGCCATCCTGATCGTGAGCACCGTCGTCGCGCTCGTCTTCGTGCTCTCGCCGGAGATGGCGGCGCTCGAAGATCAGTCGGCGCCCCTGCCCGTTCTCGGCGCGCGCTGGCACCTCGGCGTCGACGAGCTCGCCGCGCCGTTCCTCCCACTGACGGCGCTGCTCGTGCTCCTGCTCCTCGTGGCGGCGCCGCGACGCGAGCTCGCCGGGCCGATGATCCCCGTGATCCTCCTCACCGAGGCCGCGACGATCGGTGTGTTCGTCTCGCTGGATCTCGCGTGTCTCGCGCTCTTCTGGCTCGCGTCGCTCGCGCCCGGCGCCTTCGCGCTGCGCGAGTCGATCCCGAGCCAGGGCCGCGCACGCGCGTTCCGTGCGTACGGTGTCTTTCTCGTGCTCGGCGCGATGCCGCTCGCGGTCGCCGTGCTCCTCATCGCGTCCGCGCGCATGGCGAGCGGCGCGAGCCTGCCCTTCGATCTGACCGCGCCCGAGCCCGCGCTCGACGTCCCGGCGCAAGCGCCGATCTTCTTCCTCCTCGCGATCGCGCTCCTCGTCCGCAAGGCCGTGCTGCCGTTCCACTCGTGGCTCCCCGTGCTGGCCGAGCGCGGCCCGATCGCGATCACCTCGCTCCTCATCTCGACGCACCTCGGCGCGTTCCTCGCGAGCCGCGTCATCCTCCCGCTGCTCCCCGAGGCCTCGGCGCACTACTTCCCGTGGGTCGCCGATCTCGCGCTCGCGAGCGCGCTCTACGGCGGTCTCCTCGGCCTCGCCCAGACCGACCTCCGCCGCATGCTCGGCTTCGTGCTCACGAGCCAGATGGGCCTCGTGCTCGTCGGCGTGGCCGAGGCCAACCGCGACAGTCTGCACGGCGCGCTGCTCCAGATGCTCGCGCTCGGTCTCACGAGCACGGGGCTCTTGCTGCTCACGTCGCAGCTCGAGTCGCGCGCCGGAACGACCGACGTGCGCGAGCTCGGTGGCGCCGCGGCCCGCTTCCCGTTCCTCGCCGGTGCGTTCTTCGTGCTCGGCATCGCGTCGATCGGCTTCCCCGGCAGCCTGATGTTCGTCTCCGAGGATCTCCTGCTCCATGGCCTCCTCGGCTCACACCCGATCGAGGCCACCGGCCTCCTGCTCGTGACCGTGCTCAACGGCATCGCGATCGTGCGCGGCTTCTTCCTCGCGTTCTTCGGCACCTCGAAGCGTCCGCTCGGCCTCACGGTCCCGGACCTCGTCGCTCGAGAGCGCTTCGTCGCGATCACGCTCACCGCGATCCTCCTCGCCACGGGCCTCTCGCCGACACCACTCCTTCGTGCGCGCGAGGCGGTGGTGGCTCGTCTGACGCGGGGGCGCGCCACGCACCACGCGGCGCCGGCGCACGAGGCGCCGGAACGGACGCACTGAAGGCCGCCGTCGTCAGTCCACGTAGCCGAGCGCACGCAGGCGCGCCTCGGTGCGCGCGAGATCACGCTGCGCGCTCGCGACGATCGACGCGTCGGGCAGCTCGACGGAAGCCCGCGTCGTGCGGACGAGCGCCTCCTCGAGCACACGACCTGCACGCGACTCCGGACCACGGACACCCATGCGAGCCAGGAGGGTCGCGGTCGCGTCCGCGATGCGCGCATCGATCTCGCCCACACGCGCCACGGAGGGTCCGTACGCGACGTAGAGCCCTCGGTCGCGGTGGCTCCCTGCGAGGCTCCGGCCCTTGCGACCGCGCAGCTCGTCGGCCTCGAGGCGGCGCATCACGCGCTCCTCCACGTCCTCGGTCGATGGCATCAGGTTGTACGTGGCCCCCGCCTCGCGGTGCTCGCGATCGAGCTCGAGCTCGACGATCACGTCCGGCGCCCGTTCGACGAGCGGTCCCTCGTAGAGCGCCTCGCGCGGATGGAGCGCGCGCACGAGCGGCGCGCCACTCCACGGGTCGACGAGCGCGAGGAGCCCTTCCTCGAGCGCTGCGAAGAGCCGCGGTACGTCGGCCGGATCGACGACGCCTTCCGGATCGCGTCCGCGCAGGTTGAAGTGCAGCGCGGGAAAGTAGTTGAGCTCGTCCGAGAACACGCGCGTGCGCGCGAAGTCGATCGCAGCGAAGCGCGTCCGCGACTCGAGCGCCCCCGGGAGCGCACGACCGAACGCATGAAACAGCGCGTGCTTGGCGCGCGGCGGCACGGCCTGCATCGCGAGCCCTCGCGTACGGGCGAGGAGGCCGCTGCTCGCACCACGAGCCTCGCGGAACGAGAGCAGTCCGAGCTCGGCGAGCGCGCGGTTGAGGTAGAGCACCTTGTCGCTCGAGGGCCCCGATCCGTGATCGCTCACGACCGTGAGCTCCACGTCCGGCCCTGCCTCGCGGACGAGGCGGGCGAGCGCACGATCGAGGGCGGCGTAGACGCGCAGCAGCCCCTCACGCTCGTCATCGGTCACGTCGTGCGGATGCCGCGGAGAGCTCTCGTCCCAGAGCGCGTGCAGGTGGTGCGAGGCCGTGTCGCTCTCGCCGAAGTAGAACGCGAAGAGATCCCACGTTCGCGAGCCGAGCAGGTGGCTCGCGAGCTCGGTACGGGCCTCCACGCGGGCCTCGAGGCGGGCACCGAGCGACGCGTGCCAGCCGGGCCGATCCGCGATGAACTCGTCCACGTCGTCGAAGCGCAGCGGGCCGAAGCGCTCGGTGAGCGCGCGGTGGAGCTCGGGCGGATGCACGTAGCGAGCATCGGCCTCGAAGTCGACGGGCGAGTCCCAGCCGCTCACGAACACGCCGTGCTGGAGCGGCTCGGGAGGAAACGTCGCGGGAAAACCCACGATCGCGCAGGAGAGACCGAGTCGGTCGAGGCGCGCGCCGATCGTGGGCACCGCGCGCACCGTGCCGCCCGTGAAGGCGACGCGCGTCCCCGTGCGCGTCGTGAAGTCGAAGACGCCGTGCGTGCCCGGATCGACACCCGTGAGGAACGTCGTCCAGTTGGGCAGCGTCGCGCACGGCACGACGCTTCGCAGACGCGCCCACGCGCCTCCGTCGCGCAGCGCGAAGAGCGTCGGCAGGCGCGCGCGCCCCATGCGATCGATGACGTCGACGTCGGCACCGTCGAGGCCGACGACGAGGTGCCGCGCCGTCACGAGCGCGCCCTCACGCTCACTCCGCGGGCGCTGCCGACGACTCGGCCGCGAAGCGTGCAAGCACGCCGTCGAGCGATCCGAAGACCTGGGTCTGCTCCGCGTCGCTCGCCTTCACGCCGGCCTTCTCGCGCCAGACCGCGCTCTGCATGGCCGCGATCGCCACCTCGATCTGTCGCTCGTCCGGCTCGCGCGTCGTGATCTTCTGGAAGAGGAAGCCCGGGTAGTTCACGAAGCGCAGCGGTCCCGTCGAGAGGAAGCGCGCCGAGAAGCGCTGGAGCTCGTAGCCGATCGCCGCGATGAGCGGCAGGAGCGAGATCCGGAGCGCGAGGGTCTGCACCTGGCCGAGCGCGCCCTCGGCGTTCGGCAGGACGATGGGCGTCACCACGCTGCCGACGAGGATCGAGAGCACGACGACGACCACGAGGAACGTCGTGCCGCAGCGCGGGTGCAGAGGCGACTGCGCCTTCACGTTCGCCACGGTGAGCGGCAGGCCGGCCTCGTAAGCGTAGATCGTCTTGTGCTCGGCCCCGTGGTACTGGAACACGCGACGGATCTCCTCGATCCGGCTGATGAAGAGCATGTAGCCCGTCAGGACGAGGAGCTTGAAGCCGCCCGTCAGCGCGTGGAACGCGAAGTCCTGCACGCCGAGCTGCCAGCCGAGCAGACGCGAGAGCCCCGCCGCGAGCCCTTGCGGCAACGCGACGAAGAGGCCCACCGCGAAGAGCAGCGAGAGCACCATCATCGCGCTCGAGCTGGCCGATCCGCTCGCTGCGTTCGCGCGGGCGTCGTCGCGCGAGCCGGCGCTCCCCTCACCCGGCTCGGCCACTTCGACCATCTGCTGATCGGCCGAGAACTGCAGCGCCTTGTAGCCGAGCGACATGGACTCGACGAGCGTGACCACGCCACGCACGAGCGGCCACTTGCGCCACGCGCCCTGCGAGCCCGCCACGGGCCCTTCGCGCACGACGATCTGACCGTCGGGTCGACGCACTGCGACGGCGAGCCCCGAGGGCGAGCGCATCATCACGCCTTCGATCACCGCCTGGCCGCCGATGTAGGGTCGCGCTTCGCTCATGACGCCCTGACTCTGCATCGAAGCGACGCGACGCGCGAGCCCACCGGTCGGAGGGCTCGCTGCTCGCGATCGGTATCGCGAGGAGACGGAACGCGAGACGCCGGGGCCTGCGTCCTCGAGAGTCCGCTTGCTCCGGCGTCCGTGGCGGCCGAGCGTGGCCCCGTGTCGCCTCCCGCGCGCGCAGTTCCGAGCTCAGGCCTTGCCGGCCTTCTTCTCGTACTTCTTGCGGAAGCGCTCGACGCGACCCGCGGTGTCGAGGATGCGCTGCTTGCCCGTGAAGAACGGGTGGCAAGCGGAGCACACGTCCACCGTGAACGAGCCGCGGACCGAGCCCGTCTTGTAGCTCGTGCCGCAGGCGCAAGAGATCACGGCTTCCTTGTAATTCGGGTGGATGCCTTCCTTCATGGGACCTTCCGCCCTCCGCGCCTCGCTGCACGAGCCCCCTCTGGGCTCGCGGGAAGATGAGAGGGTCGGCGGATCTAGCGGACGACGACGCGCTTCGCAAGCCACCCGGATTCGGGGTACGACGCCGGCATCCGAAAATTTGCCGCGCGGGCAGGCGCTCGCGTAGGAGGGTCGAATCTCATGGCTCTGAAGCGGATCCATTTGGTGATCCGAGGGCGCGTCCAGGGCGTGTACTTCCGCGCCTCGGCCGCGCGCGAGGCGAAGCGTCTCGGCCTCACCGGCTGGGTGAAGAACCGGCCGGACAATGCGGTCGAGCTCGTCGCCGAAGGTGAAGAAGACCAGGTGAAGGACTTCCTCGCATGGGCGCAGCACGGACCCTCGACGGCACGCGTGGACAAGATCGAGACCCGCTGGCGCAGCTACACCGGCGAGTTCGCGAGCTTCACGATCGAAGGCTGACCTTCGGGTCGGTCAACGGACCGTCGCGCGCTCGGCGCGCGGCGCTCGTGGCGCTGAGCGCCGCGGCCTTCCTGCTGTGGCTGCTGGTCGCGAGCGGCCACGCCAGTGCACAGGAGAGCCTCGACCTCTCCGCGCTCGCCCGCGATCTGGGCTCGGACGACGCGAGCACGCGCCACGAGGCCGCGGAGCGCCTCCAGGCACTGCCGGCCGAGGCCCTGCCCGCCATCGCCGAGCGTCTGACCCGCCTGCGGCGCGGGCGGCCGCCCGCCGAGGATGCCGCCAACGCGCTCACCGCGATCCGTCGGGCCGCAGGCTCGCGGCGCGCAGACGACCTGATCGACATCGCGCCGGGTGTGGAGATCGCGCTCGAGACCGATCGTTCGCCCGCGATGCTTCGCGTCGCCGAGCCCCTCCTGCTCCTTCGGAGTCTCGAGCGTCTGGGCAGCACGGACGCGCTGCGGCTCGTTCCGGAGGTCCTTCGTCTCGATGGAGAGCCCTGGCGCATGGAAGGTCGTCGCGTGACCCTGCGCATGGGCGATCGCATCGCCGCCGCCGCGATCCACGCGCGCTCCGCCGACGACAACGCAGAGGGACGCACGTGGGCGCGCTGGACCACCGATCGCCTCGACCTGGACAATCCCGGCGGGCTCGCGCAGCGCATGTCGAGCACGGACCTCGCCGACGTCCTGGCGGCGTACTCCGCGACTCACACGCTCGCTGCGATTCCCGTCGTGGCGTCATTCGTCGACGCTGATCAGCGGCGTCTGCGGGAGGCCGCACGCGAAGCGCTGCGCGGCTACCGGCAGAACGGGATCTGGGTCGCTCGCGAGACCTACGAGACGCGCGTCGGGCAAGAGCCCGATCTCGCGTGGGGCTGGGAGCGCACGCTCGACGAGCTCTACGAGCGCCTCGACGCCGCACGGAGCGCCCACATCCACACGGCGCTCGCGGAAGCCACGACCGCGCTCGACCGGGGCGATCACGGCGGCGCGCGCGCAGCGCTCGACCACGCCCTGGTCCGAGCCCCCGAGCTGGCCACGCCCGAAGCCGCTCGACTCTACGCACGCATCGCGGCGTCCGAGCGCGACGCGAACGGACGCGACGCCCTTCTGCGGCGCGCGCTCACCATCGCGCCCGAAGCTCCGGAGGCGGCGGAGTGGCGCGCACTCCTGGCCTTCGATCGCGCCAACGCGGCGCTCGCCGCCGGCGTGCTCGACGCCGAGTCCTTCGCGCGAGCCGCCGAGTCGGCTCCGAGCTGCGCCGACTGCGCGCAGATGGCCGGGACGCTCTCGCGGCAAGCGGCCATGACGCACGTCGATCGGACCGTTCCGTACGCCATCGCCGCGGCGCTCTTCGCCGTGCTGGGGCTCTTGCTGCTCACCTGGTCGACGCCGCGCGCTCGCACGGCCGCCGTGCCGACGCAAGCGCTCGTCCCTGCGGACGAGACGCTCTCCTGAGCTGGGCCTCGCGCTCGTTTCCCCTTTTCCGTCTCAGCTCTGCCGACCTCATCCACGTCGCGCGCCAAAGACGACGAGGCGCCCGACCCGTGGCCGGACGCCTCGATCGTTCGCGCCGACGGCGAGCGCCGGCTCGAAGGTCAGTTCGCGGGCAGGATCTCGATGATCGCCATCGGGGCGTTGTCGCCGCGACGCTCGGTCAGCTTGATGACGCGCGTGTAGCCACCACCCTTGTTCTCCTTCGCACGAGCGAGGAAGCGGGGCGCGATGTCGTGGAAGAGCTTGTGGACCAGGTCCACCTCCTCGCTGCTGCCGTCCGACTTCGTGACGGTGCCCTTGCGGGGAAGGAAACTCGCGACGAGGCGCTGCGCGTGCACACGGCTCGCCATCACCTTCTTCGCCTCTTCCGGCTTCAGCTTGCCCACGTCCACCGTGAGCTCGTCACCCAGGCGCAGCGCGCGGGTGATGAGACGCTCGGTGATGCTGCGCAGCTCTCGCGCCTTGGCATCGGTGGTCTCGATGCGCTCGTGGAGCACGAGGTTGGCCGCGAGGTTGCGGAACATCGCGCGGCGATGCGAGCTGTCCCGGTTGAACTTACGGCCCGACTTCTTGTGACGCATGACTCTTCTCCGTTATGCGCGACGTCACGTCGCTCAGGCCTGTGCCTGCTGCTGCTTCCAGCGCTCGAGCATCTGCGGCCAGCTGTCGATCTTCATGCCCAGCGAGAGGCCCATGTCGGCGAGGATCTCTTTGATCTCCTTCAGCGACTTGCGGCCGAAGTTCTTCGTCTTGAGCATGTCGGCCTCGGTCTTCTGGACCAGCTCGCCGATGAGGTGGATGTTGGCGTTCTGCAGGCAGTTCGCCGAACGCACCGACAGCTCGAGCTCCTCCACCGAGCGGAAGAGGTTCTCGTTGAGCGGCTCGTCGTCCGACGCGGCGAGCGTGCTCGTCTCTTCTTCCTCTTCGAAGTTGATGAAGATCGAGAGCTGGTCCTTCAGGATCTTCGCCGCGTACGCGACGGCATCCTGCGGGCGGACCGAGCCGTTCGTCCACACCTCGAGGGTGAGCTTGTCGTAGTCGGTGATCTGACCGACACGCGCGTTGGTCACCGTGTAGTTGACCTTGCGGATCGGCGAGAAGATGCCGTCGATCGCCGTGGTGCCGATCGGCATGCCCGGCGTCTTGTTGCGCTCTGCAGGCACGTAGCCGCGGCCGACGTTGATCGTGAGCTCCGCCGAGAAGCGGCCGCCCTTGGCCACCGTGCAGATGACGTGCTTCGGGTTGAGGATCTCGATCTGATCCGTGACCTGGATGTCACCCGCAGTGACCTCGCACGGACCTTCCTTGTCGATGCGGACCACGTGCGTCTTCGGGGAGTGCGCCTTGCAGACGACCTCCTTGAGGTTCAGCACGATCTCGGTCACGTCCTCGACCACGTCGGGGACCGAGGTGAACTCGTGGAGCGCGCCGTCGATCTTGACGGCCGTGATCGCCGCGCCCTGGAGCGACGACAGGAGGACGCGGCGGAGCGCGTTGCCAAGGGTGATGCCGAAGCCGCGCTCGAGCGGCTCACAGACGAACTTGCCGTACGTCGAGGAAGCGTCCTCGACCGGAACGGTCTTGGGCTTGATCAGATCACGCCAGTTACGAGCCACGAATGCATTCGACATGAGCACCACTCCTGACCGGTAGTATGACCGTCATGAAAGCCACGCCTCTCGACGTGGCCCGAGGATCGGAGGACGAAGGCCGCGCCTCTCGACGCGGCCTCACCGTGAAGCTGGAAGCAGCGCCAGAGGGGGCGCCGCAGCCATCAGCGCGAGTAGAACTCGACGATCAGCTGCTCCTTGATGGGCAGCGTGATCGCCTCGCGCACCGGGTTGTCGCGGACGGTGCCGACGAGGCCGCCCTTGTCGAGCTCGAGCCACTCCGGCACGCCACGACGATCCACGCCCTCCACGGAGGTCTTGACGCGGCCGAGCTCGCGGCTGCGCGTGTGGATGGTGATCTTGTCGCCCTTCTTCACGAGGAACGACGGGATCGAGACCGGCTTGCCGTTCACGAGCAGATGGCCGTGACGCACCAGCTGGCGGCCGTCGGCGCGCGTCGCCGCGAAGCCGAGACGGTACGCGACGTTGTCGAGCCGGCGCTCGAGCAGCGAGAGCAGGTTCTCGCCAGTCACGCCCTTCACTCGATCAGCTTCCGCAAAGTACTTGCGGAACTGGCGCTCGAGGATGCCGTAGATGCGACGAACCTTCTGCTTCTCGCGAAGGCGGATGCCGTACTCAGTGACCTTCACGCGACGCTGACCGTGCTGACCCGAGGGGTACGGGCGACGATCGAACGCGCACTTGTCGGTGTAGCAGCGATCGCCCTTGAGGAAGAGCTTCTCGCCTTCGCGACGGCAGAGCTTGCAAGCGGGGCCGATATAGCGGGCCATGTCCTGATCTCCTCGAACCTTGACTCAGACGCGGCGACGCTTGGGGGGGCGGCAGCCGTTGTGCGGGATGGGGGTGACGTCACGGATGAGCGTGACGCGCATGCCGGCGGTCTGGAACGCACGGAGCGCCGACTCGCGGCCAGCACCGGGGCCCATCACGAAGATGGCGACGGTGTTCATGCCGTGCTCCTGGGCCTTGCGAGCGGCGTCTTCGGCCGCGAGCTGCGCCGCGAACGGCGTGCTCTTGCGCGAGCCCTTGAAGCCGCGCGCGCCCGCGCTCGACCAGCAGATCACGTTCCCCGAGAGGTCCGTGATCGTGACGATCGTGTTGTTGAAGCTCGAGAGGATGTGGGCCACGCCACTCCCGACGTTCTTCTTGACCTTCTTCTTGACCTTCGCGCCCTTGGCGGCGGTAGCGGCAGCAGGCTTGGACATCGTTCACTCCGGAGGCGGTTCAATCTTCGGCGGCGTCTGCGCGGGTCAGTGCCCGAGGCGCACGACGCTGCGCTCAGCGACGGACGGTCGCGCCCTTGCGCGGGCCCTTGCGCGTGCGCGCGTTCGTGTGGGTGCGCTGACCGCGAACGGGCAGGCCGCGACGATGGCGGAGCCCACGGTAGCTGCCGAGGTCCATCAGGCGCTTGATGTTGATCGCGATGTCGCGGCGAAGATCGCCCTCGACCTTGTAGTTCGACTCGAGGATGTCGCGGATCTTCTTGATGTCCGAGTCATCCAGGTCGTCCGACTTCTTGGTCGGCGAGATGCCAGTCTTCTCGCAGATCTCCTTCGCCTTGGCGGGGCCGATCCCGTAGATGTACTGGAGAGCGATGACGAGGTGCTTGCGACCGGGGAGGTCGACGCCTGCGATACGAGCCATGTTCTGTCTCCTGAATCCTTAGAGCCCGCTCATCCCTGGCGCTGCTTGTGCCGCGGATCTTCACAGATCACACGCACGGTGCCCTTGCGGCGGACGACCTTGCACTTCTCGCACATCTTCTTGACGCTGGGACGGACCTTCATGGCTCTTGCCCTTCACTGCTTTCGTAGAATTCGTGCCCGAGATTGATCGGTCGGGGAGACGGCGACCACGACCCGGTCGCCTCTGGCGACCTTCACCAACCCATGCTTGCTCGCTGCGGGAAGCCCCGCGAGGAAGCTTCGTCCATCATCGCTCTGGACTCGATACAGCGCCTTGGGAAGCTCTTCCACGACGCTGCACCACACTTCCTGAGCTTTCTTCGATCGATCCACTCCGTCGCCGCGCACCGCGCGGCCTCTCCGTTCATTCGTTCAGCCCGTCGTCCTTCCCGGACGGGGCCGCGCTCACCCTCGCACGGCGTCGAGCAAGCGCTTCGTCACTGCGTCCACCTCGCCCATGCCGTCGATTCCGACGACGATCCCATCACCCACCTTGCGGTAGTGCTCGAGGATCGGGAGGGTGTCTTTGAGGTAGGCAGCGTGACGCGTTCGGACCGTCTCCTCGGTGTCGTCGCTCCGCTGGACGACCCGCTCACTGTTGCACGAGCCGCAGCGGCCCGACGGAGGGGGCGGGTTATAGCGCACGTGGTAGGCTTGTCCACAGTCGAGACAAACGCGGCGCCCGGAGATGCGATCCACGATGGAGGACTCGGGCACCTCGAGCGACAGAACCTTGTCGATTCGCCGGCCGGACTTGTGGAGCATCGCGTTGAGCGCGACGGCCTGGGGCACGGTCCTCGGGAATCCGTCGAAGATCGCGCCGTTCTTCGCGTCGTCCTGGTGAAGACGCTTCTCGAGGAGCTCGATCACGAGATCGTCCGGGACGAGGAGGCCCTTCGACATGAAGCTGTCGAAGCGCTGTCCGAGCTCCGAGCCGGACTTGCGCTCGGCGCGCATCATGTCGCCCGTCGAGATCTGCGGAACCTTCAGGGTGTCCTGCAGGAACTTCGACTGCGTGCCCTTCCCAGCGCCGGGCGGTCCGAAGAGAATCAGGTCCATGCTCAGCCCCGCCGCCCACGGATCCGCGGACCCTTCGGTCCGGTGAGACCCTCGTAGTGGCGCGTGATGAGGTGAGACTCGACCTGCTGGATCGTGTCGAGCGCCACGCCGACGACGATCATCATCGACGTCCCGCCGAAGAAGAACGGGACGTGGAACTGAGACTGCAGAAACGTCGGCACCGACGCGACGAGCGCCATGTAGAGCGCGCCGCCCACCGTGATGCGCGTCATCACGAAGTCGATGTACTCGGCCGTCTCCTTGCCCTGCTTCACCTTCGGGATGAAGGCGCCCTGCTTCTTCAGGTTGTCCGCCACCTCGACCGGCTGGAACGTGACGGCCGTGTAGAAGAAGCTGAAGAAGACGATGAGCAGGATGAAGGCGGTGTTGAACTGCCAGCCACCCGGGGCGAGATTGTCCTGGAGCACCTGCATGCCAGGCACGTTCAGGTTCGCCAGCGTCTGCGGGAACATCAGCAGCGACGACGCGAAGATCGGCGGGATGACACCGGACGCGTTGACACGGAGCGGCAGGTGCGAGACCTGCGTCTGCCCGTAGGTGCGCCGCCCCATGCCTCGCTTCGCGAACGCGATCGGGATGCGTCGCTGTCCGCGCTCGAAGAAGACGATCAGCGAGATGACCGCGACGACGATCGCGAGGATGATGAGCAGCGAGACGGGCTGGATCTGGCCGATCGAGACCTGCTGCACCGTGTTCGTGAGCGCGTCGGGGAGGTCCGCGACGATGCCCGCAAAGATGATGAGCGAGATGCCGTTGCCGATGCCCCGCTCGGTGATCTGCTCACCGAGCCACATGATGAACGCGGTTCCGGTCGTCAGCGAGATGCACGTGATGACGTAGAACCAGATGCCCGGCTCGCGAACGACGTCCTCGGTGCCGGTCGAGTCGTTCAGGCTGATCAACCACTGCGCGATGCCGACGGACTGGATGATCGAGAGGACGATCGTGCCGTAGCGCGTGTACTGGTTGATCTTGCGCTGGCCCGCCTCGCCCTCCTTGCGGAGCTCCTCGAGGGGCTTGAACACGACGCTCATGAGCTGGAGCACGATGCTCGCAGTCACGTACGGCATGATGCCGAGCGCAAAGATCGAGAGCTGCTCGAGCGCGCCACCCGAGAACAGGTTGAACATGCCGAGGAAGCCACCGCCCTGCGCGACGATCTCGCGCATGGCCGTCCGATTCACGCCGGGCGTCGTGACGAAGATGCCGACGCGGTAAACCGCGATCATCCCCAGCGTGAAGAGGATGCGGCGGCGCAGCTCGGGGATCTTCGCGATGTTGGCCAGTGCGTCGAACATGATCTCGGGAGGTTCCTCTCGACCCGCCAGTAGGTTCGGCGGGCTCTGTCCCTCGACGGGAGCGAGGCGTCAAGCCAGCGGCCTGACGCCTCGTTCACTCACTTCTTCTTGTTCTTGTGGCGGACGACCGGGGCGACCTTGCGCTCCACGACCTCGCAGGTCCCGCCCGCGCTCTCGATCTTCTGCTTCGCGCCCGCCGAGAAGGCCTCCGCGCGCACGGTCAGCTTCTTCGTGAGCGAGCCGTTGCCGAGGACCTTGAAGCCGTCGTGCTTGCCCTTGATGAGGCCCTTCGCACGAAGCGCCTTCTCGTCGACGGTCTCGCCCGCCGCGAACACGTCCAGGCGCCCGACGGACACCTCGGCGAGATCACGCGCGAAGAGGTTGACGAAGCCGACCTTCGGAAGGCGACGGCTGAGCGGCATCTGGCCGCCTTCGAAGAAGAGCTTGTGGATGTTGCCGGGCTGACGGGCCTTCTGACCCTTCTGACCACGGCCGGCCGTCTTGCCGAGGCCGGACCCCGGGCCGCGACCCTTACGCTTCTTGTTCTGGGTTGCGCCCTCGGGCGGCGCGAGCCGCGAGAGGATGGGGATGTACTGTTCAGCCATCGGATTCCTCCACCGTGACGAGGTGGATCACCTTCTTGATCGCACCGCGGAACGCGGGCGTGTTGTCCACGAGAACCACGGAGTGCGGACCACGGAGGCCGAGCCCCGCGAGCGTCTGCCGCTGCGTCTCGGGACGCCCGGCAGTGCTCCGCACCTGAGTGACCTTGAGCTTGCGCTTCATGACGAGCCTTCCTCTCAGGCCTGGCTGCCGCCGGACGACTGGCTCGGAACCAGGTCCTCGACGGTCTTGTTCCGACGACGCGCAACGTCCTCGACGGACTCGAGCGAGCGGAGCGCGTCGAGCGTCGCGTGGACGACGTTGTGCGGGTTGCTCGTGCCGACGATCTTCGACAGCACGTCGCGAATGCCCGCGGCCTCGACGACCGCGCGAACCGCGCCGCCGGCGATGACGCCCGTTCCGGGGCTGGCCGGACGGAGGAGCACGTTGCCCGCGCCCGCGTGACCCTGCACCGCGTGCGGGATCGTTCCGCCGACGAGCGGCACCTTGAAGAGGTTCTTCTTCGCGCGGTCGTGACCCTTGCGGATCGCGTCCGGAACCTCATTGGCCTTGCCGAGGCCGATGCCCACGTGGCCCTTCTCGTCACCCACGACGATGAGAGCGCTGAAGCTGAAGCGCCGGCCGCCCTTGACGACCTTCGCGACGCGGTTGATGTGAACCACGCGCTCCTTCAGGTCCTCGAGGCTCTCGGGATCGATCGAATTGCTCATGCCAGTCTCCGCCTAGAGAAAGAGCCTCCGGCTCAGAAATCGAGGCCCGCCTCGCGGGCCGCGTCGGCGAGAGCCTTCACTCGCCCGTGATAGATGAAGCCGTTGCGGTCGAAGGCGACCTTGTCGATGCCCTTGGCCTTGCAGGCCTTGGCGATCGCCTGACCCACGAGCTTCGCTGCGTCGCTCTTCGTCGCGTCGCCGGCACCGCTCTTCAGGTCCTTCGACAGCGTCGAGACGTGCACGAGGGTCTCGCCCTTCGTGTCGTCCACGACCTGTGCGTAGATGTGCTTGGCGCTCCGGAAGATCGACATGCGGGGGCGCTCGGCCGTCCCGTTGACCTTCTTGCGGATGCGCTTCTTGCGCTTGAGCCTCTGATCGTCCGTTGCCATCTCTCTTCAACCCCTGGGGCGATGTGACGTTGCCCTCGGCACCGTCCACCCCGAATGGGACTCAACTCGATCGGGCCTCCGAGAGGCCCGATTCGTTCACTTCTT
>JBILLJ010000309.1:0-4000 GCA_044376125.1 Sandaracinaceae bacterium
AACGTGAACCTCAACGTGCGCCTCTCCGCGGCCGAGGCCAACGGTGTCGTCCGCATCATCTCGAGCCCGCGCATCCTCACGCTCGACAACCACGAGGCGCACATCGCCCAGGGCACCTTGATCCCCTACTCGCAGATCAGCGCGCAGGGTGTCCAGACGGCGTTCCAGGAAGCCATCCTCGAGCTGCGCGTGCGCCCGCACGTGACGGCCGACGGCTCGGTCTCGATGCACGTCTCGGTCACCCGCGACGAGCCGGACTTCAACCGCACCTCGACTCGTGGTGACCCGACCATCCTCAAGCGCAACGCGGAGACGGACCTCCTCATCGAGGACGGCCACACCGCGGTCATCGGCGGCATCTACACCCGCAACACTGGTCGTCAGGTCGATCAGATCCCGTTCTTCGGCGACATCCCGATCCTCGGCGTGCTCTTCCAGCGCCGCCGCGTTCGAGACGAGCGCAACGAGCTCCTGATCTTCCTCACCCCCCGCATCGTGAACCGCGCCGAAGCCCTCCGACGCTGAGCTTCCCGAGCTCCCTGACGACGCCGAGATCGCACCACGCGATCTCGGCGTTCGTCGTTCCGTCGCTCACTGCGCGAGGAGGCCGCCGTCGATCGTGAGGGTCTGTCCGACGATGAACCTCGCCTCGGGCGAGGCCAGGAAGAGGACCGCCTCCGCGATGTCCTTCGTCGAGCCCGGCGCGCCCACCGGCACGGCCGTCGCCGCGAAGCCGCGCATGTTGTCGATCGAGCCGAAGAAGCGCGCGCCCATGTCGGTCTCGATGGGGCCCGGAGAGACGGCGTTCACGCGCACGCCGGTCTTGGCGAGCTCGATCGCGGCCGGGTGAGCGTCGTGATCGCGCCCTTGCTCGCGGCGTAGACGGTCGTGCCCGCCATGCCGAGGTCCGCCGCGACCGAGCTGTTGTTCACGATCGCGCCCTGGGTCTTCTGGAGGTGCGGGAGCGCGTGCTTCATCACGAGCCAGCTGCCGCGCACGTTGATGCCGAACACGTGATCGAAGTCCGCGGCCGAGAGCGACTCGATGGGCCCGATCTTCCCCTCGACGCCCGCGTTGTTGAAGACCACGTCGAGCCGGTCGTGCGTGCGCACCACGTGCTCGACGAGCGCCCGCACGTCCGCCTCGCTCGACACGTCCGCGCGGAAGAAGCTCGCCTTGCCGCCCGCCGCCTGGATCTTCTTCACCGCCGCGACGCCCTCCTCCTCGCGTCGCGCCGAGACGACGACGCGCGCCCCTTCGCGCGCGAAGGCCTCCGCCGTGCCCAGCCCGATGCCGACCGTGCCACCCGTGACCAGCACCACCTTGTTCTCGAATCGCTTCATGACGCTCCTACCTTTCCGCGGCGCAGCGCGGCGAGTGGGGGCTCCGCCCCTTCCCGGACTGCGCTCGTTCGCGGGCCTTCGTCCCGCTCTCTCGATGCCTGCTGCACGAGCCGTTCGGCAGCACGCAGCGAACATGCGGACAACGGCGTCGTCGCAGTAGGCCGCCCGCGCGCGAAGGATCTTTGCGGGCCATGCAACAATCGCGGGCATGGACCTCTTGCAGCACATGCAGACCTTCGTGCGCATCGCGGACGCCGGCAGCATCTCGAGGGCCGCCAAGGGCCTTCGCCTCTCGGTCGCGATGACGAGCCGTCACCTCCGCGCGCTCGAGGAGGATCTCGGCGTCGAGCTCGTGCGCCGCACCACGCGTCGCCTCGCGCTCACGGAGGCGGGCACCACCTTCCTCGCGCGCTCGCGCTCGATCCTCACAGCCGCGAGCGAGGCCCGGAGCGAGGTGCGGCCCGGTCGTGGCGCCGCGGGCCGGCTCGTCATGAGCCTGCCGGTCTCCTTCGGGCTCTCGCAGCTCGGCCCCGTCTTTCCCGCCCTCCTGCAGGAGCATCCGCGCCTCGAGCTCGAGCTGCGCTTCGAGGATCGCTTCGTCGATCTGCTGGCCGACGGCGTCGATCTCGCCGTGCGCGCCGGCGCCGCACCGCCCGACAGCCCCAACGTGATCGCGCGCAAGCTCGCCGTCATCGATCGCGTGCTCTGCGCCACGCCCGCCTTCCTCGCCAAGCACCGCATCGGCTCGATCGAGGCGCTCTCTCGCGTGCCTTGCGTGGTGCAGGGCAACAACACGCGCTGGGTCTTCGAGCGCGCCCCGCGCACCGCGCGGTCGTCGCGGCGCGCGTCCCGCGAGGCCACCCAGGCCGCGCCCAGCAGCCCGACGGTCGTCGAGGTGAAGGGGCGCCTGCGCACCAACAGCATCACGGCGCTCCGCGAAGCGGTGCTCGGCTCCGTCGGCGTGGGTCGCCTGCCGCTCTGGGTCGCCGACGCCGACCTCGAGAGCCGCCGCCTCGTCCGCGTGCTTCCGGACGAGGTGCTCGCGTCGCTCGACGTCTACGGGATGTTCCACGTGACCTCGCGTGGCTCCGCGGCGATCCAGGCCGCGCTCGATCACCTCGCGCGCGAGCTGCCGCGTCGCACGAAGATGCGCGCGCCCGAGACGCCGCGCTGATCCCAGCGAGGTGCGCCCTCGTTTGGTACAGTCCGGCCGACGTGGAGACGAAGCCATGATGATGAGCCTGGTCGCGGACTCGGTCGCTCGGTGGATGGGCATCCTCTCGAGCGGCCTCTTGGTCGGCTCGGACGCGGAGGCTGCCGCGATCCGCGCGCAGCGCGTGCTCGGCGGGCCTCAGCTCTCGGAGCTGCGCCAGTGGTTCGGCGGCCTCTCGCCGGAGGCCCTGCGCGACGCGAAGGTCGCGGTGGTCGAGGCCTGCATCTCGATGGTGCACGCCGACGGTGTCGTGGCGGAGCCCGAGCGCGAGCTCGTCGAGCGCATCGTGCAGCTCGCCGACCTCGACGAGAACGCGGTGGAGTGGCTGGTCGGCCGCATCGAGAAGAAGCCGAACCTCGAGGCCATCGTCGCGCGCCTCACGCACCCGGCGCTTCGCGAGCTGGTGCTCGTCATGACCTGGCAGATCGTCACGGCCGACGGCGAGGTCGAGCAGGCCGAGCACCAGGCCCACGCGGAGCTCGCCGAGAAGCTCGGCGTGGACTCGGCGCGCGCGAGCGTGCTCCGCACGATCCTCCGCGACGAGGCGCGCCACTCGCGCTCGCCCTCGCAGATCTGAAGGCCACGCGGATGGCTCGGAGCTCCGCGCGCGCGCTGGTGTCCACGCTCGTGCTCCTCACGAGCCTCGCGGCCGCCCTGCCGGAGCTCGCGCACGCGCAGCGCGCCGACGCGCAGGCCCGCGCGCTGCTCGATCAGGGAAGGACCCAGTACGCCGACCTCGACTACGGCGAAGCCGTCGAGTCGCTGACGAGCGCGCTTCGCCTCGGCGAGCGCGACGAGGCCTTCCGCGCCGAGGTGCTCGAGACGCTCGCGCTCACGTACTTCGTCATGGATCGCGAGGACTCGGCGCGTGAGGCGCTCGGTCAGCTCTTCTCGCTCGATCCCTACTACGTGGTGCGAGAGCCGAGCGGCTCGCCGCGCGTCGCGCGCTTCGTCGAGACCGTGCGCTCGGCCACGGTGCGTGACGCGGCGATCGATTCCGCGCTGTCCGTCCGCACGGAGCTGCCGCGGGCCGCGCGCGCCGACGTGAGCGTGGAGATCGCGATCACGGTCGCGGCCCCGGTCACGCGCGTGGCCGTGCTCTACCGCACCGACACGAGCGCCTCGTGGCAGCGCGTCGAGGCCGCGCCCACCGCCGAGCGCGCGCGCTACCTCGCCGTGCTCCCCGCGCTCTCGGACGCGACGGAAGTGGACCTCTACGTCGAGGGCCGCGACGCGCGCGGTCGTGTCGTCACGCGCGACGGCGGCCCGCTCGCGCCCCGCACGCTCGAGGTCACCGCGCCCGACCGCCCGCGCGGCGGCGAGGGCGGCGGCGATCTCGCCTCCGAGCCGTGGCTGTGGATCCTCGTCGGCGTCGCCGTCGTCGGCGCCGGCGTCGGCATCGGCGTCGGCGTCGCGCTCTCGGACACCGGCATTCCTTCAGGCA
>JBILLJ010000310.1:0-3996 GCA_044376125.1 Sandaracinaceae bacterium
TGCCCGGCGGCCTACGTCCCGACGACCCGCCGCCCGAGCCCCGCGAGCTCGCCGTCGCGAGCTGTCCCGTCGAGGCCGCGTGCGACGGAACGGGCGAGCCACCTCCGCCCACGGTCGGCACGCTCGACGGCACCCCGACTTGCACCGACGGTCGCTACTGCGTGCCTCCGTCTCTGCCGCCGCTCCCCTCTCTCGCCGCGCCCGTGGACGAGACTGCGGCGGGCGATCCGTCGAGCTGTCTCTGCCGCGTCACCTCCGTGCGAGCCGCGCCACGCGTCGCCTCGACGGCGCTGGTGCTCCTCGGCCTCGCGATCGCGCTGCGTCGCTCACGGAGGCGCGCGTGACGCGCGCGACGCGCACACGCCTCTCGAGCGGCCCGACCTCGACGTCGATCGGCGCGCTCGTGTGCCGCGTCGCCGTGGTCTCGCTCGCGCTCGAGGGCGTCGCCGCACACGCCGACAGCCGGCCCATCACGCGCGGCTGGGTGCTGCACGATCGCGTCTTGGCGTCGGGCCTCGAGGATGTGGGCTGTGGCGACGAGCGCGCGTACGTGCGCAGCTGGTTCGGCAACGTCGCCGAGTGGGATGGCACCCGCTGGCGCGAGCTCCCGTCGCGGACCGACGCGACGTACGGTCGCACGCTGGCGGTCTCGCCCGGCGGCACCGTGTACCTCGGTGGCGGTGATCACATTGCGCGCTGGAATGGCTCGCGCTGGGACGACCTCGCGCTCTCGAGCTGGATCGGCGACATCGACGATCAGATGCTCGCCCCGACCGACGATTCACTCTTCGTCGTGGGCTGGGGCCGCATCGCGCGCCTCGAGTCCGGCGCGCTCCAGACGTACGGGGCCGGCACGTGGCGCGAGCTGCACGGCGTGGCGATGGATGCCGGTGACCTGCTCGTCGCAGGGCAGGGCGGCACCGTCCAGCGCTTCGGCGGCGGCACGTGGAGCCGAGAGCGCACGGGCATCACCACCACCGTGCAGCGCCTCTTCGTCGCAGGCCCCGGAGAGGTGTGGGCGTGGGCCGACGGCGAGACCTGGCAGACCTCGACGCTCCTCCATCTCGAGGCCGGCGTGTGGGTGCGCCGTGATCTGCCGATCGCGCAGCGCGTGAGCGCGATCGGCGGCGGTCGCGGCGCGACGTTCGTGACCACCGACGAGGCGCTCCTGCGCTGGGACGCGCCCAGCCACGCGTGGACGCCGGAGCTCACCACCGCCGAGATCGGCGAGGGCTACCACCGCCTCGAGGGCGTCTGCGCGACACGCGAGCACCTCGTCGTCGGCGACGCGTCGAACGTGCTCGTCCGCCCGCTCGCTCCGTGAGCCCGCTCGCTCCGTGAGCCCCTCAGGGACTCTCTTCGGGGCTCGGGCGGGGCGCAGGCGGCGCGGCCTCGTCTTCCCGGATCGAGTAGCGCACGAGCGCGCGCAGGATGTCGTTGCGCTCGATGTTGCCGACGATGCGGCGGACGTCTTCGTAGATCGACGGGTCGACGAGCAGACCACCGATGGTGCCGCGCCCGGCGCGCACGTCCGCGATGATCGCCCTCATGTCGGCGCTGATCGCGGTGAGGTTGGTGATGAGATCACCGGCTTCGTCGCCGTAGAGCAGCTCGTGCATGTTGCCGTCGCCGGTCCGCACGTCGCGCAGGATCGACGCGGCTTCGCCCGCGGTGTCGGCCAGGCTCTGCACGAGGCGCGCGCCGTCCTGGTCGTAGATGATCCGGTGCACCGTGCCGTCGCCCGTGGCGATCTCGTCGGTGATGAGGCGGACGTTGCGCGAGGTGCGCGCGAGCTCGGTGGAGGCGAGCTGAACGGAGCCGAGCGTCGAGGTGATGCGGTCGGCGAGCTCCGGATCCGTGAGGAGGCGGCGGAAGGTGCCGTCCTCCTCGCGCGCCATGCGCGTGATCTCCGCGATGTTGTGGCTGATGTCGCGCAGGTCCTGCCGGAACTGCTCGTCGGCGAGTGTCTCGGTCAGGAGGCGCACGTTCGCGATCGCCGGTCGCGCCTCGTCGACCGCTTGGCCCGCCGAGGCGAGCGCGCCGAAGAGGCCGCCGCCTTCTTGAGACTGGACCGTCGCGCCATCTGGCAGCGCCTGCCCCGTGCCCGGCGTCACCTCGACGATCTTGTCGCCGAGCAGGCCCTTGCTGCCGATCGACGCGACGCTCGTCGCCGTGATGAAGCGCGAGTTCTCTTCACCGATCTCGAGCACGACCTCGCAGCGGCCGTCGTCGCGGAAGCGAACGTCGCCCACGGTGCCGACGTCCAGGCCCGACATGCGGATCGGCGAGCCGGGGCGCAGGCCGTCGACGTTCGAGAAGACCGCGAGGTAGCTGCGCTTGGCGCTGAAGAGCGCGCTGCGGTTGCCCAACGAGAAGACCAGCACGGTGCCCACGATGATCGCGAGCGACACGAAGAGGCCGACGCGGAGCTCGAGCGAGCGACCCTGGCTGGGCATGGAGGTCGCTGTGTAGCGTGCCGTGCCCGCGGAGCCAACAGGAGACGCGTCCTCACCCTCGATCGGGGGGCGCGATCAGGGCTCGAGCGCGACGAGCGCCCGATCGAGCTCGCGCGCGACGAACGCCTCGATCGTCGGAGTGGGCGCGTGCGTGCCGTCGACGATCTCGAGCCGCGCGTCCCATCCGAGCGCGTGGAGGCGCGCGTAGAGGGCCTCGGTCGGCGCGATCGGCACGCGCTCGTCGTCACGCGCGTGGACGCCACGGATCGGTGTGAGCGCGGGCGGGGCTCCCGTCGGCTGGAGCGAGGGCGGCAGCCACGCGGCCATCGGCAGCACGACCGAGGCGATCTGCGGGCGCCGCGTCGCGATCGTGAGGGCGAGGTGCCCGCCCTGCGAGAAGCCGGTCAGCACCGGTCTGCCGCGGGTGGGTCTGGCGAGGGAGAGGATCTCGACGAGCGAGATCACCTCGTCGGCGCGTGCGCCGAGGTCGGCCGCGAGCTCCTCGGGTCGTTCGTCGCGCACGCGCAGGGCCGACCACGCATGCCCGGGCTCGACCACCACGGGCCCCTCCGGCATGACGAGTCGATACGCTCGCGCACGGCCGAGGTACGGGCCGTCCGGGACGCGCGGCGCATCGCCGAAGCCGTGCAGCGCGACGACCATCGGGAGCGCGCGCTCGACCTCGTCGGTGCCGATCACCACCTCGAGGAAGCGCAGCGCACCCACGCGTCCCCACCGAGACCAGCGCGGTGTGCTCGCCTCGTGCGCCTCGAAGCCGACGGCGCGTGCGCGCGTCGTCGCAGGCAGCAGGGGCGCCGTGCCGCAGGCCGTGAGCGCGACGCTCAGGGCAGCGGCGAGGGCGAGCCGTGTCGCGTGGAGGGAGGGTGGTGGAGGCACCAGCGCCACGCCGCCCGAATAACACGGAGCGCGCAGGCGTCGATCGGTCCGTGCGCGCATCGCGAGGTGCCCGCCACGATCCGAGGATGGCCGCTTCCAGGCCGTTTCTTTGATCGCCCTTCGCTGCCGGCCCATGCTGGAGCACGAGCCGACCATGATCTTCCAGCCCTCCTCGCGCAGAGAGCGAGCGTCCACCGAGCGGAGCGCCACGGCGCTCGGCCCGCTCGCGCGGATGGCCAGGCTGGGGGTCGGCGCGCTCGCAGCGAGCCTGCTCGCCGTCGGCGCGCAGGGTGCGCGCGCGCAGGAGGCGCCGCTCTGGAGCGCCATGCCTGCCGAGGCGTTCGCCTCGAGCGCGCTCTCGATGTGCGTCCTGGATGAGCTCTCCGCGCCGGCGCTCGCGACGCCGCCGATGGCCAGCACGGTCGAGGCCGTGGTGCCCGCGGTCGGGCCCGAGGTGCTCGCCGCCGCGCATCCGCTGCTCGCCGACCGGTTCGAGCTGGCGCACGTGGAGCGCGAGCTCGCACGCTGGAGCACCTCCGAGGAGCGGCGCGATGCATCGCTCTGCACGCTCGAGGCCGCGCTCGTCAGCCCGAGCTCCGCCATCGCGGCCCGCGCCCGTGTCGCGCGGGCGCGCTGCCTCCTC
>JBILLJ010000074.1:0-43153 GCA_044376125.1 Sandaracinaceae bacterium
CCTGGTCGCGATGCGCGACGGGACACGTGTGCCCGCCGACCGAACGGTCGAGCGGGGTAGACGTGTTTCCGTCAGCGCGATGCGCGCGAAGGGGAGTCGAGAGGGGAGCGAGGCGAGGAGAGGTGTGCTCGCCGAGGTTCGCGCGTCGCGTCGCGCGCGAGCAAGCGAACGATCCAAGGTGAGGTCCGACACCGCCCCCCCCGTCGCGCGAAGCAAGTCGAGGGCGTCGCGAGTAGAGCGAGGCGAGGAGAAGTCTGCTCGCCGAGGTTCGAGCGTCGCGTCGCGCGCGAGCAGGCGAGCGATCCAAGGTAAGGTCCGACACCTCCTCATCGCGCGGTTGGCGGTGAGCCACGTGTTCGGCGGCGTCGGGCGAGGACGGACGCAACGACGGCGGTCGGTCGCCGATGGAGCCGCCATCAGGAGGTCTCCATGTCCGCTCGTTCGTTCCTCTTCCTCACGCTCGCCCTCGTCGCCTCGGCCTGCACGTCCGTCACGCCAACGAGCCCGCGCCCCTCGCTGCGCCGCGACCCGAGCCTCTGCGCGTGCAGCGACGCCGGCGCCCTTCCGGATGCAGCGTTCGCAGGCGACGATGCGGCGATGTCGTCCAGCGAGCCCTTCGCCATCGAGCCCGCCGCGCCTCGCATCACCGTCCACGCCGCCGAGCGCGCGTTCCTCGCCGTTCGCCTCGAGCGCGCGCCCGAGCACCGCGCCTACGTCGAGCTCAAGGCCTCGGGCCTGCCGACCGGCGTCGCCGCCATCGCCGCCATCGGGCCGAGCGCCACCGAGCTCGGCCTCGTCATCGAAGCCTCCGACACCGCACGCCCGGTCACCGACGTGCCGTTCACGATCGACGCCCACGCCGACGGCGTCCGCGTCACCCGCCGCGTGCTCCTCACCGTCTTGCCCGAGCGCCCGATCCCCGAGGAGTGAGAGCACGTGGCACTCGGATGGATCGATGCGAGTGGCTGAGCGCGATCCGACCGAGCAGCGCGATCCGACCGCGAGGACGCTTCAGCGCGCGCGCACCGTCTTCTTGCCCTCGCGCGCCGCCTGCGAGCGCTGCGCGTTGGCCACGTCCTTCACCACCGCCCGCAGCTCCGCGAGCTCGCGCTTGAGCGCGGCGACGTCGCCCTCGAGCGCGTCCTCGCGCGCCTCGTCCGCCTCGATCGTCTCGGCGCCCGACTCGAGCTCGCGGCTCTCGGCGCCCGGCTCCGCCGCAAGCACGTAGCCGCGCGGGTCCATCGCGAGCTGGTTCGGCACCGGGTGCGCGAACGCGCCCTCGGGCGCGGGCGGCGCGGGCCGACGCTCCGGAGAGAGCATCTGCGAGGCGCCGATCACCATGCGCGCGAGCGCGTTGCTCGCCGCGAACGGCACGGTCGCCATCGGCACGTACGGCGCGACCGCCTCGGCCCCGGAGCGCGCCGTCTGGTAGAGCTCGAGCGCGCTCGAGACGTAGCGTCCGAAGAACTCCGCGAGGTGCTCGTCCTTCATGCGGATGAGCTGCGTCAAGAGCGGCACCGGCAAGAGGCGCGCAGCGCCTCGGCTCTCGAGGATGATCTGCGCCAGGGCCTCCTGCGTGAGGTCCTCGTTCGTCTTGGCGTCGAGCACGCGGACGTCGTCGCCCTTCTTGATGCGCGTCTCGAGCTCCTCGAGCGTCACGTAGCGGCTGAGCGCCGTGTCGTAGAGACGACGGTTGCCGTACTTCTTGATCACGATCGTCTCGCGCACGCGAGGGCCACGGAGGCGCATGGCCGGGGTGTAGCGCGTTTTGCGGCGATGCAACACGAGCGATCGTCCACGCACGCCACGCTCAGCCCGCGGCCTTGACAGAATGGGGCTCGCGGGCCAACCCTCCGCGCTTGTTGCAGCGCAGCAAAGACGCGGAGCCCACCGTGAACCAGCCCTTGTCGTCGTCGTTCGTCCTCCGCCTCGCGGCCCTCGCGCCGCGCTCCCTCGCCGCCGTCTGCCTGGGCGCACTCGCGCTCGCAGGCTGCGCCGACGGCTCGCGGATGACGTGCCGCGTGGGCGCCGACTGCGCCTCCGGCATCTGCCTCTCGGACGGCACGTGCGCCCTGCGCCGCAACGACGCCGGCACGGGCGGCACCGACGACACCGGATCGATGGTCACGCCCGACGCGTTCGTCGCGCCGATGCTCGACGCGGGCCCCGTGCCCGACTCGGGCGCGCGCGTGTGCTCTCCCGATCGCGACGGCACCATCACGCGCGCGGAATCTCCGCTGCGCGCGGGCCTGTACGCGACGTTCCGCATCGCGGAGGACGCGACGGTCGACACGGCCGGCGCGCTCAGCGGCGGTGTGCGCCGCTGGGATCTCACCGCCGCGCTGCCCGGCGAGAGCGACGAGCGCGTCGAGCTGCTCTCGCCCGAAGGCGCGTGGTGGGCCGGCGACTTCCCGCTCGCCTCCTACGCCGCGCGCCTCTCGGCCTCCAGCGACAACCTCGGCGTCTTCCAGATCACCGACTCGGCGCTCCTGCTCCTCGGCGTCGTGTCGCCCGCAGCGGGTCTGTCGCAGACGAAGCTCGAGAACGATCCGCCGATCGAGGTGCTGCGCTTCCCGCTCCGCCAGGGCGACACCTGGACGACCGAGACCACCGTGAGCGGTCAGGCCCTGGGCGTGATCACGGCGTACTCGGAGTCGTACACGTTCGTCGCCGACACCACCGGCGTCGTCGCGACGCCGTACGGGGAGATCGACGTCATCCGCGTGCGGAGCGAGCTCACGCGCACGCAGGGCTTCGCGACGCTCGACACGCGCCGCACCTTCGCCTTCGTCGGCGAGTGCTTCGGCACGGTCGCTACGATCACCAGCCAGTCGTTCGAGAGCGACAGCGAGTTCACGGACGCCTCCGAGGTCCGCCGCCTCGCGCCCTGAGACGCACGCACGCACCGCGAAAGGCAACGTCGTCCTCGTGACCCCGACTCGCCCCCTCCTCGCGCTCTTGGTCGCGCTCGGCCTCGCCGGGTGCGTGTCGTTCCATCGCGGCGCGATGCGCGGCGAGCCGGACGACGCGACGTTCGCGGAGCTGCGCGATGCGCGTGTGCGCTACCGCGACGAGGGGCCCGAGGGCGCACCCGCGATCGTGATGATCCACGGGTTCGCGAGCTCGCTCGAGACCTGGCTCGCGGTGTCGCCTTCCCTGCGCGAGCGCTACCGCGTGCTCTCGCTGGATCTGAAGGGCTTCGGCTGGACCGATCGCGCCGAGGGCGACTACTCGCCCGAGGAGCAGGCGCGCATCGTCCTGGCCCTCATGGACGCGCGCGGCATCGACCGCGCCGCGCTCGTCGCGCACTCGTACGGCTCCAGCGTCGCGCTCCAGATCGCCCTGCTGGCCCCGGAGCGCGTGACCCGCATCGCGCTCTACGACGCGTGGGTCTACAGCGATCAGCTGCCCACGTTCTTCCACGTCGCCCGCGCCGACGGCATCGGCGAGGCGATGTTCGCGACCTGGTATGGAGAGCGCGCCGAGGATCGCCTCGCGCTCGCCTTCTACGACGAGCGCTACGTGACGATGGCGCTCGTCGACGACGTGCAGCGCGCGCTCGAGCGTCCGGGCACCTACGCCGCCGCGCTCGCGGCGGTGCGCGGCATGCACTACGAGCAGGTCGAGGGGCGCTACCGCGAGATCGTGCAGCCGGTGCTCCTGCAGTGGGGCCGCGAGGATCGCGTGACGCCCCTCGCGTACGGCGAGCGCCTCCTGCGCGAGCTGCCCGACGCCGAGCTCGTCGCGCACCCACGCTGTGGACACTTCCCGATGATCGAGGCCATCGACGCCTCGAACCATCGCCTCGCCGCGTTCCTCGATGCCGGTGTGTCGGAGGGTCGATGGACCACGCCGAGCTCGGGAGACGAGCACGCCGATGCGGCGTCGGAGTCGCCCACGACGCCCCCGGAGACGTCGCCTGCGGACATCGAGAACGGAGGAGTCAGCCCGTGACGACGCACACGCGCCTCGCGGCCCTCGTGGCCTTCCTCGCCGTCTCGTCGCTCGCCTCCCGCGCGCAGGCGACCGGCTTCACCGACATCGGGCAGGACATCCGCCTGCACGACGACGACGAGTTCTCGCTCGAGATCGACGGCTACCTCCGCCTGCGCGGCGAGATCCTCCACAACCTCGATCTCGATCGCGGCGCGACGCCCTCGGGCGAGGTGCTCTTCCCGGTGCCCATCGACGACCCGCAGGCGCAGACGCTCTACGAGATGGACATGCGCCTGCGCACCGATCTCGCGGTGTACGCGCCCGGCGGCACCGTCGCGGTGAAGCTCCGCCTCGACACGCTCGACAACCTCGCGCTCGGCTCGACGCCCGACGGCGCACCGAGCGCCTCGACGACGCAACGCGCGCTCGAGACCGCGATCCGCGTGCGTCGCGCGTACGGCGAGGTGCTCACGCCGATCGGCGTGCTCGCGGCCGGCCGCATGGGCAACCACTGGGGCCTCGGCATGCTGGCCAATGGCGGCGACTGTGCCGACTGCGACTCGGGCGATGCCCAGGACCGCATCGCGTTCATCACGCCCGTCGCCGGGCACGTCTGGGCCGCGAGCTTCGATCTCACCTCGAGCGGGCCGCAGATCCCGCGACACTCGGGCTTCCGCCCCGTCGACATCACGCCCGTCGACGACGTGCGCACCGTGACCTTCGCGGTGCTGAACTGGCTCGGGGACGCGCCGCGCATGCGCCGCCACCGCGCGGGGCGCACGACCTTCGAGTACGGCGCGTACGTCTCTCATCGCTGGCAGGATGGCGACATCCCGGCGACCTACGTGCCGACCGCGACCGCGATCACGCTCACGCCACAGCAGGTGATGCCGCGCGGCTTCCAGGCCACGGCCGTGAGCGTGTGGGCGCGCCTCCAGGGCCCCGAATTCCGCGTCGAGCTCGAGGCGGCCTATCTGAACGCGTCTGTCGCGCAGTCCTCGCTCGTTCCCGGCGTGCTCCTGCGCGACGGCGTGAATTCCAACCAGTTCGGCGCCGCGCTCGAGAGTGACTTCCTCGATCCGAATGGCCCCTTCACGTTCGGCCTCGACGCGGGCTTCGCCAGCGGCGACTCGGCCCCTGGCTTCGGTGCCTATCCGCGCCTCGGGCAGGCGTATGGCCAGCCCGGCGATCTCGACGGTCCGCAAGCCAACATCCCGTACGACAACTCCATCGACAACTTCCGCTTCCACCCCGACTACCGCATCGATCGCATCCTCTTCCGCGAGATCGTCGGGACCGTGACGGACGCCTTCTATTTCCGCCCGCACGTGCGCTATCGGGCCTTCGATCAGCCCTTCGGGCGCCTCGAGCTGAGCCTCTTCGCGGTCACCTCGTTCGCCGTCGAGCCGACGTCGACTCCGGGCCTCGATCGACCGCTCGGCCTCGAGATCGACCCGGGCCTCGCGTACCAATCGCGCGAGGGCTTCGCCGTGGCCCTCGACTACGCCGTGCTCGTCCCGTTCTCGGGCCTCGACAATCCCACTGCGGGCCTCCGTGCCCAGCCCGCCCAGCTCGCACGCCTCAGGTTGATGTATGCCTTCTGATCGCATCCACGCTTCGGGTCGCGGCGACGAGACCCCCTCCCCCGCCTGCGGTGGAGGGCCGGGGAGGGGCGAGACTCGACGGTCGACAGCCCCGCGCGCACTGGCACTCTCGCTGGCCCTCCTCGGCGTCGGCGCGGGCTGCGGGCCGAACCGAACCGTGCCGCCGCGGCCGATCTGGGACGGCGACGCCGGCGTGCCGACGCCGCTCGGCTGCGTGCCGAACCTCGATGGTCGCATCGAGGCGCACGAGCTCATGCCCGCCTACGACGTGGGCGCGTCGTTCCTGCTCTCGCCCACGGGCGAGTCGCGCGAGGTGCTGACGTCCGGCGTGCTCGATCCCGACGGCACGCTCCGCTGGGATCTCGGCACCGACTACGCGAGCGACGTCGTCGTCCGCTTCGGCGCGCAGCGCGTCGAGGGCACGTGGTTCGCGAGCTCGTTCCCGAGCGGGCAGTTCGCGGTCGCCGACGATCCGTCGGGCGCCCTCCTGGCCGTCTACCGCCTGGACGCCGCGGGCCTCTTCCTCCTCGGCTTCGCGTCGCGCGACATGGATCCGCCCGAGGGCCGCACGCTCTGGGTCTACGAGACGCCCATCGTCGTGTTCCAGCTGCCGCTCGAGCCCGGCGCGAGCTGGATCTCGGTGAGCGACGTGCGCAACGCCACCGTGCGCGGCCTGCCCTACGCGGGGCGCGACACCTACGAGAGCCGCGTGAGCGCGCCGGCGGGCGAGCTGGTCCTTCCGGATCTGAGCTTCTCGCAGGCGATGCGCGTCTCGACGCACGCCACGATCGAGCCGAGCGCGGGCGCCGCGCTCCACCGCCGACAGTCGAGCTGGCTCTTCGAGTGCTTCGGCGAGGTGGCCCGCGTGGTCGCCCCGGAGGGCGAGACCCAGGACGACTTCACCACGGCTGCCTCGATGCGCCGATTCGGCCTCTGACCTCACATCTCTGGAGAACGGGACATGAAGAGCTTCAAGGAGTGGAAGAGCAGCTTCGACCAGTGGGAGAACGCCACGGCCGAGTACAGCGAGAAGGTCATGAAGATGCCGGCCGTGCTCGGCTCCGCGGGCACGGTGCTGTCACGCGTCATGAAGGTGAAGGCCACGACCGATCGTCTCCAGGCCCATTGGTGGAGCGCCTGGGGCCTGCCCACCAAGCGTGATCAGGAGCGCACGCTCCACTTGCTCCACCAGCTCGAGAGCAAGATCCACGACCTCGAGGAGAAGCTCGAGGACGCCAATCGCAAGCTCGGCGCACGCGCCTGAGCCCATCGCTCGACAACCGCCCACGCGAGAGACTGCCATGGTCGATGCATCGAAGTTCCACGAGCTCAAGATCGCGCCGCGCGCCGTGTTCGACTCGCTCGCCGAGCGAAAGACGCGTGTCCGCTTCATGGTCCCGACGGCGGATGGCGACTACCGCGCCGTCACGTGGGGCGCCTTCGCGAACGAGATCCGCGAGCTGGCGCTCTTCCTCGCCGCCCGCGGCCTCAAGATGGGCGACCGCGCCGCGATCTACGCAGGCAACCGCGTGGAGTGGATGAGCGCCGCGCTCGCGATCCAGGCGGCCGGCGGCGTGATGGTGCCGATCTATCCGAGCTCGACGACGGAGCAGACCGCGTACGTGGTCGAGCACTCCGACGCCAAGGTGCTCTTCGTGGACGGAAAGGCGCTCCTCGCGCGCCTGTTCGAGTCCGCCGCCGAGCCCGAGCTCGGCGCGCTGCGTGCGGTCGAGGCGATCGTGCTCCTCGACGACGGCCTCGACGCGATGGCGGTGCTCGCCGACGTGAGCCAGAAGCTCCGCGCGGCGGGCAAGGAGGCGCCGAGCTCGACCGAGCTCGAGCGCAAGCTCGTGAGGCTCGCGGACGCACGCGCGCTCGGCCGCGCGCAGCACGCGGCGGACCCGAAGGCGTTCGAGCGCACCATGCAGGCGGTCTCGCTCGATCAGGCCGGCGTGATGCTCTACACGAGCGGCACGAGCGGCCCGCCCAAGGGCGTTCCCCTCACGCACCGCAACGTGGGCGTCAACGGCCGCGACTGGCTCGACTGCCTCGCGCCGCTCGTCGACGAGGGCATGGTCGATCTGCTCTGGCTCCCGATGAGCCACATCTTCGGCTTCGGCGAGGCCTGCCTCGGCAACACCCTCGGCTGGACCAGCTACCTCGCCGATCCGGTGACGGTGCTCGCGAAGCTCCCCGAGGTGCGACCGAGCGTGCTCATGAGCGTGCCGAGCGTGTGGGAGAAGCTCGCGCAGGGTGCGATGAAGGAGACGTCGATCGAGGCCAAGCTCGCCCGCCTGCGCGAGGCGACGGGCGGGAGCCTCCGCTTCTGTCTCTCCGGCGGCGCGGGCCTCAAGCGCGAGGTGAAGGAGCTCTTCCACTCCGCGGGCCTCCTGCTCGTCGAGGGCTACGGTCTCACCGAGGCCTCGCCCACGCTGACGATGAACCGCCCCGACGCGTTCCGCTTCGACTCGGTCGGAAAGCCCTTCCCGTCGGTCGAGATCGTGCTCGCCGAGGACGGCGAGATCCTCGCACGCGGCCCCAGCATCTTCGGCGGCTATCACAAGGATCCCGCGGCGAGCGCCGACGCGTTCACCGCGGACGGCTGGCTCAAGACGGGCGACGTCGGTCGCTTCACCGACGACGGCTTCCTCCAGATCGTCGATCGCAAGAAGGACATCCTCGTCACCGCCGGCGGCAAGAACGTCCCGCCCGTGAACATCGAGCAGCGCTTCGCCGACGATCCGTTCCTCGCGCACGTCGTCGTCTACGGCGACGGCAAGAAGTTCCTCGTCGCCGGCGTGTGGCCGAACAAGGCCGCGATCGACGCGCACCTCGACGCCACCGGCGTCGCGCCCGGTGCACGCGGCGAGGCGGTGCTGGCCCTCGTGCAGCGTCGCATCGACGAGGTGAACGCGAAGCTCGCGAGCTACGAGAGCATCAAGAAGTTCGTGCTCATGGACCCGCCGCTCAGCGTCGAGGCGGGCCTGCTCACGCCCACCTTCAAGGTGAAGCGCAAGAAGGTCTACGAGACCTACAAGCCCGCGTTCGAGTCCCTCTACGAGTGAGTCCCATGGCGATCCGCAAGATGATCGGCTCCTTCGTGCCCTCCGGACCCACCGTCGTGGAGGGCATGGCGCGCGCGCTCGGTCGACCGATCCCCGCGGTCGGCTCCACGCCGCACGACGTGGTCTTCCGCGAGAACAAGTGGTCTCTGCTCCGCTATCGGCCGCACGCGGCGGGCAGTGGTGGCGCGGATGTGATCACGCGGCGCTCGCCCGTGCTGCTCGTGCCCTCGCTCATCAACCGGCACTACGTGCTCGACCTCATGCCCGGCAAGAGCTTCGCCGAGTACCTCGCGAAGCAGGGCTACGACGTGTTCTGCATCGACTGGGGCACCCCCGCCGACGAGGACCGCTACCTGACGTTCGACGACTTCGTCGATCGCTACATCGGCCGCGCGCTGCGCGTCACGTGCGACAAGGCGGGCGCGGAGAAGGCGCACGTCCTCGGCTACTGCCTCGGCGGCACGATGACCGTCATCCACGCGGCGCTGCACCAGGACCGCATCGCCTCGCTCGCGCTCGTCGCAGCGCCCGTGCGCTTCGACGACCAGAGCCTGCTCGCGCTCTGGACGCAGATCCCGACGTTCGACGTGGAGGCGCTCGTGCGCGCGACGGGCAACGTGCCCTGGCAGATCATGCAGATGGCCTTCCAGCTCCTGCGTCCGACGCTGAACCTCGCCAAGGCCGTCTCGGTGCTGTCGAAGTCGCCGCTCGTGCGCGAGGAGAAGACCTGGGACGACAACTTCCTCGACGGCTTCTTCGCGCTCGAGACCTGGGGCTCCGACAACGTCTCGTTCCCGGGCGGCGCCTACCTCAAGTACATCCAGGCGCTCTACCGCGAGAACGCGCTCGTGCGCGGCGAGCTCTCGATCTCGGGCCAGTGCGTCCGCCTCGAGGACGTGACCGTCCCCGTGCTCGCCGTGACCTTCGAGCACGACAACATCGTCCCGCACGCGAGCGCCTCCGACGTGCTGACCCGCGTCGCGAGCGAGAAGAAGGCGCACGTGCACGTCCCTGGTGGCCACGTGGGCGCGATGGTGAGCTCGAGCGCCGCCAAGCACGTGTGGCCGAAGATCGATCGCTTCTTCCGCGACGCCGAGCTCTCGAGGCCGGTCGTCGACGCGGCGATCGCCCCCGGCCGGGGATGAGCCTCTCCTCGGGGGTTGCGAATCGGCGACTGTGCGTCGCGTCCGCGCGCGCTCGTTGCGGCGTGGCGCGCGACTTCGCTACCATCGGGCGGTGAGCCACCGCTCCAGTCAGCAGGGCGTGAGCAAGCAGACCGACGAGCTCGTCGAGACGCGCCAGGCGGGCGAGGTGACTGCGACCGACGTCCACGAGCTCGTCCAGGATCTCGCCGGCGCGCTCGTGGACCGGCTTCGAGACCACGGCATGGTGGGCCGCGGCGGCATGGCGCGGGTCGATCTCGTGCACGACAAGGCGCTCGAGCGCCTGGTCGTGATGAAGCGCCTCCACGATCACCTCGAGGGCGACGTCGGCACGCTGGCCATGTTCGTGCGCGAGGCCCGCATCACCGGTCAGCTCGAGCACCCGAACATCGTGCCCGTCCACGACATCGGCCTCGACGGGCACCGCTCGGTCTACTTCACGATGAAGCGCGTCGAGGGCAAGACGCTCGCGGACGTGATCCAGGAGCTGCCGCCCGGGCCGATCGCGCACGACACGCTGCTCGATCTGCTCGACGTGGTGATCAAGGTCTGCGACGCCCTCGCCTTCGCGCACAACAAGGGCTTCCTCCACCTCGACATCAAGCCCGGCAACGTGATGGTCGGCGACTTCGGTCAGGTCTACCTGATGGACTGGGGCGTCGCGCGACAGAACGGCGCCGCGAACGACGGCGAGCTCGGCGCCGCCGCGCAGTACGAGCCACCGGCCGCGGCCTCGGGCGCCGTGCTCGTGGGCACGGCGACGCACATGGCGCCCGAGCAGGCACGAGGCCTCGTCTCCGCGCTCGACGAGCGCACCGACGTGTTCGCGATGGGCGCGCTCGTCTATCACCTGCTGACGCGCCTGGCCCCGTACGACGCCGACAGCTACTGGGTCGCGCTCGTGCGCGCACAGACGGGCGAGGCGCGCCCGCTCGACGAGGCGGCTCCGTGGGTGCCCGACATGCTCGTGCGCATCGTGAAGCGCGCGATGGCGATCGATCCGGCGCAGCGATACCCGACCGTCAGCGAGCTGCGGCAGGACCTCGTCGCCTTCGCGCGCGGTGGCGGCGTGTTCGAGGTGGTGCGCTGCGCGCCCGGCGAGCACGTCGTACGAGAGGGCGACCCCGGTGACTGCGCGTACATCATCGAGAGCGGCACGCTCGAGGTCATCAAGGGCGAGGGCGCCGAGCGGCGCCTCTTGCGCACGATGGGACCGGGCGAGGTCTTCGGAGAGACCGCGATCCTCTCGCCGGGCAACCGCACGGCGAGCGTGGTCGCGAGCACGCCCGCGACGCTCCGACGCGTGACGAGCGAGACGCTCGATCGCGAGGTCGCGTCGCTCAAGCCGTGGATGGGCGTCATCGTGCGCACGCTCGCCTCGCGCTTCCGCGAGAGCGAGGAGCGCGGCACGCGCAGCAACCCGGGCGTCTGACGGACGCAGCCCGCAGGGGCGTGCGCGGCGCCACGCCTCGAATTCGCCGCGAATTCGAGGCCTCGAAGGCACGGGCGCGGCGCGCTTCGCGTGTCATGCTCGGCCCCCATGCAACTGCGGGCGGTCGTCACTGGAGCCAATCGAGGCCTCGGCCTCGGCGTCGTCGATCGACTCGGGCAGCGCGGATACCGCGTCGTGCTCGCGTCGCGCGATCTCGCCGAGGGTGAGACGGAGGCCGCACGCGCGCGTGCGCGCGGCCGCGACGTGACGGCCCTCCAGCTCGACGTGACGAGCCCCGACAGCCTTCGCGCGTTCGCGGCGGCGCTCGGGCCCGACCGCATCGACGCGCTCGTCTCGAACGCCGGCATCGCCCTCGACGGCTTCGACGGCTCGGTCGTGGAGCGCACCCTCGCGGTGAACTACTTCGGCGCGACGGCCATCGTGCGCGCGCTCGAGGATCGGCTCGGCGTCGGCAGCCGCGTGGTGATGGTCTCGAGCGCGATGGGCGCGCTCGACGGCTTCGACAAGCGAGTGCGCGCGCGCTTCGAGTCGCCCGCGTCCTACGCCGAGATCGAGAAGTCCCTCGCGGAGTTCGGCGAGCACGTGCGCCTCGAGCGCGAGACCGCCGAGGGCTGGCCGCGCTCCGCGTACCGCATCTCGAAGCTCGCGCTCAACGCCTGGACGCGCCTCTACGCCGAAGAGCTGCGCCCGCGCGACGTGCACGTGAACGCCGTCTGCCCCGGCTGGGTCCGCACCCGCATGGGCGGCGCCGGCGCCTCGCGCAGCGTGCGCGAAGGGGCCGAGGGCATCGTCTGGGCCGCCATGCTCCCGCGCGGCGGCCCGACCGGTGGCTTCTTCCGCGACGGCAAGCGCATCCCCTGGTGAGCACCGGCAGCGCGTGACCGCGCTGCGATCACTCGCAGCGAGCGTCCGGCGAGCAGCCGCCGAGGGCACAGCGATCGCGCGTGCCGGTCGGGTCACAGGCCTGGCCGCGGGCGCGGACCGCGCGGAGCTCGAGCTCGAGCTCGTACTCGAGGCCGCCGGTCTCGAAGCGTGGGTCGGGGCGGATCGCGGAGGCCAAGATCCAGAAGCGCGTGCCACCGACGACCTCGCGCAGCTCGACGCGCGGGCGGCGGCTCTCGGCGCTGCGATCGTCGTTGCAGCCGCCCTCCGGCGTCGCGCTCGGTCTCGCGTCGAGGCAGTCGGTCCGCACCGAGAGCACCATGTCGGCGGGAGCCGCGCGCTCCTCGGAAGGCGCGGTGCTCACGACGAGATCCCAGAGCCCGTCGGGCAGCGTCGTGGTGACCACGTCCTCACGACCACGCGCGCTCGTCTCGGCACAAGCGGTCTCGAAGAGCGCATAGCCTGCGGGCAAGACACGGGTGAAGCGCGCTCGCTCGCCGGGCGTCGGGGCGAGGGCTGCGGCCGACTGGCACGCGAAGCCGCGCTCCGGCGACGAGACGCAGCGCGCGTCGGCGTCGCACGTGAGCTCGGTCGCGCAGAGGTGCGTGTCGTCGCAGGCCTCGAGAGGACCGACCTCGGCGCCCTGCACGAGCTCGATGGTCTGCGCCACGGTCGTGTTGCCCGCACGATCGACGAGGGCCACCTCGGCGCGGCGTGCGCGCGCGAGCATCTCCGCGTCGTCGGAGCGAATCAGGAACAGGCCCGTGCCATCGACGTCCGGGTCGTGCTGGATCGGCAGGAGGATCGTCTGGAGCGGCAGCTCGCTGCGCTCGCCGCGTGCGACGACCGGCAGCGCGCCGCCGGTCTCTCCGAAGAGGCGGATGCGCGCACGATCGGCGTCGAGATCGCGATCGTGACCCTGGATCCGAAACGCGACGCTGCCTCCGGCAACCGTGCCTCGCGCCGCCGTGAGCACCGGCGGTGAGGACGGATGCGCGGTGATCTCGAGCGAGACGCGACCCCGATCCGTCATGCCCTCGACGCCCTGACCGAAGCCGCTGACGACGAGCGTGACGATGCTGCCCCCACGCGCCGCGAACGCACCACGCGCGTGGCGCTCGCGTCCGTGATCGTCGGCGCGGAACACGGGCCGTGCGGTCGCGAGATCGGCGCCGCACGCCTCGTCGAACGCCGCGAGGATCGTGTCGTAGCGCTCGTCGGTCCCGGTGGTGGCCGTCGACACGACGAGGGTCGTGCGCGCATCCCCCGGCACCTGGATCTCGACCACCGCGTCGGGCGCAGCTGGCCCGTCGGGGCTGCGCAGGCCCAGCAGCGCGAAGCGCGAGCGTGCATGCGTCGTGTCGAGCGCGACGTGCACCGTCTCGTTCATGCGCGCGACCACGCGGGTCAGACCTGCGCACGGGTCGGCCGGCGCGCTCGGTGTGGGCACCGACGGCGCGGCCTCGCGCACGGCTGGCTCGGGCGCGCTCGGCGAAGGCAGGATCCAGCCCGCGACGAACGAGAGCGCGCCGACGGTGACGAGCAGCACGAAGACGATCACCGCGAGGAGCCACGGCGAGCTCGATGGGCGCGCGGCCGGCGAGGGCGCGGTGGGCGGCGAAGGAGAGACCGAAGGAGCGAGCGCGAGGGGAGCGCCCGGCGCGACGCTCGGGACCGCGGCCGCCGCCTCGTCCGGTGTGGCAGCGCTCGGCCCCGCGTCCGAGGCGCCTGCTCCGCGCGAGCGGCTCGATGGCGCACGCGTCGCGAGATCCGACGACGACGGCTCCTCGCGCGGAGCGGCCACGCTCGGCTGCGACGTGCGACCGGGGGCCGTGAGGAGCTTGCGCTCCTCCGCGAGCTGTCGACCGAGCTGCGCCTCGACGAGCGCCGCGATGTCGCCCGGCTCGACGCGCAGGGCCTCGGGCACCGCGTTCGAGAGCGCACGTCGGAAGGCCTGCGCGGTCTCGAAGCGCTCCTTCGGATCACGCGCGAGCGCGGTGAGGATCACGCGATCGAGATCGGGCGGGATGCCGGGGCGGTGCCGGCTCGGCGGCTCGAGGCTCGGCGCGCGCGCGAGCTCGAGCGCCTCGATGTCGTTGCTCCCCTCGATGAAGCGACGCAGCACGAGCATCTCCCAGAGCACGATCGCGAGCGCGTAGACGTCGGTGCGTCGATCGATGGGCCGGCCCCACGCCTGCTCGGGAGACATGTAGCGGACCTTGCCCTTGAGCGCGCCGGCCTCCGTCTCCTGAAGGCGCCCGCGCGCGCGGGCCACGCCGAAGTCGATGAGCTTCACGTGCCCGGCCTCGGACAAGAGCACGTTCTGCGGCGAGACGTCGCGGTGCACGACCTCGAGCGGCGCGCCGTCGTCGCCGCGCAGCTCGTGCGCCGCGTGCAGGCCATCGGCGACACGCATCGCGATCGCGCAGGCCATGGGGACCTCGAACGAGAGCCCGCCTTGCACGAGCCGCGCGAGCAGCGCCGACAGCGGCGCGCCCAGGACGTACTCCATCGCGAGGTAGAACATGCCGTCGGCCTCGCCGAGGTCCTCGACGTGAACGACGTTCGGGTCCTGGATGCGCGCCGACAGACGCGCCTCGTCGAGGAACATCTCGATGAACGACGGATCGTGGGCGAGGTGCGGGTGGATGACCTTGATCGCGACGGGCTTGCTGAAGCCCGCGGCGCCGGCGCGGCGACCCAGATAGAGCGCCGCCATGCCGCCCGTGCGCAGAGGGGCGAGCACCTCGTACTCACCGATCCGCGCGCCCGCCTGGAGCATCACGGACACGTCTGGCCCAAGCCCTCGAGCACTTCGCGGACCTCGCCGATCGCCGGGTGATCGGGGGCGAGACGGCAGAAGCGTTGGTAGTCGCGGATGGCCTCGGTGCGCTCACCGAGCCGAAGGAGACAGTCGGCACGACGCCGCAGCGCGATCGGCGTCGCGCCCTGTGCGATGAGGTCGTCGAGGATGTCGACGCAGCCCGTCGGATCACCGCCGCGGAGCGCGCGCGTCGCGAGCGACAGCGGATCGGTCGGCTCGTCGTTGCCGCCACCGCCACCACCACCCGCACCACCACCACCACCCGCCGTGCGGCGGTGCCCGGCGTCGGGAGCCTCGTCCTCGTTGCGCGCGACGCTCCCCGTCGGGCTCGTCGTGGTCGTGTCGGGCTCGTCGCGGTTGGTCGTGACGGCGCGCTCGGGTCGTCGCGGATCTCTGCCGACCGGGATCGCGACGGCCGCGTCGGGCAGCTCGACGGCGGCATCGGGGGGCGGCACGGCGGCGTCGGGCGCCGTCGTCGCGAGCGGCGGCGGCGGAGGCGCGGAGTCCTCGGAAGGTCGCCACCAATGGAGCAACGCGATGACCGCACCCGCGGTGAGCCCACCCGCGAGCAGGCCGACGACGAGCACGCCCACCCACCAGAAGCGCCCCGCACCGCTCGGCGGAGGCAGTGAGGCCGTCGTGCCGACGGACGGCGCCGGTCTCGGTGCGACGGCCGGCGGCGCCATCACGGGAGTCACGGGCGTCGACTGGAACGGGGCCGGAGGCAGTGCGGAGATCGAGGTGCGCGGGATGGGGCGGGCCGCGTCGCGCGGATCGCCGGCGAGTCCCGGAGCCGCCGAGTGACGCCCGGAGATCGCGGACTCGGAGGCCATCGGCGCGGGCATGCCGGCGGCCGTGGCGACGGAGGGTGCCATTCCGGAGCCTGCCAGTCCGGAGCCTGCCATTCCCGAGCCTGCCAGTCCGGAGCCTGCCAGTCCGGAGCCTGCCAGTCCGGAGCCTGCCAGTCCGGAGCCTGCCATTGCGCCGGCGGCCGCTGCGCCGGGCGGACCGAGGGCCGTCGCCGCGAGACCGAGCGGCACGTCCGCGGGGGAGCCCCCCACCATGAGCTGCGTGGGCTGTCGCTGCGGTCCGTTCACGCGCGGCGCGAGGGGCAGGCCGTTCGCGTCGAACTCCATGGGCATCATCACGGTCGCGGGTGGCGCGGGGGCCGTGAACGCGGGCAGCTCCGTGAAGGTGCCCGGACGGGTCGCGGAGCCACTGACCTCTTCGGGCGGCGGCAGCTGGGCGTGGATGAGGCCGCTCTGGTCGTCCTCGGTGCGCACGCTGCCGAGTGCCCTGGTCTCGAGGCCCTTGCGGGGCGCGAGGCGGAATTGCTCCTCGATGCCCGCCGCGTCGAGGAACGCGTCGGCGAGCTCGCGGGCGGTGGCGAAGCGCGCGTCACGGTGGCGCGCCATCGCCCGCATCACGACCGCCTCGAGCGCCGGGGTCAGATCCGAGCGCACGCTGCGCAGCGGCGCGACCTTGCCGTGGAGGATCGCGACGATGAGATCCGTGGGCGTGGTGGCGAGGAAGGGTGGAGTGCCCGCGAGCGCCTCGTAGAGGATCACGCCGAGCGCGTACACGTCGATGCGCGGATCGACGTCCACCTCGGCGCCCAGCTGCTCTGGCGACATGTAGCGTGGCGTGCCGAGCACCTGTCCCGTCTGCGTGAGCTTCTCGCCGTACCAGACCTTGGAGATCCCGAAGTCGAGGAGCTTGACGCGGATCGCGCCCTCGCGACCGCTCGCGTCGTCCGGCACGAGGAAGATGTTGTCGGGCTTGAGGTCGCGGTGAACGACGGCCTGCGCGTGCGCGGCGGCCAGGCCCGCGACGACGCCTGCGACGATCGGCGCGAGCTCGGCGGGCGACATGCGCCCGCGCTTCATGCGCACACCGAGCGTCTCGCCCTCGAGCAGCTCCATGACGAGGAAGACGCCGCCCTCGATCTCGTGCGCGGCCTCGACGGCCACGATCGCCTTGTGTCGCAAGGCGCTGAGGACCTCGCCTTCCCGCTTGAGGCGCGCGACCGCCTCGCGGTTGTTCGCGGTCTGACCCCGGAGGATCTTCACCGCGACGACGCGGCCTTCCACGAGGTCCGTCGCCCGGAAGACCTCTGCCATGGCCCCCGCGCCGACGAGCGAGTCCAGGCGATAGCGACCGACGAGGACGCTGCCGAGGACGGCCGCCGGATCCGAGCGCGACGACGACATGAACGCGTCCGGATGATCCGTCCCTGCGCGCGACCGCGTCAACGAGGAACGCGCGCCTCAGAATCCGCGCCGGAGGCGGCCCGCGAGGTGCGCGGCGTTCGTGCCGACGAGGGCGTCGTCCGACGGGGCGATCACGCTCGCCCGCGAGAGCTCGGCGAGCGAGCGCAGCCCGCAGGTGAAGAGGATGACGCGCAGCTCGTAGACGAGCGTGCGGAGCAGGCGCTCGGCGGACGCCTCGCTCTCCTCGGCCGCGACGAGCAGGGGCGCAGCGAGCGCAATCGCGTCGGCGCCGAGCGCGAGCGCGACGGCGATGTCCATGCCCGTGCGGATGCCGCCCGACGCGATGACGACGCGCTCGCGCATCGCCTCGCGTGCGAGCACGGTGCCCTCCGGCGTGGGGATGCCGTGGCCCCCGAGGCGCATGCCGATCTCCTGCTGTGCGCTGCCGAGCGGCGCGCGGTGGCTCTCGACCTTCGACCACGACGTGCCACCGACACCCGCGACCTCGACACCGGCGATCCCGAGCGGCGTGAGCTTGGCGAGCGTGCGGCGCGAGAGGCCCGCACCGCACTCCTTCACGACGACCGGCACGCTGAGCGCGCGCGCGAGCCCGTCGATCTTCGGTGCGAGGGCGGAGAAGCGCGTGTCGCCCTCGGGCTGCACGGCCTCCTGCAGCGGGTTGAGATGCACGTTGAGCGCGTCGGCCGACACGCGCGCGATCGCGTCCGCGACCTGCGCGGCGTCCACGCCGTAGTTGAGCTGCACGGCGCCGACGTTGCCGAACACGAGCGGCACCTCGGCGTGCGCGCGCACGTCGAAGCTCGAGGCGAGCGCGGGATCCACGATCATCGCCCGCTGGCTGCCGAGCGCGAGGCCCACACCGACGCGCGCCGCCACACGCGCGAGGCGCTCGTTCACGCGGCCCGCGCGCGCCGAGCCGCCCGTCATCGCGCCGATCACGATGGGCGCCGAGAGGCGCTTGCCCAAGAGCGTCGTGGAGAGCTCGACCTCGTCGAGATCGAGCTCCGGGAGCGCGTCGTACTCGAGGGTGAAGCGACCGAAGCCGAGCGCGAGACCGCCGAAGGCGACGTCCTTCTGCGCGACGACGTCGAGGTGCTGATCCTTGCGAGTGGAAACGATCTCGCTCGTGTTCGTGGGCTCGGACGACATGCGAGCGCTCCCATAGCACGGCGAGCGCGACGTCCACCGACCACGCGCGGGCGCGCTCCGTCCTCTGGCATCATCGGGCGATGTCGAAGCCCCTGGCTCGCCACGCGAAGCACCCGCAGTCTGGGCGACTCGTCTCGCTGCTCGTGTCCGCGCTCGCCGCCGGATGCAGCGGAACCCTGAGCGCGCCAGGAGACGCGGGCAGCGCCGCGGTCGTGGACGCGCCGCGCGATCAGGACGCGATCGCGATCGACGCGCCGGGCGCCGACACGGGCGAGCCCGCCCTGGACGCGGGGCTGCCCACCGACGATGCCGCTGCGCCGCCGGACGCCGCGTCGCCGGACACGGGCCCGGTGGGGCCGTCCTCCACGCGACAGACCGAGCGACCGCTCGGCACGACCGCGGCGGGCAACGGGTTCCACGAGTACCTCCCCCCTGGCTACGGCGATGGCGCGCTGCGTCCGCTGCTCGTCTTCTGGCACGGCATCGGCGAGAACGGAAACGGCACGAGCGATCTCGTGAACGTCACGCGCGCCGGCCCGCCGCGGCTCATCCGCGACGACGAGTGGCCTGCGGAGCGTCCGTTCGTCGTGCTCTCTCCGCAGCACTCCGGCGGCGGCTGCCCCTCCGCGAGCGAGGTCCACGACTTCATCGCGTTCGCGATGGACGCGTATGCGGTCGATCCCGCGCGCATCTACCTCACGGGCCTGAGCTGCGGCGCGATCGGCAGCTGGAACTACCTCGGTGAGCACCTCGACAGCCAGATCGTGGCGATGGTCGCGATCGCGGGCGACGGACGTGGCGCGTGGTCGCGCTCGGGCTGCGAGCTCGGACGCGTCGCGATCTGGGCCTTCCACGGAGACGCCGACGACGTCGTGTCGCCAGCGGGCACGATCGAGCCCACGAACCAGCTGATGGCCTGCCCCTCGCCTCCGCGCGCGGATCTCGAGGTGACCCTCTATCCGGGCGTCGGGCACAACTCCTGGACACAGACCTACGACCTCAGCGCGGGCCACGACATCTACGCGTGGCTGCTCGCGCACCACCGCTGAACGCACCACGGCTGGATCCACGGCCGGGCTTTGATCGATCTCCGTGGAGCGGTACCGTGCCGCGCCATGATCCCGATCCCGCCGCCGATCAACGAGCCCGTCGACTCCCACGCGCCTGGCACGGCCGCGCGCGCACGCCTCGAGACCGCGCTGAAGACGCTCTCGTCCTCGACGCTCGAGGTGCCCGTCGTGATCGACGGAAAGCCCGTGCGCACCGGCAAGACGCTGCGCGTGCCGATGCCGCACCGGCACCGCCACGTGCTCGCGGAAGGTCACGAGGCCGGCGAGCGCGAGGTCGAGGCGGCCATCGCGGGCGCGATGCGCGTGAGCCACGAGTGGGCGCGCACGCCCTTCGAGACGCGCGCCGCGATCTTTCTCCGCGCGGCGGATCTCCTGAGCGGGCCGCACCGCGCGCGCGTCAACGCCGCGTGCATGCTCGGGCAGAGCAAGACGCCGCACCAGTCGGAGATCGACGCGGTGTGTGAGCTCGCGGACTTCTTCCGCTGGAACGTGCACTTCCTCCGCAAGCTCCACGACGAGCAGCCGGTGTCGCCGGCGGGCCAGTGGAACCGCAGCGATCTGCGCCCGCTCGAGGGCTTCGTGCTCGCGATCTGCCCGTTCAACTTCCTCTCGATCGCGGTGAACCTCCCGACCGCGCCCGTGCTCGCTGGCAACGTCGCGCTGTGGAAGCCGTCGACGACGAGCCTCTTCGGCTGCTGGTACGTGCTCGAGATCCTGCGCGAGGCCGGCCTGCCCGACGGTGTGATCCAGCTCGTGCCCGGCGATGGCCCCGTGCAGGGCAAGGTCGCGCTCGCGAGCCCGCACCTCGCGGGCATCCACTTCACGGGTTCGACCGGCACGTTCCGCGCGCTCTGGCGCGGTGTGGCGGACAACCTCGATCGCTACCGTGCGTTCCCACGCCTCGTCGGCGAGACGGGCGGCAAGGACTTCATCGTCGCGCACCCGAGCGCGGACGCGGCTGCGCTCGCGACGGCGATCGTGCGCGGAGGCTTCGAGTTCCAGGGGCAGAAGTGCTCGGCCGCCTCGCGCATCTACGTGCCGCGCTCGCTCTGGCCGGAGGTGCGCGATCGCGCCGTCGCGGACACCAAGCAGATGAAGGTCGGAGACGTGGCCGACTTCTCGACCTTCGTCGGCGCCGTGATCGACGCGCGCGCCCACGCGCGCATCTCGAGCTACCAGGCGCTCGCGAGAGAGACGGCGTCGGTGCTCGTCGGCGGCGGGAGCGACGACCGCGAGGGCTACTTCGTCGAGCCGACGCTCGTCGAGGTGAGCGACCCCAAGCACCGCCTCATGCAGGAGGAGATCTTCGGGCCGGTCGTGTCGATCTACGTCTACGACGACGCGCGCTGGCGCGAGACGCTCTCGCTCGTGGACGAGACCTCTCCGTATGCGCTCACGGGCGCGGTGTTCTCGCGCGAGCGCGGCCCGGTGGAGGACGCGATGCGCGTGCTCCGCAACGCGGCCGGCAACTTCTACGTGAACGACAAGCCCACCGGCGCGGTCGTCGGCCAGCAGCCCTTCGGCGGCGGCCGCGCGAGCGGCACCAACGACAAGGCCGGCGCGCCGTTCAACCTCTCTCGCTGGCTCAGCCCGCGCTCGATCAAGGAGACGTTCGTGTCGCCCACGGACTTCCGCTATCCGTACATGGGAGAGACGAAGTGAGCGACGCGAGCGGCGACGACAAGGCCGCGGAGAAGAAGGACGCCAAGAAGGACAAGAAGGCGCCTCCGCCCGAGAAGGACGTCGCGACACTGCACGAGATCTCGCTCGGTGGTCGCACGCTGCGCTACCGCGCGACCGCCTCGCTCCTGCATCTCAAGGACGCGGACGACGAGCCCCGCGCGGCGGTCTTCGTCACCTCGTACGTGCTGCTCGATGCGCGCGATGCATCACGTCGCCCGGTGACCTTCGCGTTCAACGGCGGGCCGGGCAGCTCGTCGGTGTGGCTGCACCTCGGCTGGATGGGGCCGTACCGCGCGGCGTTCCCGGATCCGATGCATCCACCGCCGGCGCCCTACACGCTCGAGGTGAACGACGCGAGCGTGCTCGGCGTGACCGATCTCGTGTTCGTGGATCCCGTGGGCACGGGCTACTCGCGCGCCGTCGGCGAGGGAAAGATCGACGACTACACGTCGGTCAAGACGGACGTCGAGTCCGTGGCCGAACTCGTGCGGCTCTGGATCACGCGCAACGAGCGGTGGAACTCGCCCAAGCTGCTCGTCGGCGAGAGCTACGGCGGCACGCGTGTCGCGGCGCTCGCGGCACACCTCCAGGACAAGGGCGCGATGCTGAACGGCGTCTGCCTCGTCTCGGCCGCGCTCGACTTCTCGGCGCTCGAGTTCCAGTGGGGCAACGACTTCCCCCACGCCATCTACCTGCCGAGCTACGCAGCCGTCGCCGCGTACCACGGAGCCACCGCGCCGGCCGATCTCGACGCGACGCTGGCGATGGCCCGTCGCGTCGCGGTCGCCGAGTACGCGCCGGCGCTCTTCGCGGGCAGCGCGCTCGGGGCGGCGGAGCTCGACGCGATGGCCGAGCGGCTCGCGCAGCTCACGGGCCTGTCCAAGCGCTGGATCGTCCAGCAAGGTCTGCGCATCGACATCGCGCGCTTCGCCAAGGAGCTGCTTCGCGAGCGCGGTCAGGTCGTCGGCCGGCTCGATGCGCGCTTCGTCGGCCACGACGTCGACGCGGGCGCGGGCGAGATGCAGGCCGATCCGAGCTTCTCGGCACCCTACGGGCCGTACCGCGCGCTCATGAGCGACTATCTGCGACGCACGCTCGGCGTCACCGACGACCGCGAGTACGAGATCCTCAGCTTCAAGGTGAACGAGGCCTGGAAGTGGGAGCTGCCGAAGGGGCGCTCGGGCGGCTACGTCAACGTCGTGGGCGAGCTGCGCCGCGCGATGCTCGACAACCCGCACCTCCGCGTGATGTTCGCCAACGGCCTCTACGATCTCGCGACGCCGTTCTACGCGAACGAGCACGCGGCGCGTCACCTCGGTCACGAGGCCCACGTGAAGCGCAACGTGCGCGAGCACCTCTATCCGGCGGGGCACATGATGTACCTGCACCCTCCCTCACGGGCGCAGCTCACCGCGGACTTCGAGGCCTTCGTGAAGGACGCGGTCTCGGGCGTGCGCTGAGCGACGCGATCGGCACCTGCGCAGGACGCCAGGGTGGGCATTGCGGGATCGAACGCCCGCGCGCATGGTTCCGACCACCGCGATGGCCGAGCGCACGTATTCCCGCGAGGAGATGGAGGAGATCTTCCGCCGCGCGGCCGAGCACACCCAGTTCGCTCAGAGCGGTGCGGACGCGATCCGCTACGAGGATCTCGTCGCGGCGGCGCGCGAGGTCGGCATCGACCCGAGCTCGGTCGCGGAGGTCGCGCAGAAGGTCGAGGCCGAGCGACACCTCGTCGCGAGGAAGGCCGACGAGGACGAGATCGTCCGCCACGAGCTCTCCGAGCGCCGCCACCGCGCGCGGCGCGGCCTCCTCACCTACAGCATCGTCACCGCGTTCCTCGTGGCGCTCGACTTCATGACGCCCGGCGGCCCCTGGGCGCAGTGGGTCGCGCTGATCTGGGGCCTCTTCGTCGCGCTCCGCATGGGCCGCGCGATGCTCGAGCCCAGCCGCTCGGAGCGCGAGCGCATCATCGGTCGCGAGACCAAGCGCCGCGCGAAGAAGGCGCGCGAAGAGCAACGACGGCGCGCCGCCGAGGAGTGGAAGCAGCGCCTCCACGCGCAGCAGGAGGCGATCCGCCGCGAGCTCGCGCAGCAGGAGGAGCGGCGGCGCGACCGCGCGCGCGAGCAGCGGCAGAGCAACCGCGAGCTCGAGCGCGCCAGCCGCGAGTTCGAGCACGCGGTGGAAGAGGGCGTGACGCAGCTCCTCACCGCGCTCGCCAAGCGCATCGGCGAGGCCGCGCGCGACGAGCTCCCCAAGGGCGAGTTCGGAGACTTCGTGCGTCGCGAGCGACAGCGCGCGAGCGGGGTGCCGGTCGAGCGGCCCGCGCCGCGTGTGCGCGTCGAGCCACCGGCGCCCACGCCGCCTTCGCCCGAGGTGCTCGACGAGCGCGAGGACGACGAGCGTCGCCGCCGCGATCGACGCGCGGGCGGGCGCTGACGCACGGGCCCGCTCGGCGCGTCGCGGCGGGCTCACTCGGTGCGTCGTGTCGGGCTCACTCGGTGCGTCGTGACACGCGCAGCGAAGACAGCTCGGCGTCACGCTCGAGCTCGAGCTCGACGCCGAACAGCGCCTCGGCGTCGACGTCCTCGCAGCGCGCACGCTCGCTGCCCCGCACCAGCTCGAGGCGAGCGCCCGCGCGCGTCAAGACGAGCGGCGCGTCGGCGGACGAGAGCGCGCAGCCCGGCCCGAACGCGTTGCCCTCGGCATCGAGCGAGACCGTGATCGGCGGGCCCTGCCACCGCAGCGAGAGCGTGCGGCCTCCTCGGCCCTCGAGCTCGATCGAGAAGGTCCCGAGCACGATCGAGGCGAGCGCGAGCCGAGCGCCCGAGCGCGTCGCGCGCGCGCCGTCCCAGTCACCCGGGCTCGACGCGACCACGAAGGAAGAGGCGAGATCCGAAGGGAACAGCAGGCGATCGTTGGGAAGGCTCGACCACGGCCCCGGCTCGTCGAACGCACGGAGCGAGGCGCCGCTCGCATCGATCTCGAGCGCGAGGCCGTCGCGCAGAAAGAGCGTCTCGTGGGGATCCCGCCCGACCTCGAGGCCCGTGGCCGTGCCGAGGTGAGGCGTCCAGAGCTCCGCGACGAGCCGACCCGCGGCCGTCGTCCCGACGAGGAGCACACGCCCCGAGGCGGTCGCCACGCCGTGCGGCCGCACGATCTCGGTCGCGCGAGAGAGCAGCTCGACGCGCGGCGGATCCACCGCGAGGTCGAGGATGCGCACCTCGCGGCCCGCGACGTGGAAGAAGCGATCGAGCGGCAGACCCACCACGAGATCGGGCGCCGGCACGCTCACGTCGAGCGTGCGCGCACGATCGAGCCCGGGCTCGATGCGCTCGATCGACGCGACCGCCTCGCCGCGTGCGTCGAGGCCGCCTGCGACCGCGAGACCGCCGTCGCTCGCGACGAGCAGGACCGGCTCGGTGCGAGGCGTCGCGAGCGCGGGACCGAGCGAGGCGCGCTCCTCTCCGAGATCGACGACGTCGATGCGTGGCACGAGCGCGTCGTCGTCGCCGCCGCTCCGCCCACCGACGAGCACCAGGCGCGACCCGAGCTGCACGGCCCCGTGATCGCGACGCGGTGACGAGAGCCTGCCACCGGGTCCCTCGCCGGCGGGGGCGGCCTCGTCGTTCATGCGCTCGTAGCTGTCGTATGCGGTGTCGCGCGCGCCTGCGGCGCCACCGGCGAGGATCACGTCGCGACCGAAGATCGTCGCGCTCGCCCCCTCGCGACGATTGAAGAGCGCGTCGGGGTGGACGTCGGCGAACGCACGACGCGCGTCCACGCGAACGATGCGGCGCTCGGCCCCGGCACCGCCGACGATCCAGCCCGTGCCGTCCGGATGTGCGACGAGCGCGGCGCCCTCGGGCGCGGTCGCGTCGGGGTCGAGCAGCGTGCACGGAACGAGCGGAGGCAGGACGGCGATCGCACCGCTGCGGCGCGCCTCCTCGAAGTGGCTCCGGCCGATGGCGCGGAAGGAGGGCTCGCCATCCACCTCCGCACGGATCGCACGAAGGTCTGGCCTCGGATCCTCGAGCTCGCGCACCCCCGAGGCCGTGAGCAGCTCGACCGTGTCGGTCGGGGCGGGCGCGAAGTCACCTTCGAACGACAACCGCGCCGCGCGCACGGAGCGAGGCGTGCAGCGCGCGTCGGCGGCCCCGATGCGGATCTCGATCGGGACCACGTCGGGCGCGGGGCTCGCGCAGCCCGCGAGCGCGAGGAGCGCCGGGGCCAGCCAGGCCCGCCGCTGCCTCCGCTCGGAGGCAAGGCCACGCGTCATCGATCGACTCCGGACACACGAGATCGGTAGCATGCGGCCGCGATCACCGCGCGTTCGCGGCGAGCCTCGATGACCCCTCGCACCTTCGGAAAGTACCTCCTCGATCGCGAGATCGCCCGCGGCGGCATGGCGCGCGTGCACCTCGCGAGACTGCGCGGCCTGGGCGGCTTCGAGAAGCGCCTCGTCCTCAAGGAGATCGACCCGTCGCTCGCGAGCGATCCGCGCTTCATCCAGCTCTTCGTCGAGGAGGCGAACACGCTGGTGCAGATGAGCCACCCGAACATCGTGCCGGTGTACGAGCTCGGTGTGGTGGACGGGACCTACTTCCTCGCGATGGAGCACGTGCGGGGCGCGACGCTCGACGCGCTCGTCTCCGAGGGCCCGCTCGATCCGGCGGAGGTCGCGCACGTCGGCGCCCAGCTCGCCGAAGCACTCGCGTACGCGCACGACCGCTTCTCGCTGGTCCATCGCGACGTGACCCCGCGCAACGTGATGATCGACGTGCACGGTCACGCGCGGCTGCTCGACTTCGGCATCGCCGCGCGCCTCGATGGCGGAGAGAGCGGCGACGCGGTGTTCGGCACGCCCGGTTACCTCTCGCCCGAACAGGCGCGCGGCGAGCGGCTCACGGCCGCGAGTGATCTCTTCGCGCTCGGAGCCGTCCTGCACCGCGCCGCGACCGGCGCGCACGCCTTCGACGCCTCGGTCGACTCGACGCGCAAGCTCACGGAGCCCGCGCGCCTCGCCGCGCTCGATGGGCTGCCCGAGGAGCTCGCGCGCTTGCTCCGCAGCACGCTCGACCCCGATCCGAGCCGACGTCCCGTGAGCGGCAAGCTCGTGGCGGCGCAGCTCCGCGCGTTCCTCGCGGCCGAGCGCCCCGAAGGCGTCGCGGACGCGCTCGGCGCACGCGCCGATCGCCTCGCGCGCCAGCACGAAGAGCGGCTCGAGCAGAAGGGCGAAGACAGCGCCGCGACCCCGCCGACCTCGGGTCGCACGCAGTCGCTCGCCACGAGCCCCGTGCTCGACGAGCTGCTCGGCACGCCACCGCGAGCCTCGCGACCGCGCGCGGACGAGACGCCCGGCACCGCGCGCCTCACGCCCCCGCGCGAGGCCCCACCGGCAGGCGAGGCCGCACCCTCCACGCAGCGCATCGAGCGGGCCTCGAAGCCCGAGCGCGCCCGAGCCCCCGAGACCGCGCCGGGCCTCGACGCTGCGAGCACCACGGTCTCGAGCCCGCGTGTGTCGTGGCCCGCGATCGTCGCGCTGACGGCGCTCCTGGCCGCTGCCGCGATGTGGGCCCTCTCGTTCGCGCGCTTCGAGCCACCGACCACCGAGGCCCGGCCCCACGCGCTCGATCCGACCCCGCTCGAGGTCGATCCGCCCGACGCCGACCTCGACGCAGCCGAGCCACGGGACGCGCCGATCGTCGATGCGTTCGTCGAGGCGAGCGACGCGGGCGTCGCGGACGAGGACGCTCACGCCGTGGGGGCGACGGCGCGCGACGCGGGTCCGCGACGCGGGAGCGACGCGCGCGTGACGGCGGCCGAGCACACGGGCACGTTGACCGTCTCGGCCGTGCCGTGGGCCGACGTGTGGATCGACGGCCAGAACGTCGGGCGCACGCCCCTGCGTGATCGCGAGCTCGCGGCAGGCCCGCACCGCCTCGAGCTCCGCTGTCCGCCGCTCGGGCGCGAGCTCGAGCACACCGTTCGCATCCGCGAAGGCGAGCGCTCGCGCGTGAGCGCGAACCTCCAGGTCAGTCCGCCGACGGTCCTCGAGCGCTGAAGAGCTCGCGAAACAATCCACGGGGGCGCCCAGCGCGCCGAAGGCGGAGCGAGACTGCGTCGAAAGCCTCAGCGGCGCGCGGGCGCGCTCACACGAGGCTCCATGGGCCCGAGCGCCACCGGCGCGCCGCCGGCAGCGAGGTACTTCTCGTAGACCGACACGACGGCGAACACGCGCACGATCGCGATGAGGAACGTCGAGACGAAGATGCCGAGGATCGGCAGCGCGTTCGCGAGGCTCACCGAGAGAACGGTCGCGACGGCGAGCAAGACGAGGTTGAGCAGCCAGTCGCGAAGGACCAGTCGCACCGTGCCGAGGACCGCGTCGAAGTCGAAGCCGCGAGAGAGCACGCCGCTCAGCTCGGCGCGCAGCGTCGCGGCCGCGGCCGGCAGCGAGAGCACCGCGTTGAGCACGGCGAGCGCGGCCATCACCAGCATGCCGCCGCAGATGAAGAGCGGGATCATCCCCATCGAGAGCCCGTTCGTGCTGTCGGCGCCCGCGATCGCGGAGAGGAACGACGCGATGAACGCGAAGTAGAGGCAGCCCACGCCCGCGAGGGTGATGCCGACGGCGGGCAAGGACCACACGAAGCTCACGATCGTCGCCTTGAGCCCGACCTCCGCGTAGTCGAGCGCGGTCGTGAGATCGGTGGTCGGCGGCAAGAGCACGGGCTGGATCCCGGCGACCGCGCGCCTCGCACCGTACGAGAGCCAGCCCAGCACGACGAACCAGCCGGCGAACGGGATGACCCACACGAGCAGGAAGAGCCCGAGCTTCACCGGCCACTCGGGATCGGCCTGGAGGATCTCGAACGCGTACAGCAGATCGACCGAGCGCGTCGGACGCGGCACGCCTGCGGACGTGGCCTGCGGTGCGGTCGGCGTGCTCACGTCACGCTCGTCGTCCGCGCCCCGTCACTGCTGGGGGGTGCCCCATCACTGCTGGGGGGTGCCCCATCACTGCTGGGGGGTGAACGTGAAGGGCACCGCGAGCACGGCGCAGTTGCCACCCGAGACGCGCGGGAAGTGCATCTGGTTGGCGACGTTGCGGATGCACGAGAAGACCTCGCGATCGCGCAGCGAGCCACCCACCTGCACGGCCTCGACCGCACCACCCTGACCGATGCGGACCTGGAGGTTGACCGAGCCCTGCAGCATCGCCTGCTGCTTGAGGCGGCGCTCGTAGCACGCCGTGATCTGCTGACGGTGCTCGGCGATCACCGCGCTCGCGGCGGAGCGCTCCACCTCGCCGGGGCAGTCCCACGAGCCCATCACCGGGCCCCGCGGCCCGCGCGGCCCGCGCACCTCACCCGCATCCGGGATGTCGGACCACGCGTCGGGCTCCTCTTCGGGGATCTCGAGCGTCTCGTCCTGGAGCGACGTCGGGCGCTGGAGCAGCGCCGCGTCGGGCAGATCCGCAGCCACCGTGGTGGCCGGCGGATCGCCGGAGGTCGTCAGCCAGTACGCACCTGCCGAGAGCAAGAGCAGCACGACGCCGAGGATTGCGTACTTCGCTCCGCCTCCTGGCGGCGGCGGGGGGGACGACTCCGAGGCCAACCTTGTCTCCCTTCTCTCGTGTCTCAGGCGCGAGAGGCGCGGGTCATACCACGCCACCCCGCCGCGAGCCCATCCGTTCCGCGGGCCCATCCGTTCCGCTCAGTGGACGAGCCCTTCCCTCCACATCGGTCGACCCCACGCGAACCTGACCGTCACTCGAGGATGCGGCCGATGGCGCGGACGGTGAGGTTCACCGTCACGGTCGCCCCGCCCATGGGGACCGGGTCGCCGGGATCGAGGTCGATCGAGGTGCGCGCGAAGAAGCGCACGCGGCGGTTGCCGCCGACGACGTGATCCGAGAGGGCCGCGGAGCCGTCTGCGTCGATCTGCATGTCACCTTCGCGGGCCGTGCCCGCAGGGAGCGCGGGGATCACGCCGAGCCGCGCGACGCCGGGCGCGTCGATGCCCGCCGCCGTGTCGGGGCCCCAGAAGACCTCGATGTCGGGCACGTCGACGTTGAGCGAGTTCGGGCTCGCCGCGTACTGCACGCGCGTCACCTCGATCGCGTCGACGAAGCGCAGGATCGTGCTCGCCTCGCGCAGGAGCACGTCGAAGTCGACGACGTCGCCCACGGGGACCGCGATGGTGCGAGGCTCGGGATCACAGACACCGCCGACACACGCGAGCGGGAGCATGTCGTTGCTCGGGCACATGCCGGTGGGGCACGGCACGGACGCGATCGTGCCGCCGCTCTGCAGCTCGGCGGGCACGGCCACGGCGCTCGTGGTGACCTCGAACGTCTGGTTGCCGGTCATCAGCTGCACGACCACGGCGTTGTTGCAGCCTGCGACCGCGGAGAGGAGCGCGCCGCATGCGAAGAGCAGCGCCGGCACACGGGACGTGCGTGAGCGAAGCGAGAACAACGAGAGAAGCATGCGAGAAGGATAGGCCGTTCGCGCCCCGAACGCAGGTCGAGAGTCCGAACGGGCGCTCTCGGGTACGCTCGGTCCGTGCCCTCACCGGTCCCATCGACCGCCCCGCTGCCCTCCTCGGCCTCCTCCGACGACGCCCTCGTGCGAGAGGCCATCCGCGTCTACCGACGCTACGCCGTCGAGGTGGTGGAGCGGTTTCGCTTCTGTCCCTACGCCGAGCGCTGCCGCGAAGAAGGCGCCACGAGAGAGATCGTGTGCCTCGACGCGGTGCCCGACCTCGAGCGCTCGCTCGCCCTCGTGCGACGCGCGGCGGCCGACGCGTCGATCGAGATCGGCCTCCTCCTCTATCCGAACGCGTCCCTCGGGCGCCTCGAGCTCGCGCGCTTCGTCGAGCAGCTACGGCGCGCGCACCAGGGCGACGAAGGTGGGCTCGTGATGGCGATGGAGGCCTTCCACCCCGATGGCGAGGCCGATCTCGACAACGCCGACCGACACGTGCCCTTCGTGCGACGCACACCCGACCCGACGATCCAGCTCGTGCGACACGACGTGCTCCTGCGCGTCCGGCGCGCGGGCGACCACGGCACCGCCTTCTTCGATCCGAGCCGCATGTCGCTCGAAGATCTCCTGTCCAAGCCCGCGCCCGTGCCGCTCCACACGCAGATCGCGAAGAACAACCTCGCGACGACGTGCGCGCACGGCGTCGCGGCGATCGAGCGGATCTACGCCGACATCCGCCGCGATCGCGACGAGAGCTACGCTCGCGCGCGCGGTGAGATCGCGCTCGCACCGCATGGACCGGGCGCGGCCGACGAGAAACGCTGAGCCGATGCAGAGCCGCCTGGTCCGCGTTCCCCGCGATCTCGACGAGGTCCTCGACCGGAGCACGCGCGAGATCGATCCCGCGCTCGTCGGGCTCGAGCGCCGCACGGTCGATCGCATCTGGCAGTCGATCCTGAGCCTCTACCGGACGGGCACGCAGCCAGGCATCGCCATCGCGGTGAGGCGGCGCGGAGAGGTCGTGCTCGAGCGCGCGATCGGTCACCTGCGCGGCGCGCCGATGCAGCGCGGCTGGAGCGCGCCCGAGTCGGTCCCGCTCCGGCACGACTCGCCCTTCTGCATCTTCTCGGTGTCCAAGGCGGTCACCGCGATGCTCGTGCACCTGCTCGACGATCGCGGCGTGCTCCACGTGGACGATCCGATCGCCGAGCACGTCCCCGAGTTCGCGACGCACGGCAAGGAGCGCACGTCCATCCGCCACGTGCTCACGCACCGCGCGGGCATCCCGTCGGTCGCGGGCAACAACGATCCCGAGCTGCTCCTGCACTGGGATCGCGTGATCGATCTGCTCTGCGATGCCCGGCCGACGTCGGTGCCCGGACGCCGCCTCGCCTACCACGCGGTGACCGGCGGCTACGTGCTGGGCGAGGTGATCCGCCGCGCGACCGGCAAGCGCATCGAGCAGCACCTCGAGGACGAGCTCGCGCGACCGCTCGGCTTCGACTGGTTCCGCTACGGCGTCGCGCCGGGTCGCGAGGCGCTCGTCGCCGAGAACGTCTTCACCGGCAGCCCGATCCCCGCGCCGCTCGCCTACCTCGTGAAGCGTGCGCTCGGTGTCTCGTTCGAAGAAGCGGTGCGCATCTCGAACGATCACCGGTACCTGCACGCGGTCGTGCCGTCGGGCAACGTCGTCGCGACGGCCTACGAGGTCGCGACGTTCTTCGATCTCCTGCGGCAGGGCGGCTCGATCTCCGCGTCGTCGCTGCGCGGCGAGATCGCGCGTGGCGGCGGTGAGGTGAGCATCTTCTCGCCGCGGACCGTTCGCCGCGCGCTCACCGAGTCGAGCTACCTCGAGCTCGACCTGACGCTCGCGGCGCCCGTGCGCTACGGCCTGGGTCTCATGCTCGGCGGCGAGACGCTCTCGCTCTTCGGCCCCGGCACGCCGAGCGCGTTCGGCCACCTCGGCTTCATCAACGTGCTGGGCTGGGCCGATCCGGAGCGCGAGCTCTCCGTCGCCGTGCTCACCTCGGGCAAGCCCTTCCTCGGCGCGCACCTCGTGCCCCTCGTGCAGATCCTCCGCACGATCGCGAACGAGGTCCCGCGGAGCGGCGCGAGACGCGTGGCCCCGCGGCGCTGAGCTTCCCGCGCCTCGGGCGCTCGAGTCGGGGGCTCGACCCCCGAACCCCCATCGCTCGTCGTCGCTTCGCTCCTCCAGCGCTCGCGCCTCAAGGGGGAGCTTCGCTCCCCCGCCGGCTGGCTCCCCTGACAGACCTCCTGGCCGGGATTCGCTCTCGATCTCTGGGCCTCTCGCCCGAGTGTCCGTCAGCCGGCGAGGCCGTACTTGTGGAGCTTCTCGTGGAGCGTCGCGCGGCCGATGCCGAGGCGACGTGCGGCCTCGGTCCGGTTGCCGTTCGTCTCGCGCAAGGCCTCGACGAGCAGCGCGCGCTCGAACGCGTCCACGCGCTCCTTGAGCGTGCGGCCGTCGCCCGCGAGGCTCGGAGCGTCCTCGCCTCGCCTCGGAGACTCGCCCAACCTGGGCGCCTCGTGCGCGGGCCCACGTGGATCGGGCAGGAGCGCGGGATCGAGCACACCGTCGCTCGCGAGCGCGACGAGGCTCTCCACCGCGTTCTCGAGCTCGCGCACGTTGCCGGGCCAGTGGTGCTGCGTGATGCGGCGGTGCACCTCGTCGGGCACCACGAGTGGCCCCACCTCGAAGCGCTCGCGGTAGCGCTCGAGGAAGTGCGCGAAGAGCGTCTCGACGTCCTCGGGGCGCTCGCGCAGCGGCGGCACGCGCAGCGTGACGACCTTGAGGCGGTAGTAGAGATCCTCGCGGAACTTGCCCTCGCGCACGAAGGCCTCGAGATCCCGGTGCGTCGCCGCGAGCAGGCGCACGTCCACGGGCACCGCGCGATCCTCACCCACGGGGCGGACCTCGCCCTCCTGGATCGCGCGAAGGAGCTTGCCCTGCGTGCGCAGATCGAGCTCCGCGATCTCGTCGAGGAGCAGCGTGCCGCCGTGCGCCTCGCGGAAGAGCCCCGCGCGCGCCTTCACCGCGCCGGTGAATGCGCCCTTGGCGTGGCCGAAGAGCTCGGCCTCCGCGAGCTCGTGAGGCAGCGCCGCACAGTTGAAGCGCACGTACGGCCGCTTGCTGCGCGTGCTCGCGCGCACGATCGCCTCTGCGATGCGCTCCTTGCCGGTGCCGCTCTCGCCCTGGATCAGCACCGTGACGTCGCGCGGCGCGACGCGCACGACGAGCGTCGCGAGGCGGCTCATCGCCGGCGAGCTCCACACGAGGCTCTTGGCGAGGTTCAGATCCGCGCGCGCCTCGTCGCGCTCCTTGCGGAGGGTGGCCGCGCGCTTGGCGCGCTCGATGGCGGCCGAGAGGTCGTCGGGATCGAAGGGCTTGCGGAAGTAGTCGAAGGCCCCGAGCTTCATCGCCTCCACGGCCACGCGCTCGGAGCCGTGCGCGGTCATGAGCACGAAGATCGGCGCCGCGGCGCCGTGCTTGTCGCGGAGCTTGCCGAGCAGGCCCAGCCCATCGAGGCGCGGCATGCGGAGATCCGAGAGCACCACGTCGATCTCGCCCTCGCCCGCCGCCTCGATCTTCTCGAGCGCGTCGAGCCCGTCGGATGCCTCGATGACCTCGAGGCCCGCGTCCTCGAGGTAGGCGCGGAGCGTGAAGCGGAGCGCGCTCTCGTCGTCGGCGAGCAGCGCGCGCAGGACGGGTCGTGTGGCGCTCACGGCGAGAGCTCCTCGGCTCGCACGGTGTGGCTCACCGCCGCGGCGCTCGGTGCGCGCGACGCCCGCGAGGAGGCCACCTCGGTCGCAGGCGTGGTCGCCGTCTCGGCGCTCGGCTCCACGTGCGGCCCATCGATCGGCAGAACGAGGCGCGCACGGCAGCCACCGCCTTCGCGATCCTCGAGCGTGAGCTCGCCCTCGTGCTGGCGCGCCAGACCACGCGCGACCGCGAGCCCGATGCCCGAGCCCTTGGGCTTGGTGGTCGCGCCCACCTCGAAGAGGGAGCCACGCACCTCGGGGTCGAGGCCACTGCCCTGATCCTCCACGTCCACGATCACCTCGCGACCGCGCGTCGAGAGCGCGAGCCGCACGAGCCCGCGAGCCGGGCTCGCCTCGATGGCGTTCTGCACGACGTTGACGAGGATCTGCCGGACCTTGCGCGGGTCGCACGTCGCGACGACGTCCGTCTCGGACAGCTCGAGCGCGACGTCGCGCGTGAGCGCCATGCCCTCGTGCAGCGCCAGCACCTCCTGCGCGAGCGATCGGAGCGAAGTCGCGCGCAGCTCGAGCGGCACCACCGGACGCGAGTAGTGGAGGAACTCCTCGAGGATCGCCTGCATGCGGTCGATCTCTCCGCGCATCACCTCGAGCCGCTCCTTGCCGGCGCCGTCCACGTCGCGGCGGAGCAGACCCGCCAGGCCCTTGATCGACGCGAGCGGGTTCTTGAGCTCGTGCGCGATCTCGGCGCTCAGGCTGCTCATCGTGCGCGCCGTGTCCCGATGGAGCTCGAGGAGGCGCTGCTGCTCGGCGACGCGCTCCTCGACGGCCGCGTCGAGCGTGCCGCGGATCCACTGCCCCAGGGTCACGGCACCGAGAAAGAACAGCGTGTACCCGAAGGCCGCGAGGAAGGCGCCGAAGGCCGGGATCGACGCGGTCGCGAAGCCCGGGAACGGCACGAGGCCCGGCACGACGTCGTACGCGTGCGCGAGCGCGAGCAGCCACACTGCGGGGACGTGCACCGTGAGCACGAAGATCGCGGCGAGGCGGCGGGGCGCGCTCAGGTTGAACATGAGCGCGACGATCAACACCGCGGGTGCGATCGGGCTCGCGAGCGCGCCGCTGCCGATCATCAGCCCGAGCTGACAGAGGCCGGAGACGACGAGGTTCACGCGCACGCGCATGGGTGTGAGCGGCACGTCGCGCTTGAACGCGCGCAGCTCGACGAGCGAGATGATCGCGAGCGTCACGGCCGCGGTCGTGAGCAGGGCGATCCGCCACGGACGCGGATCGAGCCAGATGAAGACGAGCGCCATCGACGAGAACGCCGGAAGCGCCCGCGCGCGCCACACGAGCAACGTCTGGATGACACGCTCGCGCGCCCGGTCGACCACCGGCTGCGGAGGCGAGTCGGCCAGCGCGCGCATGAAAGAAGCGTAGACCACGGGGAGCACGACCCGAGCAATTCCAATGCCCGCGCATGGGCGCTCGCGTCCGCAGGGATTGCGCGTCGAGCGACGGTTCCCCGACGTTCCTGCGTCCGGAAATCCGAACGCGCCACGTCCGGGCGGGCAGACGACGTCAGCGCATGCCGACGCGCCCGCGAGGTTTCTGCGTGTCGTTGGGGCTCGAGGGGGTCGGCACGCGCCTTGATAACGCTCTGGCCATGCGCCGCGCACTCCTCCTCGGGCCCATCGTCATCGCCATCCTCGGCGTGCTCCTCTTCGTCCGCATCCGCGAGCAGCGGGCGCGCGCCGAGGGGCCGCCCTCCGGGTCCGGCAACGTCGAAGGCACCACCGTCGACCACGCCGCGCGCATCGCGCAGCGCGTGACGCGTGTCGCCGTGAGCGAGGGCGCGACGGTCCATGCGGGCGACGTGCTGGTCGAGCTGGACTGCACCGAGCCGCAGGCCCGCCTCGCCGAGGCCGACGCGCGCATCGCCGCCGCGGAGGCGCAGGCGAACGCGGCTCGTGCGCAGGTCGAGGCCGCGGGGCGACAGCAGCGCGCGGCCTCCGCCGCGGCCCGCGCGACGGCCGCACAGCTCGCGGTGGTCGAGGCGAACCAGGAGGCCGCGAGCCGCGAGCAGGAGCGGGTCGCGAGCCTCGGGGAGTTCGCGACGCCGATGGTCCGCGATCAGGCCGGTGACGCCGTGCGCACGCTCGGCTCGCAGCGCAGCGCCGTGCAGGCGCAGGCGAGCGCGTCTCGCGCGCAGGCCTCCGTGGTGGGCGCGCAGATCGACGCGGCCGAGGCCACGAGCCAGGCCGCCGCCCAGCAGATCGAGGCCCTGCGCGCGCTCCGCACGCTCGCGCAGCTCGCGGTGGACGAGTGCGTGGTGCACGCGCGCCGCGACGGCATCGTCGAGACCGTCTACTTCGACGAGGGCGAGCTGGTCTCGCCCGGCGCGCCGCTCGTGCGCGTCGTGGACGTGCACGAGGTGACCGCGACCTTCTACCTCCCGAACGCGGAGATCGGCGCGGTGCACACGGGCGCGCGCGCCGAGATCGTCGCGGACGCGTACCCCGACGAGCGCTTCGAGGGCGTCGTCAGCACGATCTCGATGGAGGCCTCGTTCACGCCCCGCACGGTGCAGACGCGCACCGATCGCGATCGCCTCGTCTACCCGGTCGAGGTGCGCATCCAGAACGCCGACGGACGCCTGCGGCCCGGCATGCCGGTGCAGGTCACGGTGAGCGCGCCATGAGCTCGCATGCGTCCGTCGGCCTCGTCGCGCACGGTCTGGGCCGCGACTTCGGTGCGGGCCCGACCCTGAACCGCGCAGTCGGGGCGATCTCGCTCGAGATCCCGCGCGGAGAGCTCTTCGGCCTCATCGGTCCCGACGGCGCCGGCAAGACCACGCTGCTGCGCATGATGGCGGGCCTGCTTCCGCCGACGCGCGGCACGGTGCGGGTGGAGGGCTTCGACCCGTTCGGCAAGGACGCCGACCACGCACGCGACGTCATCGGCCTGGTCCCGCAGGAGCACAGCCTCTACGGGGACCTCTCGGTCGCCGAGAACCTCGACTTCTTCGCGGATCTCTATGGCCTCGCGGGCGCGGAGCTCTCGGCGCGACGCGAGCGCCTGCTCTCGATCACGCGCCTCGGGTCCTTCACCGAGCGCCGCGCGAGCCAGCTCTCGGGCGGCATGTACAAGAAGCTCGCGGTGGCGTGCGCGCTCCTTCACCAGCCGGACGTGCTCCTCCTGGACGAGCCCACCAACGGCGTCGATCCGCCCTCGCGCCGCGAGCTCTGGGAGCTGCTCTACGAGTTCGTCGACGGCGGCATGACGGTCGTCGTCACCACGCCGTACATGGACGAGGCCACGCGCTGCCACCGCGTCGCGCTCATGGATCGCGGGGAGTTCATCGCCATCGACGCGCCCGAGCGCCTCGTGGCCTCGCTCGACGCCGCGGTGCTCGAGGTGGAGCTCGCGCGCCCCGAGCTGCGCGAGCGAGCGACGGCCGTCGTCGAGGCGAGCGCGTACGTCGTCGCGAGCTCTCCGCTCGGCGCGAGCCTGCGCGTCGTGGTCGAGCGCGGCAACGAGGCGTCGGTCGCGCGCGAGCTCGAGGGCCTCGGGACGCTCGTGGGCGCCTCCGCGTCGTTCGAGGATCTCTTCCTCACCGCCATCGCGCGACGCGAGCGCGCCCAGCGCGGCGCGGACCCGCAGCGCGACGAGAAGGAGGCCGCGTGATCACGCGCTCGATCGTCGTCGAGGGGCTCGGCCGCCGCTTCGGCGACTTCATCGCCGTGCGCGACGTGTCGTTCCACGTCGAGAAGGGGGAGATCTTCGGCTACCTCGGTGCCAACGGCGCGGGCAAGTCCACGACGATCCGCATGCTCTCGGGCCTGCTCGAGCCCACCAGCGGTCGCGCGCTCGTCGCGGGCCACGACATCGCCCGCGCGCCCGACAAGGTGAAGGCGTCCATCGGCTACATGTCCCAGAAGTTCTCGCTCTACCTCGACCTCACGGTGCGCGAGAACCTCGAATTCTTCGGCGGCATCTACGGCAGCTGGGGCCGCGCGCTCTCGCGCCGCGTCGAGGAGACGCTCGAGACGATCGACATGAAGCACCTCGCGGGCACCTCCACCGCGGCGCTGCCCGGCGGCCTGCGGCAGCGTCTCGCGCTCGGCTCCGCGCTCTTCCACAAGCCGCCGATCGTGTTCCTCGACGAGCCGACGGCGGGCGTCGATCCCGCCTCGCGGCGCGAGTTCTGGAAGCTCATCCGGGGCATCAGCGCGGCGGGCACCACGGTCTTCGTCACCACGCACTACATGGACGAGGCCGAGTACTGCGCGCGCATCGGCCTCATGGTCGCGGGCAAGCTCGTGGCCCTCGACACGCCCGACGCGCTCAAGCGCGCGTGGGTGCCGGGCCGCATCCTCCGCATCGAGGGCGAGGGCCTCGTGCGCGCGCTGCCGACGATCCGCGCGACCTCGGGCATCGTCGAGGCGCAGTCCTTCGGCAACGGCGTGCACGTGCGCTTCGATCCCGCGCAGACGAGCGATGACGCCGTGGTGTCCGCGGTGCGCTCGCTCGCGTCCGTGCGCGTGAAGAGCACCGAGCCCGTGGAGGCGACCCTCGAGGACGTCTTCCTCGCCGCCGCCGACAAGAAGGCCGAAGAGGCCGTGCGAGGTGGATCGTGACCGACTCCACGCTCGAGACGACCGGCACGAGCAGCCCCGTGAAGGCGGCCTCGGAGCCGCCGGCACGTCCGGCGACGCGGCGCAAGCACGCGCGCAGCTCCGCGCTCCGCCGCATCGTGGCCATCGCGCGCAAAGAAGCCCTTCACGTGCAGCGGGATCCGCGCTCGCTCTACCTCGCGCTCGGCATGCCGATCGTGCTCCTTCTCCTCTTCGGCTACGGCGTCAGCTTCGACATGGATCACCTGCCAGTGGTCCTCGTCGACGAGGACGGAACGCCCGAGTCGCGCGAGATCGCCGAGCGCGTGTTCGCCTCGGGGGACCTCCAGCTCGTCGGGACCGCGACCTCGGGAGAAGAGGCCCACGGCATCTTCGCGCGTCGCGAGGCGCACGCCGTGCTCGTCCTGCCGCGCGGCCTCTCGGAGTCGCTCGGCCGCGGCGAGCCCGTGGAGGCGCAGCTGCTCGTCGACGGCGTCGAGGCCAACAGCGCCGCACAGCTCCAGGGCAAGGCCGAGAGCGCGCTCCGGGCCGCGTCGTTCGCGATGACCCGTGAGAGCGCGGGCGCGAGCGTGATCTCGATGCCCACGGAGGTGCGGCTCTCCACGTGGTTCAACCCCGAGGAGCGCTCGCAGCTCTATCTCGTGCCAGGCCTGGCCGCGTACATCCTCGCGATCGTGGCCGTGCTGCTCACGGCGCTCACGGTCTCGCGCGAGTGGGAGCGGAGCTCGATCCAGCAGCTCTTCGTCACGCCGGTGCGCACGCACGAGATCATGCTCGGCAAGCTCGTGCCCTACTTCCTCCTCGGCGTGGTCGCCGAGCTGATGGTCTTCGTGGTGGGCGCGTGGGTCTTCGACGTGCCGATGCGGGGCGATCCGCTCGCGCTCGCGAGCGCCTCGATGCTCTTCCTCGTCGGGATGCTCGGGCAGGGGATGCTGATCTCCATCGTCGCGCGCAACCAGATGGTCGCCACGCAGGTCGCGACGATGACCTCGATGCTCCCCTCGATGCTGCTCTCGGGCTTCGTGTTCCCGATCGAGAACATGCCGCTGCCGTTGCAGATCATCTCGAACGTGGTGCCCGCCCGCTACTTCATCCACGCCCTGCGCGGCGTGCTCCTGCGCGGCAACGGCTTTCCGGAGATCGGCTTCGATCTCCTCATGCTCGCGGCCTTCGCGCTCGTGATGCTCTTCGTCGGCACGCGGCGCTTCAAGCGGGAGCTCGCGTGATGGAAGAGCCCGGCTACGAGACGATGGCTCCCTACGAGCCGCCCCGACAGAGCGCGCTCCAGGCCTTGCTCGCCGCGCCGCTCGCCGTGGCGACGAAGGAGATGCGCCAGACGCTCCGCGATCCGCGCGTGATGGCCCTGCTCGCCGTCGCGCCGGCGATGCAGCTCCTCGTGCTCGGCCACGCGGCGAACCTCGAGGTCGATCGCGTGCCGACGGTGATCGTCGATCTCGACGAGACGACCGACTCGCGCCGCGCGATCGCCGAGCTCATGGCCGACGACACGCTGCGCGAGGTCGCGCGCGAGCGCTCCGCGCAAGACGCGACCGCGCGCCTCGTCGAGGGAGGCGCCTCGGTCGCGATCGTGGTGCCCGAGGGCTGGAGCCGCGATCTCCACCGCGCGGTGCCCGGCCACCCGGCGATGGTGCAGGTGCTCGTGGACGGCACCGATCCGAACCGCAGCGGCATCGCCGGCAGCGCGGCGCTCCGCTACTTCTCGCTGCTCTCCGCGCGCTCGATCCGCGAGCGGCTCACGCAAGCACAGGGCGCGATGTCGGCCCTTCCGGGGCAGAGCGCGGACGTCGGCGCCGTCTCCGCGAGCGCGCTCGCCGCCGCCGCGCAGGCGACTCAAGCCGGAGGGACCGGCTCGCAAGGCGGTGTGATGGTCTTGCCCTCGCGCCCCACGCAGCTCTCGCTCGCGCCGCGCGTGCTCTACAACCCGCGCCTCCGCACCGCCTACAACATGGTGCCCGGCATCGCGACGATGCTGCTCCTCATCGTCACGACGATCGTGACCTCGATGGGCCTCGCCCGAGAGCGCGAGTCCGGCACGCTCGAGCAGGTGCTCGTCACGCCCGTGCGGCCTGCGGCGCTCATCCTCGGCAAGATGCTGCCGTTCGCGGCGATCGGGCTCTTCGATCTCCTGCTCGCGCTCGTCGTCGGCACCTACGTCTTCGACGTGCCCATCCGCGGCTCCATCGCGCTGCTCTTCGGCGCGACGTTCGTCTACCTCCTCACGACGCTCGGCCTCGGCCTGCTCATCTCGACCGTGAGCCAGACGCAGCAGCAGGCCTTCCTCGCCGGTCTCTTCGTGATGATGCCGGGCATCCTCTTGAGCGGCATCATGACGCCCATCGACAGCATGCCGCGCTGGCTCCAGCCCGCGACGTACGCGAACCCGCTGCGATGGTTCAGCGAGATCGTGCGGGCGATCATGATCCGCGGCGCCGGCCCCGAGGACATCGCCTTCCCCCTCGGCATGCTCGCCCTCATCGGCCTCGTCATCGCGACCATCGCCACCCTCCGCTTCCGCAAGACGGTCAGCTGACGAGAGGCTCGAGGTCGAGCTGGCTGGCCGAGTGGCCGCTGGGGCCTGCGAGTCCCCGGCTGATCGATCCGCCACCTCGAGCGCTGGGGCCCGAATTACCCACGTTTCCGTGGGTTCACACCCTGGCACGGGGCTCGCTCTAGGGGTGGGCATGACTCTCCGCCGCGCCCTCCCCCTCCTCCTCGCCCTGACGTCGAGCTTCGCCGCCGCCTGCGCCACCGAGGCGCCGAGCGCGTTCGACGAGGCCGCCGCCGAGACCGGCCTCGATGCGCCCGCCGATGCGGTGCCCGAGGAGGGCAAGGCCGATGGCGTCGAGGCGCTCGGCCCGACGATCGGCAACGGCGCCGCCACCGAGGTGTGGGCCGTGCGCAACCAGTGGACGGAGACCAACACCGCCGAGGCGCGCCTCGCAGGCATCGCGTGGCCCGCGAACAGCGGCCTCGACTGGGAGCAGAAGTACGAGCGCTGGGTCAGCTCGTTCGAGGTCATCCCGCGCGGCAGCTACGGCCAGACCATCCGCCTGCGCACCCCGCACGGCACACGCACCTTCGATGCGCCGACGCTCGAGTGCGCGGAGTTCGGCATGTTCCTCCGCGCGACCTTCGCGTCGTGGTACGGCCTGCCCTTCTTCGTCACCGGCTGGGACTCGACCGGCCGCCAGGCGCTGTTCGCGGGCCACTTCGGCTTCGTGAACCGCCGCGGCGAGAGCATCGCGCGCTTCCCCGCGTTCCGCACCGCCTACGCGGATCACACCTCGCGCTGGCGCGAGGGACAGCCCTGGCCGACCGACTCGCGCCTGCGTGGCATGCGCCTCGGCACGGACGACGCGGTCGGCTTCCTCTCGACCGACGGCACCACGCGCGGCGCGGGCGCTTACTTCGACGAGCTCTTCCTCAACAAGCGCGTCGGCTACTTCATGCGCCTCCTGCTCCTCTACTTCGGCAGCGTGAACCTCGCCGACAGCGCGAACATGTACCACGCGAGCCCCGAGTCCCTTCGCGCCGGTGACCTGCTCCTTCATCGCTGGCAGCGCCGCGGCATCGGCCACGTCCTTCCGATCCTGCGCCGCACGAACCTCGACGCGACGCGCTTCGAGGTCGCCGTCGCCTCGGGCTCGATGCCCCGCCGTCAGCCGCTCTGGGAGGAAGGCAGCAACGCCCGCAGTGAGTTCCTCACGGACGACGCGGGCAGCCCCGGCACGAACTCCGACGGCGACGTCTACGCCGCGCTCGGTGGTGGCCTCCGCCGCTGGCGCACGCCGGTCCTCCAGAGCGGTCGCTGGCGCAACGTGATCCGCACGACGGACCGCGCGAACCACATCGACGACACCAACCACGCCGCCGTGGGCGCGCGTGTCGCCCGCTTCGAGGAGCTCCTCGCGCAGGTCAGCCCCGAGCAGCGCCGCGACGCGGCCCTCGAGCGCATCACCAACGCCCGCAACCACCTCTCGATGTACCCCGCGAGCTGCTCGGCCCGCACGCGCCGCGAGGATGCGTTCGTGGAGCTCTACGCGGTGATGAACGAGTACTTCGGTGAGGACCGCGCGCAGGTCGACGCCCGCTTCCGCACGCTCTCGGATCGCGTGCTCGCCGAGCTCACCTACGCCGAGGCGCGCACTTGCTGCTGGAACAGCTCGACGGCCGCGATGCAGAGCATCGTGATGCAGTACGCCGAGCGCGAGCAGGCCGACGCAGCGGGCCGCGGCATGTGCGTGGAGCCCACGATCTTCCGCGCGGAGGCCTCGGATCTGGCGGCGGGCGGCGACGGCTACGGCCGCTGGCGCACCTTCGCGCAGAGCATCGGCCGCGGCGCCGAGTGGCGCGCGTGGAGTGAGGACGAGACCTGCGCGGGCACCGCGGTGCAGGGCGACGTCTCGACGGGCCGTGGTCTCGAGACCGCGTTCTGCAGCGCCCCGGCGCCCACGCCGAGCGCGGACTGCGATCCCTCGGGCGGCAACGACACGGTGGCGCGCGCCACGGCCCTCGCGGCGGGCACGCCGATCAGCGCGCGCATCTGCTCGGGCGACGTGGACCTCTACCGCGTCGACGCGGGCACCACGACGGCGACGGTGATCCTCTCGTTCCGCCACAGCGCGGGTGACCTCGACCTCCAGGCGATCCGCGCCGACGGCTCGGTGATCACCGAGAGCAACGGCACGGCCGACGAGGAGCGCGTGTCGGCGACTGGCACCTTCTACGTGCGCGTCCTCGGCTACTCGAGCGCACAGAACGCCTACACGATCCGCCGCTGAGGCCGCCGCTGAGGCCGCCGCTGAGGCGAATCGTCCGCAGCACGCACACACACAACTGCTTCGCTTCCTCGAACGGGCCGCTCGCCAGAGCCGGCCCGTTTCTTCTTTTGCGCGCGACCGCGGCGGCGTGCGCTCACGCGACACGGGCAGGGGCGGCTGCTCGTCGCGCCAACGGCAAACGCGACAGTCGCCACGACGGCTGCTGCGGGCGCGGTGCGAACATCACGACCACGGCGGCGTGCGCTCACGCGACACGGGCAGCGGCGTCTGCTCCGTCGCGCCGACGGCAGACGCGACACGCGCCTCGATCTCTGCTGCGTCGCATGCGCGGACCACGGGCTCCGCGCCTCGGGCCTCTCCCCTCGGTCCTGCCGGGCGCTCCGCGCGATCCTCTGCCCCGACCGCAACGACGCGACGCGCGCATCGA
>JBILLJ010000190.1:0-14293 GCA_044376125.1 Sandaracinaceae bacterium
GACGATCGGGCCAGCGTCCTCGGTGCTCACCATGCCGGCGTCGCGCATCGGAGGCGGCGCGCTGACGCACATGCCCATGCTGCAGATCTCACCCGCGGGGCAGGTGACGCCCGCGCACGCATCGACGCAGCCGCTGGGCCCGCAGACCTGTCCTGCCGGGCAGCCCGAGCCACACGCGCTCGAGCGGCAGAGGCCCTCGGTCGTGCAGACCTGACCCGCGGGGCAGCTCGTGTCGGTGCAGCGCGGCACGCACATGCCGGAGTCGCAGGCCTCGCAGGTCGGGTCGCACATGATGGTGGTGCAGCCATCGACGCAGCGGCCCGCGATGCAGGTCTGGCCCATGGGGCAGGTGACGCCGTCGCAGCCCTCGACGCAGCGGCCACCCTCGCAGCGCTGACCCTCGGGGCAGGTGACGTCGACGCAGGCGGTCTCGACGCAGATGCCTGCGCTGGTGCAGGTCTGCCCTTCGAGGCATCCGCCCTCGAAGCACGGATCCACGCAGCGCCCGCTCGCACAGACCTGCGGGTCGGTGCAGAGGGTGGAGCCGTCGTCGACCATTCCGTCGCAGTCGTTGTCGAGGTTGTCGCAGCGCTCGGGGCTGGAGGTGAACTGCGGCGCGCAGACGATGTCGGCGCCGACGCACGAGGTGCGGCCGATCGCGCAGACGCCCTGCGCGCTCGGGACCACGCAGTCCTCACCGGCGCCGGGACACTCGACGACGCCGCCGCGCACGAGGAAGCGCCACACACCGCGCTCGGCGGGCGTGACGTTGGAGTCCTCGCAGAGGATCCGCGCGATCTGGTTCGTGCGCGAGCCCGGCACCATCACGAAGTCGCGGCTGTTGCCCGCGTCGAAGCCCGACTGCGCCGGCGTGCCCGTCCAGCAGATCCCCTCCTCGCAGCGACCACCGATGATGCCGCCGAACGGATCGGCCATGCCGCAGTCCGCGTCGGTCGTGCAGGTCATCGTCGGCGTGGTGGGCGTGGCGAAGCCGCCGGTGCCGTCCGAGGCATCACCAGTGTCCCACTGACACTTGTTGAAGCGGAACTCGACGGAGAAGTCGGTCGACGTCGCGCCGCCGCAACCCTCGGCCGCGGTGAGGATGAGCTGGAAGCTCATCTGACGATCCCCGTGGCACATGAAGTAGTTGACGTTGTCCCACGTGAAGACCGCGCGGCCGGGCTCGAGGTGGTACCAGACGCCGTTGTCCGTGGGGCTCTCGCACGTCGAGAGGCAGTCGTCGCAGAACTCGTCACAGGCGGCGGTGCGGATGTCCACGTCGGCCCAGTAGGGCGCGATCATCGGCTGATCGGAGACGGGGAACGGATCCGGCGTGAAGGTGCTGACGCCGTCGTTGAACGTGATGTTGCCGTTGGTGTTGAGGAACACCGAGCGGTACGTCGTCCCGAAGAAGTTGAGCCCGCCCGGGAAGGCCGAGGTGATGTCGATCGCGCGCGAGGAGCCGTCGTCGTTGGGCCCGAGGCATTGCCCCGTGGCGCCGTAGTCCGCCGGACCCCCGAGGCCCGACACGAGGTCGGTGCCGCAATACCGGCGGTTGGGGCGATCCTCGGTGCACACCTGGGCGTGTGCTCCGGCGCTCACGAGCGACGCGAGGACGGGGACGAGCAGCGCGAGCGAGCGGAGCGAACGAGTCGAAGCAGGCATGGTTCCTCGGTGCCCCCTCGTCGGGGGCGAAGCGTGTCGGGGCGAAGCGGGACGGCAGATCCGATCGAGCGATCAGCGGCGGCGACGACGCGCGACCACGAGGCCGAGCGCGGCGAGCGAGAGCCAGGCGAGCGAGGAGGGGGCGCTCGAGCGCGAGGGGACCTCGCACGTGCAGCCACCGCGGCGCGTCTCGGGGCGGTTGGTCGCGGCGTCGACGCCCGCGTCGGAGAAGATGTCCACGACGTGTGCGTCCATGCCGACGATCGGGCCAGCGTCCTCGGTGCTCACCATGCCGGCGTCGCGCATCGGCGGCGGCGCGCTGACGCACATGCCCATGCTGCAGATCTCACCCGCGGGGCAGGTGACGCCCGCGCACGCATCGACGCAGCCGCTGGGCCCGCAGACCTGTCCTGCCGGGCAGCCCGAGCCACACGCGCTCGAGCGGCAGAGGCCCTCGGTCGTGCAGACCTGACCCGCGGGGCAGCTCGTGTCGGTGCAGCGCGGCACGCACATGCCGGAGTCGCAGGCCTCGCAGGTCGGGTCGCACATGATGGTGGTGCAGCCATCGACGCAGCGGCCCGCGATGCAGGTCTGGCCCATGGGGCAGGTGACGCCGTCGCAGCCCTCGACGCAGCGGCCACCCTCGCAGCGCTGACCCTCGGGGCAGGTGACGTCGACGCAGGCGGTCTCGACGCAGATGCCTGCGCTGGTGCAGGTCTGCCCTTCGAGGCATCCGCCCTCGAAGCACGGATCCACGCAGCGCCCGCTCGCACAGACCTGCGGGTCGGTGCAGAGGGTGGAGCCGTCGTCGACCATTCCGTCGCAGTCGTTGTCGAGGTTGTCGCAGCGCTCGGGGCTGGAGGTGAACTGCGGCGCGCAGACGATGTCGGCGCCGACGCACGAGGTGCGGCCGATCGCGCAGACGCCCTGCGCGCTCGGGACCACGCAGTCCTCACCGGCGCCGGGACACTCGACGACGCCGCCGCGCACGAGGAAGCGCCACACACCGCGCTCGGCGGGCGTGACGTTGGAGTCCTCGCAGAGGATCCGCGCGATCTGGTTCGTGCGCGAGCCCGGCACCATCACGAAGTCGCGGCTGTTGCCCGCGTCGAAGCCCGACTGGCCCGGCACGCCCTCGTAGCAGATGCCCTCGTCGAGCTCGCAGTGGCTGCGGAAGGCGGAGCAGTCCGCGTCGGTCGTGCAGGTCTCGGTCGGTACGGTCGCGGTCGAGAAGCCGTCGGTGCCGCCCGAGGCATCACCGGTGTCCCACTGACACTTGTTGAAGCGGAACTCGACGGAGAAGTCGGTCGACGTCGCGCCGCCGCAGCCCTCGGCCGCGGTGAGGATGAGCTGGAAGCTCATCTGCCGATCCGCGTGGCACATGAAGTAGTTGACGTTGTCCCACGTGAAGACCGCGCGGCCGGGCTCGAAGTGGTACCAGACGCCGTTGTCCGTCGGGTTGCTGCACGACGCGACGCAGTCCTCCTCGAACGTGGTGAGGTCGAAGTCGCAGGACTCGTCACAGGCCGACGAGCGGATGTCCACGTCGGCCCAGTAGGGCGCGATCATCGGCTGGTCGGAGACCGGGAACGCGTTGGGCGTGTACGTGCCGACGGCGCCGTTGAACGTGATGTTGCCGTTGGTGTTCAGGAACACCGAGCGGTAGGTCGTCCCGAAGAAGTTCAGGCCTCCGGGGAACGCGGGCGTGATGTCGATCGCGAGCGAGGAGCCGTCGTCGTTGGGCCCCAGGCACTGGCCGCGCGCACCGTAGTCGGCCGGGCCGCCGAGGCCCGTCACGAGGTCCGTGCCGCAGTAGCGGCGGTTGGGGCGATCCTCGGTGCACGCCTGGGCATCGACGTGCGCGCTGATCAGGCTCGTGCAGAGCGGGGCCAGCAGCGCGAGGGTGCGGGCGAGACGGTGCGACATGGGCTCCTCGTGACGAAGGCGAAGCGGCCATCGTGACGGCTCGGGGACGAGATCGCCAGTCGGCGGCACGGCGGTGACGCCCGTGTTTCGGCGCGGTTTCCGCGGAGATTCCCTGGCTCCTCCTCGGATTCGCCACATCCGGTCGCGATCCTGGGGGCATGACGCACGCCTCTCGGCTCTCGCTCACGCTGTCGCTCCTGGCCCTCGCGATGCTCACTGCGCGGGTGCTCCTGACGCGCTCGCTCGACATGACGTTCCTCGCGTGGAACCTCGGCCTCGCGGCGATCGCCCTCGGTCTCGTGGTCTTCACGCTCGAGCGCGCGCGCGAGGGGCGGTGGTGGCTCGCGCTGCCGGCCGCGCTCACGGCGTGGCTCTTCTTTCCGAACACGATCTCGCCCACGCCAACTACGGCCGCGGCGTGATGCGCTGGTGCGACACGGCGATGGTCGGCACCTTCGGTCTCGCCGGGGCGATGCTCGCGGTGAGCTGTCTCGAGCGTGTGCGAGAAGCCGTGAGCGCACGCCTCGGTGAGCTGGCGGGCTGGTCCGTGTCTGCCTTCGTCTGGATCACGGCCGGCATCGGCGTGTGGATGGGGCGTGTGCCCCGCTGGAACAGCTGGGACGCGCTCCTCTCTCCGCTCGAGGTCGTGCAGCACACGCTGCACCACTTCCTGCACCCGCTGCGGTACCCGAGCACGTGGGCCACCGCGCTCGTCTACGGTGCCCTCTGCGCCGCGCTCCAGATCGGCTTCGCGACCCACGCGCTCACGCCGAAGGTCCCTTCGCGCGTCCGCGAGCGCGCCTGACGTCACACACGCGTCACGCACGTCGCGGCAGTTGCAGGGCCGCCTCGCAGCGCGGATATACTGGCCCGCGATGACGGATCGACCTTCCGGGGCCAGCCCGAGCGGGCCGCGTGGCCCGGCCGGTCCCGACCCGGGGCGGCCGACGGCCAATGCGATCCCCCCCGTGCCCCCGTTGTCCGCGCCGCCTCTTCCCGGGGGCGCCGTCGTCCTCGCGCCCGGTGAGGTGGACGTGCCGACGTCGGTGCGGCCCGCGCTCACGCTCGATCTCGCGAACTCCGAGAAGGCCGCGCCCTCGGTGCGGCCGCCTGCGCCGAAGCCTCCGTCTCCGCCGCGCTCGATGACGCCGCGGCAGCCCGTCGATCGCACCTCGTCTCCGCCGCGCCGATCGTCGTCGCCGAAGATGCCGACGAGCCCCGAGACGCCGCGCGTGAAGGAGCGCGACACCGATCAGGATCTCGTCGCGCGCGACGCCGAGCTCGACGACTTCAGCCAGGGCGGCCCGCGTGTCCCCTTCGCCTCGCTGACGAAGGTCGCGGCGATCGGGCAGTTCGGGCCCTACCACCTGCTCGGGCGCATCGCGTTCGGTGGCATGGCGGAGATCTTCCTCGGGCGCGAAGGCGCCGAGGAGGGGCGCGGTGGCCGCTTCGTGGTGGTCAAGCGCGTGCTGCCGCACGTCTCGGCCGATCACCAGTTCATCGCGATGTTCAAGGACGAGGCGCGGCTCGCGATGCAGCTGAGCCACCCGAACATCTGCCACGTGTACGCGTTCGGGCAGGAGCAGGGCAGCTACTACATCGCGATGGAGTGGGTGAACGGCATGCCCCTCTCCAAGGTGCTGCGCCGCGCCCGCGACGAAGGTGGCCTCTCGATCCCCGTCGCCATGAAGGTGATCGCGCAGGTCGCCGAGGCGCTCGATCACGCGCACCGCGCCGCGGACCAGACGACGGGCGAGCCGCTGGGCATCGTGCACCGCGACGTCAGCCCGCAGAACATCATGGTCAGCTACGACGGCGTGGTGAAGCTGCTCGACTTCGGCATCGCCAAGGCGTCGAGCCACTCCACGCGCACCGAGGCCGGCGTCGTGAAGGGCAAGTTCGCGTACATGGCGCCGCAGCAGTGCCTCGGTGAGCCGATCGACGCGCGCGCCGACGTCTTCGCGCTCGGCGTGTGTCTCTACGAGGTCCTCGACGGCACCAACCCGTTCAAGCGGCAGACAGAGTTCGACACGATGCGCGCGCTCGTCTACGAGGAGCCGCCCGCGCTCTCCGAGGTGCACCCGCACATCCCGATCGAGGTCGACGCGCTCGTGCGTCGCGCGATCGCCAAGCGGCCCGAGGAGCGCTTCCAGACCGCCGCCGAGATGCAGCTCGCGATCGAGCAGGCCCTCGTGCGCATGGGCGAGCTCGTGCCCACCGCGCGCATCGGCGAGCGCATGACCGAGCTCTTCACCAACGAGATCAAGGCGGGCCCGCGCCTCGACACGCGCATCGAGGTGCCCAAGCGCTCGCCCGGCTCGACCAGCGTCGAGAGCGATCACTCGCTCGAGAAGGTGCAGCTGCCGCCGAACGCGACCGAGCGCGTGCCGCTCATCACGGGCGAGCTCGCGCGCGACACGCTCGAGCCTCCGCAGGCTCCGTCGCGCAAGCCCGTCTTCTTCGCGCTCTCGCTCATCGTCGCGTTCCTCCTCGTCGTCGGTGCCGCGGGCTTCGGCGCGTGGTGGGCGGGCTTTCTCCACTTCGGTGGGCCCGCCGAGCCCGTCGCGACGAGCACGCCGCCTCCCACCACCGCGCCCGCCCTGCCGCCCACGACGCCCGTGCCCACGACGGGCACGCTGCTCGTCGACAGCGCACCGACGGGCGCGACGGTCTGGCTCGGCGAGCGCGGCAACGTCGGCACCACCCCACTCGAGCTCGCGCTCCTCGACGCGCGCGAGTGGAACGTCCGCATCACCCTCGAGGGCTACGAGGACTGGGACAGCACGATCGAGCTGCGCGCGGGCGAGCGCACGCGCGTCTTCGGTGAGCTCATCGCGATCGAGCGCACCGCGCGCACCGAGCGCACGGAGCGCACCGAGCGGACGGAGCGCACCGAGCGTGCACCGGCCGCACCGCCCGGGCAGCTCTCGATCAACACGCGGCCCTGGTCGCGCGTCTACGTCGGCTCGCGCCTCCTCGGCACGACGCCGATCGGCAACGTCGAGCTCCCCTCCGGCACCGTGCGCCTGCGCCTCGTGGATCGCGACGGCGCCGAGCACACGCGCAGCGTCACGATCGAAGCGGGCGGCCACGCGCGCGAGTTCTTCGACCTGAGCACCGACCCCGCCGAGTGATCGGCGCGATGGGACCGCTGCGGCCATCTCTGCGAGGTGGTCGGCGCCGCACCCGCGAGCACTCCGCGCCTCACTCGATCACTCGATCAATCCCGGCCCGTTCGCGGCCAGAGCGAGCGCGCGAGCTCGAATCGTCGGGTGCTCACGCCCTCGAGGATGCCGCGGGCTTGGTGCCGCGCGCCACGACGATGTCTCCGCCGACGGAGTAGGGCGCCGGCAGGCGCTCGAGCGTGAAGCCCTCCGAGAGCGTCTCGAGGCGTGACCACACGCGGCGGCGGATGTCGGCGCGCGCGGTGAGGTTCACGAGGTGGCCCTGGAGGCCGATCGCGTCGGTGTGCGCATCGACGATCAGCATCGTTCCGCCGGGCTCGAGCAGCGACCACACGCGCTCGGTCGCGAGCTCCCACTCGGGCAGCGCGCTCATCACGAGGAACGCGAGCGCGCGGTCGAAGCCACGACCCGCGGGCAGGTGCTCGGCGACGGCGGCGCGATCGAGCGTGAGCAGCGAGCCCTCCGCGAGGCGCACGTTCGAGAGGCCCTTGGCCGCGGCGCGCGCCCGCGCGCGATCCAGCATGCCGCGCGAGAGATCGACGCCCACGACGAGGCCACTCGGTCCCACCGCCGGAGAGAGCACGTCGAGGCTCTGTCCCGTGCCCGTGCCTGCGTCGAGCACGCGCTGCCCGGGCGCGAGCGCGAGGCGCTCCGCAGCGGCCTGCCGGAACGGGAGGTAGAGGCGCTCGAGCGAGCCGTCGTAGAACGAGGAGAAGACGTCGTACCAGCCCATGGGCGAGGCGTACGACGCACGCGTGCTTCGCTGAAGGACGCTTCGCGCCCCCATCTTGACCGGATGCGCCGCTCGGGCAGAGCTTTCGCCCGTGGACGTCCGGATCGATCGAGGAACGCGGCTCGTGAGCGGCATGCTCGCGATCGCGCTGCTCGATCTCGCGGCGGCCAAGGGCCTCGATCGCGCGGTGCTCGCGCGGAGCCTCGCGATCGATCCGGGCGTGGGCCTCGACGATCGGGTGCACCTCGCGAGCGTGCTCGAGCTCTGGTCGATGCTGATCACGCGCTTTCCCTCCGATCACCTCGGCCTCGAGCTCGCAGCCCGCTGGCGCACGGAGTCGCTCGGGCTCCTGGGCTATCTCACCGCGAACGCGACGACGCTCGGCGACGCGCTCGATCGCTTCGTGGCGTTCCAGGCCCTGGTCGATGGCGAGAGCCGCCTCTCGTACGTGGTGCGCGAGGGCGCGCTCGTCGTGACGCTCGCGCGCGATCCGGCCCTCTCGGCGCTGCGGCAGCCCGTCGAGGCGCTGCTCGCGAGCGGTCACGCGTTCTTCCAGCTCCTCGGTCGGGCGCCGCTCCACGCGCGTCGCGTGCGCATGTCGCACGGCTCGAGCCTCGCGCCGGGCCCCTACACGGCGTTCTTCGGCGTGCCCGCGGAATTCGGCGCGCGCCGCGACGAGCTCGTCTACGACGCGGCGATCCTCGATCGCCCCGTGCCGAGCGCCGATCCGCGCCTCGGTGCGTACCTGCTCGAGGCCGCCGAGGCTGCGCGTGCCCGCATGTCGGAGGCGCGCGCGGCCGCCGAGGCGGGGCTCACCGAGCGCCTCGCACGCGAGCTGCGCCGACGCGTCGATGCGCACGAGCCCATCGCCATCGAGTCCGTCGCGAAGAGCCTCGGCACGAGCGTGCGTGCGCTCCAGCGCGCGCTCGGCGAGGACGGCACGAGCTTTCGCGGCGTGCTCGACGCCGAACGTCGCCGCGTGGCCGAGCTGCTCCTGGCCTCGCCGCGCACGACCGTCTCGGAGGTCGCCTCCGCCCTCGGCTTCGCGGAGATCGCGAGCTTCTCGCGCGCCTTCAAGCGCTGGACGCGCACCTCGCCCGCCGCCTTCCGCAAGCGCCTCGGCCGCGCCCTCCACTGACGCGCGCGCCTCGTCGCGCCGCAGCGACCACGACCGCGAAGAGCACGAGGCCGAGCTCGCCAGTCCCCTCGCGTGCCGGATGCGTCTCGTTCCTCGACACGTCGCGCTGGTTCGGGCGCATCGGGCTGTGGCACCATGAGGACATGCGAGCGAGTGCTTCGAGGGCTCTCTGCCTGGCGATGGGTTCCGCGATCCTCTGGGCGCTCCTCGTGCCCGTGCTCGGCGGTGCGCCCGTCGAGGGGCAGGATCGTGGTGGGCGGCGCGGCGGGCGTGGTGAGCCTGCACGCACCGAGGCCAGCGCGGAGCGCGAGGCCGACCCGGACGCCCCTGCGACCTCGGACGACGGCGACGTCGACGCGAACTCGCGCGAGATCAACGAGGGCGGCGAGAAGGTCAAGGTCATCGAGTTCTCGGGCTTCGACGTGAACGGCCGCCTCAAGTCCCCGCAGCTCCTCTACTTCCTCAACCGCGTGCGCGCCGAGTTCGATCGGCCGCGCCTGCCGCATCGGTCGTTCGTGCCCGAGATGGAGCGATCGACCAAAGCCGAGGGCTTCTGATCGAGTCCCAAGCCCACCGATCCACGCAGCCGAGACACGGGGCCGATCGACCGCGCGCCGCGCGCATGCCGAGGGTGAACGATGGCCGTACGAGCTGACGAGCGACATCTGCGAGTGGCCCTCGTGTGGGCCGGCGCGCTCCACTGGGAAGAGACCTACACGCGGCAGCAGCCCGTCGTGCTCCCCGAGAGCGTGCTGCCGCTCGGCTCGAGCGCGAGCGCGCAGACGCTGCTCGTGCCTTCGGGCTCGGGCTACATGCTGCAGCTCCTGCCGGGCCTCGGTGGCTCCATGTGGCTCGGTGGTGTGCGCCGCGAGGTGCACGAGCTCGGTGGACAGCCGACGACGATCGGGCCGGACGACTACGGCGTCGTCACGCTCGGTGGCGTCGCGCTCTTCTTCCAGATGGTGAAGGCCGCGCCCAGAGGCGCGCACCGCCCCTTCGGCTTCGACGCGGCCTTCCTCGCGACCGCGATGCTCTCGCTCTTCATCCACGCCTCGATCGGCCTCGTGATGAAGATCGCGCGCGACGAAGCGCCGCCGGCCGATCCGCTCGAGCTGCCGACCGACCTCGTGCGTCGCTTCATGGTCACGCCGCCGCCCGAAGATCTCGTCGAGCCCGAACGGCAGTCTGGAGGTACCGGCACCAACGATCCGGGCCTCCAGGACCGGGAAGAAGCCGGCGGTCGTCAGGCCGAGGGTGAAGAGGGGCGCGTCGGTCGTGAGGACGCGCAGCAGGAAGAGACCGAGATGGAGGGCGAGATCAACGGCGGTGCCGCGGCGCGCGTGCGCTCGATGGGCCTGCTCGGTGTGCTCGCGCAGCCCAACACGGACGGCAGCCCGCTTGCGGCGCTGACCGAGGGTCCGAGCGTGTCGGACATCCTCGGTGGCCTCGGCTCGAGCCGCACCGTGTTCGGCCGTGGCTCCGGAGGCTCGGGCCTGCGCGGCTCGGGCTCGGGCGGTGGCGGCACCGGCCCCGGCACGCTCTTCGGCGGCGGCGGTGTCGGCACGGGCGTGGGCGTGGGCAGCGGCTCCGGCGGCGGTCGTGGTCGCGGTGGCGCAGGCGCGCCCGGTCGCGGCCGCGGCGAGGTCGCCGTGCGCGTGCAGACCGAGCGACCGCGCGTGAGCGGCTACCTCTCGCCCGAGCAGATCATGCGCGTCGTGCGGCAGAACTCGGCGGCCATCCGCTACTGCTACGAGAGCGAGCTCCAGCGTCAGCCCAACCTGCGCGGCCGCATCGAGATCGGCTGGCGCATCAACCGCGAGGGCCGCGTGACGACCTCGCGTGTCGCGCGCTCGACGATGAGCAACGCGCGCGTCGAGGGCTGCATCGTGCGTCAGGTGCGCAACTGGCGCTTCGATCAGCCCGACGGCGGCGAGGTCGACGTCGTCTTCCCGTTCATCTTCGGCGCCACGGGCGGCTGACGCCGCGCTGGGGCGCGACGCCCCGCACGACGCACAGCGAGGTGAGACGCCCCGTCGATGTTCGCGCAATCGCCGCGACATGGAGGCGAGCACGGCTCGGCCCGCGCGGTGCAAAGCGGCCGTGCATGATCCGCTGGCTCGTCCCGAGCATGCTCGCGTCCCTCCTCCTCTGCTCGCGTCTCGAGGCCCAAGAGGTGTCTCCCGCAGGCCCGGAGAATCCGAGCAATGGCTCGGATTCGGCCGTGTCGGAGCCAGCACCCGACGCAGGATCGGCATCGCATCAGGAACCGGATCCGGGACCGCAGTCGGGACCGGAACCGGAACCGGCCTCTGCCACCGACGCTGCCGCTGCCGCCGACTCTGCCGCTGCCGCCGACTCTGCCGCTGACTCTGCCTCTGCCACCGACTCTGCCTCGGCCTCCACTCCGCAGCCCACCACCGCACCGGCGTTCGAGGCGGTGATCGCCGGTGTGCCCGTGCGCCTCACGGGCATCGTGCACGCGCGCGTCGAATTCACGCAGGGCGTGCAGTCCTTCGACAACGCCACACCCGTCGCGCCGACGTCCGCGGTGAACCCCGCGGTGCTCGCGGATCCGAGCTCACCGAACCTCTCCTTCCAGGTCCAGCAGACGCGCCTCGGCATGCAGATCGGTGATGCCAACACGTTTCGCGCGATCGTCGAGATCGACTTCACCCACTTCGATCAGTCCTCACCCACCGTGCAGGCCTTTCCACGCATCCGCATCGGCCTGCTCGAGTGGCAGCCCGCGCCCGGACAGCGCCTCTTCCTCGGACAGACCTGGGACATCTTCGGCAACGCCACCGGGCCCCAGCTCCTCTCGCACTCGTTCAACCTCGTCGGCACGCTCTTTCGCGCCGGCAACATCGGCTTCATGCGGCAGCAGCTCGGCTGGACCGGGCGCTTCGACAGCGTCGAGCTCTCGCTCGCAGCCGGCATGCAGGGCGCCAACACGGGGCCGACGTTCAACAACCTCGAGGAATCGCTCGTCCCCACCGGCGCCGCGCGCTTCATGTACCACTACGGCGATCGTCAGGTGATCGGCGCGAGCGTCCTCGCCACCGCGCTCCGCTACACGAGCGCAGCGCTCAGCGAGCACCGACCCGCGTTCGGCGCCGTCGCCTTCACCGACTCGCAGTTCGGTCCGGTCGCAAACGGCTCCAACCTTCACGCCGAGCTCTACGTCGCGCAGAACCTCGCGGGCACGGGCGCGCTGAGTCTCGGCGCGGGCCGCTTCGGTCACGACGTGCTCGAGGTGGGCGGCTACGTGTCGGGCCGCGGGCAGCTGGGCGAGCACGCGATCACGGGGGGCGCAGGCTTCGCGGGCATCGTGAGCGGCGACGTGGTGCCCGGCTACACACCCGCCAACCCGATGGGCACGCCACCCACCACGCTCGGCGCGCTCACACCGACGACGGGCCCGGGCATCCTCTGGAACACGAGCGCGTTCCTCGGCTACTGGTACTCGCCGCTGCCGGGCCTCTCGCTCGTGATCGAGCCGTACTTCTTCATCACGCGCTTCGCGATCGACCCGCGCGACAGCACCCTCGCCGACGTGCGCGTGTCGATCGGCGGTCGCGCGGGCGCGATGTTCCAGTTCTGATCGTCGCGCGCTCGGGATCGTGATCGCGCCGCGCGCGCGGCCTCAGCGCACGACGGCCGAGGCGCGCACGTGGTCCCAGTCGGCCCAGAAGGCGGCGAAGACGGCGTCGTTCTCGATGCGGAGGATCGTCTCGTCGTTCTCGTGGAGCGCCGGGCCGGTCCAGTTGTGCGAGCCCGTGAACACCAGCCGCCGATGCCCCGACGAGCCCGCGTACGGTGCGTCGATCAGCATGTACTTCGAGTGCAGGCCCCAGCCGCTGTCCGTCGCGGGATAGGTCGTGACGTGACCGCCGCCCGCGCGGATCGTCGAGGCGATGCGACTGCCGATCGGGATCTCGTCGTCGCCCGCCACGACGCGCACGCTGCAGCCGTCGCGCGCGCGGGCCGCGAGCGCCTGCGCCACCTCGATGCGCGCGTTCGTGAAGAACGCCATGGCCACCCGGATCCGCGAGGTCGCGTCGCAGCGGACGTTGTCGAGCACGGACACGGCCGTGTCGCCCGACACGCGCGGGAAGAAGTAGACGCGCGTCGAGGTGTCGCCATCGTCGCTGCGGTAGTAGTCCCGCATCTCGACGTCCGCCCAGAGATCGTTCCACGTGCGCTCGTACGCGGCGAAGAGCGCCGCGTCGCCGCGGACGATCACCGCGTTGTTGTGCATCGTGAGCTGGTTCGTGGAGAGGTTGTGCGAGGCCTGCACCACCACGTTCGTCGAGCCGTCGTCGAGCGCGGAGAAGAGGAAGCTCTTGTGGTGCATGATGCCGGTGCCCAGGCACGAGGTGCCGGGCGCGTCGCAGAGGTGAACGCGGTCGCGACCGAGGCCGCTCCGGAGGTGCGCCACCTCCGAGCCGGCGCCGTCCCCCGCGCCGCCGTCGAGCACGATGCGCACGTCCACACCACGCGCCTGTGCGCGGATGAGCGCGTCCGCCGGGCCGGTGCGCGTGAACGTGAACACGGCGACGCGGATGCGTGAGCCGGGCAGCGCCGCGTCGATGAGGCGGACGATGCCTGCCTCGATCGTCGTGTCGCGCGCGTTGGACGCCGATCGCCTCGAGAAGAGGGCCTCGAAGGTGGGCGGCCGCGGTCGCGTGCCGGCGTCGAGCGCGGGCGGCACGAACGCGTCGGGCGCGATCACGGCCGCGTCGAGGCCCGGCATCGGCACGACGAACGCATCGTCGGACACACGCACGAACGCGTCGTCGGGTGTGCGCACGAAGGCGTCGTCCATCGCGGCGACGAACGCATCGTCCGAGCCGGGCGAGCGCGCGTCGTCCGCCGCCTCGCCGCCATCGGTCGCGGTCGCGTCGAGGCCGGTCGCGTCGAGGCGAGCTCCGTCGCTCCCGGGTGCATCGAGCACGCGCGCGTCGCGCGCACCGGACGCGAATGCGCCAGGCAGGCCCGAGGGGAGCCGCGAGCACACGAACCTCGCGATGATGCGAGACGCGACGCGCGCCACGGCGCTCTGCGCCGCGGCGCGAACCAGAGACGTCCGTCGCCGCACAACGCGAGACGCGACGTCCGCCACGGCCTCTGCAGCCTCGCGGCGCGAACCAGACCCATACGTCGCGATGCCCTCCCCGCGGACCTGCCGCACGCTTCGTGTCGTTCTCGAAGAAGGCGGACCTGCCGGACGCTTCGCGTCGTTCTCGAAGAAGCCTGTGAGCAAGTGACGCTCGTTGGCCATGCACGAGGACGCGGCGACGCAGGCCAGCACCGGTGCCGAGCAAGAGCGCCTCGCAGCTCTCGATCACGCCGACGCGAATGCGCCAGGCAGGCCCGAGGGGAGCCGCGAGCACACGAACCTCGCGATGATGCGAGACGCGACGTGCGCCACGGCCCTCTGCAGCCTCGCGGCGCGAACCAGGCGCGTACGTCGCGATGCCCTCCCCGCGGACCTGCCGGACGCTTCGTGTCGTCCTCGAAGAAGGCGGACCTGCCGGACGCTTCGTGTCGTTCTCGAAGAAGCCTGTGAGTCCGCGGCGCTCGTTGGCCATGCACGAGGACGCGGCGACGCAGGCCAGCACCGCTGCCGAGCACGAGCGCCTCGCA
>JBILLJ010000075.1:0-43119 GCA_044376125.1 Sandaracinaceae bacterium
GGTGCCTTGGTGCTGCCTGCGGAGGTCGGTGCCTTCGCACTGCCGGAGGACGAGCGCCCCGCGATGCGGAACGTGCGAGAGGAGCGGGCCGTGGGTCGTTTCTTCGTCGCCATGACCGTCACGCGTGGGGAGAGAGCAGGTGCGCTTCGCGCAGGCGCAGCGCGCCGCCGAAGTCGAGCACGGCCTCTTTCGTCGTGAACGACGGGAGGAAGCCGAGCTCACGCCGCGCGCGCGTGCCATCGGCGACGCAGAGGTGGCGAAGGAAATCGACGAACGCCGAGGGCGCCTCGTTGAGGCCGGCCATCCAGAGCAGCTCGGTGCCGCGCGTGAGCACCGGGCCGGGCACGGGCAGCGCGGCGCGGCCAGCGAGCTTGATCACCGTCGAGACCGGCAGGACGCCCTGGCCGACGATGTTGAACGCGCCGCGCGCGCCCTTGCCGACCCGGCCGTCGGCGCCGCGCCACCGCGATGGATCGAGCGCGAGCACGAGCGCGCTCACCGCGTCCATCTCGTGCACCAGCTGCACGAGCGGATCGAAGCCGAGGAGTGTCGGGACGATGCGCCGCGAGAGCCAGCGCGTGACCCACGTGCGCACCGTCGGGCCGAGGATGGGGGCGAAGCGCAGCGTGGCGACCGAGATCTCGGGGCGATCCTTCGCGAAGCGATCGATCTCGCGCTCGGCGTCGATCTTGTCGGCGAGGAACGAGCACTCGCCTTGCCCGAACGCGCGGCCGAAGGGGCTCCGGCCGCCGCGGATGCCGCGAAGCGGCGCGGTCTCGAGGAGGAAATTCGGGTTCGACGGATGTGGCCCGTAGAGCAGCGTCTGCGAGGACACGACGACGCGCTCGACCGGGGACTCGCGGCACGCGTGAAGGACGTGCATCGTGCCGACGCTCTCGAGCTCGTGGGCCCACGGCTCGGACGTGGTCGGGCTCGCGAGGAACGCGAGGTGCGCGAGCTCCGTCACCTTCTCGGCGCGGAGGATCTCCGTCAGGCGCGCCGAGACCGCCGGCTGCGTGAGGTCGACGCGGTACGCGCGGCTCTTGCGCCCGGCCGTCGGCGGCGAGGCGATGTCGAGGATGACGATGCGCTCGACGTCCTCGCGCTCCTCGAGCACGCCGACGAGGTTCTTTCCGAGGAAGGCGCATGCGCCCGTGACGGCGACCACCCGCGGGGCTCGGGGTGCGCGTCGTTCGAGTGCGCCAGACTGGTGGGAGGGGACCCCGCTCACGGCGGCGCGACTCTAGCCAAGTTTCGCGAAACGGCACGGCCCGGCGCCCCCCCTCTTGAAACCGGTCGGCGACACGGCGACAACTCGGGCGTGGAGGGCCCGGTCTCGTTCGACCTCGCGCACTGGCCCCTCGTGGTGCTGAGGCTGCCTCCTCGCATCGGCGAGGCCGAGGTCGCCTCGCTCGCGCGGGCGCAGGAGGAGATCTTCCAGCGGCGCGAGCGCTACGTCTCGCTGACGGACACCACCGCGGTCGTCGGGCTTCCCGACGCACGCGTGCGCAGCGCGATCGGCCAGTGGCTCCAGACCATCGAGGAGCGCGCCAAGCGCTACCAGGTCGCCAACGCGCTCGTGATCGCGAGCCCGCTGACGCGCGGCGCGCTCACGGCGGTGCACTGGCTCGCGCCGCCGCCGGTGCCGACGACGGTCTGTGCGACCGTGCGCGAAGGGGCCCGCTACCTCGAGGAGCACGCCCGTCGCGCCCGCCTCGAGGTGGCTCCGTTCGCTCGTTTCGAGGGGTGAGCGGCTCGCTCGGACGGCGCTCGGAGGAGGAACGCGGCGGCACGCGCGAGACGTTGCTATCGTGCCGCCCCTTGTCGAGCCCGCCCGAGATCCCCGCGACCGATGCGAGCGATGCGCCCCCTCCGAGCGCCGCGCTCGAGCTGCCGCGCGCGGCGTCGCGCTTCTCGATCGGCGCGCGCCCGCGGCTCGTGTCCGCGATGCTGCTCTGCGCGTTCGCGTACCTCTACACGTTCCCGTACTTCCCGAGGGTCAACAACCCCAACGAGAACGTGCGCTTCTACATGACGGCCGCGATCGTCGAGGACGGCACCTACCACATCGATGGTCCGCGCCAGCGCTGGGGCTGGGTCAACGACGCGGCGGTCTACGAAGGGCACTACTGCTCCGTGAAGGCGCCCGCGACGAGCCTGCTCGGTGTGCCTGCGTACTGGGCCTACCGCGAGCTCTCGGCGATCCGCGGCGTGCCCTTCGATCGCACGACCGCGCTCTGGGCGGTGCGGGTGCTCGCGTCGGTGGTGCCGGCGCTCGCGTTCCTCGCGTACTACTACCGATGGCTCGCGCGCCGCGGCGGTGAGGGCGTGATCCGCGATGCGGTGTTCGCGTCGGTCGCGCTCGGCTCGATGTTCTACGCGTACGCGATCCTCTTCGTGACGCACACGCTGAGCGCGGTGGGCGCGTTCGGCGCGTTCATGATCCTCCGCGACGCGCGACACGCGAAGCAGATCGGCTGGGGCGAGGCGGGCATGGCGGGCCTGCTCGCCGCGCTCGTCACGGCGACCGAGTACCCGGGCTTTCCGGCGACCGTGGTCCTCTGTCTCTACGCGCTCGCGGCCGTGCGGCCGTGGAACCGCCTCGCGGCGTTCGCAGGCGGCGCGATCGTCCCGACCGCAGCCGTGCTCCACTTCCACGACGTCTGCTACGGGAGCCCGTTCACGCCGGGGCATCGCTACCTCGAGAACGACGACTTCCGCGACGCGATGCACTCGGGCTTCTACGGCGCCGACGCGATCCACTGGGACGCGGCCGGCGGGTTGCTCTTCGATCCCGCCTACGGCCTGCTCATCACGACGCCGATCTTCTTCCTCGCGCTCTTCGGTGTGCCGCGCGTTCTCGCGCGCCCGCGCGAGCGCCTCGACGCCCTCGTCGCGCTCGCGATCTGCGGCGCCACCTACGGCCTCATCCTCCTCATGAACAACTGGCGCGGCGGCTGGACGGTCGGCGCGCGCTACCTCGCGCTCGCCGTGCCCTTCGCGGGTTGGTTCGCGGTGGAGGGTGGCCACTGGCTCGCGAAGAAGACGTGGTCGCCGCGCCTCGTGGGCGCGCTCGCCGTGGCGTGCGTGGGCGTCGGTCTCCTGCTCCAGGGAGCGCCCTCCGCGTACTACCCGCACCTGCCCGAGGCCTTCACGCGGCCCTTGCCACAGCTCGTGCGCTGGCTCGTACGGCACGACTTCGCCCCGTACAACGCGGGCCGCTACTTCTTCGGCTGGACGGGCACCGCCTCGATGGCGCCGCTCTTGTTCGTCGGCGTGCTGGTGCTCGTGTGGGTCGCGTGGGCCGAGAAGAAGCTCCACGATCGCTTGCTCGTGTGGCTCGGCAGCTTCTTCCTCGCGAGCTGGATCATCACGCCGTTCATCATGCCGGACTGGCCCAACGAGCCCGGCGCGACCGACGCGCGGCGCTTCGTCGAGGACTTCTGGGAGCCGCGTGGTGAAGACCTCGCGTCGCGTCTCGAGGCGCGCGTGCGCGCGGGCACCGCGACACCGCGCGATCTCGATCGCCTGATCCTCACCTACGAAGAAGAAGGCCGAACGGCAGACGCCCAGCGCACGCGCCGCACGCGCGATCGGCTCGCGGCCGAGGCGAGCCACGCAGCCGGCGGGTCGTGATGCGCCGCGCGGTCGTGCTCTCGGTCGCGGCCTCGCTCGCGATCGCGGCGCCCTCGCGCGCGGACGAGGGGACCACGGAGACCGCGCGTCCCGAGGGCGCGCGCTCCGACGAGGTGCGCGCCGTCGACGTCGAAGAGGGCGACGACGGGGAGGGCGACGAGGGCGACGACGGAGAGGAGAGCGGGGAGGAAGACGCGCTGCCCGCGTTCGGCGCCACGGCGCGCGTCGCGCGCGTCGGTGTGGACGCGATCGATCCGAGCGCGGCGGGCACGACGATCTCGCTCCTCGATCGGCCGCGCGCGCTCGAGACGCTCGACGAGATCCTCCGCGAGGCGCCCGGCGCGCGTGCGCGGCGGACCTCGAGCTATGGCGGCTTCAGCACGCTCTCGCTGCGCGGCGCCGACGCCGAGCACACGGCGGTGCTCCTCGGTGAGCTGCCGCTGATCGCCGCCGATGGGACCGCGGTGGATCTCTCGACCCTTCCGCCGTGGATGTTCGAGCGCGTCGAGATCTACCGCGGCGGTGCCCCGCTCTGGCTCGGCAGCGGCGCGATCGGCGGTGTCGTGCGCCTGGTGCCACGCGAGGCGCGCGGTGCGCGTGTCGAGCTCGCGGCCGGTGGCGGCAGCTTCGATCGCTACCAGGGGCGCGCCTCGATCGCTGCGGGAGACGCGGCGCTGAGCGCGCTCGCGGGCGCGTCGATCGTCAGCGCAGGCAACGGCTTTCCGTACCTCGACGACAACGGCACTTCCCTCGTCCCGGACGACGATCGCGAGCGTGCGCGGCAGAACGCGCAGCTGCTCGAGGGCAGCGCGCTCGTGCACGTCGGTGCGCGCGTGCTCGACGGTCGCCTCTCGGTGATCGGCACGTTGCTCGAGCGATCGGGCGGCCTCGCACCGCCACCCTCGCGCTTCGTCGACGTGCCCACGGGCCGGCGCAGCTCCCAGCGCCTGACGCTCGGCGCCTCGATGGACTGGCTCGAGGGGGGGCGCGAGCTCGATCGGGCGAGCGAGGCGCGGTGGCGCATCGCGGCGGCCGCCGGCGTGGGCCTCGAGGCGCGCGGTGTCAGCGATCCGCTCGCGCAATTCGGGCAGGTCCCGCGCGAAGCGAGCGACGAGCTCCTGCGCGCGCACGCGCGGGTCGCGGGCACCGTGGCGCTCACCGAGGAGCTCGCGCTCACCGCCGTGGGCCAGTACGTGCACGAGGAGCTCGGCAGTCGCGATCGGCTGCTCGACGCGGCCGATCCTCTGCGCGCGCGGACCTCGAGCCAGCGAGACACCGCGGCCTTGGGCCTCGAGCCGCGCCTCGCGCTGCGTGCCCGGGACGTGCGGATCGAGGGCCGCCTCTCGGGCCGCCTCGAGGGCGTGTTCGCGACGCTGCGCGATCCGAGTGGCGAGCGCACGGGCGAGGCGCAGCACGTGGAGCTCGCGCTGCCCACGGGCCGTGCGTCGGTGCTCGTCGAGATCGCGCGGAGCGTGTCCCTCGTCGCGAGCGGCAGCGTGGCCACGCGCGCGCCCTCGAGCCTCGAGCTCTTCGGCGATCGCGGCTACCTCGCGGGCAACGTGCTCCTGCGCGCCGAGACGTCGTACGGAGGCGAGCTCGGCGTGGTGGTCTCGGGCCGCGCGGACGCGGTGCGCGGGCGTCTCGAGCTGCGCGGCTTCGCGAGCCAGATCGAGGATCTCATCCGCTACCAGCGCGTCGCTTCGAACCAGGCCGTGCCGCTCAACGTACTCGATGCCCGCATCGTCGGTCTCGAGGCCGGCGTGTCGGGCGATCTGCTCGGTCACGTCCGCCTCGATGGCGCGCTCACGCTCCTCGATGCGCGCGATCTCTCGACGGAGCTCGCGCTGCCGCTGCGACCGTCGATCGTGGGCTACGTGCGCCTCGAGGGTCACGTCGACGGCCCCGAGCCCGGAGGCCGCGGGATGTGGTCGGGCGGCCGCGTCTACGTCGAGCTCGAGCACGTGGGCGCGAGCACGGCCGATCCCGCCGCGCTCGTGCGCATCCCCGATCGCACGCCCTTCGGCCTGGGTGTCTCGGTCTCGTTCTTCGACGACTGGCTGCGCGTCGATGCGCTGGTGCGCGACGTCGCCGACGTGCGCGGCTACGACGTGCTCGGGCTCCCCTTGCCCGGCCGCAGCTTCGCCCTCGAGCTCACCGCCGCTGGCTGGTGATCACGATGGTTTCTCGGTCTCTCACCGCGCGGGAGGCGCGTTGGTGTGGGCGAAGTCGATGCCTTCGCCCGGGCCGTAGAGGCCCCAGGGCCTCACGCCGGTGGGGATGGCGGCGACGTAGGGGTTGTCGGGTGAGTCGCCCGCGCAGACGCGGAAGAGCGTGCCGTCGGGCGCGAGGGTGGCCTCGAACGAGCACGACGCGATGGGCGCTTCGTGCCTGACGGTCTCGCGCACGTTCCCGTCGGCGTCGAAGATCTGATAGCCGTCCACGGCGACCACGAGGAATCCGCCGTCGTCGAGCGCCACGGGCGCGCGCGCGGTGCCCGTGGGCACGCCCCAGAGCACGTCCCCTTCGCGCGAGAAGCGCACGAGCGTGGGGACCACGGGGTTCACGACCGCGGCGACGCCGCAGTCCTCTGTGGCAGTGAACGACGAGAAGGCCGGATATCCCCCGGGGATGACGATGGGCGGACCGAGGGTGAGCGTCTCGGCATCGAGCCACGCCCAGCGGTCGTGTCCGACGAGCAGCGCCCCGCACCCCTCGACGAACGTGGCCGCCGACGTGTTGTAGAGACCCAGCGACAGCGCATCGATGGTGTTCTGTCGGAGCACGTCGCCATCGGGGGAGAATAGGTAGCTCGTGTCGGCCACGAACACGATCTCCCCACTCTCCCGCACGTAGAGCCCCGCGTTCAACGCGCGAACCGGCGGCAGCTGCAACATCCAATGTGCCTGTCCGTCCGTGCACCCCGCATAGAGCAGATCATTCCCCGCCCGCGCCACCACCTCCCGCGTCACGGGCGACCACGCTGGATAGGTGAGGATGGGCGGCGAGGGAGAGATGAGGTCTCCCTCGACGCCTACCCGTGCGCTTGCGGAACAGAGTGTGCCGTCGTCGCACAGGGTGAAGCCCCCGACGTGCCGTCCGCCGTAGTGGAGGACGGTGTTGTTTGACAACCACATCCGCGGCCCCACGCCGGAACCGATGGTGGCGAGTGTCACGCGCCCCGACTGATGATCCAGCATGAAGCCGCCATGGCTCTGGGCCCACATCGAGATGCCCGCGCCAGTCACGCCGACCACCGCGACCGGCGGTCCTCCCATCTCGATGTCGGGATTCTCGCCGCTCAGCTCTCGAAGGCTGCGAGTCCAACGCGGTTCACCAGGAACGTCCGCGTCACCCGAGGCAGAGAACGTCGGCCGCACCAACGCAGGGCACTCCGGCCGCTCGTGTCGATAGACCACGCGCGGCATCGTCACGACCGATGCGTCGTCCGACGGGCTCCCGGGCTGGCAGGCCACGAGAGACATGGCCACGAAGCAGAGACCCGCGCGGAGCGATCGTTCGACATGTCGCGCCACGAGACGGTTCCGGTGAAGTCGTGGCGGGCGTGACGTCGAGAACGAGAAGGCGCCCATTGGCTCTCCGCGCTCACAAGTCGGCGGGCTGGGTGTCGTGGAAGCGGGAGTAGTCGACGGCGCGGAGGGCGCCCTGGCTGACGCCGGCGGAGAGGAGATCGACGAAGCGCTCGCCCCAGCGCATCTCCTCGGGGCCGTACGAGCGGCGCGTGTGCACCGTGGCGGACGAGTGCTCGTCGACGCCCGAGAGCACCACGATCATCTCCGCGCCCTTCTCGAGCAGCGACTCCTTGGTCTCTCCATGGAACGGGCTCGACTCGTCGATGCGGTGCATCGCGGTCCAGCCGATCCAGAAGAGCGGGTTCGTGCTGCGCACGAGCGAGACGTCGTGCACGCGGCGGAAGGTCTCGCCCTCCTTGGTCTTGGCGGTCTTGGCGATCGTCACCGAGAGCGAGGCCTGGATGAGGCGGTTGCCGCGCGCGTTGGCGAGGCGGAACAGCACCGTGGGGTGGCCGTCGTGCTTGGCGATGCAGACGACGTTGCTGAAGAGCACGTTCGCGGTCGGCGTCGCGAACTTCGCGAAGATGAGGCCGGTGAGGAGCGCGGTGGTGAGCAGGCCGACGAACGACTCGATCGTCACGAGCACGTGCGAGAGCATGCTGACGGGGACCATGCGCCCGTAGCCGATCGTCATCATCGACTCGACGCTGAAGAAGTACGCGTCCGTGAAGCTGCCGGGCCGCGCGTTCTCCACGCCGCCGGGATCGAAGTAGTAGAAGGTCGCGAAGATCGCGTTCAGCACCACGTACGCGGCGAACGCGAGCGCGAGGAAGGACCCCCAGCGCATCGTGAGCAGCTGGTGGAAGAGATCCCGCAGCGGCGCGCTCGGCAGGCCGTGCACCTCGACCGTCGGGTTGCCTCGGTTGTCGAGGTAGCGCTGCGATCGGCTCTTGGGCGTCCGGGCCATGGGTCGGGCCGAGGGTAACGCGAGCGGCCTCTTCTTCGACGCTCCACCTGTCCCGCGGTAGAGGTCGGGCATGGCCGCGCGCCTGCGATTCATGGCGATCGATCCCGGCGAGCGACGCTGGGGCCTCGCGATTTCCGACGAGGACAACGAGCTCGCGCATCCCCGCCCCGTGATGACGCTCGCGACCGAGGAGGCCGCGTTCGAGGCCGTGGCCGCGCTCGTGCGCGAGGAAGGCGTCGGGGTCCTCGTGCTCGGCCTTCCCCTCGAGCTGAGCGGACGCGAGGGGCCCGCGGCCAAGAAGGCGCGTGCGCTCGGCGCGCGCCTCGCGAGCCGGCTCGCCCTGCCCGTCGCGCTCTGGGACGAGCGCCTCTCGAGCGTCGCGGCCTCGCGCGCGCTGTCTTCGCAGGGGCTCTCGCAGAAGAAGCAGCGCGGCAAGGTCGACAGCGTGGCGGCGGCCCTCCTGCTCTCGTCGTACCTCGAGGCCCGCGAGGACGTGCGAGCGCGCGCGATCGCGTTCCGACCGGAGCCTCGCGCGTGAGCCGCCCGCGTCGCCGTCCGCGTACACCGGAGCTCGTGCTCGCGACGCTCGTCGCGGTCGCCATCGCGGCGCTCACGTGGCTCTTCCTCGTCTATCCCGCGGACGTGCGGGGCACGGGCCGCGGCGCGCAGGAGCTCACGCTCGTCGTCGAGGGGGACGACGGCATCGACGAGGTCGCGGCCGAGCTCGAGCACCTCGGGGCCATCGACGACGCGCGGCTCTTCGCCCTCTATGCGCGCCTCCTCGGCGCCGACGAGCACTTGCGACGTGGGCCGGTGCGCCTGCGCGCGGACATGTCGATCCGCACGCTGCTCGCGCGCGTGGCCGAGGGCCTGGGCCCGACGCAGATCGCGGTGCTCGTGCCCGAGGGCTTCGACCGCTTCGAGATCGCGGCGCGCCTCGAGCGCTGGGACGTCTGCGACGAGGCCGCGTTCCTCGAGGCGACCGAGGACCGTGCGCTCCTCGACGAGCTCGAGATCACCGGGCCCTCCGCCGAGGGCTACCTCCTTCCCGACACGTACACCTTCGCGACGGGCTCGGATGCGCGCGACGTCGTGCGGCGCTTCGTGCGCGCCTACCGCGCCGCGACCGACGACCTCTTCGAGGACGATCGCGAGGCAGCCGCTCGTGCGCGCCTCGCGCGGCTCGGCCTCGGGCCGCACGAGATCCTCGTCCTGGCCTCCATCGTCGAGCAGGAGGCCGTCGCGCGCGAGGAGCAGCCGGTGATCGCGGGGGTGTTCGTGAACCGGCTGGAGAGCGAGACGTTCCTGCCGCGCCGTCGTCTCCAGGCCGACCCGACGATCTCCTACGGCTGCAAGGTCGAGCCGTCGCGCGCCTCGTGTGAGGGCTTCGATGGCCGCCGCATCACGCGCGCGATGCTCGAGGACGAAGGCAACCCCTACAACACGTACCGCCGCGAGGGCCTGCCTCCTTCGCCGATCTGCAACCCGGGCCTGCCCGCGATCCGCGCGGTGCTCGAGCACGCGCAGCACGACTACTTCTACTTCGTCGCGCGCGGGCGCGGCCGACACGTCTTCAGCGCGACGCTCGACGCGCACAACGAGGGCGTGGCCGATCTCCGTGATCGCGAGCGCGAGGCCAGCCAGGCGAGCGGGCCGTAGCGATGCCGCGCCGCAAGGAGCCCGTGGGCACGCTCTCGCTCTTCGATCGCGACGAGCCCGCGCGCGAGCCGAGCGCCACCTTGCCCGACGCGCCCGCGTCGGCCTCGCTCCGCGGCTCCCTCGGCAGCCTCGCGCCCGTGCCGCCGCCGCGCCCCGAAGACGTCGCGCTCGCCGCGCGCGTGCCGCCACACGTGCACATGGGCACCTCGAGCTGGACCTTCCCGGGCTGGGCCGACTTCGTGTACCGGAGACACTATCCCTCGCAGAAGGAGTTCGTGCGGAGCTCGCTCGAGGAGTACGTGGCGCACCCGCTGCTCCGCACGGTGGGCATCGACCGCTCGTACTACGGGCCGCTCCCGCGCGAGGAGCTCGCGTCGTACGCGGCGCTCCTGCCCGAGGGCTACCGCGTCGTCATGAAGGTCTGGGACGAGATCGCGGCGCTCTCGTACCCCGATCACGCGCGCTTCGGCGCGCGCGCCGGCCAGCCGAACCCACGCTTCCTCGACGTCGGCGCGTTCGCCGAGCACGTGGCCCTGCCGGTCGAGGAGACGTTTCGCTCGCACCTCGCGGCGTACGTGATCGAGATCCCGCCCACGCCGCACGCGCCCGACGTGGCGCGCTTCGAGGAGCGCCTCGATCGTTTCCTCGTCGAGGCCGCGCCGTTCGGGCCCTTCTCGATCGAGGTGCGCGACGCGCGCCTGCTCACCGATCGCTACCTCGAGATCCTCGCCACGCGCGGCGCGAGCCACTGCTTCTCGTTCTGGACGCGCATGCCGAGCATCGCCAAGCAGCGCGAGCGCATCGCGCGATCGCTCGGCGGTGCGGGCGTGCTCGGCCCGGTGGTGGTCGCGCGGCTGATGCTCCCGCACGGCAAGAGCTACGAGAAGCAGAAGGCCGCGTTCGAGCCCTTCGATCGCGTCGTGGTCCCGCAGCCCGCGATGCGCGCCGACGTGGTCGCGCTCGCGGATGCCTGCGCCGAGGCGGGGCTGCCGCTCTACGTGGTGGTGAACAACAAGGCCGAGGGCTCGGCGCCGAGGACGATCGAGGCCCTCGCGCGACGGCTGGCCGAGCGCGAATCGCCCTCGAAACAGGGCTGATCCGAAAAAAGATCGTCGGCCCACGCAACGGACGAAACCCTGGTCCGACAACCCCCGCGTCCATCACGGACGTGGAGGTCGTCATGAAGGGTTCCCGTGTTCTCCTGGTTGCTCTCTCTCTCGTGGGTCTGGCTGGCTCGGCGTTCGGCTGTGGCAGCAACACCGGTTGTCCCAACGGCTACGAGGTCCTCATGGGCATGTGTGTGCCCGAGGGCTCGGTCCGCCCCGATGCGGCGATGGATGGTGACGCGGGGATGCTCCACGCGGACGACGCGTGGGCGATGTCCGGTGACGACGCGGCGATGGACGACACGTCCATGGCTTCTGCGGACGCAGGCGTACCCGAGGCGATGCCCGACGCCGCCGTGCCGAGCGACACGGGCTGCCCGTACCCGCTGCTCTTTGCCGATGTCGATGGTGACGGCTTCGGCGACCCCTCCGCGCCGCTCGCCGAGTGTGCCGCCTCGCGCGCGGGCTACGTGCTCGACGCGACCGACTGCAATGACGCGTGCGCCAGCTGCCACCCCGGCGGCACCGAGACCTGCAACGGCGCCGACGACGACTGCGACGCGATGATCGACGACGGCGTGATGTCGAGCTTCTACGTCGACGCCGACGGCGACGGCTTCGGCACGGGCAGCGCGGTGAGCGCCTGCACGGCGCCCGCGGGCCACAGCGCGATGGCGGGCGACTGCAACGACAGCTGCGCCTCGTGTCGGCCGGGTGGCACCGAGACGTGCAACGGCGCGGACGACGACTGCGACGGCAGCGTCGACGACGGCGTGCTCCTCAGCTTCTACCGCGACGCCGATGGCGACGGCTTCGGCACGGGCAGCGCGGTGAGCGCGTGCAGCGCGCCCGCCGGCCACACCGCGACCGCCGGTGACTGCAACGACGGCTGCGCGTCGTGTCGACCGGGTGGCACCGAGACGTGCAATGGCGCGGACGACGACTGCGACGGCGCGACGGACGACGGAGTGACCACGACCTTCTACCTCGACGCCGACGGCGACACGTACGGCCGCACCGACCGCACCACGCAGGCGTGCACCCAGCCCGCCGGACACGCCCCGCGCGCCGGCGACTGCGACGACGCCTCGAGCACCGCGAGCCCCGGCGCGACGGAGATCTGCGACGGCCGCGACAACGACTGCGACGGCGGCAACGACGAAGGCGTGATGACCACCTACTACCGCGACGCCGATGGGGACTCGTACGGCCGCGCCGACATGACCACGCAGGCCTGCTCCGCGCCCTCCGGCTACGTCGGCACGTCGGGCGACTGCAACGACGCCTCCGCTGCGATTCGTCCCGGTGCACCGGAGACGTGCAACGACGTGGATGACGACTGCGACGCGGTCGCCGACGACGGGCTCTCGCGAGTCACGTACTTCGCCGATTGCGATGGAGATGGTGTGGCCGCGACGGCGGAGTCGGTCACGGGCTGTCGCGTTCCGACCACGGCGCCGACGACCTGCTCGGCTGGAGCTTGGCGCGCCGGCACGCCTCCACTGCCGGACTGTCTGGACACGAACCCGTCTGTGTTCTCGGGGCAGACGATGGGCTTCGGCACCGCGATTCCGGGCGCCCCGCTCGGGGCCACGCGCACTTACGACTACAACTGCAGCGGCGCGAATGAACAAGTCCTCCAGCAGCTCGCCGTGTGTGGAGGCGGCCTGACGGTGTCCGGGTGGGAGGCTGCGACTCCGCCGGGGTGCGGCGTGACAGCGAACTGGCGCACCTGCACCGGCGGTAGCGGATACACGACGAGCTCGGTGCGCCAGATCTGCCGCTGAGACTCGCCTGCAGACGACGGCCCCGCGATCGACTCGATCGCGGGGCCACGTGCGCGCGACACGGCGCAGGTTGGAGAGGTCAGGGGCATCCGAGCATCCGAAGGGCACTGACGGCAGCCTGCGGCCGTGGGTCGGACGTCGAGAATCCCACGAGAATGTCGAAGCGAGAGGTCTCGCCCACCTGGTCCCGCCGCGTGCGGACCGACAGGTCGTGAACGTACCCGTCAACGGTGGTGACCGGGACGGGTGTGACCTCGAGCGGCGCGCCGCGCCAGATGAGCGCGTCGATATGAGTGACCGCGAAACCGGACTCGACGTAGGAGACCACCAGAACTCGGGGTGGGCTCGCTGACCTATCGAGTTCTTCGAACCGGAAGTCGTGAATCTCCTGGCGAACGACGCCGAGGTTGACCAACAGCGGTTCGCCCGTGAACGCGCAGCCCTCGGCCGGTCGACAGTAGAATCGCCTGATCCTCAGGTTCCCGGTGCTCGCGACCATGCTGCTGTCGACCGCCGCATACACCGATTCGGCCCCGTCGCCCCAGAGATGGGTGATGCGCAGGCTCCCCGGTCCAAGGGAGAGGACCCCGGCGTCCCCGGCTGGAAGAAAGGCTGCCACGTTCTCGGTGGTGCTGAAGTCGGAGTGCACCAGGTACGGCACGCCATGGAATGATGGCAAGTCGGCGGTGCGGGGGAGCGTGGGGCCGGGCGGCTCGATGATGGTGGTGCCGAGGATGACGACAGGAACGTCGCCCGCGTACACGATGTCGGCGCCGCCGTCGCCCGCCTCGGGGCCAAGGGATCGCGTCTCGGCGGAGACGGGCATCGCGGGGATGGTGAAGGGGCCCCAGATCCGCCGGCCTCCGAGCATCCACGCTTGATCACGGTGGAGCGCGATCTTCGGATAGTAGGCGTCGACTGGACTCACGACACGCACGACGCTCGGAGAGCTGATCGCGTCGCCGAACGTTGCGTGACCGAGCCAGGCATCCGTGGTTCGGATGAGGCCGAAGTAGATCTCGTCATCCACTCGATCCAGGGCGAAGCCCTGTCCCGACGTCGCGCCCGGCTCCAGATCGAGCAGCGTCGCGGGCGGGAGCGTACCGACGCGGACGGTCGGGTGCGTGTCCATGAGAGCGAGGTCGAAGACACTGCGCGGCACGTCGACCACAGTCGACGACGAGCGGTCGCAGTAGCTCTGGCTTGCCCGATCCGAGCACGTGGGGAGCCGGTCCGGCGGAGCGTCGCAAGGGGAGGGCGGAGCATCAGGAGTCGTCGCATCGGCGTTCGCGTCGACACTGGGATCCAGCCATGCGTCGTCGCGCGGTGCATCCTGGTCGGTTCTCGCGTCGAGGCCTCCACTGTCGAGGCCGCCGTCGCCCTCGTAGGTGGAAGGGTCGAAGAGGAGGCTGCAGGCGGGTTGCGTCAGCGCCGCGAGGCCCAAGAGGAAAGCCCACGAGCGCACGTGCTGCTCTTCTTTCTTCACCATGACAGCGCCGCTCCGTTCGGGAGGAGGTGGGCCTGCGGCCTGTCGGTCGAAGGTCGCTGAGGCGCACCGAGCTCGATGATGAGCCCGAGCGTGATGAGCACGGCGCCCACCGCAGTCACGCCCGCGCCGACGTCCGAGACGACTCGGGTCACTGCCAGCGTGGAGGTGTCGTCGCGCGAGCAGATGGGCGCGCACTCGCGCCGCAGCCGCTCGTCCTCGAGCAGGGTCCAGGTGCCGAACGTGGCCCACGAGGCGAGACCGGCTGCGAGGACGGAGGCGCCGACGACCGTGAGCACGGGTAGCTGGCTCGACCTCTCCGTCGCGGGCGCGCTCTCGGTCGGGACGAGCACCGCGTCGAGCTCGCGCGTCTCTCCGCCCGCGAGCCGGAACGTCTGCCGGTAGGCGGTGTGCCCGGCGGCAGCCAACTCGATGTCGTGCTCTCCGGCCGAGAGTGGGACTGGTTCGTCGAGCGGTGTGCGACCTCGATCTCGCTGGTCGATGGTCACGATGGCGCCCGCGATCGCGCAGCGGATCTCGACGTGGCCGATGCGCGCGCGCTGGATGGCCAGCTCGCCGTCCACCACGGCACGGCGCTCGGCCGTGATCGAGGCCCCCTCGGTCGCGAGGTAGTCCTCGAACGCCGCGACCGACTCCACGGCATGCCCGAGACGGGCGTGGATCTGGCCGATGTTGAAGAGGATGCTGCGTCGGCCCGAGACCTCGTACGCCGCCTCGAACTCCGCGAGCGCCGCTTCGTGCTGGCCCTCGTCGAAGAGGCCGACACCGCGCTCGTAGTGCGCCCGCCCGTCGTCGTCCTGTGCGCGTGATGCGTTCGGCCGCACGGCCGCGACGAGGAGCCACGCGATCCCTAGCCCAGCCTAGAACCGTCTCATGGCGCGCGACCGTAGCCAGAAGCCTGGGTGCGCGCCACGCGCGATCGCGGGGCCGCTCGCGTTCGTGGTGCGTGATAGACACGGCGCCTGGAGCGCGAATGAGCACGAACATCACCTGGCACCACGGGCACGTGAGCGCCGACGATCGGCGGAAGATGCTGGGGCACGGAGGGGCGATCCTCTGGCTCACGGGGCTCTCGGGCTCTGGCAAGAGCACGGTGGCGCGCCTCGCGGAGAAGAAGCTCGTCGAGCGAGGCGTGCTCGCGTACGTGCTCGACGGCGACAACGTGCGCCACGGGCTCAACGCGGATCTCGGCTTCGGCGACGAGGACCGCACCGAGAACATCCGCCGCATCGCCGAGGTCGCGAAGCTCATGGCGGATGCGGGCGTGGTGGTGCTCACCGCGTTCATCTCGCCGTTCCGCGCCGACCGCGCGCGTGCGCGATCGATCGCGATCGAGGGGACCTTCTTCGAGGTGCACGTCGCGACGCCGCTCGAGGAGTGCGAGCGCCGTGATCCGAAGGGCCTCTACAAGAAGGCCCGCGCGGGCGAGATCGCGGACTTCACCGGGCTCACCTCGCCGTACGAAGCGCCCGAGTCCCCGGAGCTCGTGATCGGCGCCGACGGCGCGAGCCCCGAGGCGTGTGCCGCTCAGCTGATCGAGCTGCTCGAGCAACGCGGCCTCGTCGGCGCGCGCACGCTCGCGGGCTGATCGTCGCCGTCGCGCCGTCACTTGACCCACTTGGTCAACCACGACACCGTTGTCCCATGAAACGGGCGTTCAACATGGCCGAAGCGAAGGCCCAGCTCTCGCACCTCGTGGACCGCGCGGCTGAGGGTGAAGAGATCGTGATCGCGAAGCACGGGCGCCCTCGGGCGCGGCTCGTCCCGCTCACACCGGCCAAGCCCCGTCGAACACCCGGCCAGGGCAAGGGCCGCATCAAGCTCCTTCGAGGCTGGGATGCGCCGCTTCCCGACGACGTGCTCGACGCGTTCGAAGGTCGGAGCCGATGAGCCGCCTGCTGCTCGACACGCACACGCTCCTCTGGTGGGAGACTGGCGAGCTCGACAAGCGCATCATCAAGCGTCTGCAGAACGCAGACGAGGTCTACGTCAGCGCGGCGAGTCTCTGGGAGATCACGATCAAGAAGGCCATCGGCAAGCTCGTCGTCGACCGAACGCTCCGCGCGCTCGTCGACGACAACGGCTTCCTCTCGCTGCCCATCGACGTCCCCCACCTCGAGGCTCTCGACGGGCTTCCGCTGCATCACCGCGATCCCTTCGACCGCCTCCTCGTGGCCCAAGCGCGAAGCGAGCGGCTTCGTCTCGTCTCGAACGATCCCCTGATCGCGCTCTACGACGTCGACCTCGTCTGGAGTTGAGCCTGCATCGGCTCAGTGGAGTGATTCGCCAGGGGCGGCAGCCCTCGGTGCGCGCCAGCGGTGTCAGCGGCTGGTCTTCACCGGCGTTCGAACGAGGACGTCGCCGCGCTCGGTGCCGATGGCGACAGCGTCCCCGAGATCGAGCACGGCGGTGATGCGGTCGTCGCAGCGGAGCTCGCGCAGCGTCTCGCCGCTCTCGATCGACACGCAGAAGGCGTGAGAGCCGCGCGAGAGCCAGAGCGCGTCGTTCCCACTCCAGGCTCGCACGGCCGAGAAGCCGGATTCCTCGGGTACCACGCACACGGTTCGGGGCGCGGCCTCCAGGTCGTCGAGCGAATACACCGCGGCGCCCGTGCCATGCGCGCACGCGAAGTGCGCGCCGTCCGGCGACACCGAGACGCTGAGAGCGCTCGTGCTCGGGCGAACGGTCCCGCGAGGCTCGCCGTCCTCGCCGAGCACGATCACGCCGTTCGTCCCGCCGCTCGGGAAGAGCAAAACGCCGCGCGACTCGGACCACGCCATGGTCTGGGCAGGGCCGCGGCGCCGCCACGCTGCGCGCTTCTTTCCGCGATGAAAGAGAGCGTGATCGCGGCCGAGATCGACGCCGGCGATCCAGCGCTCGTCGTCCGGACCCGCGATTCCCCACACGCGGAAGCGTCCGAGCGTCACGGCTGCGCGCGTGGCGCCGTTCTGCGGATCGATCGTCACGAGCTCGCCGCGGCTCGTGCCGAGGAGGAGCGCGTTCCGCGAGACGGCCGCCGCATCGATGCCCGCCTCGAGGCGGATGCCACCTGCGAAGCTGCCGTCGGGGCTCCAGAGCTTCACGGCCTGATCGCTCGCGTGGCTCGCGAAGCCCCTCGTGAGCGGGAGCAGTCTGCTGACGGGTGCCGCGTGGCGCGCGCGGATCTCGCGTCGCGTGAAGCGCTTGCGCTCCGCGACGGTGATCGAGGCGAGCGAGTGGCCGCGGACGATCCAGATGGTCTCACCGTCCACGGCGAGCGCGCTTGGCCGGGTAGGGTCTTCGTGGCGCGCGAGCAACTCTCCGCTCGGCGCGAGCACCACGAGCTCGCCGGTGTCCAGCGTGACGGCGAGCGCACCGCTCTCGAGGAACGCCGCCTTCGACTCGTACGACCTGCCTGGAATGGCGACGCGCTCGCTGCCATCCCATGAGCAGCGAACGAGCCCACCGCGGCCCGTGGAGCAGAGTACGCGTCGATGCGTGACGTCGAGCGCGAGGGCCAAGCCCGGGACGGTGTGCTGCGCGCGCGGTGTGCGCTCGCTCTCGTGCCATTCCGCGAGGACTCTCTCGCTCACCGTGACGAAGGTGCCAGGCGTCGGCCCGCGCGCGATCTTGCTGATGGAGCGTGCCTCGAGCTTGTAACCGGTACGCTCGAACTTGCGGCCAGTGAGATCGACGCGACGGAGCGCGCCATCGGCGTGCCCGGTCACGACGACACCAGGCGCGACCTCCGCGAGGCAGCGGATCGGAGAGCGCGCGGCGTCGAACTTTCCCTCGATGCGTGCGTGCACCCCATTCTCGAGGACGTCGATGACGTTGCCCTTGCCGCCGACCACGGCGCCGTTGTGCGTGAACGCGAGGGCGGCGTGACCGTCGTCGTGGTCGGTCGTCGCCTGCGCGAGGGTCTCGCCGCGTGCGTCGAGGAGACGCAGCACGCCGACGCCGGTGAGGGCGATGCGTCCGCCGCCGCGCTCGACGGCCATGCTGCGGAGGCCGTTCGTCTGCTGGAGGTCGATCGCCATCAGTACCAGAACCCCACGAGCGCCCAGCGACCGTCAGGCCAGTCCTCGCGTGCTTGTCGTGCGCGTGCGAGCCAGCCGGAGACGGTGCGCCAGGCCGCATCGTGGGGTGCTGGTGGCGCGTCCTCGTCGCGCAGCACGGCGCGCGCGAGCGTGATCTCGCCGATGGCACCGCTCATCGGGTAGTCGTCGGGATCGGGCAGACCGAGCAGCGGACCGCCGAGCGCGAGGTCCTCGACGCGGAGACCGACGCCCCGCTCGGCGAGGACGGCGTCGAAGGCGCGGAGCGCGTCGAGGCTCGTCGGCATGAACGCCGCGTTGTCGAGGGGCTCGCCGATCGCGTCGCACAGGCGCTGGGCGGCGTACCCGAACGCAGCGAAGGTGCTGCGCGGCTCCTCGCCAGGCCGAGGGATGGAGCCGTCGACGATGCGGCCGATGGCTCGCCGCACTGCGTCCTCGCATCCCTCGGCGCGTGCGTGCACCACCAGCGTCTCGTCGCCCGAGCCTCGAACGCGATCGAGATCGGCGAGCGGAACCAGCGTGACCATGAGGCCGTAACCCATGCGTGGAGATTCGTATCACGTGCTCGCGGCGGCCTGTCGCCCGTGCGCGCTCACGCCGTGCGGAGGGCCTCGACGATCGCGCGCGTCTCGGCGTCGGCGGGGAAGTAGGTCTCGATGCGGAGCTCCTGCGCGGTCACGTCGAGGGGCGTGCCGAGCGTGGTGATGGTCGTGAAGAAGCGGAGGCGCACGTCACCCTTCTTGATGCGGACCTCGAGCAGCGGGGTCTCGAGGCGCGGCGGCGGCAGCGAGGCGTGCTCTCCGGCGAGGGCCTCGATCTCCGCGAGCAGCTCGCGGCTTCCCTCGCGCGGGCTCGTGTGGACCTCGCGCCGCAGCTGATCGAGCACGTACGCCGCGACCTCGGGCCAGTTCTCGAGGTACGGGCGCGCGCCCCTCGGGTGGAAGAGAAAGCGCATGCCGTTCGAGAAGATCGAGGTTCCGCCTTCGTCGAGCGTCACGAGCGAGCCCAGGAGCGCGCCTGCGCCCTGGTTCAGCTTCACGACGTTCCACAGAGGATCGAAGACCATGGCGGGGTAGGGCTCGTGGTGCGCGAGCAGGAGATCGATCGCGCGGCGCACGTCGCTCATCGCGGGCGAGTCGAGGGCGCTCTCGCGATAGACGGGCGCGAAGCCCGCGGCGCCCAGGAGCGCATTGCGATCCCGCAGCGGCAGCTCGAGCGCGCTCGAGAGCACGAGCACCATCTCGCGGCTCGGCGCGGCCTTGCCCGTCTCGAGGAACGAGAGGTGTCGCGTCGAGACCTCCGCTTCTTCGGCGAGCGTCGATTGAGACCAGTGCTTGCGGCTGCGGTGCTCGCGCAGGAGCGTGCCGAAGCTGTGGGAGTGCGCGCGGGACGCCGTGGCCATGTCCCGAGCATGCCTCTAGCGGCGGTCTTCGCGCATGACCTCCGAGGTCATGGTGTCCGCCACCAGGCGGGCCACAACGAGGACCGAAGTTCTCGTGCGCCGCGGTCGAGGCCACTCCGACCTCGAGCCCATGGCGCAGAAGGAGGCCCCATGACCCGTTTCGCGCTCGCCCTCGTCGTCTTCCTCGCGTTCACGATCTACTCGGTCGAGGTGACCCTGACGCACGGCTACTTCTCGTTCCTCGAGGTCCCGATGCAGGGCGGCTGGGCCTTGCAGATCACGCTCGACCTCGTGATGGCCGCGAGCGTCGCGTCGATGTGGCTCGTGCCCGACGCGAAGAAGCACGGCCTGAGCCCCTGGCCGTACGTGGCCCTCGTGTTCCCGCTCGGCTCGATCGGCCTCCTGGCCTACCTCGTGGCGCGCGAGTGGAAGCGCCTGCGCACGCCTGCGCTCGCCACCGCCTGAGCCTGAGCGCGGGAGGTTTGTCGCGCTCGCGCCCCTCGTGCGACGCTCGCCGCATGACCGAACGCGCTTCGGTTCGCTCACTCTGTTTCGTGCTCACGACCCCGCTGCTCGCGGCGCTCTCGAGCGGCTGCCCCAGCTCGAACACGGGCGGCCTCCCGATGACGCAGTTCTCCGCGGAGTTCGGGACGGCCGCGTGCGACGCGCTCGAGGCCTGCGCGGGGGAGACCGTCGCGCGCGTCTTCATCGATGCGGCCGGTGGCTGCGACTCGGCGTTCATCGCGCCCTACCGCAACGCCGCCGAGCCGCTGATCGAGGAGGCGCTGGCGCGCGGGACCGTCGTCTACGATCCGGTCGCTGCGCGCGCGTGCCTCGATGCGCTCGAGGCCAACCCCTGCTCGCTCACGAACAACGGCAGCGCGGCGCTCGCCTGTCAGGCCGTGTACGAGGGCATGCTGCCGGCCGGCGGCGCGTGCTCGCTCAACGAAGAGTGTGGTGTCGATCAGTTCTGCTCGATCGAGGGCGCGTGCCCCGGCACGTGCCAGGCACGTCGCTCCTCGGGCCAGGCGTGCACCGACGAGCGCCACTGCGCCGCGGGGCTGACGTGTCGCGAGGGCATGTGCGTCGCGCCCGCCATGGAGGGCGCCGGGTGCACGGAGCTCGGCGGCTGCACGCTCGGGATGCTGTGCTCGGGCGGACAGTGTCGGCCCAACGACGAGGTCCTCGTCGGCACCGAGGGCGCGTCGTGCAACCTCATGACGGGCCCGCTGTGCGCGGATGGATTCTCGTGCGTCGTCGACACCGTCGCTGCGGGCGGCGCCACGTTCGTGTGTCGCGCCGCCGTGGCTGCGGGCGCCGACTGCCGCCTCGGTGTGCCGGCGCAGTGCCCGGCGGGCCACGCGTGCGCGGGCACCGACCTCATGCGGCTCGACTTCGACGGGACGTGCGCGCCCGTGCCGAGCACCGAGGGCGCGGCGTGTGATCTCTCCGGCTGCGCCGCGGGCCTGCGCTGCACCGACGACGTGTGCGTGCGCGTGCGCGACAACGGCGAGGCCTGCGAGGCGGCTGCGCAGTGCGCCAGCACGGTGTGCACCGGCGGCGTGTGCGTCGCGCCGATGCTCTGCGGCGAGTAGGTCGTCGCCGGACAAGTGGGCTTCGCGGAGCCGAGCGCATTCCACCGCGCGTTCGAGCGATGGACCGGCCGCACCCCGACTCGGTGCGGCGCGAGCTCTCGCGCTGAGCCGCGTCGTTCGCGAGGGCGCTGACGCGCGCGGTCAGCGCGTGCGCGGCGCGGCCGCTCGTGCGAGCGTCGGCCATGGAGACGCCGAAGGCGGTCCTCGAGAACGACCTCGCTGCGCGGACGACGACGCTCTTCTTCGCGACGGCGCTGGGCCTCACGAACGTGGTGCTCCTTCCGCCCGCCCTCGCGGCGCTCGGCGTCCTACCCGGGCCGCCCGAGGCGCTCATGGCCGGCGCGCCGATCGCGATCTTCGGTCCGACGATCGCGGCCACGATCGCGCTGCGACGCGAGGGAGGCTGGCCCGCCGTGCGCGGCCTCTTCGCCGGCCTCGTGCGTCTGCCGCCCCAGCCCGCGTGGCTACTCCTGGCGCTCGTGCTCCCGGCGATCACTTGTCTGGCGGGACGAGCGGTCTACGCGCTCGTGGCGGGCAGCGAGGACGTCCCGTGGCTCTTCCTCCCCGGTGACGCGCAGCGCGTGATCGGCGCGATCCTCGTGCCGCTCGGCGAGGAGATCGGCTGGCGCGGCTACGCGCTGCCTCGGCTGATCGCGCGGCACGGGCCGCTCCGCGCGAGCCTGATCCTCGGGGTGCTGTGGGCGCTCTGGCACACGTGCATGTTGATCAGCGTGGGCTCGCCACCGCTGCTCGTCGTGCTCGGCATGATCGAGGTCGCGATCGGCAGCGTGATGTTCACGTGGATGCACCAGCGCACGGGCGGGAGCCTGCTCGCGGCCGTGCTCCTGCACGTGGGCGTGCACCTCCACAACACGAGCCAGTCCGACGACGTCGCGCCGCTCGCGATCGCCACCGTGTCGTACGCGGTGCTCGCGGTGTTGCTGGTCCTCTTCGATCGCCAGGCCTTCGCCAGCGAGCGGCGAGCACCGCTCGGCGGCACGCGCTGAGAGCATCCGACGAAGCGCCTCTTCGCGCGACGCGAAGACGTGGCGCGAGGATCGTGAGATCGCGTCGGGCTCGCGGTGCGCGACGAACCGGGGGATCCTCGGCGCGTGCACGATCAGCTGACCCGGTTCTGCCCGCGCTGCGGCCTGCGTCAGGCCGCGGCCTCCGCCTGTGTGTCGTGTGCTGCAGGCTCGCTCGTCGATCTGCGCGACGACGCGGCACGCACCGACGCGCTGCGCGCCTACCGCACGGCGTACGTGACCCGCGAGGCCTCCGCGCTCGCGAGGAAGGTGCCGAGCGTTCGTCGCGCGCCGCTCGCGTTCGCGGCGGGCTCGGCCATCGTCCTCGCGGTGCCGCTCGGGCTCCCGCTCTCGATCGTCGGGGGCGTCGCGGCCGTTGCGGGCGTGGCCGCCGCGTCGGCCGCGGGAGGCTTCGCGCTCGGGAGCGCGATCCGCGCGGTGGCGCCGCAGTTCCTGCTGGGCAAGGACCAGCGGCTGGGCATCGAGCGCGAGGTGCATGAGCTGGCGGAGCGCGTGCTGCCGATGCACGTCGTCCACGCGCCACCCGCGCAGGCGACGCAGAGGACGATGACCGGCGTCCTCGCCGGCACACCGGCCACGAGCCCGTTCGGCGACGAGCCCCTGCTCGCGGCTCGCCTGGTCGGGGACCTGAGCGGTCGCGTCCTCGATGACGCGTGGATCGCGCCCGGTGAGATCTCGTTCGTGGGCAAGAGCCTCGAGCACCGGCAGGTCCTCTCGATCGCCTGGCTGGAGGTGCCGAGCACCACGACGCTGCGGCCCGGCATGCTCTCGCGCGAGGCACGCGCGCGGCTCGACGCGTACCTGCTCGAGCGAGGGGTCGAGGCCGCGGACGACACGCTGCTCACGCTGGCCGTCGTGCGGGCGGGGGACAGCGCCCGTGTGCGTGGGACGCCGCTGCGGCGCGCCATCTCGGACGGCTACCGCGGACAGCTCGAGATCGTCGACCTCGCCGACGCGGTCATCGAGTCGAGCGTGCCGGCACATCCCGCCGTCGCGGTGCCTGGTCCCTTCGTTCCGCCCGCGCTCGAGGAGTGATGCTGCTGTTCTCTGGCGGCGCAGCGCTGCTCCGATGGTGAGCAGCGTCGCGGGCTCATCGTGTGGATCGCCCACGAATCAAGGCGATTCGTCGTTGGCAGGGACTTCGCTCTACGGCCGGCACGACCACGGTCGGTCGAGGAGGAAGACGAGCCATGACGAGCACGAGCAACAACGGTCTCTCGATTCGCTTCTGGGGTGTGCGCGGCAGCATCGCCTCGCCGGGCCGCGAGATGGCGGGCGTGGGCGGCAACACGAGCTGCGTGGAGGTGCGCGTGGGCGAGACCGTCCTCGTGCTCGACGCGGGCACGGGCATCCGCGCGCTCGGCGATCAGCTCCTGCGCGAGCGCGTGCCGCACGTGACGCTGCTGCTCTCGCACCTCCACTGGGATCACATCCAGGGCCTGCCCTTCTTCGTGCCCGCGTGGCTGCCGAGCTCGCGCCTCGACGTGATCGGCGCGCCGTCCACGGCGAGCCCGCAGATCGGCCTCCGCGAGTCGCTCTCCATGCAGATGCAGCCCCCGCACTTCCCGGTGCGCCTGAGTGACATGGGCGCGCACCTGGGCTTTCGCGCGATCGAGTCGGGGCAGGAGATCACGATCGGTGACGCGCGCATCACGGCGCGTCGCCTGAACCACCCGGGCGGCGTCATGGGCTACCGCATCGAGGCGGGCGGTCGCTCCATCGTCTACGCGACCGACACCGAGCACTACAGCTGCCCCGATCCCTATCTCGTGAAGCTCAGCAAGGACGCGGACGTGCTGATCTACGACGCGATGTACACGGAGGCCGAGTACCGCGGAGAGGTCGGCGCCTCGAAGGTGGGCTGGGGCCACTCGACGTGGGAGGCGGGCGTGGCCGTCGCGGACGCGGCGCGCGTCGGACAGCTCGTGCTCTTCCACCACGATCCGCAGCGCACCGACCGCGAGGTCGCCGCCATCGAGGCGCAGGCGAACATCGTGCGGCCCGGCACCGTCGCGGCCCGTGAGGGCCTCGAGCTCTCGCTGCCCGCGCGCCGCCTCGCGACGGCCGCATGAGGCTGGGCCACTCGAGAGTGTGCGACTCGAGGCTGGATGGCTCGGGGCCGGCGGCGCGTGGGATCGGCGCGCGCGCCGCCGACGCGGGCCGCTATCATGGCCGCGTGACCCGGTTGTCGCTGCTCGTGGAGCTCGCGTCGATGCTCGCCCGCGAGGTCGATCTCGACGCGTGGCTCGCGAGCGCGGCGGACAAGCTCGCGGAAGCCATGGACGCCGAGCGTGCGACGGTGTGGCTCGTCGACGCCGAGGCCATGGAGCACGGCGAGCGCGGCACGCTGGTCTCGCACGTGGCCGTGCTCCCGGAGCTCGACACGCTCGTTCAGCCCTTCGGAAAGGGCGTCGTGGGCCTCGTCGCCGAGCGCGGCGAGGTCGTGCGCATCGACGACGCGCGCAGCGATCCGCGCTTCGATCCCTCGCAGGATCGCAAGACGGGCTTCGTGACCCGCACGATCCTCGCGGCCCCGATCCGCGAGGACGCGAGCGCGCCCGTGCGCGGCGTCGTGCAGGTGCTCAACCGGCGCGGTGACGAGGGCCGCGCGTCGTTCGACGACGAGGACGCCGAGTACCTCCTCGCGCTCGCGACGGAGCTCGCGCGCGCGCTCGCCCTCACCACGCTCGCGCCCGAGCGCGGTGAGCCGGGCCTGGTCCTGCGAGGCCCCTTCAACCGCATCGTCGGCCGCAGCGCGGCGATGGAGCGCGTCTACGAGCGCATCCGCCTCGCGGCGCAGGCGGACGCGACGGTGCTCCTGCGCGGTGAGACCGGCACGGGCAAGACGCTGCTCGCGCGCGCCGTGCACGTGAGCTCGCCGCGACAGCGCGGGCCCTTCGTCACGGTCGACTGCACGACGCTGCCGTCGCAGCTCGCGGAGAGCGAGCTCTTCGGCCACGAGCGCGGCGCGTTCACGGGCGCCGATCGGCGCGTGCGCGGCAAGGTGGAGCTCGCGCACCAGGGCACGCTCTTCCTCGACGAGATCGGCGATCTGCCGCTGGAGACGCAGGGCAAGCTCCTGCGCTTCCTCCAGGAGCGGACCTACGAGCGCGTGGGTGGGCGCGAGACGATGCGCGCCGACGTGCGCGTGATCTCGGCGACGCACCACGACCTCGAGCGCGCGGTGCGCGAGGGGCGCTTCCGCCAGGATCTCTACTACCGCCTGCGCGTGCTCGAGATCGACGTGCCGCCCCTGCGCGAGCGAGGCCCCGAGGAGATCGAGCGCCTCGCGCGCCACTTCGCCGAGCTCTTCGGCAAGCGCTACGGCCGCGGCGTGGAGCTCGACGCGGGCGCGATCGCGGCCCTCCGCGCCCACGCGTTCCCCGGCAACGTGCGAGAGCTCGAGCACGCGATCGAGAGCGCCACGGTCCTCGCGCCCGACGGCCGCATCCGACGTGATCGCCTCCCGCTCGCGCGGACCTCGTCCCTCGAGCCGGAAGGGAGCCCGCGACACGAGCCCGAGGACGCGCATGCGAACGCGCGCATCGCGCTCGGCCTCTCGCTCGCCGACGCGTCCGACGCCTACATCCGCGCGACGGTCGCGCACGTCGAGGGCAACCAGAGCGAGGCCGCCCGCGTGCTCGGTGTCTCGCGCAACACCGTCGCCAAGGCGCTCAAGAAGGCGTGATGGATCACCAGGTCCCCGAGTCCGCGGGCGCAGGGCGTGCGCGCGCGAACGAGCGACACGCGGCCTGCGTGCGGAAGACGGCGAGCACGCGATCGGTGTCGGCGTAGAGCGGCACGCGGGGCAGGTGGGCGCGCGCGAGCGCCTCGCTGCACGGGCTCGGCGCACACTCGACCTCGCAGGCACCCGGCGGAACGCTGGGGATCGGATCGCGGTAGGCGGGGATCACGTCTCCGACGTGCGGGACCGTCGGTGCTCGCCACGGACGCACGACGAGCGCCTGATCGACGCAGTGACCGCGTGGCGTGATCGGCGGGCCGTCGGTGCAGGGCACGGCGCGAAGCGTGTGCACGCACGCGACCTCGTGGATCTCGGCGTTCTCCGCGTAGGCGACGTGCGCGTCGTCCCACGCGATCGTGCCGAGCGGCAGCGGCCTCACGCCGCCCGTGTCCCAGCGGCCGTCCTCGAGGCGCTGGTCGAGCACGTCGACTCGGTCCTGTGCGACCTCGAGCAGCACACGATCGCTGCCGCGACGCGAGAGCACGAAGGAGATCTGGTTGGTCACGATGTCGTCCACGCGCGCGACGCGCTGGCACGTTCCGGCCACATGCGCGCCCTCGGCCAGCTCGATCGATCGCTCGGCGTAGAGGAACACCGCGCTCGGCTCGCGCGTGAACCAGCGCTCCATCGCCGCGCCGTCGATCTCGGCCGCGCGGAGGCCGTGGTCGTCGAGGAAGGTCGGCAGGCCCGCGTCCTCGATCAGCGCCTCGGCGCTCAGCGCGGGCGCGTGGATCGTCGGGAGGGTCGGGCTCGGAGCTGCCTCGAACGGGGCTGCTTCGGACGTCGTGGCGTATGCGCCCGTGGTCTCGTCCCCCGACACGTCGGTCGAAGCGACGCCTGCGGTCGAGGTGTCTGTGCCCGGCAGCGTGGAGGCACACGCAGTCAGACCGAGCAGGGCGAACGGTCGGAGGACATGGCGCACGGTGCGTGAGACATGCAGTGCCCACGAAGGTTTCGCCTGCGCACTCGAGACCGCAGTCGGCGCTATCGAGGCTGGCCCGCTTGTTGATAGGGTGGTGCGTGATGTCGTCGTCACGTCCCTCGCGTGCGCTGTTCGGCCCGACGTGGGCCGCGATCGCGTGGCTCGGTGCGGTCTCGGGCGCGTGCACGGGTGAGGTCGATGCTCCCCGCCTGGGCCGGATCGATCGGGTCTACGAGCCCGGGCCGGTCGTGCTCCCGCGCCTCACGGAGGCGCAGTACCGGGACAGCGTCGAGCAGGCGCTCGGTGGGCACGACGTCGATCCGAGCCTCGCGCCGCTGCCGCAGCTGCCGCTCGAGCCCGACACCAACCCGTACCTCTTCTACAACGTGGGCGCGGCCTCCACGACGCTCTCCGAGGTCGGCACGCAGCGCTACGAGGAGTCTGCGCATGCGATCGCGCGCGCGGTCGTGCTCGATCCGGCGCGACGCGGGGCGGTGATCGGGTGCGAGCCCGCGAGCCCCGGCGATGCGTGTGTGAGCGGCGCGATCGAGCGCCTCGGTCGACGCCTCTACCGGCGACCGCTCACGGCCGACGAGTCCGCGCGCTGGCTGCGCATCTCCACCGAGCTCGCTGGCGGTGATGCGAACCGCGGCCTCTCGCTCGCGCTCGCGGGCATGCTCCAGTCCGCGTCCTTCCTCTACCGTGTCGAGCTCGGCGAGGACGACGCGGAGCGGTTGGGCTGGCGGCGCTTCACGGATCTCGAGGTCGCGAGCCGCATGTCGTTCCTCCTCTGGAACGCGGCGCCCGACGACGAGCTCCTCGATGCGGCCGTGGCCGGGGATCTCGCCGACGCCGACGGCGTGCACGGGCAGGCCCTGCGCCTGCTCGAGGATCCGCGCGCACGTCGCGCGGTGCGCGCGTTCTTCGCGCAGTACTTCGATCTCTCCCGCCTGGCCAACGTGCGCGAGCGCGACCCCGAGCTCCACCCGCTCTTCACGCCGAGCCTGATGGTCGCGATGCGGACCGAGGTGGAGCTGCTCGTCGACGACGTCGTCTTCACGCGCGAGGCCGACGTGCGCGAGATGCTCCGCACGCGCCGCACCTTCGTGAACCAGGAGCTCGCGGACCTCTACGACCTCGACGTGGAGGGCGTCTCGCCGATCACGTTCGTGCCCGTGGAGCTGCCGGAGGATGGTCCGCGCGCGGGCGTGCTCACGCTCGGCGCCTTCCTCACCGCGAACGCGCACCCGACCGAGACCTCGCCGACGCTGCGCGGAAAGTACATCCGCGAGCGCCTGCTCTGCGACCTGGTGCCGCCGCCGCCCCCGGGCGTCTCGACCGACATCCCACCGGTGATGGGCACACCGCGCACGCTGCGCGAGCGGCTCGAGGCGCACCGCGTGCGCCCCGACTGTGCGGCCTGCCACGCGACGATCGATCCGCCGGGCTATCTCTTCGAGGGCTTCGACTCGATCGGCCGCGTGCGCGAGACCGACCACGGTTTCCCCGTCGACACGAGCGGCGGTCTCGACGGCGTGCCGCTCTCGAACGGGCGCGAGCTCGGCGAGCTGCTCGCCGACGATCCGCGCGTGTCCCTCTGCATCACGCGGCAGCTCTTCCGACACGTGAACGGTCGCCTCGAGCGCGACGGCGAAGAGGCGGCCATCCGCGATCTGTCTCGCGACTTCCTCGCCGGTGGCTCGCGCTTCCTGGATCTCCTGCTCGCGTTCGTGACGAGCGATGCGTTCCGGACCGCGGCGCCGGCCGACGACGGCCCTTCGATGGGCGATGGAGGTGAGCCGTGAAAGTCCTCTCGCGACGCACGATGTTGCGCGGGACGGTCGCGGGCACCGCGCTCGCGCTCGGCCTGCCTCAGCTCGACGCGATGCTGCGGCCGAACGGCGCGCTCGCGGGCGGCGAGACACCGCGGCCGTTCTTCGGCGTCTTCTACTGGGCCAACGGCGTGCCCTGGCACGCGCGCCATGGAGGCGAGCAGGCCGGGGCCGGCGTGCCCGACGTGTGGACGCCGCCGACGCTCGGGCCCGGCGCGACGATGAGCGAGATGCTCACGCCGCTCGCGCGGCACCAGCCGACGATCTTCACGGGCCTCGAGCCCAAGACGGCGGTGCCGCCGAGCCCGCCCGGCCAGGAAGACGGACACATGCGCGGGTTCATGGTCGCGATGACCGGCGACCGCATCCGGCCCGAGGGCTTCGATCATCCCTCGCACACGCTCGCGCCACTGCGCGCGACGATCGATCAGTTCGTGGCCCGCGATCCGAGCTTCTACGGCGCGAACGCGCCGCGCTTCCGCTCCGTGCACTGCGGCGTGAGCGACGCGCGCTTCCACGACTACGGGCACTGGAACGCGATCTCGTACAACGGGCCGAGCTCGCAGAACCTCCCGCTCATGCGGCCCGATCAGCTGTACTCGCTGCTCTTCGCGGTGCCGCCGGACGCGGGTGAGCTGCAGACGCGCGCCTCGCTGCTCGATGCGGTGCGCGAGGACGCACAGGGCCTGCGCGCACGCCTGGGCGCAGGGGATCGTGCACGCCTCGACGAGCACCTCGATCACGTGCGCGAGATCGAGCGGCGCATGACGCTCGCGACGGGCGCGGCTTGCACGCCGCCGGCGCCGCCGACCGACGGCGATCTGATGGGCCGCGCGAACGAGATGGCCGAGCTGCTCGCGGTCGCGCTCAAGTGCGAGCTCACGGGCGTCTTCACGTTCATGCTCACCTCGCCCGCGAGCACGCACGTGTTCTCCAACGTCGGCGTGGCCGATGGCCTCCACAAGGTCTGTCACGACGGCCTCTGGGAGAACGTGCGCCGCGTGACGCGACACCAGATGGAGTGCTTCGCGACGGTCCTCGATCGCCTCGCGGAGCAGACGGACGCCACGGGCGCATCGCTGCTCGATCGGGGCCTGGTCCTGGGCGTGACGGAGTACGGCGAGGGCTGGAAGCACAGCACGAACGAGCTGCCGGCGATCCTCGCCGGCGGCTGCAACGGCCGCCTCGCGCGTGGCGTGCACGTGCGCGAGGAGGGCGGCAACTTCGCGCGCGTGCACCTCACGGCGCTCCAGGCGCTCGGCATTCAGAGCGGCGGCGCGCCCATCGCGAGCTGGGGCTGGAACGGCGGCGAGACCGATCGCCCGTTCACCGAGCTCTTGCCGACCGTGTGATGCGCATGCGTGCCGTCGTCTGCATCGCGCTCTTGGTGCTCGGCGTGAGCGCGTGCGCCAACGGCCACGATCGTGCGGGCGATGCAGGCCGCGCCGATGGCGGCCCGAACGTGCGTTGCGACGAGGGCGAGCGCTGCGGCGCGCGCTGTGTCGACACCGAGACCGATCCCGAGCACTGCGGCGGCTGCGGGCGAACGTGCGTGGTGCCGAACGCGACCAGCGCGTGCGCCGCGGGCGCGTGTGCCGTGGGCACGTGCAGGCCCGGCTTCGTCGACTGCAACGGTGACCCGAACGACGGCTGCGAGCGCGCGAGGAGCTGCGAGTCTGGCGCGAGCTGCACGACGAGCTGCGGCACGACCGGCACCACGGTCTGCACGGACGTGTGCGCGCCGAGCTGCGCGCCGCCCGCCGAGCTCTGCAACCTGATCGACGACGACTGCGACGGCGCGTGCGAGTCGGGCCTGCCCGGCTGTCGCGTGGCCGTGCACCGATCGAGCGGCCCGAACGGGCACTTCTACACGACCAGTCGCGACGAGGCGGCCTGCTGCAGCATGAGCGTCGAGGCCTACGACTTCTTCCACCTCTCGGCCGTGCCGGTGGACGGCACGCAGCCCTTCTTCCGCTGCCTCGCGAGCGACGGTCATCACCTCTACACGACCGACACGGGCTGCGAGATGGCCGCGGGCGAAGGGCAGATGGGCTTCATCGCGCGCACGCCCCTCTGCGGCGCGACACCCCTCTATCGCCTCTTCCACCCTGGCGGCGATCACTTCTACACGACGAGTGCCCCCGAGCGAGACAGCGCGATCGGCCTCGGCTACCAGGACCGCGGCATCATCGGCTACGTGTGGACCACGCCTTGAGCGGCCGGTCGCCGTACGAACCCCGGGGTGCAATCCCAGGGCAGTGAGCGCGGTCGCTCTTCGGGGCAAGCCCGCTGAGCGCGCTCCAGATGCTTCCTGAGCCGAGGCGTCAGGCCTCGTCACCCTGTCCGGACTGCACCTGCTCCAGAAATTCGTCACCCGTGAGGCGCGGTGCCGTGTCGGCGAAGTCGTAGAAGGGCGGCTTCCGGTCGATGAAGATGTGCCGATCGATGGGGGCCAGAACGCTGCGCTCGTCGAGGAAGCCCGCTGCCACGTTGATGTAACCGCCCTCCTTCAGGCGATAGAACATGGTGCTACCGCAGACGCCACAGAATCCGCGCTCCGCCCAGTCCGAGCTCGCAAACCAGGTCACCGCGCCCGAGATGTCGATGCCGCCACAAGAAGGGCCGCGGCGACGTGCCCGCCCCGCGTCCGGTGACCGACACCGATCGGCCCGAGGAGGCGCCGCTGACGTCCCATCCCGACGAGCGTAGAGCGGCCCGCGAGCCGCTCCCGAGCATGCATCACTCGCGTCGAACCACGCGCTCGGCCCGATCCCGGCGGGGCGACTGAGCCTTTCGCGCCGTCGAGGCGGGTATTCCCCGACGAGTCAGTCCTCCGAGCCTGCGCTCAGCGCGACAAGGTGAAGCCGCAGATGCGCATTCGCGGGCTGGCGCCGCCGAGCTCCATCGTGCCTGCGGAGCCGGAGACCGAGCCTTCGAGATAGCCCTGCACGCCGCCGCCATCGCCCGGGAGCGTCAGGGTCGTCGCGTAGGCGCCGGTGCTCGAGAGTGATGCGGAGTCGGTCGTGATGGGGCCCGACCCCGACATGATGTCGAAGGTGAAGGTGATCTGGCAGCCCGTCTGCGCGATCTCGACCGCCATCGGATCACGACACGTCATGATGTCGGCGGGATCGGGGGTCGCCGTCCACGCGCCCCCGACCTCCGGGCACGACGCCGCCATGGCCGCATCGACTGCGGGCGGCGGAGGGGAGCCGCCACCACACCCGGCGACGGCCAGAGAGATCACGGCAGCTTGCAGAGATCTGGACGATCGAGACACCGACACCTCCGAGGAGGCCGGAGATTGGGGTGACAGTCAGGGCGCGACCATGGAGCAAACGATCGGTTCGGAGGCATGCGCGTCGCGGCTTCTCGCTCGCACCCTGAGGGCCTGTGGCGGACTGTCCGTCGAATGCTCCATGGATGCCGTCGGACTGGGAAGGTAGTCGTCGGCGCATGAAGATTCGATCCTCGCTCGCGCTCCTCACGTGCTTCGTTGCGCTCGGCCTGGCCGGCTGCGCGGCCTATCCCGACACCGCAGCCGGTCGCGGTTGCCGTCACGATCGGGAGGTGTGTGGAGACACGACGCTCACGGTGCAGCAGTGCCTCGATCTGACACAGGCGCTTTACGACATGTACCCGGCGTGCCGTGCGCAGATGGACGCGCGCTCCGAGTGCCTCGTCCGCAGTGGGTCGGCGGGGTGCGGTACCTTCATCATGGTCTGCGAGGCCGAGTTGACGGCATTGCGGGAGTGTCAGGGCAACATCTGATCGGTCTGGCGTAGGCGGGTTCGCACCGGCGACGGCGGCCATGTGAGGTCCGCCGATCGCGGGGCATGTCGACGAGTGCTCCATGGAGAACGACTCGGGCGCCTGGCCGAATCGCAGTCGTGGAGCCACCGCCGCACCGTCGCACCCGCTCGGTTCCCTCTCGATTCGCCCCGCGCGGCCTCGGCCGGGGCGCGACCACGCTGGCGGAGGTCGCGCTTCAATGACCGCGGCACCCGATCGACGGACGCGGCGGGACCGCGTGCTCTCCGTGCTCGACGTGGCCTACGAGACCGACTCGACCGACGAGGTCTGGCTGCGGAAGGTCCTCGAGACGGCCGCTCCGTTGCTCGACGACGGCACCGGCGTGCAGGGCTTCTTCTGCAACCTGCACGGTGGCGGCGAGGCGGTCACGAGCCCGGCCCTCGTCGGCGGCGAAGGCCTACGACTTCTTCCACCTCTCGGCCGTGCCGGTCGACGGCACGCAGCCCTTCTTCCGCTGCCTCGCGAGCGACGGTCATCACCTCTACACGACCGACACGGGCTGCGAGATGGCCGCGGGCGAAGGGCAGATGGGCTTCATCGCGATGACGCCGCGTTGCGGCGCGACACCCCTCTATCGCCTCTTCCACCCGGGCGGCGATCACTTCTCCACGACGAGCGCCCCCGAGCGAGACAGCGCGATCGGCCTCGGCTACCAGGACCGCGGCATCATCGGCTACGTGTGGACCACGCCTTGAGCGGCCGATCGCCGTGCGAACCCCGGGGTGCAATCCCGGGGCAGTGAGCGCGGTCGCTCTTCGGGGCAAGCCCGCTGAGCGGGCTCCGTATGTCGTCCTCGTGCATGCGAGCAGGTCACGAATCGAATCGTGATGCCTCGCGGGAGTCAGCCGCCGCTGCGGGTTCGCTTGCGGGGGACGAGGGAGGGGGGGGCGTGGGGATCGGCCTCGTCGAGGGTGGGATCGAAGCGCGCGATGCGGTGGAGGTTCACGGCGTTGATGAGCACGTGCGCGATCACGGCGCCGGCGATCGAGCCCGTGTGCTCGTGCACGAGGCCGAGGAGCACGCCCATCACGGCGGCCCAGAGGGTCCAGGGAAGGAGCGCGCGTGAGGGCACGAAGTGCACGGCGCCGAAGAGGAGCGAGGTGAGCCAGAGGCCGAGCGCGGGCTGGATCGCGCCACGGAAGAGCAGCTCCTCGGCGGAGCCCGAGGCGATCGCGAGCGCGACGAGATCGCCGGAGCTCGCGCCCTCGAGCGCGGCCCGGAACTCGGCCCGCAGCGCCTGGGCCCAGCGTGTGCGGCGCACGAGGAGCTCCGTCGAGGCGATGGTGGTCACCGCGAGGAGCACGCCGAGGGCGGCCGAGAGCAGGTGGCTCGAGACGCCCGAGTCCACGAGCGCGCTCGGCATCCACGAGGGCGGCGCGACCGGGCGCACGAGCAACGAGTCGTCGCGCCACCACGCGATGACCACCGCGAGCGCGATCATCGCCACGTAGAGGAGCAGGCCCAGGCGCAGACGACGCGCGAGCTGACCGCTCACGTCGCGCCTCCGGCGTCGGGGACCCTTCGCGCTACCATCGGATGGGCTCGCATCTCGTGGGCTTTCGGGGGGAGAACGGCGTTGACCCCGGAGACCTGGGCGATAGTAAGCTCACGCCTTCGCGCTGCGCGAGCCGGTGCGCGCGGCGCCTGCGTTCCTCTCGAGCCCCATGGACCCGAACAGCCCCGAGCTCCCGAAGGTGCTCGTCGTCGACGACGAGAAGGTGATCCGCGAGATCCTCGCCGATTTCCTCTCGATGGAGGGCTTCTCGGTCCGCACGGCGGAGGACGGCGCGGCCGCCCTCGCGGAGCTGTCCAAGGGCAGCTACGACCTCGTGCTGAGCGATCTCAAGATGCCGAACATGGGCGGCCTCGAGCTGCTCGAGGCGATCGGCCGGCACGTGCCGAACGTGGTGGTCGTCATCATGACGGGCTTCGGCACGGTCGAGACCGCGATCGATGCGATGAAGCGCGGCGCCTACGACTACATCCTCAAGCCGTTCAAGGTCGAGGAGGTCGTCCACACCATCCGCCGGGCGCTCGAGAAGCAGAAGCTCGCGACCGAGAACCTGCGCCTGCGCGAGGCGCTCTCCCTCTACAAGGTCAGCGAGGCGATCGCGGCGAGCCTCTCGCTCGAAGAGGTCCTCGGCACCGTGACCGACGCGGCCCTGCACGAGGTCGAGGCCGATCAGGTCTCCATCGTGCTCTCCGATGGGTTCGGCGGCTGGTTCGAGCGCGCGCGTGAGCTGCACCCGGGCTTCGCGCGCCACGTGCAGGAGCACCTCAGCGATCCGGACCAGCCGAAGGTCGAGTACGTGCGCTCCCCGCGCCGTACCGAGCGGCCACCGGGGGTGGGCAGCTCGGCCGGCTCCACGTCTCCCGGCGTCGCGGCGGATCGTGCGCCGATCGATGCGATGGGCCAGCCGATCCTCGCCACCCTCGACGCCGCGCGGCTCAAGGCGTACTTCGCCGAAGATCAGCCGCTGCGCGTGCACGGCAGCGCGGCCAACGAGTACCTCGTGCTCGGCGATCCCGCCTTCGCGGTGACTTCGCTCGTCGTCACGCCCCTCCTGGCCCGCAAGCAGGTCATCGGCTTCCTCGGCGTGCTCTCGTACAGCCGCGGCAAGAAGTTCGACGAAGGCCAGCGCAAGCTCCTCCGCATGGTCGCGAGCCGCGCGTCGGCAGCGATCGAGAACGCGAAGCTCTACGAGGATCTGAAGGCGACCTTCCAGCAGACGATCAAGGGACTCGCGTCCGCGATCGACAAGATGGACCGCTACACGGCGGGCCACTCCGAGCGCGTCGCGGCGTATGCGCAGATCCTCGCGATCAAGCTCGGCCTCGGGCCCGAGGAGGTCGAGATCGCACGGCAGGCCGCGCTGATGCACGACATCGGCAAGATCGGCTGCGTCATGAACCTCAACAAGCCGGGCAAGCTCTCGACGGAGGAGTTCGAGGTCTTCAAGAAGCATCCCGGCTATGGCAAGGACATCCTCGAGCCGATCACGTTCCTGAATCCGCTCATCCCTGGCGTGCACCTCCACCACGAGCGCTGGGATGGGCGCGGGTATCCGATCGGCCTCACGGCGCAGGACATCCCGCTCCTGGCGCGGATCATCTCGGTGGCCGACACCTACGACGCGATGACGAGCGATCGCGCGTACCGAAAGGCCCTGCCGCACGAGGTCGCGGTGAGCGAGATCTGCCGCTGCGCGGGCTCGCAGTTCGATCCCACGTGCGCGAACGAGTTCGCCGAGGCGATCGAGGTCGAGCGCGAGGAGCGGACCGCGCGCGGAGAGGTCATCCCGGAGTGAGCGTGCCGCGCGGAACGGGCAGGCCGCGCGCGATCGGGACGCTCGCGGCGATCGGTCTCGCGATCGGCCTCGCGTCGTGCGAGGCGTGTGGTGGCGTCACGACGCTCGAGCCTGGGGCGAGCGTCGCAGCCTCGGCGCTCGTCGAGGGCACCATCACGTTCGGTGCGCGTCGCTCGACGCACGACGGGCTCACGGCCGACGAGGTCGCGATGCCCGCGCGTCACGTCGATCTCTCGCTCCTGGGTGCGGGCGGCGACGTGCTCGCGTCGGGGCAGACGGATGAGGCGGGACACTTCGCGTTCCCCAGCACGCCGGGCGCCGTCTCGATCGGCGTCACGGCGCGGATCCGCCTGGGCGCGATGGACATCGCGAGCTCGTCCCGGGCCGATGGCGCGACGTCGTACGCGGAGGTGGTGACGCTCGAGCAGATCGCGCGCGAGGGTGGGCGCGTGCACTTCTCCGACACCGCGAGCGAGATGGCCGGTGCGCTCCACATCGTCGACACCTTGCTGCGCGGCTCGCGCGCGCTCGAGCGCTGGACGGGGCGTGGTCTGCCGCCGGTGTTCGCCTACTGGGGCCGGGGTGTGACGGTCGAGTGGAGCTTCTTCCGCGGCGAGGTTCCTGCGGGCAGCGGTCGCTTCTGCCTCGAGCTCCTCGGCGGTCCGCTGGGCGAGCAGCACACGACGGACACCGACGAGCACGACGAAGGGATCATCCTCCACGAGCTCGGTCACTTCGTGATGAACCGCCTCGCGGGCGACTCGTCGATCGGCGGTCGACACCCGCCCGGCGCGCTCGTCGATCCGGGCGTCGCGTGGGAGGAAGGGCGCGCGACGTGGTTCGCGATGGCCGTGCTCGCCGAGGAGGAGCCCACACGCGAGCCGTTCTACCGGGACACGCTCGGCATCGTGCCGACGGGCTCGACACGCATCGACGAGGACGTCGAGCACCCGAGCCTGCCGCGCGGGCTCGGCTCCGAGCGCAGCGTCGCGGGGGTGCTGTGGGATCTGACCGACGGCGACGTCGCGGACGTGCGCGCGACGGACGCGACCGATCGCGACGAGGATGGCCTCGCGATCGGCGCGGCCCGTGTGCTCGCGGCCATGTCGAGCGCGTACGAAGAGCCCGGGTCGTTCGTCGCGCTGCCCGGCTTCTTGCGACACCTCGTGCGGACGAACACGGCGAGCGAACAGAGCCTGCGCGCGATGCTGTCGGCGAGCGGTGAGGATCCTGCGCTGCTCGCGCCGAGCGACGACGCGGTGGCGTGGCCGATCGCGCTGCCGCTCGGCTCCCCGGTCGCGGGGACCGTGGATGGCCTCACCGATCCGTCTCCGAGCGGTGCGCCTGCCAAGCCCGACAACGGCATCGACGCCGTGCGTGTGCATCGCGTGCTCGTGGACCGCCCGGGAACGCTCGTGCTGCGCCTCGCGATCGAAGGCAGCGGGACGGCCTCCGATCGAACCGATCTCGACCTCCAGCTCTGGACGCGTCGCGCCGAGCCGCTGGCGAGCGCCGAAGGGCCAGGCCCCGGGCACGAGCTGCGGCGGCAGGTGGAGCCAGGCGCGTACGTGGTGGTCGTGCGCGACGCGGGTACGGGCAACCGGGCACGGTTCACGCTCGCCGCCGGCCTGGACTGATGGCGATCACGGGGCATTCCCCCGAACCCGAGACAGCCATTCGACGTGAGTGTCCCCGCGTATGGAGGGTTGATTCGTCGCGTTCGGAAAGGCCCGTTGATTCGCTGTTCGTACGGCCGGTAGCCTCATGGCACGCGAGTCAATCGAGGCCTGCAACCGAGGTTCGTCATGCTGAATCGGTGCGCTTGGTGGTTGGGTGTCCTGATGTCTCTGACCGCGATCGGCTGCGATCCATCATCGTCGCCCGAGGACACGGGCACGGGGATCGACTTCGACGCCGGAAACACACTCGATCTCGAGACGTTCCTCCGCGACAACGACGTCGTGCGGCTCGAGCGCGACGCCGAGGGCGTCGAGGTCGGCCAGCACACGACGAACGCCGAGGGCGTCGCGATGTTCTACTCGCCCGCGCACCAGATGCTGTTCGACCTCTCGACGGTCGAGCGAGAGCTCCGGATGCCGCTCGCGGATCGACGCATCCACATCGCCGTCGCGGATACGACCGCGATGTACCTGATCACCGATCCGACCGATGTGGACGCTCCGTTCCTCTACACGTTCGAGCTTCCGGAGTCCGACGCCGCGTTCGAGGTCGACGCCCACGAGCAGGAGCAGATGTCGGCCGATCCCTTCGATCCGGCCATGGACGCGAACCCGTTCGGCACGTCGCGCTCTCCCCTCGTTGCCGCGCGAACGGAGTCTCTGGTCGCCGGGATCTCGGTCTCGGTCAGCTTCACCAACGTCATGCAGGCCATGGCCATCTCGGCGGTCGCGGCCGTCTTCAAGTACCTCGTCGACGGTGCGTGCAACGTCGTGTCGCCGCTCTACGCCGAGCGCTGCGCGATGATCGCCGCGATCGCGGGGACGGCGGTGGAACTGGCGGGAGGACTCCGGACGGGCGCGAGCCTGTGGGAGCTCGGGGCCACCTTCCTCGACGGCGCGGCGACCGTGGGAGACGTGCACTGCAACCACATCGGAAGGACCGTGATCGGCTACACGACCGATCCTCGCGACGACTCCGCGCTCCTCCGATACCGAGAGATCGCGCGCCGCTACAACTATCTCCTTCACGCGATGGAGACGGACCCCCAGCCGGGCCAGCCGAGCTGGGAGCAGATGCGCCAGTGGTCCCTGGCGTTGATCCAGCTCCGGGCCGTGGTTCGGAACGACTACTTCGAGCTCTGGAACGCGGACTCCGTGTCGGACCGGCTCGACGTCGGATACGGCATCGGCCTCGCCACCGACGCGATCGCCGCCATGTTCAGCGAGCTCACGGTCAGTCAGCAGGCCCTCGTGCTGACACGGCTCGACATCACGGATGTGGTTCGCTGGTACCTGCGGGTCGGGCCGGGGGGCACCTCGTTCGCCGTGCAGAACATCCGCTACACCCGGGCACGCTTCGACCTCATGCAGTTCGACACGAGCCTCAACGATCGCGGCAAGGGGCTCGCAGGCTTGATGGGCGACTGCGCTGCGAACATCGTCCAGGGAGCGCTCGTCGAGTACTACGACAACGCAGCGGCGACGATGGTCTCGGACGAGATCACGACGGCGCAGCTCACCAACGGCATGCTCGAGGTGTTCGAGCAGACGGTCAACGCGATCTACGAGGAGAACTGGGGCGCACCGATCCCGATGGGCTCGTGTCTCCCCGACGAGTACGAGCCCAACCTGCGGTGGCAGGACGCAGTCGCGAGCCCGCTTCCCGTTGCGCTCGTGGAAGGCTCCGTGGTGGAGCTCAACTACCTGAATCTCTGCGATTCCCTCGGGATGAGCGGAATGGACGAGGACTGGTACGCCTACAACATCGCGCCCGTCGAGCTGCGCGTTCAGGCGCGCGTCGTTGGGGCCGAGCCACCCACCCCCCCAATGCCCGTGGGACAGGACCAGCCCATCTGCATCGACGTCTACTTCTACAGCCAGATCTACGAGATCGCAGGAACCCCGCCGGACTTCATCACCGGAACGTGCGGGACCGTATCCGTCGGGCCTGCGACCGATACGTTCGGCATACGTCGAACCATCGGCGAGGAGTGGAGCATGATCCTCCTCCGGGTTCGGCCGGGCGAAGGCGCCATGGGCCCGATCGACTACGGAATGCGGTTCGTTCCGTAGGGAGAGGCTCCGCTCGGTCCTTCGAGAGGCCGCGCGGCTCACGTGGCTGCGTCGAGGATTGTCGCAACCGCCGGTCGCCCGTGGGTCCCCTGCGTTCTCGGCGAGCCGCGCGCCGTGCGGAACCCACGCCGGTCTCCGCTGATTGTGTAGAGTCGGGCCACTTGTCCAGGCTGGTCACCGAGCGTTCCCGCGTCGCCCTCGCGATCGCCTTCTTCGCGTTCCTCGCGGCGACGGCGAGCGTGGCGGTGCAGCTCGCCCCGAACACGTGGATGTTCCGCGACGGGCGCTTCTACGCGAACGTGACGACGACGATCGCGGAGGACCTCACGCTCGAGCAGCACCGCTTCGCGGCGAGCTGGTACTCCGGGACGCTCGGGTGGAATCGCGATCTCGATCCGGGCTGGAGCAACGTGGCGATCGGTCGGAACGGCGAGCACTGGCCCAAGCACCCTTACGTGCTCCCCGTGCTCGCCAGCCCGCTCTACTTCGCGATCGGCCTGCCCGCGACGCTGCTCTTCAACCTGTTGATGTATGGCGTGATCGCGGCGGGGCTCTTCCGCTTCGCGCGGGCGTACGCGGAGCCGGAGAGCGCGGCGATCTCGGTCGCGCTCTTCGTGTTCGCGACCATCGTGGTGGGCTCGGCCTACGACTTCTCGACCGACGTGCTGATGCTCGCGCTCTTCTCGCAGGGCCTCGCCGCGGTGAAGGAGCGACGTGGCGCGTGGGCCGGTGTGGCGATGGGCCTGTGCGTGATGATCAAGCCGACGGCGCTCATGCTCCTTCCCTCGCTCGTGCTGCTCTTCTTCGAGCGCACCGACGCGCGAGGTGGCCCGCCCGATCGAGCGCGGACGCGACGCGAGCTCGCGCGCTCTCTCGTCGGCGGCACGATCGTGCTCGCGCTGTTCGCGCTCGCGAACACGTGGATGTACGGGCGTCCGTGGTGGTCCGGCTACAACCGGACGCTCGTCACCGACGACGGCGTGCCTTCGCTCGCGTCGCACACGGACTCGTTCTCCGTTCCTTTCGAGCAGGGCCTAGAGCGCGTGCTCTATGGGGACTACGGGCTCGTGGCGGCGTTCGGCGTGCTCGTCGCGTCGGTGCCCGGCCTCGTCGTGCTCCTGCGTGAACGCCCGCGTGCCGCGATCGCTGCGCTCTCGGGCGTGGCGCTCAGCCTCGTGGTGTTCTCGCGCTACGTGTACGAGGGCCATCGCTTCCACTGGCCTGCGCTCGCGTTGCTCGTGCCCGCGATCGCGACGAGCCTCGCGTGGGTGGGGCGTCGGCAGCCCCGACCGATCGAGCGGGGCCCCCGCGTCGTGCGCGCGAGCGACGGTGTCCTCGTCGGCCTGGCCGCGCTCGGCGCGACGATGTTCACGGTGATCGGCTCGGCCCGCGGTCGCCTGGGCGGTGGCGCGTGGGTCGATGCCTTGCTCGATGCGCTGCCGGAGAACGTCTCGCCGGAGATCGCGCCCTTCCTCGTCATCGCGCTCCACGGCGCGCTCGCGGGTGTGCTGGTGGGCGCGGTCGCGTCGATGATGGACGGACCGCATGCGCTGCGCGCGGCGGCGGTCCTCGTGCCGTTCGGCGTGCCCGAGGTGCGGCTCGGCTTCCAGCAGGGCGGGGCGGCGCTCGCGGTCACCGCGCTCTTCGCGCTCGCGTGCGCGCTCCTCGTGCGCCGTGCGCGCGTCGTCGGAGATCGCGCCGCGCTGCGGTCGGGCGTGGGCGTCGCGGCGCTGATCGTCGGAGCGCTCGGGTTCGCCGTGCTCGCGTGGCCACACGATGCTGGTGGAGCGTCGCTGCTCGCGGCGCTGCGCGAGTCGTGGTGGTCGCGGAGCGAGGCCCGCGCGCTCTGGCCGATGCTCGTGCCCGGTGTGCTCGGTGCCGTCACGCTCGCCGTCGAGCTCGCCGAGGGGCGCGGGCGCGCGCTCGGGCTCGCTCCGCTCTCGATCCTCGTCGTCGGGATCGGGGCGTGCGCGGGGCTCGGGGCGAGCCTCGTCACGGCAGTGGCGCTCGCGTTCGTCCTCCTGGCGGCGCTGTCCTTGCCGTTCCTCGCGTGGCTCGCGCGTGTGGTCGGTCGGGGCGACTTCGATGCGCGTCGTCTCGGCACGTGGGCCGCGATCGCGTTGGGGTTGTGTCTCGGCGTCGGCCTCGCGCGGCGTGTCGAGGCGCGCAGTGAGCCGTTCCGGATCGCGAGCGACGAGGCCGTGCGCAGCGCGCTCGTCTTCCTCGACGTGCCGGGCCTGGGCGAGGTGCCGTGTGACTTCCTCGCGTGGGAGCACATGAGCTGGGAGTGCGCGACGTTCGACCGCGGCACGCACGGCGAGGTGGGTCTGGCGGTCGACGAGCCGGCGCACCTCGGTGGCGGCGTGACGCGCGCGCTCTTGCTGCCCTCGGGGGTGCGCGGAGAGCGACGTCGGGTCGTGTGGCCGAGCGTTCGTGCGGGGCGTGAGCTCACGATCCGGTGGGCCATTCCCGACGGACATCGAGGCACGGGCGTGCTGGTGGTTCGCGTGGACGATCGGGAGCGCGGGCGCGTGGAGTTGCCCATCGCGCCGACGGGGCGCTTCGAGACGCTACGAATCGAGACGAGCGACGTCGGCGAGACGGCACGGCTCGAGCTCGAGGTGCTCGACACGCGCGGCCAGGGTGTCGTCGTGATCGACGGTGTCTGGCGCTGAGGTCGAGCGTCGCGCGTCTCGGGATCGAGCGGTCGTGTGGGGCTCTGGCGCAGGGGCCGGGAGAGGGGCCTGGCGGAATTGCGCCGCCAGGGCTCCGCCGTTCCGCCAGCGGAGGGGCGAAATCCCAACGTTTCGTGAGGTCGAGGGCCGGTGCGGGGCGTGCACGGGGGCTGACTCACCATGAGCAAGCCTCGATTCCATCCGCCCGGATACCGCCTGTGGAAGCTCGGTTCCAAGTGCGTCGACGACCAGTTCCTGCTCGCGCCGACGGAGGAGGTCTACACGCTCGTGTTCCTCTTCCTCGCGAAGATGCAGGAGCTCTACGACGTGGAGCTCGTGGGCTTCGTGTTCATGGGCAATCACTTCCACATCCTCGTGCGCCTGCACGAGGACCGACTGCCCGACATCATGCGGGACTTCAAGGGGGGATTGGCCAAGGCGCTCAATCGGCTGCATGGCAGACGAGGGGCCTTGTGGATGGAGCGCTACGACGACGACGTGGTGCTGAACGACGACGCGGCCGAGGCGGCGGTGCACTACTTCCATGCCAATCCGGTGCGTGCGCACGTCGTGTCGCGGGTGGACGACTACACCGGTGTCTCGAGCTGGAAGGCATACGCGGAAGACCTCGACTCGCTCACTCACACGTACCTCGACGAGCGGAGCTGGCGTCGTGCGGGGGCCATCGAGTCGCTGCGCGGGCTCTACATGAAGACGGCGACGGTTCGCGTCTCGCGGCCGCCGAGCTGGGACGGGCTCTCGCGTGCGGCGCGGCGCGCGAAGGTGCAGGGCTTGATCGC
>JBILLJ010000312.1:0-3918 GCA_044376125.1 Sandaracinaceae bacterium
ATGCGCCCGTGGGCGCAGCCAAGAGCTGCGGCTGCTCGTACCGATCGAGGACGTCGAGCAGGTCCCGCCGACGCAACAGAGACCCGAGGCAGAACGCATGCATCCACGTCATCGCGTTGGCACCGTGATGTGACGCGACGCTTGGCCCCTCGAAGTTCGCGGACTCGAACTGATAGGCGCGACGCCCCTCCGCCCCCGTTCCCTCGAAGACGATGCGCGCAGCGTACCCTGCGGCGTGAAGTCGCCGCCGAGCCTCGACACGCTCTGCCCGGATGAGGCGACGGCCAGCGTCGCCGATGTAACCCATGAGGAGACCACTGGCTGCATCCGGACCTCGCGCTGGCAAGGCGCCTTCGCCTCTCGCCGCTCGCTCGAGATACTCGGCGTCCAGTCGCAGAAGGTTGGCATCGGTCGTGTCGGGCACGGAGTGGGCTTGGAATGACAACATGCTCGTGTTCCTCAAAGTGGACTCAGGGGGTCCGAGGTCGTCCCGGGCCGTACGTGCTTCCAGAGATTGGACCGAGAGAGGAGCTCGTTGTGCCGTTCGGCGCGGTGGTCGTGGTGATTGGTTGGTGGACCTCGACGTATCCAACGGAGGAACTGTTCTGGAGAGCTTTCCCGGTCGCAGCAGCGCCGGGATTGGACGAGTTCGCCATGTTGGTCGTGACGCTCTCCTGGTATCCCGGGCTCCCTTGTTGGTGTCTCCGCCCGTCGGCACCCATGCGGGAGGAGGAGTTCGTCGCCGTACCGCCCTTTCCTTCCGCGATGATGTGCTGCGGCGGGGGACTTCCGTTCTCGTAGACCCGGTCGAAGGTTCCAGGCCCCTCTCCGCTGTGGAGTGGCGGCATCTTCGCATCTGGGTAGGCCCGCTGTACCGCCGCGTCGGCCGCCATGTTGCCGAGGTGCTCCGTGGCCTTGTTCGCGCGTGCTTGCGCCTGCGCCGCGCCGCGCTCGTCGCCGGCGGCGAGGAGTCGATTTCGGTCGGTCATCGCGGCATCGCGGTCGGCCAGGGCGCGAGCCACGCGCGGGTCGGCAGGGTCGAGGGCGGCCCCGTCCATCGCCGTATTGCGTGTCTTCGTCGCGAGCACGTCGGGCGTGTAGTCGCCCGTCGCGTGCGGGTCGGTGACATAGCGTCCACTGTCCACGTCCCGGAGACGGCCACGGGAGTCGCCGCTCCGTCGAGGCCTCGAGGATGCGGCCGCGCGCGTCGTAGCGATACCGGTGCTCGCCGCCGCTCGCGAGCTTGCGCTTGGCCACCTCACGCTCGCTCGACCGCGCCGGTGTGCCGGCGCGCTCGACCACTCGTGAGCATCAACCGAGGCAGCCTCCCTTCGAGCAGAGGCTACCTCGTGTTGTTCTTCCTGATTCGGCTGTCAGAGAGCGGTTCCGAGTGCGCCGAAGCTTAGCTCGCGTAGAGCGCTCGTGGCATGTACTCGCTGGCGACGCGGATGGGCCAGCCGCGGTCGAGGCCAAGCGCCGCCAGGCCGAGCGCGGGTCGGCAGAGGCGGTTCGAGGGGTTGGTCGGATCTTCTTTGCTTCGATGACGTCTGTTGGCCTCGAGAACCTCGATCAGCTCCGCGTCGAAGCGCGCCTGGTCACCAAGCAGCACCGCGGTGAGGGCCTTCAGAGCATGCCAGTTCGCCCCGAGGCGAAGCGCTGCCAGCTCCTTGCGACTGGCCTCTTCGTAGACGGCCTCCGCCCGCGCCGCGGCGTTCGTCCAGTCCTGATCACCCAGGAGAAATGCGCGAGCCAGCGCGACGTGTTCGAGCTGGGGCTGCGGAAAGGCGCGTCGCTCGAACCACTCGATGCGGAACGACGCCAAGGCGTCGAGGATGTCTCGCCGCCGGAGCGCGAGAGCGAGGTGGAAACTGTCCAGCCACGCCGACACCAGCAGCTCGATTGGCTTGACGGGGCGACCCGGAGCGGTGACCCGCTTGCCGGAGACGACCATCGAGACGGGAGCCTCTCGGCCCGCGACGAAGAAGATCGCGCTGTTCGCCTCCAGATGTGCCTGGAGAAGCGTGCGGCTGTCGTCGATGCGGCCGAGGCCGAGCGCATCACATGCCGCGCCGTAGAGCACAGCAGCTTGCGGCAGGCACTTCGGGGGATTCGCCGCAAGGGAGGCAGGAAACTCCGCCACGAGCTTGAGGAGCAACGCATCGAGCTGCTTCGGCGTGGCACCCGCGGCCAACTTCGGCGCCTCGATGACCGTCTCCGCCGTGTCGCCAGTGCGCCGCACCGGTCCCGCGGTGTTGTTCGGCGAATCCAGGTCGAAGGTCAGGTCCGAACTGGCGTCGAAGCGAACCTTTTCGAGGCGCCCACCGGGCAGGCGGATCCAGAAGTGTTCGTCATCAGCCTGCAACGGTCCCCACGGGCGGTGCATCAAGTATTCGTCAGCGTCATCGGGCCGGAACCCCGCAGGGACCTTCGCCCGTATCGTCAGTACGCGCGACGCACCCTCACGAAGGGGATAGAAGCCGAGATAGCCCATCACGAACGAGCCACCTCCGCTCGGGGCGGTGAGTGAGTCATCGCGCGAGGCGTCATCGAGCCAGAACGCCTCACGCGCGGCGAACGTGGTCACGAGCCAACGACCATCGGGGGAGATCGCCTCCACCGACGAATCCGCGCGCGCGCTCGACACGGTTCGATCCTCGACGCGCTCGAGGCTCGGTAGGCGGTGGACGTCGAAGCCCCACGCTGTCTGCCCCCGCCACAGCACGACACACGTGTCTCCGTGCGGGCTCACGAGGACGCCTGCGAGGCGGCAGTCGCGATGCCGCTGCAACGAGACCGTGTCACTCCGCCGCAAGGTCGTAGGGTCGACGAAGCCGAGCCAGTCGTGACCCTCGTGCGTGCCCACCGCCACGATGCGACGCCCGACGAGGTCGAGGTCCGCGAACTGGAAGTCTTGGTGCTTGTAGCTCCTCAGTGCGCCGTTCAGTCGCCAGAGCCCTGTGCGACCGAAGGTCAGCGCCACGAGATCCAACTCCGGGGCAATGCGAATGCGCTCCGGTGTTCCCGTGATCACAGGCTGGAAGTCGGGGTCGTCGGGCTGTTGGAACTCGGCATCGAGGGGTGCCGCGTTGGAACCATAGAGCTGGATCTTCATCTGTCTCTCACGCTGGGGCCTGGAGCCTGGGTCGAAACGAACTACTCGCCTTGTACACCGGTGTGATTGCGCACTCCAAATCGGGTCTGAGCACCGTGACAACTCGAACACGCGCAGCCACCGTGCCCAGCGCCGCTCGAAGACCACTGATCTGCTGCACGCGTACCGCTGTCGTGCGCAGCTTGGATGCCACGCGCCTCGCCGTGGTGAGGGTTCGGAGTCTGAGGATCTGCCAGATTTCGCTCGGCAGGCCGCGTGTAGCCCTCACTCTGGCGATCGTTCTGGAAGAGGACGGGTGTGTCTTCGCCCATGGCCTCATGGATCCGAGCGGTCGCCACTTCGCGCTGAGCTGGGGTAACGCTCGAGCTGCTCGTGACGAAGACCGTACCATCTTCCCCAATCGTGATCGTCGTGGTCCGATTGCGGCCGGCCGTGCTGTCGGAGCCCCCTGGGACCTGGTCGTGGATGGCATCCACGATCGCTTGCCCATCTTCCGGAGAGAGCCGAGGCGGATGTGTCGCCGGGTCCAGAGGCGGCTGTTCCGGGGGTCGCCTGCTGGGAGCCTCCGTACCGTCGTGGGGATGCGGGCTGTCGCCGCCGTCGGCGTGGCTCGGATGCGCGGGATGCGTCAAACCGAGGACGTCGACGTCGGTGAGCGGGTTGGCTGGGTACCCGTAGAGGTTGGTGGGGCTGCCCTCGTAGCCGAGGGGGTCGGTCTGTAGGTAGCGGCCGAGTCCTGGGTCGTAGTAGCGGTAGCGGTTGTAGTGGAGCGCCGTCTCGGGGTCGTAGTAGTGGCCGGGCCAGCG
>JBILLJ010000254.1:0-7159 GCA_044376125.1 Sandaracinaceae bacterium
TGAGAGCACGTGTCACTTGGATGGATCGATGCGAGTGGCACGTGCTCGAATCGGCGGGAGGGAGGCTCTCGCCGATTCACTCGGCGAGAGGGAGGGGCTGCGGCCAGACCCTCCGGCAAGAAACGTCAGAGCATGAGTGACTCATGCTCTGAAAGGCGCGCGATCGGATCTCGAGCCACTGCGCGAGCGCATCGACGCTCTGCGCATCCTTCGCTGCGTGGGGCGCGAGCGCGTCGGCGAGGCGCGCGGCAACCTCGCCGACGTCCTCGTCGCTCGGCGCACACCAGCTCGAGAAGACGCCCGAGGACACCTCGTGGATCGCGTGGCGGATGGCCGCAGACTGGTGCCCGAGACGCTCGAGGAACCAGCGCAGCACTGTCGCGAAGGTCCGGTACCACGCATCGCTCGCATCCGTGCGCGCAGCGACGAACGCAGCGAGCTCGGGCGCAGCGCGCTCGGCCGCGCGCGCGAGATCGAGCCCCGCCACGCCCGTCTCGAGCGCGACGAAACGTCGATCGAGCTCACGAAGAACGTGGTGCCAGTCCAGGAGAGCCGTGCGCACCTTCTCGATCGACCACGCGACCGAGGCCTCGTCGCGCAAGCGCAGGCTGTCCGCGGCGCAGCACCACTGGGTCACGAGGCCGCCGCCGCCGGGCTCGGTCGCGGACCAGACGAAGCCGCTCGCCCACGGCCCGAACCGCGCGACGAGGCCTCGCTCGAGGGCGATGGCGAGGTGCTCTCGCTCGCGCTGGACCGACGGCGGAGGTGTCATGTCGTGATCGAGCGGGTGGCGACGGCCCCGCTCGACGCTCCACGACGCGGCCTCGCGCACCAGAGGCCCCACGACCTCGTCGATGGCCTCCGCGTCGATCGCGTCGGTCCCCGCGACCAGCTCGCGCCAGGACAGACGGTCCACGTAGATCAGCGGGTACACGGCGTGAGGGTACCCCGCCGCCACGCCGCCCATGCCCTCGCGCCCATGCCCTCGCGCAGTGCGCGGGCACTGAACGGCGCTTCAGGACAACAGTTCTTCACGCCGTCTTGGGGAAAGGGACATCGCGCGGCGCACGTTTGGTGCGCATAACTCCCCGCGATGGACGAACGGCTCGACAAGCTCGGCATCCCGGCGCCTTCGCGGTGGCGGAAGTGGGCGTGGCGCCTCGGCCTCCTCGTGTTCGTCGTGGGCGGCCTCGTCGCGGGCGGCCTCTACCTGCGGAGCCGCGCGCCGAGCGGGCCGCGCTTCGCCACGACGGCGATCACGCGCGGTGAGCTCGTGGCGACGGTCACGGCCACGGGCACGCTGCGGCCGCGGAACACCGTCGAGGTGGGCCCCGAGATCTCCGGCCGCGTGCGCACGGTCAACGTGGACGCGAACGACCACGTGACGGCGGGCCAGGTGCTCGCCGAGATCGAAACGACGCAGATCGACGCGCAGGTGCAGTCCGCACGCGCGAACCTCTCGAGCTCGAGCGCCGCGATCCGCGTGGCGCGGGCCGCGCTCGACGATCTGCGCAACACGCTGCGCCGCACCGAGCAGCTCCACGCGCGGCAGCTCGCGTCGGACGCGGAGCTCGATCAGGCGCGAGGCGCCGTCTCGCGCGCCGAGGCCGAGGTGGCCGCCGCGAGCGCACGCGCCGGGGTGGCGCGGGCCGAGCTCGATCGCATCTCGAGCGACCTCGGGCGGGCGCGCATCGTCTCGCCGATCGACGGCATCGTGCTCGCGCGCAACGTCGAGCCCGGCCAGAGCGTCGCGGCGACGCTGAGCTCACCGGTCTTCTTCCTCATCGCCGAGGATCTCCGCGAGCTCGAGCTCGAGGTCACGATCGACGAGGCCGACATCGGCTCGGTGCGCGAGGGCATGGAGGCGACGTTCCGCGTCGATGCGCACCAGGACCGCGAGTTCCGCGCGACGATCCGCCGCATCCACTTCGCCTCGCGCACGGTGCTCAACGTCGTGACCTACCCGGCCGAGCTCTCCGTCGACAACGCCGATGGCCTGCTCCGCCCCGGCATGACCGCCACCGCGACGATCGTCACCGAGCGCCGCACCGATCAGGTCCTCATCCCGAACTCGGCCCTGCGCTTCGTGCCGCCCATCGAGCAGCGCTTCGGCGGACCGCGACGGATCACGCCGACGGGGCCCACGGTGTGGGTGCTGCGGCAGGGCCAGGCCGAGCCGCTCTCGGTCGAGACACACGGCACCGACGGTCGCAACACGTCGGTCTCCGGTGAGGGCGTGGCCGAGGGCGTCGAGGTGATCACCGGCCTCGCGCGCGAAGAGCAGGCTGCACCGGGACAGGCGCGGTGATGCGATGAGCTCGCTCGTCGAGATCCGCGACATCCGCAAGATCTACGGGCACGGCGAGACCGAGGTGCGCGCGCTCGACGGCGTCTCGCTCGACATCGTCGAGGGCGACTTCGTCGCGGTCATGGGCCCGAGCGGCTCGGGCAAGTCGACGTTCATGAACATCCTGGGCTGCCTCGACGTGCCGACCTCGGGCTCGTACCGCCTGCGGGACATCGAGATCGGCAAGCTCGACCGCGACACGCTGGCGCTCCTGCGCCGACACCAGCTCGGCTTCGTGTTCCAGGGCTTCAACCTGCTCGCGCGCACGAGCGCCCTCGAGAACTGCGAGCTGCCGCTCCTCTACCAGGGCGTGCCGGGCGCAGAGCGACGCCAGCGCGCGATGGAGGCGCTCGATCGCGTCGGGCTCGCCAACCGCGCGCACCACCTCCCGAACGAGCTCTCGGGCGGCCAGCAGCAGCGCGTGGCGATCGCGCGCGCGCTCGTGTCGCGGCCCGCCGTGATCCTCGCCGACGAGCCGACGGGCAACCTCGACTCGACGCGCAGCGAGGAGATCATGAAGCTCCTCGTCGAGCTCAACGACAAGCAGCGCATCACGATCGCGATGGTGACGCACGAGCCCGACATGGCCGCGTTCGCGCGCCGCGTCGTGATCTTCAAGGACGGCCGCGTCGTGAGCGACGAGCGCCGGAGCGGCGTCGCGCACGCGCCGCTGCCGAGCCAGGAGGCGACATGACCCGCACGCTGCGTTCACGCATCCGAGCGAGGGGCGCCCTCCGGCGGGGGGCGGCATGCGCCCGCCTGGAGGAGCGAGGAGGAGGAGTCTCCGACGATCGACGAGCTGGGGGGTGTGGTGGGGGGCTCGGCCCCCCGCCCTCGCGGCCGGAGGCCGCTACGAGATGATCACGACGACGTTTCTCATGGCCATCACCGCGATCCGCAGGAACGCGATGCGGTCCTTCCTCACGACGCTCGGCGTGATCATCGGCGTCGCGTCGGTCATCGCGATGGTCACGCTCGGACGCGGCGCGACCGCGAGCGTGACCAACGACATCTCGGCGCTCGGCAACAACCTCTTGATCATCGCGCCGGGCGCGGACCGCCGCTTCGGCTCGAGCTCGAGCGCGCAGCCCTTCACCCAGAACGACGTGCGCGCGATCCGCGAGGAGGTCCCGGCCGTCTCGCTCGTGGCGCCCACCTCGGGCGGCGCGGCGCGTCTCGTGTACGGCAACCAGAACTGGTCGACTGGCGTCACTGGCGCGGACAACTCGTACCTGCGCGTGCGCAACTGGTCCATCGCGCTCGGACGCGAGTTCCTCGAGCCCGAGATCCGGACGGGAGAGGCCGTGTGCATCCTCGGGGAGACGCCGCGGCGCGAGCTCTTCGGGGCAGGAGACCCGATCGGCGAGCAGATCCGCGTGGGCACGGTGAGCTGCGAGGTGATCGGCGTGCTCGAGAGCAAGGGCACTTCGACGTTCGGCGAAGACCAGGACGACTTCATCGTCATGCCGCTCGTCACGTTCCAGCGGCGCATCTCGGGCAACGACAACATCGGGGCGATCCTCGTGTCGGCGACCGAGGGCGTGCCCACGCGCGACGCGCAGCTCGATCTCATCGCGCTCTTGCGCCAGCGGCGACGCATCCACGTGGGCGACGAAGACGACTTCGTCGTGCGCGACATGCAGGAGATCGGTCAGGTCGTCTCGACCGTCACGGGCGTCTTGACGACGCTCCTCGGCGCGATCGCAGCCGTGAGCCTGCTCGTCGGCGGCATCGGCATCATGAACATCATGCTCGTCGCGGTGACGGAGCGGACACGCGAGATCGGCATCCGCATGGCCATCGGTGCGCGCGCGGGCGACGTGCTGCTCCAGTTCCTCGTCGAGGCGATCACGCTCTCGGTGCTCGGCGGCGCGATGGGCATCGCGCTCGGCCTCCTCGGCAGCTATGGCGCGGCGGCGGCCTTCGACCTGCCCTGGGTGCCGGGCCTCGACGTCATCGTCGGCTCGTTCGTGTTCTCCGCGTTCGTCGGCGTGTTCTTCGGCTACTACCCCGCCCACAAGGCTGCCCAGCTCAACCCGATCGAGGCGCTCCGCTATGAGTGAACGTCGACTTGGATGGCGCGCGTTCGTGGGTCCGCTCGGCTCGTTCGCCGTCGCACTCGCCCTCACCGGCGTGCTCGGCGGTGCCCACACGAGCGCGCAGGAGGGCTCGAGCGATCGGACGATCTCCTCGGACGCGACGCTCGAAGGGGCGCCTTCCGGCCCCCCGCCCTCGCGGCCGGAGGCCGCTGGGATCGACGGCGTCGAGGCCATCGAGCGGGCCTTGGCTGCGCACCCCGGCTACCGCGCCACCGCGATCGAGGTGCGACGCGCGCGGCACCACCGCGACGCCGAGACGTGGCGGTGGGTGCCCGTCGTGCACCTCGAGGGCGCGCTCAACGTGGGCAACACGCCCTCGCTCCAGGCGAACCAGAGCGTCGCGTTCCCGTACAGCGAGCAGTTCAACCTCGTGGCGGAGATCCAGCAGCCGCTCGACACGGGCACGATGCTCGCGCTGCGCGCGACGGGCTCGCGGCGCTTCTCGCGCTCGGTGTTCTCGTTCATGCCGGGCTCCGATCCGTTCGTGTTCAACCTCGGTCCCGGCTACGGCTTCGACCTCACGCTCACGGCGACGCAGTCGTTCCTCCGCGGCTTCGGCCCGGACGTGGGCCGCGCCGAGCAGCGCAACGCCGAGGCTGCGCTGGTGAGCGCGGAGGCGACCCGCAACCGACGCGCGACCGAGCTCGTGCGCGACACGCTCACGGCCTACGCGGAGCTCTGGTACTCGGAGCAGGCCGTGGTCATCAACGGCTCCGCGCGCGACCTCGCGCAGCGTCAGGTCGACGACGCGCAGGGGCGCCTCGAGGTCGGCGTGATCTCGCCGGCCGACACGCTGGCGTTCGCGACGCGCGTCGCCTCGCTCGAGGAGGTGCTCGCGCTCTCGGAGGCGGATCGTCGCACCAAGGCGATCCTCCTCGCGACGCTCCTCGGCATGCCGCTCGGCACCGAGATCCACGCGACGGGCGATCCGCCGGCGCTGCCCTTCGAGGTGGCCGACGCGGAGGCGGTGACGCTCGCCGTGGAGGGCTCGCCGCAGCTCGCGGAGCTCCGCGCGCAGGTGGAGATGGCGCGGCGCGCCGCACGCGTCGCGACCGAGCCGCTGCGCCCCCGCCTCGATGCACAGGCGCAGCTCGGCTTGCACGGCATGGGCTACGACGAGGTCGGCCCCGCCTTCTCGCAGGTCGCGACGTTCGCCGCGTTCACCGCGATGGTGAACGTGATCTACGAAACGCCCGTGGAAGACGCGCGCCTGCACGAAGAGGAAGAGCGCGCGCGCCTCGGCGTCGACGTCGCCGAGCAGCGCGTGGCCGAGGCGCAGGCGACGATCGAACAGCAGGTGATGGCCCTGCTCCAGCAGCGCAACGCGGCCAGGCGCCGCATCGAGCTCGGCAACACCACCGTCGAGCTCGCGCAGCGCAGCGTGGAGGCCGAGCGCGGTCGCCTCGAGGTGGGCACCCGCACGCCGACGGCGCTCCTCGCCGCGCAGGAGGAGCTGCGCAACGCCGAGCTCCGTGTGCGACGCGCGCGCGTCGATCTCTACTCGACCGAGGCGGCGCTGCTCGCGTTCGTGGGGCACCTCCTCGACGGCGTGACGCTGCCCGAGTGATCGACGGCCGCTCGCCCGAGGCGCGGATCCGTGCGAGGAGACGGGTGTGCGCAGGCCTCACGAGCACACGAGAACGTCACCCTCGGCGCGCGAGATCGTGCGACCGACGCTCGCGGCGGCGCGCGCGCAGGGCCTCGTCGCGGAGAAGCGCGGTTGGCTCGGCGCGAGCAACCTGCTCGAGCACGAGCCCGCCTCTCAGCAGCTGGCGCTCGCGCTCGTGGTGCGCGCGCTCGTCCAGACGCGCGTGTCGCACGATCGACAGGACGACCTCGGCGTGGGCCTCGTAGAGCGCCTGCGTGCCGCCGCGAGCCACGCGCCCTCGAGGCGCCTCGAGCCGTCGAGCTGGCAGTTCGTGGTCTCGGTGCACGACGCCAGGCCGCGAAAGTGCGGGGCTTGCATGTTCAGGCCCGGGCTCGAGATGTGCCAGGGCTGCGCCGGCGCAGGCTCGATCCAGCTGTCTCACGACGAGCGCGACCGACAGCCCTGCCACGGGTGTCAGAGCAAGGGCTGGGTGCAGTGCAGCCGCTGCGACGGCGGGCGGCTGATCGTGCGCGCCACCGTGCGCACGATCGAGGACCGCGTCGGCGAGCTCGAGCACGTGTTCCTGCCGCGCCTGCCGATCGCGATCGACGAGGCGATCGCCGCGCGCCTGCTCGCCGAGGACGAGCTGCCCGAGGAGCTGCGCGTCGATCTCGATCGCGCGTCGGTGAAGCTCGGCGACTACCGCGGCAACGCGGCCGACAGCACGCCGCACTTCCACGGCATCGACGCGAGCCAGGTCCTGCCCGACGCCCGGGCGACGCTCGCGCGCATGGCCGCCGCGGGCACGTTCATCGAGCGCGTGGTCGAGGCGCACGCCGTGCCGCTCTCGATCTGCGACTACGAGGGCTGGACCGTCGTGCTCGTCGCGCTCGGCGAGCGGATGCTGTCGTTCGCGTCCGAGAGCGACTGAGTGAGAGCATGAGTCACGTGGATCGACTCATGCTCTGAGAGCACGTGGCACTCGGATTGATCGATGCGAGTGCCACGGGCTCGATTCGGCGGGAGGGAGGCTCTCGCCGATTCCGGTGATCGGACACCGCGCGCAGGCACAAGGCCGAGCACGGGGAGAACCCGCGGCGAGAGGGAGGGGCTGCGGCCAGACCC